>NZ_OY781882.1:5395516-6067025 GCF_963677125.1 uncultured Desulfobacter sp. | reverse complement strand
TTCTCCCGAAAAGCTTTCCTTGGATAGCCCCCAGGGCCAGTCTACCGAACGACCCTCTGAATATGTGCCCCAACCGGGCGGACTAATGCTATCAGAAGCTTCAAAACCGGTCTCGTATATTGAGGTCCAATTACGCGTATCCGTCGATTGTTTCACCAGCTGCTCTTCTGGTCTCTCTATTGTTATGTCGTCAAGAAAAACCGCTGATTCTGACCCTCTTTGTCCTCGCAGAAGAAAAGCGACCCGGTACTCGACGGCCTCTGGCGGGAGCGTAAATATTTGTTCAAAATACTTATAGTCGGAGGGAAGAAAATATCGACCGACATATTCACTGGTCGCTTTTCCAGCTTTCGTATACCACCAGATGTAAAGATCCAGGCGACCGACGCCTTTTGTTTTTCCGGTTAATTTGTATTCACCTTCGCCTTTGTTAACGACTTTATACGCAGTATCAAGTGAACGACTTGGCGGTTGGGTCAAAAGACCTTCTCCGCTGTGCAGCCAATACCCGCCACTGTCTTGTTGTTTAAGGTACAGGCTATTTTCTCCCGAAAAGCTTTCCTTGGATAGCCCCCAGGGCCAGTCTATCGAACGACCCTCTGAATATGTGCCCCAACCGGGCGGACTAATGGGATCTGAAGCTTCAAAACCGGTCGCGTATATTGAAGTCCAATTACGCGTGTCCTTATCGCTTGTTATAATTTTGCTTGGTTCAAGAGAAATTGAGACGTCATCTACTATCAACTCCTTTTTGGCAAAAAAACCTCCTGACATTTCCAGGGCGAGTCGAAACTCAACTGCCTCAGGAGGTAATTCGCCGCAGAAATGAATATCTTGGAATTCATCAGCGACTTGGATAGGATCAGCCAAACCAATCTGATGCCCTTTACCATTACCGTCATACCACCAGAGAAAGGGACTCACCTGGGATTGGCCTTTCAGGCGTAGGTGTATATTATATTCTGTTGTTTCTACCGGAATAATAAAGTCATTAACTAAAAGATTATACTCTGAAGGCAAATAATATTCACCTAACCATTTTTTTTTTGCCACGCCAGCATCACTGTACCACCAAAAATATGGTTCCAGTATACCCTTACCCTTAACTAATGCTGAAATCTTGCATTCAATCTTGGAACGTGGAGTTAATTTCAACTCACTATTTCCATTCCTACTGGGGGCAACATTCAGTTTTCCTGTGCCACTATATATTACATTCTCGTTCTTTTTTTTACCAAGTCCTAATATTGTTTTAAAATCACTGAGCAAAAAACTCAGTGAAGGGGCACTATATTTGAGAAAGCCCTGTTCATTGTCAATGATAGCCAATTTATTAACAGTATTTTCCGAAGCAGTCCAACGCGTCACTGGATCATCCGTTTTAAAATCCCACCTAATTAGTTGCCTACGTTTATTCGTGTTCAACGAATCAGATTCTGCCGGCAACGTATACGCAAAATAGACATCATCTATATAGCACTCTGCAGGAGTTAAATTATTAGACCCTCTTAACAAAAATGCCAATCTATACTCTGAAATAGCGTCATTATTGAAAGGGGCCAAAGTAGAATAGTCAAAGGAACAGCTTGGAGATGTCTCTATCCGTCCGGAACCACTATATAACCAGGTATCTATAGTTTTTGTCTTTGTAGCCATTATTGGGATGATTCGAGACAAAAAATTAGATTGTCTTTCAAACGCCTGTTTAACATAAGCTGTATGCTTATTCTGTGTGATATTGTTTTCTTTGGGGTTGTAGGGTACAGGTAATAACGAACCTGAGCTCAATTTTGTCCAGTTCAGTGAAGTTCCATTATGAGGATTAGTCTTAGTTTGCTCCTTTTTATTTTTTTTATGAAATTCGTTCATACAATCACTATCAATATTAGACAAACAGCCGTTTTTCAAAAAAATCATCTTATCTAATTTGACATCATTAATATAGAGCTCCCCTTTGCTCTCAAGGCGGAACAATATCCTATATTCTTGTACATCATTCGAAGTTTGAAAAATACTCTCCGTATCATGGTAGCAATCTTTTAGTATTGACTCCCATATTTTCTTTATACCAAGCAACCGTCCTCTGCTATCGTATTGAGCAATATATATTATGAGGTATCCACTTCCTTTTACTCGAGTACTAAGATGATATGTGGAGTTATTTTCAATTAAATAATTCGTTTTGTTGCTAAAACAATGGCTTGGCGAAAATATATACGAACCTAATCCTGAACCTAAAAAATTTCTTTTCCCTCTATCTTTATTCCAAGTATAAAGTAAAAAATCGTCTGACGCATCATTAGATATCTCAAAATTTTCTGAAGCCATAGTCCAGTTATACTTACCACTTAGAATTGATTGTCTGTCAAACTGATAACACTGTTGCCGTTGGATTGCGCGTTGCTTTCTGAGAATTTTATAAAGAGAGTATCCACTTCTTAAAAAAACTCTTTGTGTTAGACGTAAATCAGAAATTATACGAAAAACGGGTGTGTTAAATATAGTTGGAGTATAATAATTGGGTAAATAAATATAGTCCACACCCAAATCGACCAGGCACTGGAAAGCTTCATTTTTATCATTAGCTAAATAAAATTTTTTTAACTGCGGATCAACGTGCCTTATATAGTTTCGTCTAACATAGTAAGCAAAATCACTTTGACGAAAAACCAAAAATTTGCTGTCTTCTGAAGTATTATCCATTATGTATTCAACCATAGAATAGAGACCTGGATTTAATAGCTTCAATTTTTCTAACTCGCTTTGAGCGATACTGACTGTTGAGCTTAGGGATTTGAGTTCCTTTTCCATTTTTTTTAAAACACCCTTGAGGGGAACAATTAGCAGTATCCAAATAAAAAAAATGACAGCAACTTTAAACATTTTTTTAAAGGGTGGGGATATCAACAGAATTTTACCATTGGCCAGATTAATATTTTATAGATTTATTTTTATAGTTCAAGCATATGGCCGGCAGAATACCACCAACGTATGCAACGAATGGTTGAACCGTCATTATATATCTATCGTTCTTAATAAATGTATCGATCCCAATACAAATCGACAAAACAACCATTAAGTAAAAAATGACCAAAAAACTAACTACAATTCTTAAATAAACATCACGTCCTATTAACCGATAACCCAGTATAATTGACAATAAAAAAGACCAGTATGAAAAACCGAATGCGTCTACCTTTGTGAACCCTTTAAACAAACCGTAAACCACTCTATCATACTGGGAAAAAATTCCCCGAGTTATTTTTATATAAGCCTCATTATCTATACATTGCAATTGCAATATTTCCAATTTATCTGAAATTAAAGCTCCAAATGATATGTAGTTTTCAATATATCGTACTCCACCTATTCCGATAGCAATAACCACGAGAACTGTTGAGAGCTTAAATCTTAAAAGAAAAGTCGAACACGGACCCAATATAATGACAAGAAGCCAAGCTATTGGAAGCGCTAAAACCCCAATCGCATGGCTAAACAAGCATAATCCTAAAGCATAGCCCGCCCAAATTGCATGCCTATAATTTTTTGATTCAAATAGTTTAGCTATCCATAAAAAAGCAACAAAAAAACTGTACATCCTTATTGGATCAATATGACATAATGATGCTTGAGTAAAATATATAGGAGTTGTCAACAATATTATACTCCCCAAAAGGCCACTTAATAAGCCAAATTGATTACGTATAAAATATGAAACTGTTACGAGCGTGTAAAAAGTATAAACTGGAGAAATTATTTTAATAAAAATTGGAGAATCAATCCCACCTTGAAAAACATATCCCCAAACCATCAAACTCATATAGCCCAATGGATGAGCAGAAGCGGCAAAATAGCCATTAGTTATCGAAGAATCGGTAAAAGGGAAAATGGCAATACTTTTTGCAGAATATAATAATTGTGCACCGCGTGCATACCCCAGAGGATCATTCCCATGAATTGGAAACCAAAGAGCTTTTATAAATATCAATCCCATCAAAAATACAATGGTACTCCCGAATAAAATTTCAAAAATTTTTTTCTTTCGGAAAAAATAAATAACTGAATTAACAAAAGCAATAAAGAGATATTTAAGTTGCGCTGTTGTTTGTCTTCCAATATAAAAAAAAACAAAAAATAACAGAACAATAGTAAAAATATAGAATTCATCCTCTTGCATCGGAAAACAAAACAATAGCCAGCGAAGAATCAATGAGATCGTTAAGGGGCCTAAGCCTAAAGAAAAAATAAAATAAGGAGTGCAATTTTCATCAGTCACCTCTAAACATTTTGAAATGAGAAGAAACATAACCATTGAGGTAAAAATATAAGTAAAAGCAAAAAAAATTAAAAAATAGAACATTCTAAAAAGCACAATTCTTTATTTAATTTGTTTAATTTGAATGAATAGGACCTCAAAACAGCTAAATTTAAAACAATTTGTAGATAAAGGGAGCTATCATTAAAAAAACATCAGTTTCACATACTTTGCGGCGATAATCTAAAACAGGGAGAATCGTTGAGCTTTCATTCCTCTTCGATTATTCTACCAGGCCCAAATTTGGCAAATATGGCAATATTTTTTATCCAAAACCAATATAATCCCTTGGGAAACTCAACATCAAGCATTTGTCATTTTCTTATTCATCATCATATAAAATATCGGAGATAAAATAAGACCAACTCCCAACATTCCCAAACGAAATATCGCCGAAATAATAACACCCTCTATAGATGTCAAACCTATCAATTTCGCAGAAGAGGCAAGAAAAACTTCTGTTATACCTAATGACCCAGGAGTTAAAATAAAATATGTAGATATACTTCGAACACTCCCCAGAATAATAGCTATGCCCCAACTAATGTTTATCCCTACAAATTGGCAAGAAGACCAAACAACAAACGTATTGCCAAATGACAAAAACACAGAAACAAGCATTATCCGCATTGCATATTCTGGCTTCTTTTTTAATTTCCCCCATCCTTCAAAGGCTCTATCGATAATAGGTAAACGCCTAACTATTTTTAAATCTGAGGGGGTAAACAAAAAACTTATGCAGCAAATACTAATTAAAAAAAAAACTAATGTTACGAAAGAAAAATATTCTCCCATTAATATGAGGGTACTTAAAGCCAATAATGCGTCGGAAATAGTTATAAAGACCCAACTAACAGCCAGGTAGAAGCCTGTGACGACCCAATCAATATGATATATTTTTTTTAAATACATCATTTTATAAACCATTCCAGCATTTGCTGGAAAAATCATATTTCCGATAGTTGTGACAGTGGTCAATCCCATCTGTTCCCATAAACTCAAAGACACATCGTATGGAAAAACAAGAGCTTGCTGCATTTGTCCCCTTACAAAATATGTATAAAGGCATGATAAAATCAACATCGGCAACTTTGCATAATCAATCTCAATTGATTTAAGCTCATCCATATTCCCGAGGAAAAGGTTATACCCAAACCACAAACAACAGAATAAAACGGCCCAACTCAGCACTGAGGTCCAACGATTTTGTTTCATTAACGAGGCTCAGCTGTGACACAAACAATTGGTGATATATAAGGACCAAACAGCAAGGACCAAGTCGTTGTCACTCGAAAATTATTCTCTTTGAATTTTTCTCTTAATTGAAATATATTAGCACCATAAATTTGTGCACCAATACTTTTAGGTACAAAGACCTTTTTAATTAGATGATAGGGAGACAAATTATTTTTAAATTCGATCACTACTTGATATTTAGTCACACGACATAACTCGTTAATTGCGATAGAGATATCATTTGGCTTTAAGTGATGTAAAACGTTTAAACAAATAGATGAATCAACGGAATTATCTTGTAGCTTTATAGCAGTTAACGAACTCTGCAAGAATTTTAAAGAATCCTTCCCATATTTTCTTTCCGCAATGTTTATCATTGAATGAGAAAAATCTATACCAACTACTTTTTTACGACTAAAAGTATTAGACAGCAACGCGGCAAAATCACCTCTACCACAACCTGCGTCCAAAATAGATGTTACAGAAGGGCTAATCATTTTGATTATATTTTCCCTCACTTTTCGCTGTATCTTCATAGCGATGCTATTCCCTTCATCGTAAATTCCTGCTTTTTCATTTGCAACTGTTTCAAAATATTTTAGTGTATCTGCATAATGTTTTTGTTCACTCATTGTAAGTTATTCTCCTGTTAGTGAAGGTACTTTCTTAGATATTGGCCCATCGGCAGAGTAATCCCATACGGTATTTTTTTCCAAATATTTGAAGCCGTTAACATGAATTTACTATTTGAAGGAGTATCAGAATTAGAAGATGAATAGTAGAGAGTTGAATCAATGCTTCCCCATTGCTTTTTAAACTGATAGACTCCAGTATTTAATTGAGATCTTCCAAAATCAAACCAATCCAATTGATGCTTTACAGCAAACCGAAGAGCATTATAATATAACAAATTACTAGGATATAATCTATTATATTCCCTTAAGGTACTGGTCCATGGATCTCGAGCCATTTTCTTATACTTTAGGACAAACATCCCTCCTATAATAGTATCTTTATACTCAGCAACAAAGATCTCACATTTCTCATTTAAATAATGAATGATTGTCTTAAAAAAATGTTTTGAATGATGAGGGGTTCCTAAGTAGTGCATATTTTTAGTATACACCGCATAAAACTCATCCAAATAGTTTTTCCCGCATTTAAATTTTATTCCATTTTTAACACTTTTACGTATTTTTCGACGAAGATTACTTGAACATATAGCCATAATATCCTCTTCGGTTTTTGGTATTTTCACCTCCTGAAGAACATTAGTGCACTCATAGGGAAGATTATCGTCAACAACAACCCCTTTCTGACGAAGACTTAAAGTCCCCCTTTCTTTGGTAGCAATATTTTCAGCTTCCTTAACCAGTGCGACAGAGGTTTCAGAATCAACCGCTTCAATCCCAGAAAAATCGCAGTAAGGTAACGAGATGACACAAGGTCGGCCTGTCAGTAAAGGAGCTTTGACCAATGGCAGAACGCCAGAGACACACCCATCTTGTTCCGCCATTAAAAAAAATGGCGTAAGCTTATACCCTTCTTGTAAAATTTTGCGCCATTCAAACAATTGATATAAATTGCCGTTTCGACGATTATCTAAAAACCGATTCCAACATCTTTGATGTTTTGATTTAGCAATAGTAATTTTCATTAAGCACATTGTTCCTTAAAAAGGATAGCACACTCATCCATTCTTAACACTTTGATTTCATTTTTTCTCAGCCATTTTAACAATTGAGAATGGAAGAACTCATGATCTTTTTCTATGTACATATGAAGGTTAATAACTGCATGGCCATTTCTTTTAAGTATCCCTTTGATACTAGATTTTGTTAGCCTCAAAGCCTCACTGTCACTTAGCCTTAAATCACTAAATAATAGATTGTCTTGTAAGACAACCGGCATTTCAATCAAATTCAGCCCAGGGAGCCTATAGGGCAAGGCAAAACCGGTACTATTATGATAAGGATGACAGGCTGCAATACTACTGTCATATAAAAAATCCAAATCAGATAGAACTTTCATTAATTGGGGGCTGACAGATAAGGCTGGGGATCTAAACCCTTTTACAGAAACTGGAAACTTTTTGAGTGCCTTCATCAATGTTTTTTCCAAATAAACTTCACTCCTATTACCAAAATCCAGATCATGGTTAAAACCATGTAAGCCAACTTCATGTTCAGCACGCAAAACTTTCAACACAAGCTTTTCAGATAGCTCATAATGACCTTTTGCAAGAAAATTAAAGCAGGCCTTCAATCCGTTGTTTTTTAAATTCTTCAGACATGGATCCAAATGAGCGATACAATCCGGTTGATCCATATCATATGTCAAACTGACGCACCCCCCTTTAACAATTCCATCTTTATCATTGAAACATTGGTCAAAAAAACGCGTAGTAAGGTAATTTCCAATGTCCATTGTAGCTTCCAAGTCCATTTTTGTACCTACTGGTCTAAAACGGAACTGTTTCAAACCTTCTAAGACTATTCGTTGAAGTTTAAAAAACGGAATACTATTCAATAAAGAAACAAAAATTCTTAACAAAAAACGAGTTTTAAGGTTCCGATTGTATATTTTTAAGGCGCAAACAATTTCATTCTTTTCTTCCTGATGCAATTTATCCCAATTTTCCAGAAACAAGGCTTGGCCATCATCAACATATGGTTGAAAAATCGACTCCAACAACACATAATCATCTAATTTTTCTATTTTATCAAACATACCCTTATGAAAATTCTATTAATTGCTTTGCTGTAAAAAAACAAGTTTTAGAAGACAGGTCAAAAAGAAATTTTTCTAACATTTTTCTATAGTTAACACCAATATTTCGACAAAACAATGCTATATATGGAGTGGAGTTATCAATTTGGGGTTTGCTGAGGCTAACCTCATATGGGTGAAAATAATACATACCATAATTATCTCGCCTCAGCATATTATTGAGCGCCAATTTGCTCCACCACCCACCCAGCACTCTTGTCATTATACCGCAGGCAGCAGGTAATTTGATTAGTGGAAACACCGGTATTGGAAGCTCCATAATACTCATATTTCCTTTATTTGCTAGATTCTCAGCACTCGGATGATATGGTACATTCGGGGCTTTGGTCATATTGGAGTATTTTCCAAAAAATGTATTTGATGGACAAACAGATGAATCATATAAAAAACCTTCCTCATCAAGGATTACCATTTGCTCATTTGAAATAATCAAGTTAGGAGATCGATATCCGACAATCGGAGCCCCTATTATGTCACTCAAAATCTTACGACTTTCTTGAATCATTTCCCGAAATTCTTCATTATTATAATTTGTATTATCGTTGTGGTACATTCCATGTAAAGCAATCTCATGACCCTCCAAACTAATTTTCCTAACGAGATCAGGGATCATCCTTGCGACTTCAGCTAAAACAAAAAAGGTGCCTTTAATATTATTTTTCCTCAACAAAGTCAAAATCCAATAAATAGCCTCAACAAAATCTTTCCCAGGTAAATAAGAGCCATTATTCACCAATAATGCTGTTTTAGCATCCGGCCATATCGACTTGGAAGAACCAGATGCCCATCGGCAATGACACCACGTATCTAAATCAATAGATAACACCATTGAAGACATTCTTTTATTTATCATAATGGAGTATTACTTATAATTGAACCCAATATATGTTTCATATATTGGATTTGAATATTAGAAGATTTATTTTCACATCCGTAATCTTTGAAAATTTTTTTAATTCTTTTAAAGAATCGGTCTATCGTTAAGGGTTTATGGAGACAATGTAAAAAACAATATGGAAACAGCCATTTATACAGCAAGCCAACTTTATAGGATGTGATAGGTTGAACATCTTTCCCATGAACCCAGAAATCTATTAATTGCTGCGGCATATTTGCACCAGCATCAATAGTCAATTGAGTTGTTCCCCAAAATTTAGGATTGCATTCAAGAGCAAAAAATTCTCCATTCGCGTTTTTAATGAAATCAAACTCAGCAATTCCATTCCATTCCATTTTCTTCAGAATCTTTTTCACAAACTCTATTATTTTAGTTTCATAGGTGGTTTTGTTTATAATTCCACCGCCTCCAAAGTCATACCACGTCGCCATTCTTTGTTGACTTAATATTGATAATGCCCGACCCGATTTCGCACAACTAGTTACATCATGCAAACTACCCATTATCATCTCCTGAATTAAAAATGAACCATTCTCAACCCCAGCATAATCTTTTAGTAAGCGAGAATAATTTTCATCGAAATCACTTTCAGAATGAAAAAGAAATACACCCTCAGCGGCCTGAAGTTTACGAGGTTTAACGATATAAGGATAATCAATTCTTGCCTCAATTCTTTCTTGATTAAGATTAGAAACCCTTTTTAATACAACAGTTTTGGGAATTGGGATATCCATTTCCTGGCATAATTGCGCAAACTTCCACTTATCTGTCAGCATCTCTAACTTTTGATAATCTTCTACCAATATTTTAGATCTTGTTTTCATCATGATCTTCTCTTTAAAAAAAGAGAGGCTATCAGTAAACGATGTCCCGGTTGGAATAATAATATCAATCTGTAATTTGTTTACCGCATGAATGATGTCATTCTTAAACTGCTCAATGTCGACAGATGGTGGGGTAATATAAATCAACTCTTTTACACGATCAGATTTAAAACACTGGCAAAGTCTTTTCTTCAAACTCCCTACAAACGAAAAACCGCCATAGATTTCATAAGAATTATCAATTGAAGAAATGACTGATAACGCATTTCGGCTATAACAATTAAGTACTAAAATTTTCATAGTTCCTCGATTGTATAAAACAACATTAGTATTTTTAATATCTACAATTTATACGCTTTTCAAATTCATTTCTCCGATATTCCAACCTAGCAGTGATGGCTTTTCTTCTTTTTTTCATTGAATCGTCTGCTTCATCTTTGCAAGCTGATAGTACATACCCAACGGGCTTATAAACAACAAGGCTTTGATCATTTGCGACACAGGACAATCGTCCTACTGTTTGGGCAGTTCCCTTTTCAATAGTACTTTCTAAGCCAGCAATGAGATCCGTTTTGTTGAGCAAAATATCATCTTGGTACCACCCAATAATCGGCTTATGCATAACAGTATGATGTCTAATCAATGATGTTATCATTCTTATGTTTAAATTCTCGCAACTTCCTATTTCACTAATCACCAACGGAGCGATCAATCTATCAGACAGCACATAATCACCTCGTCGGATGTATCTGGTTCTTTCAAGAAATTGTTGATATGTAGACAACAGGCCCTGTCGATTGATCGGGGACAGCATTGCCGGGATAATCACATCACAATCGAGGAACTGTTCATGAAACGTATGCATATCATCATTTTTTCCTCTGATGCAACGATATTCCTGATCTTTTCCAATACGGCAAGGACAAATATCGCATGCCATACATGGTAAAATATTTTTATTGGTCAAATTCACAAATTTAAAATTTGCTTGATCGCTCAGTTTATCACAAAGAGGTGTTAAATACTCTTGTAATTTATGTGATTGATCCTGAAGAATCCATACCCCAATCTTTAGCGGCGAACCAAGTTCATAACCCCTGCTATGCTCCTTCATTGCAGAGACTCTTGCCACACGTCGTCCAGTTCCTATACACGAATTAAGACCATATCCATCCTTTGGCATGGTCCCGACATCACCGGCATGACCGGTTCCACCATATTGCGACGTCGTTAAATAATCATTCCCAACGCCTAATGCACCTATGTCCATCATATCATGCATTTGATAAATCAGTGCTGTTTCCTGCCCTCCATTTCGTTTTGCACCAACCGTAACGCCGCCATATATTTTTCCGGACATGCTCTTTCTTAGTTCCGGATCAAGCTTTAAGAAATCAATCAATCGCTGACTTAAAGAGCTTCTGTCACCAAAGTACACTGGGGAAGCAATAACAATACCGTCAGCATTAATAACAGCCTCCCGCAATATCTGTTCATAATTAATGCCTCCAGACTCAGGGAAAAAATGCACAAGGGGCAAAAGATCAATTTTAGCTCCAACTGTAGATGCCCCCCATAGAGCCGCGGCAAGGCAAACCTCACTGTTTGAAAGCCCATTAAGCCCTTTTGATTTTTTTAATTCCAGAAAAATCTGATCAAATGCGACCCCTTTCTCTCGGCCTGCTTTATAAAAATGTTCAAGATGTAAATTCCCTTGCTGCTCAAGGTAGAAGAGAAGGTCTTCTTTTGATTTTAAGTCGATAATATCGTTTATTAATTTTTTTCCACCGTTAAAAGATCTTGCATTTCTCAAGCTTGCTGAAAAACCAACGATTTTAACCATTCAATACCTCATAATGTTGAATATCTGTGACCAAAGTCTCTATTTTGTCTATCAACAATGGCACCTCAGGTATGATGCACTGCCAATACTTTGTAAAATACTCATTGCAATCAAACCCATTATCAAATAGAAAACCTCGGTCCATTTTTAAAAAATCACTAAACATTTTTGCTTGAATTTTTAAGAAACCATTACTTTCTGAAGCGGTCTCAATATTTGTTTGTGAATGAATCAACGCCTCGTAATGATTTCCCAGAGCGCTTTGCACCCCATTCCCATAAACAATTCCTAAACCATGGGACCTGGCATCCTTAATAAGATTTAATGATCCTTCTATGCCCAAATGCTTACAAAGCTTAAACTTTACATATTTGACACCTGAATTTGCGGCCTTTTTTAAATCATTGTGCCCCCAAATGGATTCATCCAGCATAATGGGCACAGAGGTCTTATTTGCAAGCGCTTCTGTCTCCGACCAAAAATCCGGCTTGAAAGGTTGTTCCAAGAGTTCTATATGCTCAATATCCTCGAGCCCTTCACATAATTTCATAGCCTGCTCGAATCCATACGCCTGATTTGCATCCAGCCGAACAATGGCGTCATTAGGAAGAATTGATGACACGGCACGAATGCGTTCAAGCTCATCGGAAATTTCATATTTTCCAACCTTCATTTTTAAAGTGCGAAATCCCTCACGCATCAACTCCTCTGCTCTTTTTTTGATAAGGAGTGGAGTAGAGGCATCGCATAATGCTGCCAACTCAACAGGCTCTTCCAGCGCTTGAGAAACTAATTTATTGTGCTTTTTCACCAACTCAAATGCTGTGATAACACCACTGACTGCAAAAGGTGCGGTATGGACATAAGAAGCAAGGACATCCACCAAAGACTGCCCCATTTGTATTTTGTCAACGATTTGTAATAAAATTATCTTTACACTATCAAAAGTTTCATGACTGTATCCCGGTAAAGGAGTAATTTCCGAAATCCCAACTAAAGACCTATTGTCTTGTGCTCTTGCCACAAGATAAAAGGTGTCAAATGTATCAATTGGACCAAACGAAAGATTATATGGGATGGTCAGAGGAATTGATTTATAAAACACCGAAAAAAAAAGTTCCACAGCAGGACTCCTTTAATTCTTAAAATTTTATCCGTTCCAGTACCTCTTTATTGAAACAGACATTTTCAATTCGAAGCCGAAGAGATGATGTTTAGGACAAGATTTTGATTTAGGTTAAGAAAACAAAATCAGAGCAAACAGAGCATGACCGATTCAATACCTTTATATTATTTCCCAACGTACCAGTATGATTTAACTATACTATTCTTTCTTGAGGCTAAGATAATCTTATTTAAGGTGTTTATTATATTCCATATCAAACCACATAGCAAAAAAAACAGATATAAGACCAATAGAAAAGGAAAACATCCAAATAAGAAACGTTATTTCAGGAACAGCGCCTTCCACGCTCCATCGATAAAACAATCTAAAAAAGAAAAAAATATTTATACACCCCATAAAAAAACCGAGAAGGTAAAAGAATACCAAGGGATGAAAATCACGGATAATATATTTTTCTTTTATTCGCCAGAAAAACAGCTTAACAATCAGCCAACCGATTGAGAAAATGGCTTTTTTAATATTAATTCCAGATTGTTCGCCATTATTATAAACCGGCTCAACAGGGACATCCCGAACTCTAAAATTGTATAAATTAAGACGAACAAGAAGATCATTAGGTTGACCATATCTCTTATACATCCTATCCCAATCTATTGTTTTTAAAACTTTTTTATTAACAGCCGTATAGCCGGTTTGAGAGTCTGCAACATGCCAATACCCAGAGGCTATTTTTGTTAACAATGACAAAGCAGAATTTCCAAAATAACGAACCTTTGGGATTTTTTTGAAGGCTTCTCCCGTAAACAACCTATTGCCTTTTGTATAATCAACCTCACCATTTATAATCGGCTCAATTATGTTAGGCAAATCATCCGGATTCATTTGTCCATCCCCAGCCATAACAACTGCAACATCAATATCGTTATCTCTAGCCCATTTATATCCTGATGCAATAGCCCCACCAACACCTTGATTGACTTCATGCTCAATTAAGACTACTTTTGGATATTTTGTTTGATATTCTTTGGTAACCTCTGATGTGCGATCAGGACTTTCATCATCAATAATGACAATATGATCAACAAACTCCGGCATAGTTTCAATTACCATACCAATCTGTTTTTCCTCATTGTGGGCAGGAACAACAACCGCTATACTCTTTTTTTTATACATACAATAAGGTCTCCTAAGTATTACTCCTTTATTTTTTTATTTCAATTACGAAAAGAGGGCTAAAACATAGAAATGCTCATTCTCAAATATAATTTCTACAAAATTTTTCAAGCTTTTTAAATGATTGACACTCACAAATTTTTTCCGCATAACGATATAGTCGATATCAGATTGTTTGCACAGATTGTATAGTTCATTGCCAGACATTGAATAAAATATTGTCCTGACCCTATTCTGCAATTGCCTTCCAAAATGAATAGCATTGATATCTTCTTCATTAAGTAGCTTGATATAGTCCACACCGAATAATTTTGCTCTACGAGCTCCTTCAATAAATAAATCAAAACTTTGACTTTGCGTTATTGGTGTATAAAGCCATTCTCTAAGACTGCCATATTTACTTCTATTAGAAAAATCTCTCCATCCATATCCCCAGCTTGGGTCAACCAAAAACAAAGAGTTTCCAGAAGTATTTATAGATGCCCACTTTTGAGCCGAAACATATGAATCGCCTATCGCAAATTTACTTCTTAACCATGTTTGCTCCTTTTCATAATTGTGAAAAAAAAGTACCCCGCACAAAAAGAATATACAAAGAGATAAGGCAAAATCTGCATTGTTTCTATCTCGATTACAGAAAAAAAATACAACGAAGACGATAGACAATATAAAAACAAAAAAAAGGCGAACCAAACTTCCACGATAAATGAAATCCAATAAAGGAATCTTATATATTACATGATATGTGCCCAACAATATGCCATAGGCAGAGAACACAAGAATTTTATAAAGAAGTTTATGGTCAGTTAAAAACAATGCCAAGATAAACATTGGGATAAGAGGTATTGTTGTTTTTGAGAGCAACATTAAGAGGATCATAAAAAAACAAACCCATCCTACTATTATTTTTTTTTGAGACTTTTGTATCAGCATATAAATGATAGATAAGGTCGAAAAGAATGAAATAAAGTAAGATATTCTATGCAACTGTAATTTTACAATAGGAATAATGGGCCAGATCTCAGAAAAACAAAAATAAATGACTGTAACAGCTGCACAGACCGCCACCCCACTGGAAATAATACGATGAGAGTTTTTATCTTTATTATCAAAGCTACATATAAAAAACATAATCAACAAAGACAAAACAGGTAAAAATTCTTTGTGAGCCCTAACCCCAAAGCTATTCATCGATATAGGGAAATGATGAAAAGAGAACCAATGTAATGTCTTAAGCCAGTATTCATTAGGAAATCCATTCAATCCAATATTATATTTCCACAAAGTGAAAAGATAAGGCAGCAGTCCTATTGCCCCCCAAACGTTTGGAATTAGAAATTTTTTTTTATAGATATACTTAGTCGGGTGTAGGAATATATGACCAGAAATAAATAACATCCCCCAAAAAGCGATCGTCAAATGGCAATAAACAGACAAAACAATAAAAAAAGAAAATTGATAATATTTTTCTTGGATAAAAAAAGAAATGGCAAATAAGACAAATGCAAACGAAAAGCCCCATTGCAAATCATGCCGAAACAATCCCCCAACTTCGTATCCAAATCGTGCCATATTTACAAAAGTTAATGGAGAGATTAAACACAATGTTATAAATAGTATGGAAACAACTCTACTATGGTGCAAAGTTAAGCATAAACTACCGATCGCAATGCACCCAATAAAAACTTGCAGAAAAGCTGAGCATCTTAATAAAAAAAGTAAGTTAATATTACTAAAATGATGCAGCCATGTAACAACAACAATTGGGAGTGATAATGATAAATCCCTGATTCCATTAGTCCAATCACGGCTAAAATTTTCCGGGTTAAGTATATGGTTTGCATAATCCATCAGACTAAAGCTCTGTAGAGCAATTTTGGATTCAAGATGAGATAAGGCAAAATAAGAATGGATACACGCAACAAGGAAGCCAAACAATATGACCCACAACAAATCATTTTGCTTTTGTATAACCTTAGTCATCATTCTTTAATGAATTTATCCCCTTAACAATTAGCCCATTAACACTTTTAAATCCCTGAATAAGCCTTTTAAAGTCATCCAATGTTTTTATGCTTAACAACTGACGAAAAATATATGATGGTCGAGTATAGAATTTTTTGAAAGCATAATTATATAATTTAACCTGCAGATCTCCAAGTAAAGGGTTTATGTAAATGGGATTGTTATGGTCCAACCAAGCTTTGTACGCCTCCCAGTTCGGAGGGTCCTCTATTAAACCACCGTCATTTTGAGCATGTTCATATAATAAGGTTCCAGGATAAGGAACCGGATTAAAAAATACTGCGACATCAAGTCCGAGACTACAGGCATAATTTATAGTGTTTAACACATCCTGTTTATTTTCGCCGGGATACCCAAGAATGAAAGACCCAATGGATCTAACTTTAAGTCTATTTAGTTCTTTTATCGTTAATTTCACCTGGGAAAGTGATATCTTTTTATCCATCATCTTTAGTGTTTTGTTGTTCCCGGTTTCAATACCGAAACTCATTGCCCAAAGCCCGGCTTTTTTCATAACAGGGAGCAATTCTTGATCTATATCCACCCGCCCCATACAATACCAAAGTAAATTAATTTTTTCATTTATCATGCGATCACATAATTCAGTGATCCATTTTTTGCTAACGGTAAAATTGCTACCTTCAAAAATAATACCTTTAACACCATAAGTACATTTGAGATATTTTAAATCATCGATCACCCTGTCAACGCTTCTATAGCGAACTTTCTTTCCATGGGTTCTTGTATCACAAAATGAACATGAAAAAGGACACCCTCTCTGGGCCATGTAGTTAAAGGTAGGTAGAACCGTTCGTAGGGAAGGCGCGGGGACATACTTCTCCATATCAAACTTATGATACGGAAAAATTGGTAATTGATCTAAATTAACCCAATGGTGCATTTTATGTTTGGATGATACGATTTGGGCCGAAACACGATAGTAAAGGTTTGGGATCGTCTCAAAATCCGGATGTTCAAGGTCAAGATTCTGAACAAGCCTCAACATTGGAACTTCACCTTCATTAGTAATGCTAAAATCAATTGAGGGGCACTCTTTCAAAGTTTCTTTTGGAAAAAGAGTCGGATGTGCGCCCCCGGCGACAACATAAATACGTCTTGAAATACTTTTTATTAAATCCGCTGTCTCATAGGCAAAGGTAACATTAGGTGTAAACACAGACATCCCGACCAATGAGTACCCCCCTCGTTCAACAAATGAACAAAAGGTCGCCTTATCCATTCCCATGACATCCGGTTCCAAAACATCAACTTCAAAACCATTTTGTTCCAAGTACCCGGCGATAATACCAATCCCTTGAGGAAAAGTGTCTCCAGCCCCTTCGTAATATTGCCCCCATCGATCCTTGTAAGACATAAAAGGTGAAATTAGAAGAATTTTCATTTAGGGATTACCCTATTTTTTGTACATGCGTTCTAATGTAATCCAAAGACATATCAACGGCAGCAATAACATATCTGAAAAACTGGTTAGGGGATCTAATTGAACGAATCGTTCGAAAAATCTGCACTGGTCTAAAATAAAACTCCAACATTGCTTTATGAGCTATTTTCCTTAATTCTTCATCAGGAATATGAGTCCAGGGGCGTCCCATAAACGTCTCAACGGGTTTGGGCTGCATAATATAATCTGCCCAAAAATCATTCTTGACATAGGGTTTGTAGTATTTTTCATATAACTCTGTTTGAGGGAATGCTGTAAGGCAGTTGAATATTGCAAAATCGAGCGGTAATGATTTGGCAAACTCAATTGTTTTCATAGCAGATTCTTTTGTTTCACCTGGGGAGCCAATTAAAAAATATCCAAATGAGGAAATTCCATTTTCCTTGGTCTGCAAAATTATTTCCCGGACACGATCAAGGCTGATTTCCTTCCTAAGCGATTTTAAAATTTCAGTATCCCCAGATTCTATCCCATAAAAAATACGATAACAGCCACCAATTTTCAATGCTTTTAAAACTTCTTCATCAATCGTATTTACCCTGCTTCTGACATTCCATGAAATTTTATGATTAAGACCACTTTTTTGCAACAATTCACAGAGTTTAAGCACTCTCCGTTTACTGATCGTAAAACTTGAATCAAAAATATCAATTTCCCGAATGCCATGCTTCTCATAGCATTCTTTAAACTCAGCAACAATGTTTTCAGGGCTGCGAGCGCGCCATTTAGTGCCGCCAGCTTCGCAGAAAATGCATCGATAGGGGCACCCACGGCTGGAGTTAAACACAGTATAATTTCTATAACTGCTGATAAAATTGAAGTAAACCGAATTCGGAATCAAATGTCGAGCCGGAAAAGGACAGGAGTCAATATCGTTATTAAGTGGGGCAGGGCCAGCATACTCTATGCGATCATTTTTACGCCAAATCAGACCCAGAAGCCCGTAAAATTCTATGTGATTGCGTATTCGTCTTACAAATTCCGGCAATACCATTTCTGCTTCGCCAACACAAGAATAGTCTATCTCCCTAACATGCTCCATTGTTTCCAAAGGGTAAATAGAAGTATGAACTCCACCGATCATTATCTTAACTTGTGGCAAAAAAGCCTTAAAAAATCGTACGTATGATACTGCATTATGAAAGTGGGAAGTAAAGATTGACAAGCATATCAAATCAGGATCAAAGGATAGCAATTTTTCCTGAAGTAAATTTTCAGTAATATCCATCCCAACCATATCAATGAATTCAACCTCAACACTCAATTGTTCAAAAATGGCCGCAACATATAGCAATTGGATATTCGGCATGTGCCCAAAATGCTTCATTACCGTTTTATTGCCAGGCTCATTTGCGATTCGATTCACAGGATAGTGGATCAGTGCGACTCGCCTTAATTCCATTGATGCTCCCTTGTTTCCGATACAAAATAAAAACAACCGCCCCCACCAGACCAACAATCAACCAAGCCAACTGAACAAGTGAAATAACCTCAGCACCGCAACTGATAGCCTGATTGCTGATGTTATTAAAAAATAAAATCCCTGCAATCTGCCCGACACCGATACCAGCTGGGGTGATCGGTAAAGTAAGAGAGATAGCAATGAATGGGCCGGCAAAAAAAAAGTATGTGAAATCTACACTAGGACTACCTTCCATGGTGAGAAAGAAAATCAGTAACCCCACGCCTAACAACACGGAGTTTAAAACACTGATACCGATTGATAAAAAAAAAGCATTGGGAGAATTTTTAATTATCATAAGAAAAAGATTTGCTTTTTTAATCCTATAAAACCACTTAGGCAACCATTCACAATAAAAAAGAAAGATGACCAAACCAACTACAGCAAACAAAATTACAACAAAAAAAAACGGATATTTTAAAAAAGAATTTATAATACGATTATAAATAAGAATACCACAAAAAACAGACGTTAAAATCTGCCCGACTAATGCACCGCCTCGGTCAATTATGATTGCGGCCAGAGAGGGCATGGAAAACCGTTCTTGCTGACTGCTGTAATAAGACCGCATGATGTCGGATGTGATCCCCCCCGGAGTAAACGTTGCAAAGAACACACCGATCAACCCTATTAGGAATGTATTTAAATAAGAGAGCTTATTTCCAGTCATACGCATGACAAGAAACCATCTTAAATTACCCAAAAAAATCATTAAGAAAACAACGCTACCTCCCGCTAAAAAAAGAAGCGGAGAGGTTAAAACGGCTTTAAAAAGCAAAGCAACATTAAAAGCACCTTTATGGATCATAGCAAATATAAAACCAACTCCGATTATAAGCTTTGCAATAAAAATCAGAAATCGATCAAATTTTTTCACTTGAACCAAAACAGTATTTATGGGCAGCTACAATATGTTCTTCGACCTTGTTGAACGCTTTAAACGGAATAGGTGCTCTGATATATTGTTTTACGCTGTAAAGCTCAGAATAATCAATTTCCTGGCCTGAAACAGAAGCTATCTATGCTTTCGTTTTTTTACAATCAAAACGGATTGATGAAAATGCTTTTCATACTTCAACACCTCAAACTCATTTGACCGAATAAAAAAATAAATATTGCCTGATTCTTCAAAAAATCTTTCCATAATCTCTTTCTCATCACTCATCATTTTATACATATTAGCCAATAAATTTGAAAGAGGTGCTATCAAGTAGGCTAAACGTCTTGTAAGTGTATAAATCCACTTTCGGCAGGGTTCAATTAATATTAAGATCCCATCATTTTTTAAAACACGATGCGCTTCTGTAATCGCCGCCTTATATTCCTCAAGCCCCTCTAAATGGTGCATAACATTGAAATAATAGACACAGTCAAAACAAAGGTCATCGTAGGGCAGATTTGTGGCTCCGGCGCATTTGACCTTGTTAAGTAAATAGGGATATTTTTTCAGCGAAATTTCAACCAACAACGGATCTGGCTCTACACCATAGATATTTGAGAATCCGTTCTCATGTAAAATATGCAAAAACTTACTGCCGCCACACCCAATATCCAAAATGCTACTTTCCCGACTTTTTATGTATGAAAAAAAAACGTTAGATTGAAGAGAACGTCTTAACCCATTTAAAAATTTATTTTTATCTATGTATTGATACCCTTTTAAAGCGTCACTTGAGTATAGTTTCATATTGTACTCGTATCATTTTTTTTAAGCCAATAAGCGAAATCAGTTGTATTGCCTTTGGGGAAAAATTTTAAAACTCGCATATGATGTTTTTTAAGCTGTATAGCAGTCCATGTGGGTGAAAACAAATAATTTACTGGAAAAAAAATAGTGTTCATTTTGCTTTTTATTATCTCGAATGCGATAGTTTCATTGGTTATCTTTGTTTTATATCCATAGTACAAAATTGCAAACAAATTGATCATTACCGGATGAACAGAATCGGGGATACAGCATGCAATACGTTTCACAAGATTCGAAATGTGTGCACTCCAGTTTTTCTGGATAAAAGTAATATAAAGTTCTCCGTCTATTTGAATTATTTTTGAAAGACAAGACAAAAAAGTGGTTAAATTCTGAGTATAGTATATAACACCTCTAACAAATAAGAAGTCGAATCTTTCCTTGCAACTGAATTCCTCTATTGTTGTACAAATAAAATGCAGTCTATCATTTTTTGCATTTGCCTTAGCAAAACAAATATTGCCGGGTTCTTTATCTATTCCAACGACTTTGATTGCGCCAGACTCAGCTATCAGTTTGGAGTATAAGCCTGTTCCACAACCAATATCCAAAACAGATTTCCCCTTAAATGAGACACCTTCCGTTTGGAGTCGCCTTAGTAGTTCGGCTGCGGAATTCTGGTCTTCAACATACACATGCTCAGGCATTTTAGTTTATTTCATAAAAGCGGTTCAAATCATCTCCTCTTAGAAACTGCCCCCCTAACTCGGCAGTCTTTGAGGATAAATACTCGTATGCAATTAACATTTCGGGAATAGATGATATCATTCTTTGGTGGAAATTAAAGGATGCAACACCTCCATACTTTCTCAAGATCAGCAATATTTTTTCAATTTCTCTACAAATTTCGATTTGACTGACTGGCTGAAAATAGAGATTCACGGCATCCATATATACCATTGGAATTATAACAACAGGTCGTGTAGTCTTGGAAGGCATGTAGTAAAAAGGCCTGCACGTCCCACACAAAAATGCATTTTCATAAACCGTTCCACAATTGAAATCGAAGTTAATCCCCAATTCTGAGTAAATATCCAGAGTCCTTCCCCCGTGGAAATTCAGGTAATGCTGCCTCACTGACTTACAGGTTATGTTTAGTTGCTCTTCAAGAAACTCTTTTTCCTCTCTCAAAAGAGACATATCATTAGAAGAATAATAGCTTCCGTGTAACCCTATCTCCACGTCATTTTCTTTTAATATGGTTAACGCATATTTTTCCCGCTCTATACGGTAATTGGGGTTAACACCTTTGATACGATCAAGCAGGGTCAGCTTATTATTATTTTCCAAATGGGAATATAAAAAAAAAACCGGACAAAAATTATATTTCTTAGCCACATTTAAAATCAGACTAAATCCAAAGTAGTCGATATTGCCAAAAGCAAATCTTATACTTTTGGCCAGGTATTTCAATGACAGAGAAGGCTTTGCCCAGAGTCTGATCGAATTCCCCAAAAAAACTATCGCTGTTTTTAGACTTCCCAAATAAAATCGACCTAACCCATCTACATCATGCGACATCACAACCCCAAAGGATTTCTTCGAGCTAACATTGCTTTTTTGCCCTATTGAAGAAAGAATATTTTGTTCAAATTGATCAGCCAACTCATCTATAAATGGAGAATGATGAAGTTCTGAGGGTACGACTCGGTTCGGCAACAAATTCTCTACGGGTTGCTTATATTTTTCCAGCTCTGCTTGAATTTTTAATAACGAATTATCAAAAAACTCCCACTCCCTACTGCCTTTCCGACAAATAGCGAAATCGCTTTTTGCCCTTTGTAATAATATATTGCTCCGATTGATAGAAATCCTTATTTTTTTAAAATGAAAATCATTAAGGGTTGAGACTATTTCCGGTTTAAGAGCGTAGTCCGTTGCTAAATTTATATTGACTGTTGTTCCTTGCATTTATATCTCAAAGGCGAAACTCACCTCAGGTATCTATACTTTTGATTTTTAAAATATAAAATCAAATTAATGATCATCCATAATTTATGGGCAGATATTTCTAAAAAGGGAGTATTTATCTTCTTACGGCAATGCGATCTAATCAAATTTTCAACTTGCTCTCTTTTGAAAAACCTTGCGAATTCAAGGTTATCAAGAATAAATTCTCGCATAAAATTTTGCAGCTCATGTTTAAACCAAAACAGCAATGGAGTCGGGAATCCTTTTTTGGGAATATTATAAACCAGTGGAGGAAGCTTTCCTCTCATTGCAACTTTCGGTATATGCTTGGGTTCAAAACTTTGTAATTTTTTCCATAGAGGAACGGACAGTGCAAGATCCAATATTTCATTATCACATAGAGGAGTTCTTGATTCCAATGAATGCGCCATACTTATTTTATCTTCAACGGAAAACAGTGCTGGTAAATAATGCTTAAGATAATTTAAGGTCAAAAATTCATAACTGTTCTCAGTTGTCCGTTTTAATTTTTCTAACGCCCCATAGGGATTTTGTATCTCCAATTCTTTCAGCACATCCGGATGAACCATCGCCCTTATGTTATTAGGGGAATTAACTTCAGGTAAAAAATATTTAATCCCCTTTTTAAAGTATGGACCAACTAAAAAATATATTGCGAACATGAGTTCCCGGGATGTTGAATGTCGAAATAAATTCATGAGTTGATTTTGTCCATACAAAACCTTAAAAATCGGGTAACCTGCAAAAAGCTCATCCCCGCCATGGCCTGTTAATATGACTTTCACGTCTTTAGCTGCTGTTTTAGCCACCATATACTGAGAAAAAGATCCCATACCTACTTTAGGCTCATCAAGATGCCATAAAACATCTTCTATATTTTCTATAAAATCTTCAGGAGATATAGAAACATTCATACTCTGGCATTGAAAAGCAGTGGCAATCTTTTTTGCAGGAACCCATTCATCATAGAAGCCTTTCATACCGAACGACCCCGTATAAGTTTTTAGCTCTCTTCCTTTAAGGATCTTGGCGGCCCAATAAGTTACCGTAGACGAATCGACACCTGAGCTTAGATAGGCACCAACGGGGACATCACTCAATAAATGCCGAGTTACCGCTTTTTCAACTGTCGAAAGATATTCTTTATATGTCCCCCCACTTGGTGATAGACTATAGTTAAACTTAGGGAGCCAAAAAGAATCCCGGGCTAAACTTAACGTTGAAACATCTATAGATACAATTTCACCTGGAAGTACGGACTTTATATTATAGTTTAAAGTTCTGTTTGAAAAGCAGTTCTCAAAGACCAAATACTCGTTTAACGCCTGGAAATCAGTTTGAAGATCAACCTCAACACACTGGGCAATGGCTTTTATTTCAGAACCAAAAACAAAACGCTTGTTTCCATGATGATAGTATAACGGTTTTATTCCCAAACGATCACGAGCCAAAAAGACTTTGTTGGCTTTGATATCATAAATGGCAACCGCAAACATGCCGTTAATTTTTTCTATGATATTCGTTCCATAATGGGCATATCCATGAAGCAGGACTTCTGAGTCTGATTTTGATCTAAAATGAAATCCTTGATTTTCAAGATCGGCTCTTAGTTCCTTAAAATTATAAACTTCTCCGTTAACGATTACAGAGAGGTTTTTGTCTTCAGATACAAAAGGTTGGTTAGCCTCTTGGGACAGATCATTAATAGACAAACGGCAATGGCCGAATTGTACGGCCCCAAAAGAGAAAAAACCACTTGCATCAGGGCCGCGATGACGCATAATCGATACCATGCGGTTCAGGGTTGTTTTATCATGGACCTCGCCGATTATTCCTGCAATACCACACATCACTATTTATTCTTTTTTAAATAACTTAAAATTGCGTTGTTGGTACGATAAGTTTCCTCATAGTTCCACTTGCTTTGGTTGGTTAAAAAACCCAAAGAAAAAAATTGAATCGACAATGAGAAAAAAAACGTCGCTACCATCCATGATGGGGTGGCAGTTTCAACCATTGATTTTCTTAATGCCATAAACGTTGACATTCCATTCTCAATATCCGGAATCATAGAATAAAAACAAATTGAAATAATGCCTATGGATAATAACAACAATCCAATTCCGGGCAAAGTAAAAACAACACCAGGCTTATTTATCAACGCGAAAAAAAAATGAGATCTAGATGTTTTTCGCAATTTGAGTGTAGAACGTCTTTTCTCCCCCGCCCCCTCTCCCACCTTCTTATAAGGGGCCCAAGCCAAATCTGCCGGCACTTCCACAATGGCGGCTCCTAGTATCTTTGCTTTATATAAAATCTCAAGATGAATATTTTTATCGTTTGAATGTAAATCCAAACTCTGAACAAACGATTTAGTATAAGCCCTTACAATACAGGATAAAACAGTAACATTCTCCCCATACATATAAGAAAGTATTTTATTTCCTAATTTGCTAATGATTAGTCTGTTAACAGGAACATTCTTCACAGAGCCTTCAGAACAATAGGCTGATGCCAAAACCATATCCGCCTTTTCATCTATCAGCTTATCCATCATCCTGCCGATATGATAAGGGGCATAGCTCAGATCAGCATCTAAAGAAACGATAAACTCGCCTTCGGCATGAGCGAATCCTTTTCGCAATGCCGCGCCACGCCCTGTATTGACCGGCAAACTCAGTATTTTCAGCCATGCTTTTTCATTTTTTAAACAAGCAAGAACCGAGAGGGTGTTATCAGTACTTCCATCATTCACAACTAAAACTTCCCACCAATTACATTGGGTATATTGATCCATATAAAATTCAATACTTGAAAGAGTGCTTCCTATAATTTTTTCTTCATTAAATGCTGGAATTATGATGGAAATTTTCATTGTTTAAACCTTAAATCAATAAACACGCTACCGATCAAGCGACGATACAAGCAATTGTTCAATATATGAGCAAATATTTTTCTGCTCTGTTTTCAACAGGTAAGGATGCATGGGAATGCTGAATATTCTTGAAGCACAGACTTCAGAAGCAGGGAAATTTCCTTTTTGATAACCTAAATCAGCAAACGCAGTTTGTAAATGCAAGGGGGTCGGATAATATACTGCAGTCGGAATTCCCTTTTCTTTTAATCTTTCCTGTATGAATTTTCTTGTTTCCCTGTCAGGTGAAAGGATCGAATATTGAGCCCACGCACTTTTAATATCATTGTACATTGCAGGAAGATGTAAAGAATCAATTGATGAAAGAAAATCCGTATATATTGTCGCTATCCTTCGACGAGATTCGAGTTCTTGGGGAAAAATTTCAAGCTTAGGCAGCAGGATCGCTGCCTGAATGGTGTCTAGACGGCCGTTAATACCAAGCCGAATATTGTCATATTTGTTCCCCCCTTTCCCATGAACTCGAATAGACCTTAGCTTGTCTGCAAGCTCATCTGAATCAGTAAAGACAGCCCCACCGTCCCCGTAACAGCCAAGAGGTTTAGCAGGAAAAAACGATGTACATCCGGCATGTCCTAACCCGCCTGCCATCCGCCCTTTATACTCAGCTCCAAACGACTGGGCTGCGTCTTCTATAACGATTAGATCATGTTGGGATGCAATCTGTTCTATCCGATCATAATCACAAGGAAGCCCGAACAAGTCAACCGGAACTATAGCTCTGGGAGTCAATCTGCCTTCCTTTTTAACAGCATTAACTGTTTCAGACAATTTTTCCTCAGAAATGTTAAAAGTAGCTTGTTCAATATCTACAAACACTGGTGTTGCGCCTAAAAGCCTGATGGTTTCCGCGGTGGCGATAAAGGTGAAAGGCGTTGTGAATACTGCATCTCCAGGCCCGATACCATATGCCATCAATGCCATTAACAAAGCATCAGTTCCA
The DNA here is from genome assembly GCF_963677125.1 of uncultured Desulfobacter sp. Lineage (NCBI taxonomy): Bacteria > Pseudomonadati > Thermodesulfobacteriota > Desulfobacteria > Desulfobacterales > Desulfobacteraceae > Desulfobacter > uncultured Desulfobacter sp. Next base: position 6,040,314 of record NZ_OY781882.1, on the reverse strand, counting down.
GAGGCACAGGTAACCGCATGTTTTACTTTAGCAAACTTGGCCAATTTTTTTTCAAGCTCTCCAACTTCAGGCCCCATGATATACTTGCCGTGCTTCAAAACCACTTTAATATTTTTTTCAATCTCAGGCAGTATCCTTTGTTGTTGAGCGGCAAGATCGACAAAAGCAATAGGTGTCGTATTATTCGTAGCAAGCGTTTTTTTACACACAGGACACTTTAAGGAATTATCTAGTTTCTCGCCACATTCACAAATCCATCCTGTCTGTCTTGCTGGGTTCCCGACCATTAACGCATGGTCAGGAACATCCTTTGTTACAACAGCCCCGGCCCCAATAAACGCATACTTTCCAATGGTCACCCCACAAACTATAGTGCTGTTCGCACCGATACTGGCCCCTTTTTTCACCAGGGTCGGGCGTACTTCATCCATACGTTTAATATGGGCCCTTGGATTAAATACATTGGTGAATACCATGGAAGGGCCACAAAAAACATTTTCCTCAAGTGTTACACCTTTGTATATTGACACATTATTTTGAATCTTGCATCCATCACCAATTGTGACTTCAGGCCCGACAACCACATTTTGCCCTAAATTGCAGTTTGCTCCGATCACCGTATTTCCAAGAATATGGGAAAAATGCCAAATTTTCGAATTCTTCCCGATGAAAACTTTGTCATCCACTTCAACTGTTGGATGCGTAAAATACTTTTTTAATTCATTTTTTTTTTGCATGACAAACTCTTATTTTGACAATAAAGAAACAATTTTTTGGGAAGCCTTTCCTGTCCCGAACTCGGTTATAGGTACTCCCTTCCGAGCATCGTGAACGGCGTTAACAATTTTATTTACATCCGACCCTGCAATCGTATTCCATCCGGCCCTGACCGTCTCTGTCCATTCTGTTTCTTCTCTTAGCGTTATACAAGGGACACCATGGAAATAAGCTTCTTTCTGGATGCCTCCCGAATCTGTGATAATTGCTCTGGAATTTTTCTCAAGCCCAACCATATCAAGGTAAGATAATGGGTCTGTCAAGCGCAGCTTGGTCAGCATATTTTTTAATCCAAAGGCGTTAACCATCTTCTTCGTTCTCGGATGTAATGGAAGAACAACTGGGAAATATTCATTCACCCGGCAAAGAGCCTCTACAATTGAACTTAATTTATTTGGATCATCCGTATTTTCCGCCCTGTGAACGGTCGCCAGGCAATATCCGTCCTTTTTAAGGCCCAGGTTCTTAATAATTTCCATTTTCTTACCAGCTAATGCCCCAAAGATTAAAGTTGCATCATACATTACATCCCCTGTGTGGTGGACACCTTTGTATATTCCCTCATTTTTCAAATTTTGAACGCCTGCATAGGTTGGAACAAATAAAAACGTTGAAATATGATCGGTCAAAATCCGGTTGATTTCCTCAGGCATCTTTCGGTTAAAAGACCTTAAACCGGCTTCAATGTGAGCAATGGGGATGTGAAGCTTTGACGCGGCCAACGCTCCCGCCAGAGTAGAATTTGTATCACCATAGACTAATACGACATCTGGTTTTTCCGTTAGAAGAGTCTTTTCAATCTTTTCAAGCATTCTCCCGGTCATGCCCCCGTGAGTGGAGGCGTTAACCCTAAGGTTATACTTTGGTGCTGGAATACCCAATTCCTCAAAAAAGACATCGGACATATTCCAGTCATAATGCTGACCGGTATGTAGAATAACCTCATCAACTTTTGTTTTTGCTAATGAGGATGATACCGCAGCGGCTTTGATAAATTGAGGTCTAGCTCCGATAACGGTTACGACTTTCATCAATTTTGAATAAACGGGTGCAATTCACCCTTGCCTTTTTCAATAACTGCGTTACGAATTTCATAAACAGTTTCAATACTTGGGCGTGCCTCGACCACCCCAAAGCCCTTTCCAGATAATATACCTTCATAACTGAGCGTATGCAAATCCGTAAACCCTCCACTGAATTCAATTTCATCGCCATCTACAGTTATAGACCTATACGTGCGCTGACCAATGGCTTTTATATTTTCGGGCAGCGAATTTTCATCAACACTAAGAAACCAACGAACTCGAGCATTTTCAAGTTCAAGATAGCCTGCTGATTTATCTTTTTCTAAAAGATGTACGTAATTATTCTGGACATCCCCAAATATCCAAATAAGCATATCGTAAAAATGTATTCCAATATTTGTAGCGATCCCGCCAGCTTTGTCTTCGTTTCCTTTCCAGGATCTAAAATACCAATTTCCTCTAGAAGTAATATAAGTTAAATCAATTTCATATTTTTTATTATAGAGGCTTGATTTAACTCGTTTTCTTAATTCGATTATTGCGGGGTGGTGCCTGAGCTGTAATATGTTGTATACCCGATTTTCGGTATCCTTTTGCATCTCTTCTAAGCCATCAATATTCCACGGGTTCAGCACCAAAGGTTTTTCACATATTGCATCGGCTCCACTTCTAAGTGCAAATCTAATATGGGCGTCATGTAAATAATTGGGAGAACAAATACTAACATAATCAACTTGGTTTCCTCTGCGACGCATTTTATCAATATGCCTGTCAAACCGTTCAAATTCGGTAAAAAAATCAGCTTTCGAAAAATAGCTATCAATAATTCCAACACTATCATTGGGATCAAGAGCTGCAACCAAAACATTACCAGTTTCTTTGATTGCTTTCATATGACGAGGAGCCACATACCCCGCTGCACCAATTATTGCAAATTTTTTCATAATAGATAAATTCCCCTAACTTATAAATTTTGTTAATGTCAAGCTAATGTCATCAACGTTAAAACAGTTTTCGAGAGCTTTGACTAATAGATAGCTTCGAAACCCCCTCTTAATAAAATCAAATGGTTGCAATGTTGAAATTCGCAAAAAAGGGAATTATTCAAAGGTTGTCTTACCTACAACCAAATTAAACTTTTTTTTTGCATAGCTCCGCTCTGTCGGTAACTTTTCCAAACTACCAAGTAAATAAATGAGGATATTAATGAACGGTTACTAATTTATTATAGTTTTTCAACTGAATCAGCAACTCGGGATTTTCACACAAATGGGCATCAAAATTATGGACTTGCTGGTACAAACTTTTAATCTGCGCTTTTATCTGGTCATTCTCCTATAGTTCAATTTTAAGAAACCTCAAGGATAGACTTCGCTCTAAGTCTGGATGGCGTGATATGGTAAAGATATGCTGTTTTATTTGGGACTGTTTTAACCCGTTCCACAAGCATCTGACCTTTTTCAAGAAGGGCAGACGTATAATAATTGACCTTCCCAGACGAACGCCTGTTTGCTGCACCATTTCTCTTTAAATAAGGCTTGGATCGTCTCTTAAAATAGATAGATTTTATATCTGATTTCTCCATCCATTGACGCGATCTTTGCGTGAATTCTTATGGCAAATCAAAAGGAAGGTCAAGCTTTTTTTACGAAATAGAAGGGTGTGTTGTAATCGCTGCAGCGATTGTTAGAATTTTACCATTAGACGATAATAATAATATTATAATTTATTACAGGACATTAAACCGACCTATAATGAATTGTCTGTTTCATAAATTTAAGAAACGAAAAAAAATTAATATGGCTCTGAGCGCGGACTCGCAAAATGATGTGCTGAAAGCCATGCTAACTGATGGTGTTAAAAACAAGGAAGCGCTGCGCGCATCCGATTATATTGGGTTTTCAAAGGCATGGGCAGGCAGGCTTTGAATAAAACGCGAGAAGGAGCGGCAATGAAAACCGCTCCTTCTCCATCGTTATGGGCATTATTCAATGCCTCCTGCGCCCGACTATCCCTTGGCAGGTTGCTCCCCAGCAGAGCCTGCCTCCGTTTCGCCGGGTAACTGGTGTCTCGACCGAAGATTTTTATCTGTCAGCCAAGAGATTTCTTAATTTCGTTTGGGCCTGGATCGCCCCGGAGAAAACAACTGAAAAAACAAAGCCTCGTCTATCCTTGGCAACTCTTTTACAGCAGCGGCATCAAGAAGTTCCGCCGCCATTTGGTTCAGCACTCTCAGATTATTGGCAGCATGACCGGCCAGGGCTTTAATTAGTTCTTCCGTCATAAGCCCGCTATTTCCGGCCTGGTCCAAGGCAAAATGCAGATAGTCCTGTAACTGATCAGGAGAAAGCGGTTCAATAACCAGCCTTGGACCGATGCGGCTTCCAAGGTGCAAAAGTTCTGCCGACCGGAACCTTTCCGGAAGCCGGTTGTCGCCGCATAACACCGTAAATAATAAACTTTTTGAGTCGAATTGATGGCTTTGGAGTATCCGCAGTTCCGTCAGGCATTCATCAGAGACATGTTGAGCCTCATCAATTAGCAGCGCCGGCTTAAACAAGGTAGTCTGGCAATGGTGTAACCATCGTTCGCGAAGGGCTTTGAAGCCTCCGTACCGATTGGACACAGAAAGAGGTGCATTAAATAATTCTCCCAACTCCCGGTAAAAATCCCCCAGTCTGCTTTGGGGGCGCTGCATGACACCGACGATAAGATCAGGGATTTTTTCCAGACTCCCTGCTATTTTATGCAGGGTTTTGCTTTTGCCCACGCCGGGTTCTCCTGTAATCAGAGCAAAGCCCCCCCTGCCTGGCCATGGAATGTATCCGAAGTTCAAACGTCTCAGAGCCGGGCAAAGAATACAAGGCGTGTTTGGGTATGCCCGGTAAAAACGGGTTATATTTAAGGCCGTACAGGCTTTTGATATCAAGTTTATTCAATGGTATTCTCCTCTTTAGGCAGGTAGGCCGGTGGAAGACCTGTGGCTGCGTACTCAGCCATCCATTTTTTCAGCAGAGCTGGTTGTCCAGTTGGCTCAACGGATGTTGCTGCCGGTTCCTGTGATGAAATAACCCGGCGTTCTCCGGAAGCATTGCGAGATTTGTCCTGTGGCCGCAGCTGTGCAAGCGGGGTCTCGGTGCGGGGATCGACCAGGGTCATCCGGCTTTTATCCCAGCCTGGTGCCCTCAAAACAGCCGATTGCATATGTCCGAACCGGGCTGGCAATTCATAACGAATACCGTCTATGGCCACTGTGTTATCACTGTGTCTTATTTTCCGTGTTATTCTGCGGGTAAAGGCAAAATGAAGATCCCGGGTTTCAGCAGGTATATTGCGGGCAACACTTTTATCGTTGATAAGGCGTTCTAAAGGGGTTGCATTCATTTCCCGGTTAAATCGGCGATGGTAATCCTGCTCGACCCAGGCCTGCGCTGCCTGGTTGAGAAAAGAGAGCTTTAAATCTTCCTGTTTACGTAAAAGTTCCAGGAACCGCCCTTCAAGCTGAGCCCAGAACACTTCCTGCTTCCCGTTCTGATAGGGTGAGTACGGCAAAGTTGTTTTGTGTTCTATACCCAGACGTGCCAGGCCCTGCGTGGTCTCTTCGGCGAGCATAGCTGCGCCGTTATCGCTCATCAATGCCCTGGGTAACCCTCGTTTCATAAACGCCTGAATTAAACCGTGGACAAGACATTCAGCGGTTTCAGCCAGATAAAACTGCAGGTGGCAGCAGATCCGGGAATGGTCATCAAGAATGGCAAGGGCCATGGGTTGATACCAGGCCCCTGATGCGTCCAGGATGCGAAGCTTTGCATGGTGGAAATCCAGATGCCAGAGCCCATGAAGATAATCTACTTCATACCCCCTTACCTCCCGATTTTCCAGTCGGGCAGCTGCCCGTATCTGTCCCCGGGTCGGTTGAGCCGGTTCATGGGACCGCCGCCAGCCGTTATCCCGCATACAGCGTAATATCGTCTTGTAACTGGGCATATCCCCAAGTTCCGGTTTCTGTGCCGCTACAACTTTCAGGTTGTCATAGTGCAATTGTACACTCCAGCGGGGATACTTTGCATATTGAGCTTTCAGTTCTTTGAACAGCCCATCCGGCATGGACCAGCGGATTCCGGCATCGGACCGGGGCCTGCGGCCCAGCACAGCCACAGGATCATCTGCGTTTCTGGCTTTATAGAACCATCGTTCAATTGTTGATGCGCCCAAAGTCAACTTTTGATTCGAATCAATAGGGTGCTGATAAATTTTTTGTGAAAGCCTCTGAAGTGCAGGCTGTAACTGTCCCTGGGGAGGTGGACTGGACAACAGTTCACCAATCACTGAGAATCTAAATTGCCCCCAGCGTCGCCAAACAGGCATTTGAGTATCATTCATTGAGTCTGTCCTTACCGGTTTGCTTCCTCCGGCCCCCACCATAGGGGCGAACGGGGGCAAAACCGTGAATGAACTCCTTTTAACTGAAGAAATCGTCCCTGACAGCGGCCCAACTTTTGCGTGACCACTTCCGTACGGGGCAAGCCCTCAGTTTGCGAGGCTGTCAAGGCCCCAGGGCCAATACTTGAAGACACTTGATCAAGGCTGATTCCGGTGACTGTATTCTTTGATAATACAAGGTTAACAAATCATGAATCAGGCGGTTGGTTGCCTTGACCATAATATGCCCTTCAAGTTGAAGCCAGGATCGGCTGTCAGGGAAAATTTCAAGAAAATAGTCTCTCCAGCGATTGACGGTAGAACGCCATACGCCGCAAACACCCTTGAGCCGCTCCAGGGTAGCGTCAGGATTTTTCCCCTGACGGAGGGCGGTGAGCAACAATACTACAGGCGCCCAATAAACCCGTCGCCCCCAGAATCTGACCGACGGAGGAACGACTCGGCGACGACAAGCCTCACGGTCGCAGCAAAGGCTGTAACGAATTTGAAATTGTTCCGGTAGATCTACAGGACCGCTCCGAGGTTTACGCAGGTAATTGGCAAAATGCAGCGGCCCCCCACAATAGGGCAACGTTTATTTTTTACCTGCTTTGCCAAATTAAGATCTATTTGATGAAGAAGAATGAATAATGATTGTTGGGTAAGTATGTTTAATGGTACCATGCGTCCTGCCATTTAGGGTTAATGTGGCAGGAGCCTCCATCGACGAACTGGCCAAAGAACGTGAGGGGGCTCCTTTATCTTTCCCTCACTTTTCTGGACCATTTTTTTTATTTTTTCCATCATTTTTTGTGACCGCCCTCACCCGGGCTCCACCTCGTTTTATCCAGGTAAGATATCGTGACATTTTCTTGGGATCATACCGCGCCAATCAACAATTATGAAGCTATTTGCCATTAACTATGTAAAAAAAATGCAATAATGTGTAAAAACTTACCACATATATCATATGGAAAAAATTTTAAAAAAGTTGAAAAAGCTTATAGGACGCCATTTTGAGACGATGGTATAAATATTGCTGAATCTTTGCTGTTGATAAAACCAAAATAGTGGCTCTATTGGAGGGCCTTTTACATTTTGAAAATACTAAAGATACTAAGGAGATGTTATGAAGAAAAAGTTAAAATTATTATTACTATTTCTAATTATTGGCTTATTGTCAGGGACGGCTAATGCAACAATACTAACTTTTGATGGTTTATCTGCTTATAATTATGACCCCATTGATGGAAACTATGGAGACAGCGTCTCAACTCCAAACGATGCGTATGGTTCCTATGAAATGGGCAATGGATTCACTCCCAATATTAACGTTTCGTATAATACTGTAGGTAGCAATGCTTATCTTGAAGCATGGAATACTGGCTATGGCGATTTAGTCAAAGTGGCATATGCCGACAATAACGACAGTATAGCAGAAATCACATTCACTGCTGATTTGGGTTACCAAGTTAGTATAAATAGTTTTGATATGGCTGGATTTGGCCAAGGAGATAACACTTTAGACTTACTTGAAATAGTGGACGATGCAGGAAACATAGTTTGGACTGCATCTGCTCTGCAGATTCAAGTGGAGGATGATGCACATTCAAGCTTTTATCCGGTCGTTATGGGGACTGAGCTAACTATTCGATGGGGGGACAATTGGAATATAGGTATAGATAATATCAATTTCGATCAAATTGGTGAAGCCTCAGTAGTTGGAGCCTCAGTACCCGTACCATCCGCATTACTCCTTTTGGCATCTGGTCTTCTTGGTCTTGCGGGTGTCCGTAGAAAGAAAACAGCATAGTTTTATTTTGTTAATAACACTTCAAAGGCAGGGCTATTTATTTGGCTCTGCCTTTTCGTTATTTGTTTTGGCAGGTGCTATTCAGAAGGTCGTGTCCTTTCGGTAAACATGCACAAATGATTTTTTAGGGCAACTCAGCTAAATTCGTCACAAAAGAGGGGGGAGGGGGCGGGTATGCTGCGATTATAATACGCTGACGCGGTTTTGTAATTCCAAGGCATCCACCGGGAAGGATCAGTTCTAAGTTCCGTTGCGTTATTCAGCAATGTAATCAGATAATCAAATGGATTGACCTTCATCAGATTACAGGTCTGGATCAGGCTCATGAACATATCACCAACAAAGGCGCCATGTTCTGTTTTATAAAATAGTGAGTTTTTCCGATGCAGGATACTTCGTTTCAGGCTGCGTTCGCAAATGTTGTTATCCAGGGGAGCACCAGGCACTTTTAAAAACCGGCTTAACTCCGGCCAATGTTTAATCATATAGGCGATGGCCTTGCCCAGGCCGGAATTCGGTTCCACCAGATGTTCATTAAGTTGTTTATCCAACCAGTGAGCGCGGCCTCAATGTCATTAACTTAACGGAGCGGTAGTATCCATGGTGGAAACGGCTACCCCTTTTATTAAAATTTCTCGGATATTTACGACCCGGCCTTACAGGCTCAATAGTTTTTACCACTATCTCATGAATATCGGATATCAACTTGGTCACGGTCTCTAAAGGCTTGAGAAACAAGAGAGGGATCACATCCTTTACTTTTGACAAAGCCTGGGCAAAATTTCTTTGAAATCGATACCCTAAAAAAATTCCCTTGAGCATGTTTACCGAAGGGACACGATTTTCAGAAGCTCCATCCGAAAAAGCTGATAGGGTTGAATATCCCTATGGGCTGGGGAGTATCCATCAGGCGCAATCAGGCTTGGTCATCTATAAGTTGGTCAACAAACTGTAATTCCTGATCTACGATTTCAGGGTATGGCTTTTTCAGGGTGTCAAAATGGAACAGGTTGTCGGAATAGAAATTTTCAATATAGGATGCCATCTCAGAAAGGCTACGAATGCCTGCCGTAGTGGATTGTTCTTCAACTCCTATGAGCCCTTCGATAGGGATGTCCAAGGTCTGAGAATAATCATAATTATCCGCAACCTCGTTCATGATTTCCTTTATCAGCCCTTTTTTGAGTTTCCTGGTGTTAGCATCGGCATGAAAATGCCACCAAATAACCGGTTTGAAAATGTATAGCCCAAAAAGGCCGGTCTGGTTCTTCTCCAGACCGGCACCAGACCGTCGTTTTTAACGATTATTCTATTCTTTTTTTCATTCGATAGCTGTCACCCTCAATCAATACGGCTTCCGTGTGGTGCAGCAGGCGATCCAACAGTGCTGATGTCAGGGTGCTGTCATTATTGAAGATTTCAGGCCACTCTTTAAACACCCGGTTGGTCGTGATGACGATCGAACCACGCTCGTATCGTTCACTGATGATTTGGAACAGTAGATCAGCACCATTTTTATCAATGGGAAGATACCCGAGTTCATCCATGATCAGTAAAGACGGCTTGAGGTACTTTTTTAGTTCCTGTTTCAACTGCCCGGTGTGCTGGGCTGCAATCAGGTTATTCACCGCATCTATAGCTGAAGTAAACAATACGCTGTTGTTTTTCAAACAGGCTTGATATCCCAGCGCTGTGGCAATATGGGTTTTACCCACCCCGACTGAACCAATAAAAATGACATTGCTCTTTTCTTCAATACATTTAAGGCGAAACAGGTTTTTTATCTGCGCTTGATTGATCTTTTTAGGCCAGGACCAGTTAAAATCATCCATGGTTTTAACCACCGGGAACCGAGCCTGCTTTATTCTGCGTTGGATACACCGATCCCTGCGCAGGTCGGATTCTTGTTTTACCAGTTTTGATAAATATTGGATATGATCCCATTGTTTCAGGGTCGCTGTCTTTGCCATGGCTTCATAGTTTTCACGGATAAAAGGTAATTTCAAATAGGACAGAAGTTCATTGATCTCAGTCATTTTTTCCCTCCAATATCGTAAACGGACAGGTCCGGGTGTTTGAGGGTCATCTCCAGTAGGTCACTGTTTCGGGTTAGATGAAGCGCTCCGGGCTCTTGAACCTGCCTGGATCGCTGTTCTAAAAGATTGGCAATATAGTCACAGGAAAAAGCTTTAAAATGGAAGGCATCTTCAATGGCTCGTCGCTACCTGCGTTTCAGGATAGATTTCAGATAACGCCACGATTTGCCTGATATGGTGGAATGGATTCATCCGACGCTGTTCCATTTGCCGGTAATATTCCTGAGCTTTATCAGACAGGCTTACAAATCGCATAAAAATCTTCTGATCCTTAGCTTTTTTGCGGTGTGCCAGTAGTGCTTTGGGGTGGTCCGGGTGTTCATAATCCTGCCGCCGGTCATAGCTTCTGACATGCCGGGCCACCAGTTTGTTTTCGTGATAAAAACATAACCGGTCCGGATACCGTTTTGCCGTCAGGGCAACACCGGCTAATTGCGCCGGCACACTGTACCGGTTGGCATCAATGGTTACCCTGAACTGCCTGGATGCCCGGACCTGCTTAACGATGCCGATGTCATAAGGCTCAATGGGCAAAGGCTGAAGCATTGGCCGTTCCTGCTCAAACATATCCACGGGCCTTATGCCGGTTTCTCCGTGATTCCTGATATTAGCCACAGTATCAAGCCAATGTTGAACCAGCGGCGCCATGATTTTAAAATCAGAGATTTCCAAACCATTGAGCAGGTTCTTCTTCACATACCCCACTGCATTTTCAACGATTCCTTTTTCATTGCCTTTGCCCACATTGCACGGAACGATCTTGAACCCGTAATACTTGGAAAAATCCATATATCGTGGATTAAATACCGGATCTTTACCAATGGTCCTTTTGAGTACCGCTGATTTAAGATTATCCACCATGACTTTTTGCGGCACGCAGCCAAAGAAATTAAAAGCGTTTTGATGGCATCCTAAAAAATGCTCCATGGTCTGAGAAACCGTAAATTCAACATACATCATGCGGCTATGGCACAAAACCATGACAAAAAAGCTTAACCTTCGGCTGGTGGAACCGACCCGTACATTACCAAAGCTTCCCCAGTCCACCTGGGCACATTCGCCGGGGGCGAACACCAGTTTTAAATACGCAGTTACCTTAGGCGGACGAATTTTACGAACATAATCGGTCACGATGGTGATGCCACCGTTAAATCCGTTTTCCTGTATACGCTGGTATATCTGCCTTGCCGTATACGCATGGGTTTCAAGCATCCGGACAATTTCATTTTTGAACGGGTCCAGCTTGCTCTCCTTTTTTGCAGACTTTCTGGGCAGGTATCGTTCTTCATTGGACCATTTGGCAACGGTTCTGTGATCCAGATCCAATTCATCAGCGATCTGTGTGTAATTTAAACCGTCCCGGGTAAAATAATTCCTGATCCGTACATAGGTTTCATAATCGATCATTGAATACCTCTCAGGATATCTTGCAAACTCATCATCGAACCTGTCCGGGCAACATTGACGATCGGTTCAAGGGACAGCACCTGGTAAATGGGTTTCTGCCAGGCAATAAGACCATTGCTGATCAATCCGGACCGGGCTTCGTTAAAGCAGTTTTGATCCATTCCAAGCTTTTGCATAAGAGCCGGATCTCCGTAATAGCTCAAGCCTTTGTCATCTGCGACACAGACCAGGAATAGGTATAGTGCCGCCTGGCTGTGGGTAATGTTGTCAATATGCCGATCCCTGACCAGTCGGTGATCAATCCAGCTGAAGCTTTTGGGAACCTTGCGAATACGATGTTTCAAGACGGGGTTTTTACAATCACTGTTTTCTCCTTGTTTGTTGGATTGCAGACATAAAATGTCCTGTCCGGATTGTTGCATTGCAAGGAGGGTATTAGCGATGTCATCTTGTAACGGTGAACCGATAAAATTCGATATTAAGCCTATGATAACAGGCGGTTGCGCCGATAAAAGATCTTGTAACGCATTTGCATTTTTTGATTATTATCTTCTTTATTTTCAAGCTGTTGCAAGATTAATGACCTGGGATTATGACGACCCGTCAGCAGACGGGGATACCGATACCCCCAATGAAAATCCCACCAATAATATTCACCGAATCATCCTGCAAGGCTATACCCTTGACAGTGCAGGATCAGTAACAGCTTTTGAGTATGTCACAACTTTGACCTACAACTCAAAAGGACAGATCTCAAGTGTTGACGGTCCAAACAGCGGTACTGGAGATACCGTTGTCTTTGAGTATGATTCAAGTACCGGCAATCTTTTACTTGTTACCAGCCCGGTTACAGGCAGTGTCCGGTTCGCAGACTATGACAATGCCGGGAACCCCGGCCAAATCGTTGATGCCAATAATATTGAAACGGTTTTCACCTATGACGGCCGGAACCGCCTGCTGACCGCTATCACGGATGGAGTAACCGAATCCCTGGAATATACGGCGGCAGGATCACTCAAAAGCCTGACCGACAGGGCCGGACGAACATTGCAGTATGAATACAACAGTGACCACGGCCTGCCTGAAACCATTACCAACCCTGCCGGAGAATATCTCTCCTATGCATACGATATCAACTACAATCTGATTTCAGAAACCCTGAACAGCGGCCAGGCTACCCGGACCTGGTATCTGGGTTGGGACTATGGCGATCCCGCTAACAATACGGCCCTTTCTGCCGGGAAACCATGGAAAACTCTTGTACCCAACCAGGCAGATACTCAAAATCTTGAAACCGAATATGAATACACCAATGGAAATCTGACTAAAATAACCGGGCCGTCGGGCTCCTGGACAGAATATGAATATGACACTTTGAGCCGGATTATCCAGACCGCAACAAAAATTAATGACTCCCAAAATGCGATCACCACTTACGGTTATGACACCATGAGAAACCTGACGCTTGTCACCGATCCCAAGGGGCCGGCCACCGCGTATACCTATGATGACGCAGGGCGGATCGTCAAGCAGGTCTCCTCTGAGACCGGCACCACCACCTATGCCTATGACGAGGCCGGTAACCTTAAAACCCGAACGGACAATGCCGGTCAGACGACAGGTTATGATTACGACGCACAAAATCGCCTGACCGGGATCTCCTATACCGGGGACAATACCCGCAACATCACCTGCACCTACGACCAGGGCACCAATGGAATGGGAAAAATAACCGGGATCAGTGATCCGTCCGGTACAACGTCCCACTCCTATGATACCCTTGGCCGACGGACATCGGTTGCCACAACCGTGGAGAGCGTTACATTTAACACCGCCTATGCTTATGACAATAGCGGTAAAATAACCTCTGTCACTTATCCCGGAGGCCGGGTTGTAACCTTTGCCAGGGACGCAACCGGCAATATTTCCTCTGTGGCGACATCCTATGGCGGCACCACTCAGACCCTGGTTTCTGATATTGCCTATGAGCCGTTCGGGCCTGTCAAGGCTGCGACCTTCAGTAACGGAAAGACAGAGACCCGGACCCATGATACCCAATACCGGCCGGGTGCCATATCTGTTCCCGGTTCAATCGGCCTTTCCTATACCTATAACCCGACGGGGAATGTGGCTTCCATGACGGATGCATTGGCCGACCTCGGCAGTTTTACGCCTGTTATTCCCGATAACGAGTACGGCTATGTCACGGAATCCAATAAACTGAGCAGTCTGGTCAACAGCCAGGTGTCCACAACCCTTTCCTACGATGCCAACGGCAATATAACAGGCAAGGGAGACCTGGCCTTTGAATATTTTCAGGATAACCGGCTTTCAACAGTCAAACAAAACGGTGATGTCATCGCCGCCTATGAGTATAATGCGTCAGGCCTGCGAACCCAGAAAACAGCCGGAAGTTCAACCACCCTGTACCATTATGACCTCAACGGCAACCTGATTTGTGAAAGCTCAATCGACGGGACAGTATTAAAAGAGTATATCTACCTGGAAAATTTACCCCTGGCCATGATAATATACGGGACTTCGGTTATATCTACTTTTATCACACCAACCACCTCGGCACACCGGTTCTTCTTACCGACAGTGCCGGACAAACTGTCTGGCAGGCGTATTATTATCCCTTTGGTAAAGTTAGCATTACCGTAAGTACCGTTGAGAATAATTTGCGGTTTCCGGGACAGTATTTTGACAGTGAAACCGGGTTGCACTACAATTGGCACAGGCATTATGATCCGGAGACGGGTCGTTACCTTACCCCTAATCCTATTGGGTTAACCGGTGGGATCAACCCCTTTCTCTACGCAAATGCGAATCCCATCAACTATACGGATCGATATGGATTGTTTATTGACGGAGGCGTTTTAACGGGGCCTGCTGCTTATATTATAGTTACGGCAATAGCTGGAGGGATTATATATAACGGCACCCCGATTGCAGCAGATATTGGTCAATGGATTGGAAATCAACTTTGGAATGAAAGCACCGAAGAGGGGAATGATACCTGTCCGGTCGAAGGCACTACTAAAGGCCGGAAAACAAAAGGTAGGACAGATCAACGTGAAAAAGAAGGTAACTTCGACACTGCAAATGGTGATTTTGATTCCTTAGATCCTACGGATGTCAGGAATCTTCCAAACGGAGGACGAATCGGAATCCTCCCTGATGGACTTAGAATTAATGTAAGACCTAATAGTTCGGATGGACGTCCTACCATCGAAATTCAGCAAGGAAAGAAAAAAATTAAAATTCGATATGGTCGATAAATAAACAAGGTGGTGAATATTTATGAATACTGAGGCAAAATATACAAAATGGGAACCTTTAGAGGCATTGCCAAAAAGAATGTACTGTGAAGCCATACATAATGATTATGAGGGCATCCGATTTTTGTTGAAAGGTGAGGCAGAATCCTCCCCGACATTGCGAATAAAGTTTGAATCCGTTATTGCTTACCGAAGTATTGATGAAGGTTGTTTACAAAGAACCTTGGATAATCTTAAAGCCAGAGAGCTTTTTCCATTGTATAAGGTTCAAAATTCAGAATTTCTATCTTGGCTCCGTAAAGAAAGTTACGATTCTTATAATGATCGTAATATAGCCCATTACGCTTTGTTTTGTCAGGATGAAATTATAGATATTCTTTCCGAATTTGAACCAATTGTAGAATGGCTTAACTGTTGATACGAATTGCCAGCTTGAGCGACACTAACATTCAAGACTGATAGATCTTTTACATTTTATCGCCACCTCAGAGTTAAAAGCACCTCAATATGAGGAGGAGGTGCATCGCAATTCTTCCGGGACAGTACTTCGATGCTGAGACCAGGCTGCACTACAACTGGCACCGGTACTATGATCCGGAAACCGGAAGATACCTGACTTCAGGCCCTATTGGATTGGCTGGGGGGATCAATCCGTTTGTTTATGCCGAGGCAAACCCCATTAACTATACTGATCCTTGGGGGCTTCACACGATAGCCGAAAAGCAGCTCTATAACCCATTAAATGCTGATGGTGGATATGGTGGTGCTGTCGTGGGTACAGCGATAACAGCGACTGCATTATTAAAAGTCATCAATAAATGGTTGAATGAGAGTACAGAAAACGATTCAAATGAAGAATGTTCGAACCAGGAGGATGATAGCGAAAATATAATCTATGTCGACCCTGATGGGAATGCCATCCCGACGCCCCCGACACCGCCTCCAGGATTAGTGGAAAATCCGAACAGAAAAGGTGATTGGGGGATTGTTGATGAAAATAGAAAGTATGTCAAATCGAAATGGAGATTGGACCATGGTCGGCCCGAAATTAAAGCGAACCATGGATCAACGGATCATATTCATTTAGATGGGAAAAGAAAATACTATCCTATTCCAAATACAAATCGTAGGAGATAATTAAGTTGAAAACTTTAACAGTTGAGACTCTACATACATTGCCTTTCCATGATTCAGATTTTTTAGGTCTTAAAATTACCCAACAGGATGATGGCGCAACGGATTTGACAATATCCATTGCATTTTATGAAGGTGAATTCGAAAATTTAGATTCTGAACTCAGCAGTATTATAAACTCAGAAGGCAAGGCATCTTTATTGTTCCAGAACTGCGAAGAGATTAGTATTAGTGCCTATTACACTGTAGAGCAGAGAGATGCATTCGATTACATTAACATTTTTAATAATGACGTAAAACAAGAAAATACCAGCAGACATATCGAGGTGGTTTTTATTAGCGGATCAAAAATAAAGTGCATGACGAAAAGTATTATATTAATCCCCTACATCCACATTTAAGGGAAACGCGTGGTCTTTTTAAAATATAAAAATAGCACCATAGGAGGGGAGGTGAATCGCAATATCTCCGAGCCTGTATTATGACAATGAAACCGGCCTGCACTACAACTGGTACCGGTATTATGATCCGGATACCAGGAGGTAGCTGACACCTGAAATTCAAAGGGCTTATATTTCTGCAAAACCCTTAGCGTATAGTTACGCGCGAATATGGGTGGCACCCTATAAAGTTTTTCAACACCCTTTATTACCCATTGAATACAACCATAAGTTGCGCACGGCGCTTAAAACTTTTCGTTGATGACTCCATTTTGGAGGCGAACCGATACTCTCCAGTTGAACCGATTTTAAAAATGTCGGGCTTCAGGCCATTTTTCACCATTTCATGAACAACGTTGGCGGCCCGGGATGCGCCAAGTTCCAGATTAGATGGATATTTTTTCGTATGGATGGGATCCGGGTCTGCATATCCGTTGACATAGACTTTAACATCATAGGGTTTAAGGAATCGTGCCAAATTTTTTAAAAAGGATTTGTATTCTTTGGCCAGGGTTGCGCTGCCCGAAGAAAAAAGGATCGGCAGGGTATTGTTAATCTTTGCGCAGCTGCCGTCTACAGTTATGACATCTACCCAATCTTTAAGGCCGGCCTTTTTAACGGCTTGTTCAATGTTCAAAAGTTTTGCCGCGATATTGGATTTGCCGGCTCTTTCTACATTGACTTTCATGTCCGGTGTGGACTCAACCCGAATCTGCGTTGTCTTCTTTTCATCATTTTTTTTTATATCATAAACTTTCCGGTATGTTGCAACAGTGCTGTCAAGATGTTTTTTTTGCGCCTCAAGCCTATGAATTTTTGTCTCCTTCAATTCAACCGAGTCATGAAGTAACTTTGGAATGCTTTTTCCGGAATCAGATATTCTGTTTATCTTGACAATTAACCATTCAAGATCCTTACGCGTATCATGGATTTGTTCATTCAAAGCGTCCAACTGGCTTTGGTAGTCGCCAAGGATTCCCTCAAGTTCTATAACTGAATACGTTTCCGGATCAGGCTTGAATGTTTGATAAGCACCATTTGCAATGTTGGCATAATAAAGGAGTGTTAGATACAACGGTATCAAAACAAACACCATTCTGCCTGGGAATATTGATTTCAAAGGAAGAGTTCCCATGCGGCCCCCTGTTAATATTTTGTTGAATTGCATACGTGTTTTGGGTTGGATATTTCGTCATCAGCCATTATCGGCAATACCCACAGGCCACCAGACCATACCTTGTTTCGAAAAATTTATTCTTAATCTTAACCGAGCCAAGGTGATGCCATAATCGGCTTGGGAAATTTCCATCACTTCAGTTCCTCGTAACCAGGATTGCGTGTGCACCCGGATTTCATCCTGGCTGACCGTGCCCTTGCCCGCTTTCATGTAAGCATCCACATACACACCACGTACCTTTTCAACCAGTTGCCGATATCCATCGGCAACGGCAGCACGCTCGGCCATAAGCACTGCTTCTCCTTTTGTTAATGCGTTTTCAGGCTCAAGCCCCTTGCCCGTCACCTGAAACGTGACAATTTTTTGATTCACCGTGTTGTCTGCAGAAGAATCCAGAACGCCTCCCGGCCCTCCTCCTGAAAAATCCACCTTAGTGCAGCCCCATACGGATAAAACAATTAAACATGCCGACAAAGCCAATAATTTCTTCATGGCACCTCCCCCTGCAGTTAGCAGTTGCAAAATCAAATGCGCAACCATTGATTCACATCTTGTATTTATGTTAAAAGCTAATCGTCAATCAGGGCATTAAACTTTAGAAACTCTTATTTTCAACGGTTGCAGATAAAGCAAAGCCCAGAAACTACGGTTAAAATGGACAACTAAATGCGATCCAATTTGAACTATTTATACAAATATTATTCAAAATTCGTACCTTGTTCCCGAAAAAAAAACGGACTGCGGTTGATCACAGGTATGCTTCTGCTTCTAATATGCATGAAAACACTGGCAGCAGACCCGCTTAACGAAATTTCAACATATTATATTCGGTTCGATCTTAAAAGCTCCAGCCAGCGGATCACCGACGGAAAACTGACAATGGTGCCGGCACATGAGGAGTTCAGGGCGGCAAAATTTTCTTGTTTTCCGATATCCGGAATCATCCCGGCCTCTCCCCAGGAAGCGAACCAGACCATTGAGGCCAAAGTAAAACAAAATGCCTTTATTCAACTATTAGAGCAACAGGGGTTAAAATCGGTAAAGACCTTGAATTATGACACAATTGTCAGTTATGAGGGCTGTGTCCAGATGCCGATTGCCCTGCTTATTTCGCCGTATGATGATAAAAACAAAGGATTTCCTTATACTGCCCGGATTCTTTTCAGCCCGTTAAGCTTTCCGGATCAGTGGGACTCATTGCGCCAGCGGTTTAAAATTAAAAAATTGTTGGACAATTTTTTCCTCTTCTTCCAATAGACTAACCCTTTTAACAACCATGAAAAATAAAATTCAATTATATATTTTCCTGACTGGTTTGGGTCTGCTACTGACCATTTCCACAACTTTGAATGTTTGTGCCCAAACATCGGGCATTCTTCTATCCGATGATCAGGGCAAAACAATTTACGCTAAAAATCCGGACAAATCCTTAATTCCTGCATCAACCTTGAAGATACTGACCAGTCTTGCGGCAATCAAAATGTTGGGCCAGGATTTCCATTTTCAGACATGGGCCTGTTACGACAGAACGACACGTGACCTTTACCTGAAAGGGTTTGGAGATCCTCTATTTATCTCCGAGGAAATCACCACCTTTGCCGATCAAATTTCACACCACATTTTTAAACTGGTATCTAAAGGAATAATTTCATCTGCGGTTATCCGAAATATTATTGTTGATCAAACCTATTTTGCCTCCCAAATCATAATACCCGGGACTGGGTCCTCCAGCAATCCCTATGACGCAACAAACGGAGCGCTATGTGCCAATTTCAATACAATTTTTTTAAAATGGGACAGTCAAAGTAAACAATATATTTCTGCTGAAAGGCAAACCCCATTCCCGGACATCCTGGCAAAGCAGATCAGACCTGGATCAAAAAAGAGAGACAGAATTCTTCTGTCCTATAACCTTCGTCAAAAATATCCGGGCATACTGATGCACTCTTTTCTAAAACAATCCGGGGTCAAAATTACAGGTTCTGTCCAAACGGGCAACTTTACAGGTTCAGAGAAAGACTGCATTGTTCACACATCCTCTTTCAGCCTGGCGGACATTATTAAAAAGCTGCTGGAATTTTCGAACAACTTTATTGCCAACCAGCTCATGCTGACTATGGGTGCCCACACATATGGCCCGCCGGCCACCCTTGAAAAAGGAACAGCTGTCCTAAATAAATTTGCGCAAGAATCGCTGGGGTTAAGGAACGCTTCAATTGTTGAAGGCTCGGGTCTGTCCCGGCGCAACCAATTGACGCCTGCCCAGATGAAAGATATTCTTATTGCGTTTATGCCTTGGTATGAATTTCTGAGAAGAGATGGAAATGAATTTTATAAAACCGGGACGTTGTCGGATGTCAGAAGCCGTGCAGGCTTTATTCGTGGGAAGGATAACCGACTTTATCCTTTTGTGATCATGCAGAATCAAACCAGGACCGGTTATGACGGCATCAGGCGTATGCTGAAGGAAAAAGTTAATATCCAATGAAATTGAGACCGTAGGTTAAGTTGAGGAGCGGAACCCTACAACTGGGCGAACTTAGAACCCCAAAATATGTGTTGGGTTTCACAACCCAACCTACGATTAAAATCAGGCAGCTGCTGGAGAATAATGGAGAGGTATCAATTGATCTGACCGTAATGCCAAACAATCATAAGTTTTTCCGTCATTATCACAGAATTCTACTTCAAAAACACCATCATCAAGGATATCAACAACAGTACCGACTTGGCCAATTATCAACCCACGTTTAGATAGGTTCTCAACAAGGGCGACAACATCAAAAAGTTTTATTTTTATATTATTTCCCATTATTTCACCTGATTTTATTTTACATAACAAGTTGTTAACCTTGGGGCTGATTCATTTTGTTTGATAATCCAAATCGTACGCACTACAGCTTTTTTTGAGTCATGTTGAATTTCGATATCGGCTGTATAGCGCTGCCCGTATTCATCCAATTCACGTTTTCGGCAATCATCTTTTATTATCATGTTTTTTATCTGGCCGATCAAGTATTCTGTGTGTTTTGAGGTCAACCCTAAGGACCGAATAAAAACCCGCGCTTTGTGCTTACCACGAGGGTGTTCAAGGCTCAGGCAATAATTTTCAATCTTGTCTTTATCAACTATGGCATACTATGCGTTTGGCAACTTTATCTATTAATTTTTCTTGTGTTATTCCAATCCCTTTCCTTACCAACCTATTCATAAGTATAACATAAAAATCAATCATCCCAAAAGTCATAGTTTCCATAGATTAGTACTATAGAGCGATTGCGTTATAATAATTTGAAGCAGGAGCACGACAAGAGCACAACTAACTATTGAGCCATTTCAGATGGACTATAATTTAATCCCTTGAATGCTCTATATATGCATAAGCGCTGTGATTGTGAATGGATTCAAAATTCTCGGCGCTCACGGAAAACCAGGTGATGTTGGCATCTTCGATAAGTGCCTTGGCTACATCCCTGACAATGTCTTCAACAAATTTTGGGTTATTATATGCTTTTTCGGTAACATACTTTTCATCTTCGCGCTTCAGTACTGAATAAATATCACAGGATGCGGCCTGTTCAACCAGATCGACAATTTCTTCAATCCAGATAAATTTATGAAATCTTGCCGCAACCAGCACCTCTCCCCTCTGATTGTGAGCGCCATACTCTGAAATTTCTTTGGAACAGGGACATACCGATGTAACAGGAACCGCCACTTTTAACACCAAATCCGCTTTTTTCCCGTTATTGGAAGAACCGACGATCGTGCAATTATAGTTCATTAGCCCCTTGGATTGGGTGCAAGGAGAAGTTTTTTCAATAAAATAGGGAAACGATATTTCAATATGTGCGGACTTTGCCCCAAGAGAGGCCTTCATGTCTTCAAGAATATTGGTCAGAGAATCGAGTGACACCGGCGTATTGACGGTATGCAGCAACTCCACAAAACGGCTCATATGGGTGCCCTTGCACTGATGGGGCAAATCCACATACATATTAACCTCAGCCACTGTGGACTGGGATCCGTTTGCCTTATCCCGGACAATCACCGGGTGTTTCAGTCCCTTGATACCGACTTTATCGATGGGGATATTTCTAAAATCCGGCTGATTCTGCATATCAATCAACATGGCATCTCTAAAAGATAATCAGTAGCGATGTTACCCATTGCCCTGAATATATTTCCTTTTATATGTTTGTTCTGCCGGTACATCCTTTCAAGCATATCTGCAACATCTTGCCTTTTAGTGTAACCGGCACTTGGGCATGTATTAACAAATTCCGGCAAATCACAAACATCAGCAAAACTGTTAATCTCATGTTTCTCAACATAAGACAAAGGCCTGATGATATCAAAACGTCCGCTGAAAAATGACTGATTGGGCTTCATGGTTCCTATCTTGCCGGCATAAAAAATATTAATGAACAAGGTCTCAATCAAATCATCTTTGTTATGCCCTAAAGCAAGTTTTTTACAACCATGCTCCCTGGCAAGCTCGAACAGGCGTTTACGCCGCAGCCTGCTGCATAAAAAGCAGGGATTTTCCTTGTTTTCATCAGAATGTGCAAAGGTGCCGTAATTGGTTTGTTCCACCACCATACCCTGATGGGCTCCCTTATATCTTTCATTGATATAAGAATCCAGCTTTTTAGCAAAAGACCCGTCAAATCCTGGATCGATGTAAGCCGGAACAAGTTCAAATACGACGGGGGCTTTTTTTTTTAGAGAAACAAGCAGGTGGAAAAGGGCCAAACTGTCTTTACCGCCAGATATCCCCACCAGTATCCGGTCATTATTTTCGATCATCCGCCAGTCGTGAACCGCCTTGCCAAGCAGATGCATCAGGCGCTTTGTCAGCCCTTTGCTCAAACCGGATTACTCGTCATCCAACTCAGAATCTTTTTTAACAACGATCCGGTTCGCTGCAATTTCACGCAGGACAGTAACAACATCCTCATTTTTAGAGACTGGTACAAGTAAATCAGCCCCCTCTCTTACCTGACGGACCCGTTTGGCTGCCAGATGTACAAGAGTGAAACGATTATCTACATTTTTCAAACAATCTTCGATGGTTACACGCGCCACAGCACTTTCCTTTCTACAATTTTAATGCCATTTGAGGAATTGAAAAAATCAGATTTAAAATCAAAGAATATCAACAACCTCATAAACCCTTTTTCCACCCGGCGCCTGGACAATGGCCTCTTCGCCCATCTCTTTTCCGATCAGTGCAGAACCAAGGGGGGAAGAAACTGAAATTTTACCTTTTTTAATGTCCGCCTCATCCTCACCGACAATCATGTATTCCTGTTCTTCTTCGGTATCCAGATTCTCCACAAGAACGCGACTGGCAAATCGGACGACATCCTTAGGCACAGAGCCCGGATCAATTACTTTTGCGTTCCCTATCTTATAGGAAAGCTCACCAATCCTACCTTCAATAAAAGACTGACGCTCTTTAGCAGCATGGTATTCGGCATTCTCAGACAAGTCTCCATGTGCCCTGGCCACTTCAATGGCTTTAATTATCTCAGGACGATCCACGGTTTTTAATTTTTCCAGTTCTTTTTTTAAGGCTTCAAAACCTTGTTTCGTTACAGGTATCTGGTCCAAAATTTAAAATTTACTCCATAGTTGTTTAATTGACAACACAGCGCGTTGACGCCATTCAGTTTTAATCAGCACATCCGGCCAATAACAGTACTTCCGGCACTTGTTTTATCACCAAGGTTAACAAGTACTTCAAAGTCCTCGGGCAGGTAAAGATCCAAACGGGACCCAAACTGAATCATACCGTACCGGTCACCTTTGTGAACTTGTTCCTGAATTTTCACACAATTAACAATACGCCGGGCAATGAGCCCTGCAATCTGCACACACACATAACGGCGACCATCGTCCGTTCTTATTACCAGGGCATTGCGTTCATTATGAACGCTTGCTTTATCAAAAGATGCGTTTACAAACTTACCCGGATGATATTGAACCTTTTCAATCACACCGCTGAACGGGATTCGATTAACATGAACATTAAATACGTTCATGAAAATACTGACCTTTTGGCAGGGTTCATCCATGTATTCACACCGGGCATTAGGCTCCACGACAATCACTTTCCCATCTGCCGGTGAGACCAAAAGATCTTTGTCATCAGGCACCCTGCGCTCAGGGTCCCTAAAAAACCAAGTAATAAACATCGTAACAAGCAGCGCAAACCCACCTGTTTTCAGGAACCCAAAATAAAAAAACATCCCCGTAACAAGGATGGCTGCAACAACGTATTTGACGCCTGGCATGGCAATTGGAAGCACTGCCTTTGCCGGCCATTTAGAATTATCCATAGTCCCTTACCTACAAAATTAGCCAGAACCTAATATTTATATCAAGTATATCAATATATTGTCAAGCACGTGTTTTCCTGTCGAAATGGATCTGCGCATCGGACTTTCTAAGATAAACCGGGTTCAGGGGATGGTTTTCAAAATCAAACACCCCTTCATCAGACATTCCCGAAAGCACCAAGGCACAGGCACTGACCCCGTCCATGGAAGGGGCAGAAAACACTGCGTTATCCTCGGTCCTGTTGCAAATTTTTTCCCGGTATACCTTGGATCCGGAACCGACAAACAGTGCCCCGGAACCGGCTTGGTCAATGGCGGTTTCCGGCGAACACACTATTTCCGGACCTTTTTGAACGAGTTCACCATGATTGAACTGATACACTGCAGAATATACCTCTTTGCGTTTAGCATCCATCATCACACAAACAGGCTTTTGTGAATGACAGAACCTGAACGCGATACCGTCAAGACTGGAAATCCCGGCACAGGGTTTGGCTACAGCTCTGGCCAACCCCTTAACCATACTGATGCCGATACGAAGCCCGGTAAAGCTACCGGGCCCCCTGGCTGCTATAAATCCATCTATCCGATCAACGGTCATGCCCTCTCTGCTTTCAACGGCTTGTTCGATCATGGGCAAAAGCCCTTTTGAGTGGGTCTGCCGGCTGAACAGGCTGGATTCAAAAACAAGGGTATTATCTTCAAACAAAGCCATGCTTGCACCCTGCTCTGCTGTACTCAGGGCAAAAAAATACATAATTATTCCGCTTCCAGAGCCAGATCCAGCACTTCCCTGATATCCTTCACACAGATGAATGTCAGTTTGGATTTCACAGATTTTGGGATATCATGGAGATCTTTTTTATTTTTCTCCGGAATAATTACTTTCTTGATGCCGGCCCTCAAAGCCCCAAGCGACTTTTCCTTTAGACCGCCGATGGGCAACACCCTGCCCCGCAAAGAAATTTCACCGGTCATCCCCACCTTATTGTTCACCTTTTTGCCGGTAAACGCCGACACAAGCGCCGTAGCAATGGCAATCCCGGCCGAAGGACCATCCTTGGGAATGGCGCCGGCAGGGACATGGATATGAATGTCGTTGGAATCAAAGGCTTCCTTGTCTATGCCCAAAACTTCCTGATTGGCTTTGGTGTAGGTCAATGCTGCCCTTGCCGATTCCTGCATCACCTCACCGATCTGCCCGGTAAGCTGCAACTCTCCTTTACCCCGAAATAACGAGGTTTCAATATACAGATGCTCACCGCCCACTTCGGTCCAGGCAAGCCCGGTTGCCAAACCAACCTGGCTTTCTTCCTGATCCATTTCATTAATATATTGGGGCGGGCCCAGATACTTGGTTAAATTCTGGCAGGTAACGGCAAACTTCCCCTTTTGGCCTTCTGCAATCTGGCGGGCAATTTTTCTGCACACCGAGTCCAGTTTGCGCTCAAGCCCTCTGAGACCTGCTTCCAGGGTATATTCTGAAACAATGGACTCTATGGCGTTGGGACTGAAATTGATGGCCCGACGGATCAAGCCGTTGTCTTTAAGTTTTCTTGGCAAAAGATGCTGCTTTGCAATGACCACCTTTTCCTGGCGTGTATATCCGGTAAGGTGAATTAGTTCCATCCTGTCAAGCAGGGCCGAAGGAATGGTGTCAGCCATATTCGCCGTCAGAACAAACAGCACCCCGGACAAATCAAAAGGCATATTCAGGTAATGATCGGAGAACTCGGTATTCTGTTCAGGGTCCAACGCCTCCAGCAGTGCTGAAGACGGATCTCCTCTGAAATCGTTGCCCAATTTATCAATTTCATCCAGCATAAAAACCGGATTTTTCGTGCCGCATTGACGAAGCCCCTGTAGAATTCTTCCAGGCATGGCGCCAATATATGTCCTTCTGTGCCCCCTTATCTCTGCTTCATCACGAATACCGCCCAAAGAGACCCGGTGAAACTTGCGCTTCATGGCCTTGGCAATGGCCCGGCCAAGAGAGGTTTTCCCCACCCCCGGAGGACCGACAAAACAGATAATCTGGCCCTTTTTCTTTGGATTGAGTTTACGCACACTTAAATATTCAAGAATTCGTTCTTTGGCTTTATCCAGTCCATAATGATTCTGATCTAAAACCTCCTGGGCTTTTTTTATGTCTAAAAAATCCTTAGTGGTTTTGCTCCAGGGCAATTCAACAATGCAATCCAGGTAAGTTCTGACCACAGAGGCTTCAGAGGAATCAAAATGCATCTGTTCCAGACGGGTCAGCTGTTTCAGCGCCTCTTTTTCACACTCTTCCGGCAACTTGCACTTTTTTATTTTCTGTTTGAATTCAGCGATCTCGGCAATCTTATCATCGCTTTCCCCCAACTCTCTGTGGATGGCCTTGACCTGTTCACGAAGATAATAATCCCTCTGATTTTTTGAAATCTCATCTTTAACATGGGTTTGAATTTTAGCTTGAACCGTTGATAAATCAAGCTCCCGGGCCAAAAGATCATTAACACGGTTTAAGCGTTCAACGGCATCCGTGGTTTCCAGAAGGGCCTGGGCATCCTCTACTTTAAGGTTAAGGTTAGAGGCCACCAGATCCGCAAGCTTACCTGGAGAGTCAATATGAGACAAAAGATCGCCCACATCACCTGAAAACTCGCCCTTGAGTGCTAAAAGCTTTTCGCTGTTTTCCTTTACGTTACGCATCAGAGCTTCAATTTCTATATCAATAGAATCCGGCTCGACATCAACAATCGTCTCCACACGGACTTTAAAAAAAGAGCGTTTTTGAACGAACTCAACAAGCTTAGCCTTGGAAATTCCCTGGACCAGCGCCTTGATCCGGCCGTCAGGCATTTTTATCATCTTCTGAACCCGGGCAATGGTTCCGATATCATAGACATCCGACGGTCCCGGCTTTTCCATGTCGGAATCTTTCTGTACCGACAGAAAGACATACCGATCAAATTCCACACACTCTTCAATGGCCTTGATGGACTTTTCCCGTCCAACAAACAAGGGAAGCAGCATATCTGTAAAGACCACCACATCCCTGACCGGCATCATGGGAATAACCTTTGGGATTTCTTCGACATTACCTTCTTTTTCGATTATTTCAATCAGATCATCTATATCTGCTTCTGCCATTTATGCTCCTTGATTACATAACGTCCATGGGCCGCACCTGCATTTTACGACCGGGTACCCCCCCGGCTCATGGTGAAAGAATATCGGACCCTTTCATAAAAAAACAGGACCAGACCGAAAGCCATTTGACCGTCTGTGGTTTTTCGGGATGGCCCTCACATACGGGGCTTTGTTTAACCTGCACTTTAAGTTGTACCTACAATATAACAGAAAAATGTTTTTACAATATCCTTGAAAAAATATTTTTATCATTGGATAGTTTGCATAGCTACATTAAAACCGCCAAACACCCCAGATGCACTAAAAAACATTAATCAGGACCAAAGGAGTATCATGTACCCGCCATTCAATTTCATTGCTGCCATGTCTTTTATTTTTGGTGCCTGCATCGGCAGTTTTCTCAACGTGGTGATCTGCCGG
The DNA here is from genome assembly GCF_963677125.1 of uncultured Desulfobacter sp. Classification (NCBI taxonomy): domain Bacteria; kingdom Pseudomonadati; phylum Thermodesulfobacteriota; class Desulfobacteria; order Desulfobacterales; family Desulfobacteraceae; genus Desulfobacter; species uncultured Desulfobacter sp. The sequence continues at coordinate 6,012,843 of NZ_OY781882.1, read as the reverse complement.
ACGCCCGAAGGCCAATCTATCGTGTCCCCCCCGTCACACTGCCCGGCATGCAACCATGTGATCCCCTTTTATTTCAATATCCCAATAATAAGTTTTCTTTTGCTCAGGGGTAAATGCGGATTCTGCAAAACTGTCATTTCTATACGCTACCCTTTGGTAGAACTGATCACCGGATTCTTAGCCCTGGGGCTTTTTTTAAAATTCGGACTAACACCAACGGCTCTTTTTTATTTCATATTCATTTCCGTGCTCGTTGCCATCTCCTTTATTGACCTGGACCACCAAATCATTCCGGACAAATTGTCTCTTCCTGGGATTCTTATTTTTTCCACATCCTTTCTTTTTGTGCCTGAAATGCACTTTCTTTCTGTAATTTGGGGCATCCTTACGGGCGGCGGCATTTTGTACCTCGTAGCCTATTCATACTATATTATTCGCAAGCACCATGGCATGGGAGGCGGAGACATAAAACTTTTAGCCATGATTGGGGCAGCGATTGGCATAAAGGGAGTCTTTTTCACATTGTTTACAGGTTCAGTTTTCGGCACTCTTGGCGGTGTGACCGCCATGGCGCTGGCCAACAATCCAGAAAAAGGACAGGCAAAAATCCCATTTGGGCCGTTTCTTTCTTTAGGGGCTATTCTATACATTTTCTGGGGAGAACCCATGATCCGGTGGTATATGAATTTTATTGGATAATATTTTAACGAAAAGCCACCCATTAAAATTATGCAAGCGAGCGACTTTTCGTCCATACTCTAAAAATATTTTTTACAAACTGATCACTGTAGCATCGCAGGACATATTAATAAATTCGGCAGCCGAAGCCATTCGTGCCCCTTCAATAAGATCGTCGTCTTTAATCTGACGGGCGTTAGCACATGGCGTGCAGACCAAAATAGGCACATTATGAGCCTGAAGATATGCCAGAAGATCATCAGCGACATCACCGGTGGCAGCCCGGACATGGGTAATGATACCTTCTTTGGCCAAATACACGCCTTCATCCAACAGAAAAAGACTGGTATTTTTCCCTTCTTTGTGAGCTATGGTTGCAAGGTGAATAGCCCGGGTAGCTCGGTTAGTATCATTGGTACCGCAAGATAACGCGATTACAACATTATTAGTCATGATCTCCTCCTGATTTTTAATTCTAATGATTTACAAATTGAAAATAATCTGACGTTTGAAGTACTCATGTCACACTTTTTGTGAAACAGTCATAACATAGCCAGATGCAAAAACCTCGCCTAAGACAACCAAAACCAGATACAAAGTTCAAAAATATTGGATAGATACCTGATGGGCTCAATAAGTACCCTGCCGAATATCTATGACAAAATAAAATATGACACACAAATGTTTTGTTAGGTGTCTCAAAACATTTGTGTATAGATACACATCGTCTACAGCATCTTCCATTTAAAAATCACTGCGCTGATAAAATCGTCGCCCCCCCTCAAAGAATAAAGCCGAAATCCTTTTTTACAAAGGCCTTCTACCTGAAACCCAATGCGTTTATCGAATCCTTATTGTTTAAGTTTTAATTCAAATCAATTTCAAAAAATATTGGCACGGTCTCTGCATAAACCAAAACATTAAGAATTTAATCATTAATCTAAATGATTCACAGTCAAAGCATAAATAAGCATGCAAAGTTTCAATTTAACTTTAACTTAAGGAGAACAACATGGAACATCAAACCCCCAATATGCCCCTTCTTGGCGATGAATTTCCGGAATTAAATGTCGATACAACCCATGGCCCCATGAGCCTTCCCAAAGACATGAAAGGCAAATGGTTTGTTCTTTTCAGTCATCCGGCTGACTTCACCCCGGTGTGCACCACAGAATTTGCAGGTTTCCAAAACCGCGTTGCCGAATTTGAAAAGATGGGGGTTCAACTGATCGGCATGTCAGTGGACCAGGTATTCAGCCACATTAAATGGATTGAATGGATCAAAGAAAAACTTGATATAGAAATTACTTTCCCGGTTGTTGCCGCCAACGACTCAGTAGCTAATAAACTGGGCATGCTGCATCCAGGCAAAGGCTCAAATACGGTTCGGGCGGTATTTGTAGTTGACCCTGAAAGCAAGGTACGCCTGATTCTGTACTATCCCCAGGAAATTGGACGAAATATGGATGAAATTGTCCGGGCCACAAAGGCATTAATCACATCAGACCAGAATGGCGTTGCCATGCCTGCCAACTGGCCGGAAAATGAACTGCTAAAAGACCGGGTAATTATCCCGCCACCAAAGTCTCAAAAGGATGCGGCGCAACGGCTGAGCCAATATGAGGGTTATGACTGGTGGTTCTGCCACAAAGCGCTGTAAGCAAAGTCAATCAAATCTATAGCATAGAGCCCGGAAATTGATATCTTTTTCCGGGCTTTCCTGTGACATCAGTGTATCATTCTCAATAATGGCCATGGGCCGACTTGGTCTATAAGCGCCCAGGCCCGGCCCACAACACAACATGAAAGGAACTCAGCAACTTGTTGGTACTTTCATATAAAAATTTAAATTATATCGTTTAAAACATCACTCACTTCAAAAGGAGGCCTGTACCATGTATTTTAACCAAATTTCAGTGAAAGGCCTTGGGTGCCAGTCCTACTGCATTGGCTGCCCTGCAGCCCAACAAATGATGGTCGTGGATCCCAAAAGAGATATCCAGGACTATTTGGATATTGCATACCAGGAGGGTATGCGCATCACGCATATAATCAATACACACCTTCATGCAGACCATATTTCAGGCGACCAGGAATTAAGCGCAGCTACGGGTGCGGATATTTATATCAATGACAGCGTAGAAATCACTTATGCCCACAAGAGTATTGAACAAGGTGATATTTTTACTCTTGGCGCCGCAAAGATAGAAGTGCTTCACACGCCTGGGCATACACCCAACTCCATCTCTCTGGTCGTCACGGATACAGGACGTTCCGATAAACCCGAAATGATTTTAACCGGAGACCTGTTATTCGTTGGGGACATTGGGCGTCCGGACCTTCCCGGATCCGAGATCCTGGACGAACAGATTCAAAATCTTTACAACAGCCTCTATAAAACCCTTGCGGCTTTTCCCGACTACCTTGAAGTCTACCCTGCCCATGGAGAAGGGTCTTTGTGCGGCAGAGGCATGAGCGCAAAAAAAAGTTCCACACTGGGCTATGAACGAAGTGCCAACCCCATGCTGCAGTTTAATTCCTTCGAGGCGTTTAAAAAAAATATCATGTCAGCTTTCCCTGCCCGGCCCAAAAGCTTTTCATATATCATTGCCACAAACAGCAAAGGCGCAAATCTGCTGGATGCATGCACCCTGGACAAACGTTTGACGCCCGACCAGTTCCAGGAACTCATGGAAGAGGAAACCACGCTGGTCATGGACACCCGGGACAGTGCCGCGTATGGTGGATTCCACATTCCCGGCAGCATCAACATCGGGTTTGAAAAACAATTGGCCAACTGGGTGGGCATGGTAATTGACCCAGGCACGGAGCTGCTATTAGTGGTTGAAAACCGTGAAGCCTACGACCGAATGCTTACCGAACTTCACCGCATTGGCTATGATGCCGTCCTGGGATATCTTTCAGGCGGTATAAATGAATGGCTCATGAGTGGCAGGCCTGTGGATCAGCTTGCCCAAATTTCCCCTTTGCAACTCCACAAAAGGAACGGTCCGGATGGCCCCTTGATTCTGGATGTCCGCACCGTGGCAGAGTGGGATAGCGGCCGCATTGAAAATGCCGTTCATTTTCCTTTGACCGATATTTTAGATCAGAAGATGCCCAAAGCAGACAAAGCCCAGGAGATTGTTCTGCAATGCGGCAGTGGATACCGGTCAAATATCGCAGCCGGATTCCTTAAAGATCAGGGATTTAGCAACATAAAGTCATTGGCCGGCGGCGTATTTGCCTGGCACAACGCAAACCTTCCTTTAGTGTAATACCATCAACTTTTCTCAGGTTCATGATCAAAATTTAAAAACCACAGATAGCCAGCATTTTGATCATGAACTTTGATCCGAGTAACAGATTTCAAGCAACACCTTGCCTTTAGTCGTGCGAAATGGAATACCAACAACATGACTGCCGGCATCGGTATGCAAAATTTCCTCGGTGCGACCATTCACAACTCTTACGAATTTAACTTTTACTTTTTTTCCTAATTCTCCAATTTTAGTTGTCACATGTCCGGCAACCATATTGCAGATTTCTCCGACAGCATCAGTGATTTCTTCATTAATTTCAGTCATCTCTTCGCCAAACATGGCAGACACAATGCCTAATATACTTTTTTCAGTAAAAGAAATCGCAACGGTTGCATCCAAATCGCCTTCGACCGTCAAAAGCCCTGAAATATCGCCATGATGAATATTATCTCCCTTTAAAAAAGGCGGTTGTGGTTTTACTTTTACTAGTGCTGTAGTATCAAGAATGTGTAAAGTTCCTTCAATGAAGGGATTGACAAGCGCTACATCCATTTTCACCTCCTGTTTTCAAACATTCTATGCTGTCCAAAGAAAACTGGCAACGAATTTTTATTAAAACGCAATAAAGACTTGACACGCCCGGCTCAACGACGTAACGTACCCAGAAAAGCTAAATAAAAATATTTTCACTAAATATATACTTTTAACTTAAATAATTCCTAACAACCCCCCCAAAAAAAAGGAGTGAGCACAATGAACAAAGGCGATTTAATTAACAAGGTTTCAGAAGTCCTCAGCAGTAAAAAAGACGCTCAGGCAGCGGTTGACTGCATGATTGAGACAATTACTGAGGCGCTGGCTGCCAATGATTCTGTTACCTTGGTTGGTTTTGGCACATTCAAAACCGCCGAAAGAAAAGAGAGAAAAGGCAGAAACCCCCAGACAGGAAAAGAGATCAACATTCCTGCTAGAAATGTACCTAAATTCGTACCCGGAAAAGCACTTAAAGACGCGGTAAAATAACCCCCAACCTTTCGGAAGCCATGAGGATTTTAGCTTCAAGCCAGTCAAGACCGCTATTGAATAAACAACTGTAAAAGTCTTGATAGCAAAGAAGGTAAATTTCCTATGGCTTCCCCAAAGGGGGAGACACACTTTATATGACATAGGTGATATTTCCGATAATGCGGCAACATGCAAACAAACGATAAATTCAACATGTTTTATTTTTATGAAAAATATTAGTTAACACTGCCTGATCGGATTGCAAGGCATGGAATTTGACGTCAAAAAAATATTTTTCCCTTCGGTGGGCGTAAATCTTGTATTCAACATGAACACCGATTACCCCATTTCAACATCTTCCATTATTTATGATGCTGATTTTGATAAACAGACCATCACTATTGCCCGACCAAACCTTCCTATTCCCCCAAACACTGAGTTTGAGCAGCTTCATCTGACAACGCTTGCCCACATCAATCAACGGCGTCTGCGAATTGGGATGCATTGCAGACCAATCCGAGTTATAGACAACTACGCCATGGCAGACGGCAGCGCGGCAAAAGCGATTGAAATTCAATATCGATTACCGGCCATTGAAACCAATATACGCTCCGCATTCAGACTCCAAATGAATACCAAATACGCCGTAAAGGCCCAAATAGCCTATAACGGACAAAAATACCGGACGCCTGGTGATTTCAAAATCAAAGATATCTCTTTTTCAGGCTTGGGCCTTGTCATACTTGAAAAGAAAGGAAAGTACCCCTCCCCTTTATCTGACCTAAAAACAGGTACAAAAATGATCATGGGGCTTGCATTAGTGGACCGTGATCAGCCTGGCGCCATAGGCACCTTTCCGGTTCAAATTCAGGTTGCTCGAATCAACATGAACTACTCTAAAACCGATACATTGATTGGTTTAAAAATTATCAATATTGCCAGGGAAAATGATGAAGTGTTAAACCAGTTCATCCACACGGCTCAGATAGAGGAACTAAAACGAATTAGCAAACAAAGCTGATTGATGGTGAATATGGGTTTTCAGCCACTTTAAAAGAGCTTTTTGGCCCGAATCATAGGACTGCATCATGTCGGCTTCAAGCTTTTTAATTTCTTCAAGCGCCTCGGCACATGTCAGTTTGACATCCTCTTTATACCCCTTGATAGACTTCTTTGGATCGTTTCCAGAAAGGCATTTTAAATGTGCACAGAATTCAGGGGCAAATCCAGGCTTTTCATTAAAATTTCGCACAAGTACTCTTTGGGCCAATATGCGTACCCTGTCACTTTGAAAACCCTTGACAATTTGTCTTCTCTTTTTTTCCTCTGCTTTATGAAATGCTTCGATCTCTTTTTTATCTTTAAATGAAAAGAATCCCCCCTGATACAAATCCGCATCTGGATCGATATCAGGCACTTGGGAATATTTGAAATTTTGATGAAAACTGATCGTTTTTTCAAAACGGGACATGTTTTGCTTGATAAAATCGAGATTTTGTATACACACTGTGCGCGCTACAGGAGAAAGCTTCTCCCAGAAACGATCCAAAACAGGCAAAATAAACCACTGATCTCCCGGCTTTTTCCGTATTGTCATCAGATCATATATCCCAAAGGCTTCATCAATCTGCTCAAACACCTCCTCCTTATCTAAACGAATCCACAAGCTTTGATTTTTATAGGGAACAGAACCCCCCACATAAATCACCGGAGCCATATAGTTACATTTTGCACCAAAAGAGACGGATATCATAATAGCGATATCCATTCCATACGTTTTAGATAATTTAGAATTATGAAGACCGTTTATGCGCTTAAAATCAGCATTCTTGTCAAAAAAGCCTTGAACATAGGACCAAACCTTGCTGTGTTGTGAAAACGCCCTTACAAGACCGATAACAGACTCAACATCACTCATGGCTTCATGGGCTCGGCCCGAAGTCTTAAATTTATTTTGCCGGGTTAAGTACTCAAGCTTCATGGTTGGTTGCCCATTTTCAAGTACAGGCCAAAAAAGAGCCTGGGGGCAAAAAAGATAATAGATCAATGTAACCGGCAACATATCCATCCGACTACACCCGTCGGCGAACTGATGTGAATACGGATCCAAGAGATTACGATAAAAAAGAAAACGTAAGAATTCGTCATCAAACCCAAGGGAATTATACCCGATACTGATGGTTTGCGGGGTATTTAAAAGCGTATGAATTTTTACAGCGGCATCATACTCACTGATTCCGGCTTCAAGGATTCGGGCGTCAAGCCTGTGTGTTAGAAATGCCCCGGGAGAAGGAACAATATCCTCCCTGAGACGGACGACGATATCCTCTCTGCTTATCTCATTTAGAGATAAATCCGTTCGAATACATGCAAAGGTCAGAACCTGATCAAAGGCGGGATTCAAACCCGATGTTTCAATATCATAGAATAAAAATGTCTGCATTGATGATACACACCCCAACACTGTATAGAAACTCAAAAAGGGAGAGCAAACTCAAGCTTGCTCTCCCTTTTGAATTGTGAATAGGTAAAAACGCAGGAAAATTTATCTCTTGGAGAACTGAAAACTGGCCCTTGCTCCCTTTTTCCCGTATTTTTTACGTTCTTTTTGTCTGGCGTCCCGGGTAAGAAAACCTGCGGATTTCAAAACACCACGCAGATCAGGATCTGATAATACGAGCGCCTTGGAAACACCTTGACGAATGGCACCAGCCTGGCCGGTATACCCACCACCCATCACAGTAATTTTCAAATCAAAGGCATCGCTTTTATCCGTAAGAACAAGAGGAGACCTCAACGCATCCCTGTTTGTGGGGACATCAAAATACTCATCCAGTTCTCTGTTATTAATGACAATTTTTCCTGTACCAGGCATAAGCCACACTTTGGCCACAGAATTTTTCCGCTTACCCGTTGCGTAAAATTGGTTTGTACTTTCCATTTATCTTATCAAGTCCTTATAGATTAGAATTCGACAACCTGCGGCTTCTGTGCAGCGTGGGGATGCTGATCGCCTGCATAAACAAATAATTTTTTCCCAAGCTTACGACCGAGTCTGTTTTTGGGAAGCATCCCACGAACAGCTTTTCTTAAAATGTCTTCAGGTTTTTTTTCAAGCATTTCCTTGGCCGTCTGGGATTTGATTCCTCCGATATAACCGGAATGGCGGTAATAGGTTTTTTGCCCCATTTTATTTCCGGTTAGACGGACCTTGTCCGCATTGACAACAATCACCCAGTCACCTGTATCTACATGAGGGGTGAAAAGAGGGTTATGTTTACCCCGGATTCTATACGCTATCTGGGAAGCAAGCCGCCCAAGCACCTGGTCTTTTGCATCAATGACGCACCAGTTCTCTTTGTTGTCAGATCTTTTCGCACTGTATGTATATTTTTCCAATGTTCTCCATGCTCCTCTAAATAAACGCAATCAGGCATAACTACATAATTTCGTTTTTAATGTCAAGTATTTTTATAATTGTATTTGTTTTTCCTCTTTCTGCGTTGCCCCCTCCCCTTTTGAAAAAAACGATCTATCTCTCTTAGCGGGCTCCATTTTGCTGGATGTCTTGCAGGAGATATCCGCATTTAGCACACCACCGTTTTCCACAATCAGGTCTTGGCACACAACTTTTCCAGCACAGGAACCGGTTGCCAAAATGATCAACTCCTTTGAAGCGATCAATTCTCCTTTAAAATTGCCGCCAATGGTCAGGCTGGACACCTTTGTCAAAGTTGAGTTAACCTCTCCGTCCTGGGCAATAATGACAACATCCCCGTCAATAGTACCCGTTACTTTTCCTTTGATGATCAATTTCCCACAACTTTCTATGGAGCCGTCAATCTTGAGTTCTTTATCAATGATGCTTAGATTCTTCGTGTTTTTTCTCACAACGGCTGTCTCCTTACAAAGCACTAAAAATTTGAAAATCCGTATCAATCCTGTTTATTTTTTCCAGTGTCGATGGTGGTCTTAAATAACAGTTTTTCCGTTTCATCAAATATAAATATGGAAGTGTCTGAAAAATCCTTTAGCGGTGTCTTAGTCTTGATGGTGAACTGAACGGGTTTATAACTGGAAATGGAAAAATACTGACCCTGCTTATATGGCCCGGGAACACCTTTTTTCATAACTGAACCTTTAGGGGCGACCACCCACTTGTCAGGTGTAGCGCCTGTGGGTTTAAGTACACAAAAAATCCGGCCGGATATTTCCTTGGACTTTTTTGTGGTATTTCTGACATTGAACCGGACGATAAGCTCATCAGCATGACGGCCCGATGAAAACGAAAATGATCCAATACCCACATTGGACAATTCATCAGGCGATTGTTGTATCGGTGGATCTGCATGTTCAGCAGCTTGGGACTCGCTTTCTGCCGCCCCTTTGTTATCGGATACAATATCCTCTTCTTCGGCAATTTTTGAATCAGGCGCTATATCGACAGATAAGACGTCGAGGCTCTCTTTTTTCCCTTTCATACCCGAACGTTTTTCTTTTTTAGGAGCATCCTGACCAAGCTTGCCCACACGGGTCAATGCCTCAAGTTCAGTAGCATTACCGGTCATCACCAACCTGGCCATCAGTATCTCTTTTTCATTGGTCAAACGTTCTATTTTTTTTTTATTGGCATCCTGCGAACTTATTAATTGAAGATTCCGGCTGTTTGCTTTGGCATAAAACCAATAAAACCCAGCAGTTCCCAGACCGCCTATCAGGCTGATCACCAGAAAAATATAAATAAGAACTTTGAGAAAAGACCCGGATCGTATTTCACCGAAAGCATCTATGATCAGGATGCAGCTTTCCTTGCGCATTGTATACGGCGCAGGTTTTATTTGGGCTATTTCCCTTTCCAGTTCTCTCGAAATATCTTCCATTCTCCATCCTGTCTGACAAGTTTAAGCTGTTTTTTTCCGTGGGTTGAATATCCACTAGATTTATAATACTGGACAAAACTAACCGTATACCCGTCTTTAGTGGGAAAGGCCTTAAAATTCTTGCCGGTAACCAAAATATAATCATATTTTTGGGCAAGTTGTTTTTTACGTTTCACCCATGCAGTTTTTCCCATGCCGTCACAAATAAAATCATTGGTATAAAATCGAGCATATCTATCCATATTTTTTGAAGACCAGGCAGCCATCCACTGTTGAACGGTCTCAACCACCAGTTTATCCGTTGATTCATCTTGGAAAAGGATCCTTGACGCAGCCAGTAAAGGCGTTTCACCGGAATTAAACGCTTTGTCTTTGGCCTGGAAAAAATCTCCTACTATGAGAGGAGCGGCCGTTCCCTGGCGAATAAAAAATTGCCGTTTACCCAAATAAATTTTATTGATGTCATCCCGGGAAAGGCTCATGTCGCAAAGAACAACAACAATCCCCCCCTGTGCATAAATCCCTGTATTTTCCAACACAATATCAAACCCTTCAGGGTGTTGTGCCCCGACCTTATCGCGCATACCCTGCCAAGCTTCCCACCATGAGATATCCGGAAGATAGGTCGAGTCATAAAACGACAAATAGGTATGATAGCTTTGACCAGCCAATGCCTTGGCCCATTGTTTGAGAAATTCGTTAATCTTTTTTTGTGTCCGTATCAGCGTATCAGTAGAGGCATAATTTATCTGATCAACAATAATCAAAGGCGTAGCATCCAAATGGATGTAATCGGACAGCGCAATGATATTTTTATTTTCTAGGGCAACGCACCCGTTTGAATCCATGGGCTTTAAAACCTTATCTGTTCCATGAATCCATATGGCCGACCCCTGCTTGCCAAGTCGCAAATCCAAAAAATTGGGATAGTCTGACGTAAACGCTTTTTCCCCATATACCGGTGTCAGATAGCGGTCGTCAAATTCGTCTTTTAAAAAATAGACGCCCTCCGGGGTTCTTTTATCACCTGACCGGGTCTTAGGCCCCGGATTTTCGCCAGTTGAACAGGGTGCCTGAAACGTTGGACCGCCGAGACCCTTTTTTGCAGAGTAGACATAAAGCATCTGGCTTTTTTTCTCTACGATAATGGCATTTTCATTTTGAGGTATCCGAATCAAAGCGCCCGGCACCGATGACGCAAGGGATTTTTTCGGACCGAACCAGACCAGCCCGATAGACACAACTATTACGCTTATTGGGATTGCTAATTTCGTTTTGTTGATCATTTACGCTCTTTTTTCCAAATTCAAATGCCGGTATGCATTATCCGATGCTTTTCTGCCGCTGGAAGTACGCAACACAAGCCCAATTTTCAATAAATAAGGTTCCACGACATCCACCAAAGTATCAGTTTCCTCCTGCAATGTTGCTGAAATGGCTTCTATCCCTACAGGCCCGCCGTTGTAGAACCGAATAATCGTTTCAAGATAATTGCGATCCAACGGTGTCAGTCCCAGGTTATCAATGCCTTCCAGACTCAGCGCCTCTTTTACGCCTTCGGCTGTCATAATCCCCTGATGCCTGACCATGGCATAATCCCGGACCCGCTTAAGAAGTCTGTTGGCAATTCTGGGGGTACCCCGTGATCTTTTGGCAAGCTCCCAAGCGCCGTCATCTGTAATACGGGTTTTTAAAAGCAGGGCAGACCGTTGAATAATAACCGTCAATTCTTCGACAGAATAAAAATCCAGGGTGCGAAATATGCCAAACCGATCTCGTAACGGCGCCGACAAAAGCCCTACCCGAGTGGTTGCCCCGATCAGCACGAACTGTTTAAGCCTGTATCTATGGCTTCTGGCATGAATTCCCTTGTCAAAAACAAAATCTACTGCAAAATCCTCCATGGCCGGATAAAGAAACTCTTCAACCACCTTGGGAATCCTGTGAATTTCGTCCACAAAAAGGATGTCGCCCTCCCCCAAATTGGTCAGAATACCCACAAGATCCCCACCTTTTTCCAGGGTTGGACCGGAAGTAACGGTCAAATCTTTTCCCATTTCATTGGCAATAATGTGAGACACCGTTGTTTTCCCAAGCCCGGGGGGACCATGCAACAGAATGTGCTCTAAAGGTTCCCTGCGCATTTTTGCCGCCTGTATAGCAATTTTGAGTGTTTCCACGGCTGCGGCCTGCCCCACATAATCATCAAAGCAACCGGGACGAAGTGAAACGATCTCCTGGGAATGGTCTTCAATTTTAAGCTTCTCTGAAACCACCCCTTTTTTATCTGAACTATAGCTTAAAATGTCTGCGTCGGCGGTCATCTGGTCTCCTGATAAATTTCGTCAAACAGATCCTCCGGCGAACTGATGGTTGGATTTTTTTCAAGGGCCTGCCGGATCATTCTTTTTGCCGATGACGCAGAGTGCCCAAGCTGTTCGGTAAGGACTTCAGTCACCTGTCTGACCATAATCTGATTTTCTTCAGGCAACGCATCCGTTGGTTCAGTCGGCGCAGCATCGGGCTCAGATTTTTTGGCCGCAGCAAACGCCAGAACCTTTCCGTTGAGTGTCGCGACAATTTTCTCTGCTGTTCTTTTTCCAATACCTGTCAATTGAGATAAAAAGGCCGTATCACGGTCTTCAATGGCTCGGGCCACCTGTGGAACAGGTCTTGTCAAGGCCTTTATTGCTTTCATGGGTCCTATGGCAGCCACAGTGATGAACAACTGGAAAAATTCTTTGTCTTCCGGAGTCAAAAATCCGATGAGAACAGGTTTGGGTTGCCGCTCTGTAACATGATAATAAATGTACAACGCAATTATTTCATTGACCCGGGATTTTTCCATGCACATGGACAGGGTAATGTTGTCCAAAAGGACCTCATAACCGATGTGGCCGGCCAGCAGGATAATACCGTCAGCCTCTTTACGAAGAATTGTACCCTCAAGATAAGCGATCATATTTAAATTTTCTTACCCCAATCCCCCCCATATCGAAAAAGTCCGGTTAATGCCATTCCCAACGCATCCGATGCGTGGAAAGGACGAATGGGCTCATGGTGATTCAGCAAGTGACGCACGGCACGTTCCACCTGACACTTATCCGCACTGCCATTGCCCGAAATCACTTTTTTAACTTCTCTGACTGCCACCTCGCGAATCTGCACTCCCGCTTTAAAGGCCGCCAGAAGCAACACACCTGAGACTTTTCCCAACATAATACCTGATCCCGGATATTTTTCAAGTGAGTAAATATCTTCAATAACAACAAGGTCCGGCTGTTGATCAAGTAAAAAAGATTTGGTTTTACAATATATTTGATTTAGTCTAACCGGCGTTGATTCACCGGCATTTGTGGAGATGCTGCCAAAGGAATAGCCGTCAATACGACGGCCTTCTCCTTCAATGACCCCGATGCCTGTTCCGGCAAGACCGGGGTCAATGCCTATAATTTTCATATTCCATTTTCATAGCCCGGGAAAACGCACTCAATTGAGATTTTTAAGCTTTTCCTTGGCATACTTGGCTTCCTGGGAATTGGGATACCGCGTGATCAGCTCTTTGAGAATCAGTCTTGCATTAGCCTTTTCACCAAGGGCTGCAAATGCGTATCCTTGTTTAAGTCGGGCGGCTGCATTTTTATTTGAATTCGGATAATTTTCTAGCACTTTCTGATATTCCAAAATGGCCTTTTCATACCACTTTTCAGCATAATAAGAATCGGCGATCCAGAACCTTGCATTGTCGGCGTTTTTGGAATCCGGGTATTTTTTGATAAAATTTTCAAATTGAATCTTAGCGCTTTCCAAGTCGCCCTGGTCAAACAATTTTTTTGCGTGGCCGTACAGACCATCCTCGGTATCCTTCATCTCACCGGATACAGAATCATCATTTTGGTCTTTTGATCCTGACACACTGGGTTCAAACCCCATGTATTTTTCCAGGGCAATCACCTTTTCATAATTTCTGGAAATGGCATTATCCAAGCGCTCCAGTCTTTTTTCCAGACTTTCCTGACGTTCCTGACCAGTTATACCGAACTTGAAACGCACCTCTTCGAGCTGTCCCTGAATTTTGTGGAAATCGTCCTTTAACGACTGAATATCATACTTCACTTCAGCATAATTCTCGCGGGTGATTTTGGAAAAATCATCTACCTGTTGTTTAAGGTGTCCAAAATCGTCTGTCTTTGTCTGATCAAGCCTATTCCGACGGCTGTTATTCTGTTCTATAACGGCCACCCGGGTCTCCAGGGCCTCATACTGATTGGGTGCTATGCAGCCCGCTATCAAAACGATGGCTGCAAGGCAGGGATAAAAACACAAAGGTTTCATTTGATACGAAATCCAAAATTAGTTAAATGAGGTACATACGGACGATCCCGTCTATATGTACCTGTAAAAAACCCAATAAAGACATCCCCATCAGGGTGCCTTGCCTATACTTTTTTACCTGATCACAAACTGTGCACGCCTGTTGATGCGATAAGCCGCTTCTGTGGGTGCCGGATCCAGAGGTTTTTCTTCCCCAAAGCTGACTGTGCCCAGACGTTGGGCTGAAACACCTAAATCGACAAGATAATTTCTGGCTGCATTGGCACGTCTTTCTCCCAAGGCCAGATTATAAACAGTGGTACCGCGTTCATCACAATGCCCTTCAATCATGACAGTATCAGAAGGGTTGGCCTGCAGCCAGGCCGCTTTTTCCCGCAGCAGGCTTTTAGCCTGATCGGTAAGTTCAGAACTGTCATAATCAAATAAAATATTCTGATTTAAAAAGCGGGATTTGGCTTCGATAATCTGTGCCTGTCGTTGATCTTCAAGCCGCTGTGCTTCGATTCTTTCAGCCTCAAGGCGAGCTGCGCGTTCGGCCTCAAGACGGGCAGCGCGTTCGGCATCCGTTTCGCCGCTTTGTTCCTGATTCATGGTACCAGGATCTGCCACCTTTGGCTTTGAACAGGCGACCATAGTCATAAGTCCCGCAACCAACACTGCCATCATAACATTCATCAACACTTGTTTTTTCATCGTACTTCTCCTTTTTTGATTTAAATTCAACAACCCTGCTTATGTTTCCTAATCAGTTAAGAAACCAGTGTCACCGGACCAATCCGGTTCACTTTGAATGCCGGCCATGGATAGAAGCTGACGCTGATCCGTACCGGCTGCGGTCATGACAAATAAATGCGCCCGTCCGCCGTTCCTGTTGGATTTAAAGACAATCAGGCTGCCGTCCGGAGACCAGCATGGATCTTCGTTATCACCCTGTGCTGCGGTCAATTGCATGGGATTACCAATATGCGGATCAACAGATACAACAAAAATATTGATTTTATTTTTTTCAATTCCCACATAAGCAATTTTTTTTCCGTCCGGGGACCAGGCCGGACTGGTATTGTATTTTCCCGAGAATGTTACACGCCGGGCATCTTCCGAATCCAGCCCCTGAATATAAATCTGTGGATTTCCGGACCTGGATGAGGTAAAGGCGATCTTTTTTCCGTCCGGGGAAAATTTAGGCGACACATTGGATCCCCAACTCTTGGTCACTCTTTTAATAATTTCTCCTTTACGGGTCAACAAATATATTTGTTGACCCCCTGAAAAACTTAGCGTTGCCGCAAGATTAAGTTTCCCAGGCATCCAGTCCGGAGAAATATTAATTCCTTTATAATTTACAATGGCGCCCAGGTTATCTTTGAGATTTTTTATAAAAATATCAGGTTTTCCCTTGGCATATGAAACATAAGCTATCCACCGGCCGTCATGGGACCATGCCGGAGACAATGAAATACTTTTATGATAGGTGATCTGTCGGGGATTAAATCCGTCAAAATCGCAAGAATAGATCTCTTTATTTCCATTTACGGTGGAGACAAAAGCAATTTTGGATCCAAAAACCCCAAAATTTCCAGTCAACGCTTTGGCCACTTCCGCACAAAACCGATGAACCATGGCACGGATCTGGGTAACCGACCCACTGTATACTTTTCCAACCAAAAGCTTTGTATTAAAGGTATCCATGAGGCGAAGCTGCAATTTTACCTGACCCTCAAGTTCTTCAACGCCACCTGTAACCAGAAGTTCAGCGCCGATACTGGTCCAGTTCTTAAAATTTATCTGACCCAGTTGGATGCCTGATTTTGCAGGATCAGCTAAAAAGGCCGTTGGGTTCATAATTTTTAAATAACCTGTAAAATCAAGCCCGGCCTTAAGGATCTGTTCAGCCTTAGTGCCTGCAGCAACCTCAGCCTCATGGCCATTAAAATTCTTAAACGACGTCACCGCGACAGGCGTTTTATTTAAAAACGGGTTTGAAATACTGATATAATCATAATCCTTTGCATGGGCCTGGGCTGAAATAAGAATTATGATTGCCCATATCCAGACTGACTTGTACAGCACATGAAAATATTTGCCTTGCATCATATAACCACCTATTTATGTATAAAATTACTTAAGGCCCCGGGGTGAAAAGCCAAGTACCAACTCGTAAGAAAACATCCCCTTGGGCAATTTCGGAAGGGGATTGGCCCTCTGTACAGCCTTTTTAGCAGATTCATCCAGATAATTGTTTCCAGACCGGGTTTCAAATGAAATATCCCGGATATCACCGTTTTTCAATATTTTTATAAAAATTCGTACTTCAAGATCCTGATTCAGTCCGGCCATGGCATCATTGAACACCCAATTTTGTTCAATGGCAGACTTGATAACCATCTGATACAGAGTCAAAGGACTGGCTTCTCCAGCACCTCCGCCACCGGCAACTCCCGCACTCCCATTGCCGTTGAAATTTTGGCCGAGGGCACCGTTTTCTTTTGAGGCAACAGAAGCCTTCATTCGTTCCAGGGCGTTTTTAAGCTGGGCTTGCTTCTGTTTTTCACGCTTTTCAGCCTGTGCCTTTTTAGCTTTCGCCAGATCTTGTTCTAACTTTTTCTTGGCGATTGCGTCTTGCTTCTTTTTCTTTTCAACAAGATTTTCTTTTGGCGGCTTTTTTTTGGGTGGCTTCTTTTTTCTGTCTGCAATCAGATCTTTTAGATTACGGGGCTTTGATTTCAAGCTGACATCGGGTTTTATTATTGGGATCTCAGGTTCGTTGGGCTCATCGGGCTGGCTTGAAATTTGTGAAACTGCGTCAAGGTTCACGGTTTCTGTGTTGTTCGACGGCGGTTCAGCCGGAATTGATGATTTTTGGGCAGTTTGGGCATTGGCAGGCCCGGGCGCAAACGCGACCAGATCCACAGTCACAACCTTGGGTTTAGGTGCAGAAAACTGAAAATCATTAAAAAAAAACAAGCTGATAAAAAAAAGTGCGTGGCAAATAAAAGATATCAAGCAAACCAGACAAAATCTTCTATAACTGATGCTCTGGGGCTCACTGATAATGTTTCGCCTGTTTTGGATTTGAGACCGGATATTCATCTGACGTCATTAACCAGCCTGATTTTCATCTTCGGGCAAGGTGATCATACCAAGGCTGGTAACACCAGCTGTTTTTATCTGTGACATAATATTGACCACGACACCATAAGGGACCTTTTTATCTGCCTTAAGGTAAACATTTTTCTTATCCAGATTCTCCATGACCGCTTCAAGCTTTTCTGCCAGGAACGCTGCACTGATCTCCTGATCGTTAATATACACTTTCATGTCAGCATCAATGGAGATAATCAAATTCTGTTCATCCGTAGGCAATGATTGGGAGGTTGCTGTGGGCAAATCAACGTCGACTCCCTGAACCATCATGGGTGCCGTGACCATAAAAATTATCAATAAAACCAGCATGACATCCACAAACGGCGTTACGTTGATTTCGGACATCAAGGGGTCATTTCCTGATCCAAGCTGCATTTAGGCCTCCAGCTTTCTAAGAACATCTCGTTCAATAATATTCAAAAGATCTGATGAGAAACTTTGAAGTTCTGAATTCAAAACCCGTATGCGATCATTAAAATAATTGTATGCGATAACCGATGGTATTGCCACAGCAAGCCCAGCTGCAGTGGCCACAAGGGCTTCGGAAATACCGGGTGCAACAACGGCAAGGCTGGCAGACCCGGAGAGCCCGATCCCCTGAAAAGTGCTCATGATACCCCATACCGTACCAAACAGACCGATAAAAGGAGCGGTATTGCCGGCTGTTGCAAGAAAAGACACCAACTGAGTCAATCGCCGATTTTCCACATTAATGGCCCGATTAAGGGTGCGTTTAACACTGCCCATGGCCTGAAAGGTTGATCCGGTATTCTTCCTTGCTGCAAGGTTCTCTTTGCTTTCAGTTCTTGAAGCTTCCATGTAAGCGGCAATAAAAATCCGGGCCAGGGGACCTGAACGAAGCGCCTTGGCTTTGGAAAAAGCGTCGGCCAGCGTCCGGCACTGCCAGAACACTTCGGTAAAATCAGCCGAATCCCTAAACGCGTTTCTCACATACCGAAATTTTATGAATATGATCGACCAGGAGATAATAGAAAAAAACAGCAACAACAACATGATAAACTTTACAACGGGCCCGGCATTGGTAAGCATATATAACAGGCCGACTGATTCAGTGGTCATAATTTTTCCTTAAACTATGTTGGCACTTGGGAAAACATAACAGATAAGAAGACATAAATCTATAAGGTGTTCGGGCGGAAAGTCACCCATCTGCGGCGTTGCAGAAGCATTTACAAACCTGGTAACGAAAAGCTTGCTCATCTTTCTGCACCTTGCATCGGGTCAGCTTTCAGCCCAAACACAAGGTTTAAAGTTTAGCTAATCATACATATGCGATCATCGACATTACGTCAATAAAAAAAAGCCCCTTTGCTTAAAACAAAGGGGCTTAATATCACCAAATCCCATCATAAGCGGGTGAACCCGCCAATGATGTCACAGGATTTATTACATCATACCGGGCATGCCGCCGCCCATGCCGCCGCCCATTCCACCGGGCATTCCGCCAGGCATGCCGCCACCTGCATTCTCTTCAGGTTTTTCAGCAATCATGGCTTCGGTAGTCAGCATAACAGAGGCAACAGAGGCTGCATTCTGAAGGGCATAACGAACCACTTTCTTAGGATCAATAACGCCGGCTTCGATAAGGTCTTCATATACGTCGGTTCTGGCGTTGTATCCAAATGCGCCACTACCTTCTTTAACTTTATTGATGACAACAGACCCTTCGACGCCTGCATTGTCCGCAATTTTGCGCAGGGGCCACTCAATGGCCTTGGCAATCACCTGAACACCTAATTTTTCTTCACCGTCCACGTCAAGTGAATCAAGGGAAGGAATGCATCTAACCAATGCCACGCCGCCGCCAGGCACGATACCTTCCTCAACAGCTGCACGGGTTGCATTCAATGCATCTTCAACGCGGGCTTTCTTTTCTTTCATTTCGGTTTCAGTGGCAGCACCGACATTGATTACAGCCACACCGCCAACCAGTTTGGCCAAACGTTCTTGCAATTTTTCACGATCATAATCAGAAGAAGTTTCATCAATCTGGGCACGAATCTGTTTTACGCGGCCTTCAAGGGCTTCTCTGGATCCGGCACCGTCAACAATAGTGGTATTGTCTTTGTCGATGGAGATGGACTTGGCCTGGCCAAGATCCTGAAGCGTAATATTTTCCAGTTTGATACCGATATCTTCGGATACAACCTGACCACCGGTGAGGATGGCAATATCTTCAAGCATTGCTTTTCTTCTATCGCCGAATCCAGGAGCTTTAACCGCAGCCACATTCAGGGTACCACGCAGCTTGTTCACAACCAGCGTAGCCAGGGCTTCACCTTCTACGTCTTCTGCAACAATGACAAGGGGTTTTCCTGTTTTTGCAATTTCTTCAAGCACAGGAAGCAGGTCTTTCATGGAAGAGACTTTTTTATCGCAGATCAGGACAAAAGGATTTTCCAGGGCTGCAACCATTTTTTCGGTATCGGTTGCGAAATAGGGGGAAAGATATCCGCGGTCAAACTGCATACCTTCAACAACATCAAGGGTGGTATCCATGGATTTGGCTTCTTCAACGGTGATAACACCCTCTTTGCCTACTTTATCCATGGCTTCGGCAATGATATTGCCAATGGTTTCATCATTGTTGGCGGAAATAGTGCCGACCTGGGCGATTTCATTCTGGTCCTTGGTGGGTTTGGCAAGCTCTCCAAGACCTTCAATGATTTTGGTAACCGCCTTGTCAATACCTCTTTTAATTCCCATGGGGTTGTTACCGGCAACAACCAGCCGTTGACCCTCTTCGTAAATGGCCCGAGCAAGAACGGTGGCCGTAGTGGTACCGTCACCGGCCATATCAGATGTTTTTGAAGAGACTTCTTTAACCATCTGAGCGCCCATGTTTTCAAACTTATCTTCAAGATCAATCTCTTTGGCAACGGTGACGCCGTCTTTGGTAACATTGGGAGATCCCCAGGATTTATCAATTACAACGTTTCTTCCCTTGGGACCAAGGGTAACCGTTACTGCGTCGGCAAGTGCCTGGACGCCCTTGAGCATTGCTTCACGTGCTTTGGCATCATACTTAATTTCTTTAGCCATCGTATTTTATCTCCGTCGATTTATTTCATTAAATTGAAGTATATATTAATTCAAGCCTGACACCCTGAAATAAAAATTTAAGTTTCAGGGGTTGTACAAATATTAGTCAACAACGCCGAGTACATCATCCTGGCGCATAATCAGATAATCAACGCCTTCAATTTTGACTTCCGTGCCGCCATACTTACTAAACAATACGCGATCACCAACTTTTACGTCCATGGGAAGAAGCTTTCCATCTTCTCCCATGCGTCCGTTACCAGTTGCAACGACTTTACCTTCAGCGGGTTTTTCCTTTGCTGTATCCGGGATGATGATACCACCCTTGGTTTTTTCACTTTCTTCAACACGTTCAACAAGAATTCTGTCGCTCAATGGTCTGAAACTCATGATACAATTCTCCTTTAATATTAAAAGTTGAGCATTAAATTTTATTTTGAATGTAAGTCAGCTCTTTATACAGATCGCCATCTACTTGGAATCTGATTTAGGAGCCGGCTTTTCTGATTTTGCTGATGACTGTTCTTTGGGCTTAGAACCGCTGTTGGTTCCGCCGTAATCCGTTACATACCACCCGGATCCTTTGAGATGAAAGGTGCTTTGGGAAATAATTTTTTTTAGGCTACCATTGCACCTGGGACAAACTTCCAGGGGGGACTCCGAAATTTTTTGAAAAACCTCTTCTATATGTCCGCACCCGCTGCATTGGTACTCGTAAACCGGCATTTTTGTTTTTCCTTCCTCTAAATTGCTGAAACCGCCTATTTTGCGGGACTCCTTGCTTGAAAAACAAAACTAAAATAATAAGTCTTTTTTCCTTGTCAAGGATGGGTTATTAAAATTTTTAAAGATCTTCTTATTTGGCCTCATCTATACCATTGTCCATAAAATTCAAAAACTTGTAGCATACCTGACACGGATTGAGAGGCTATAATATCACGGCTAATACCATGTACTTTTTTTTCTTCTTCCAGGGTCACCTCTGCTTCACAGGCGTTTTCATAGCGATGTTCGAACCGGGCAAACCGCACCACGTGAACAAGCTCATGAACCAGGATGTACAAAAGGAACGGGACCAGACCAATCTGGGGCTGTTCTTCAACACATAAAATAATTGCCGGATCCTGAATACAGACATGATAAAGACTAAAAACCGAAGAGCCCAGCGATAGTTCCTGCCGCCGGCCTTCATATTTAAGTACTTGAGCAAAAGGGCCCTCCACACGCTCATGGGGGAGCAAATCCCTGGCAGTTTTGATATCATACCTGTTTTTAAGCCATTGGGAGGAGGATAATTTAAAATAATTATACACCATTTCCTCAGCCCGCAACGCTGCGGTTGCCACCTGTTCAAGTTCACTTTCATTAAAAAATCGTGTCATCTAAACGCCTGCTCCATACAACAAAATAATGGACACTTGATTCAAAACTATGCTATAGTCAAAATTTAGCAAATCAAATGACAGTTTACTGATTTAAAAGGAGGTGATTTTTTTGGGCAGCGTTATAAAAAAGAGACGAAAAAAAATGCGCAAGCATAAACATAGAAAGCTCCTTGCCAAAACCAGGCATCAAAGAAAGAAAAAATAGGTTCTAAAGAAACAGGACTCACCCTTTTCTTTCCCAAGCCCGTGGGGAGTATTGAGTTGCTTCAACTCAGCTCAATACTCATATCCCACATATTCAAATCCAACACATCGTTTAATCTGAACTTTTCTTAAAATACTTCATCAACTCGGAATCTGTTGACAAGATCACGGTGCTATCCGTTTCAAGCGTTTTTTGATATAGATCCATGGTCTTTACAAACGCATAGAATTCAGGATCCTGTCCGTAAGCGGCAGCATAGATTCGTGTTGCCTGGGCATCGGCCTTACCCTTTATCTCTTGGGCCTGCTTATACGCTTGGGACTTTATTACCTGCAACTCCCTTTCTTTCTCACCTCTGATATTACTGGCTTCACCTTGACCCTCTGCCCTGAATTTTTCCGCAATTTGATTTCTTTCGGCAATCATCCGGTCATACACAGAACTGCGCACACTGTCGATATAATTAATTCTCTTAATCTTAACATCTTCCACCTGGATCCCGAAATCGGCTAACTTCTCTCCAGCCTGTTTTTCTATCTGACGGGCAATTTCAGCCCGACCCAAATCCACACGGTAGCGAACTTTGCGTTTTGGGGAGTCCTCACCTTCCTTGGCTTCCAACCCTTGAATGGCATCAAACGTATCCATGGGGCGATCTGTGTTCCGTACACTTTCCACAAGTGGGTATGCGGAAATCAAATCACGCATGGCCGGATCAATAATATCATCCAGTCGCTTCAGCGCAGAAAATTCATCTTTTACCGTCTGAAAATAGACAATAGGGTCGCTGATCCGCCACCGGGCAAAGGTATCCACCCAGATATATGTTTTGTCTTTTGTAGGAATCTGTCCTGGATCCCCGTCCCACTCCAGTAAAATTTTGGGGAAATAATTCACCTTCTGGATAAATGGAATTTTAAACTTCAACCCCGGTGTTGTTTTCGCATCACCAACAATACGCCCGAACTGCGTAATAACTACCTGTTCAGTTTCATCTATTACATAAGCAGAATTATACAAAACCAGCGCTGCAACGACTGCAATTGCCAGCAAAACAAAACCCACCCTTCCCATATCTTTATTTGTATCTTCCATATCTATTCACCTTTCTGAAGGGTTTGATCTGATAATTTAGATCCCATATTAACAAACGGCAGCAAATTCTTCTGATCTGAATCGATAATATATTTATTTTCCAGTTTGGGCAGAACCTCAAGCATGGATTCTAAATACATTCGTTTGCGGGTAACATCCTTTGCCTGGACATATTCATCATAAATAGCCTTGAATTTAGCAGCATCACCCTGGGCACGATTAACCCGGTCAATGGCATACCCCTCAGCGTCCTTGATCACACGTTTTGCTTCGCCCCGGGCCAGGGGAATCGCCTTGTTATACTCTTCCCGGGCCTTATATATGGTCTGTTCTTTCTTCTGAATGGCCTGGTTTACCTCATTAAAAGAGGCTTGTACCGGTTCCGGCACATTTGTCTTTTTCATCTCAATATTAACGATACTGATACCAGCCTGTGCATTATCCATTTCCTTTTGAAGCATTTCCTTGGCTGCACTGGCAATTTCCGCACGACTTGAAATAACTTCATTAATACTCCTGTCTCCCACAACAATTCTCATGGTTGCTTCGGACATATGCCTTAACAGAGACCTGACATCCTTTACATTAAAAAGATAAGCCCTTGGATCAGATCGACGATACTGGACAATCCAGGGAACAACGGCAACATTAAGATCGCCGGTAAGCATTAAAGAAGCCTCTTGTCTGGAAGATTCCGCAGACAAACGAGATGATCCGGCGCCATTGTATGTTTTAAAACCAAACTCTTCTGTTTCAACCTGCCTGACATTCACCTTGGTTACTTTTTCTATACCTGCCGGCATCTTGAAATTCAGACCGGGCTGAGCCAGACGATCATACTTTCCGAAACGCTGAATCACCCCGACTTCACTTCGACCAATGGTAAACACGGTGGAAACGCCAATCAGCAAAGCAAGGATAATGAGTCCAACAAAGATGATACCGGAAAACTTAAACCCTTTAAATTTGTTTAGCAGGTCATCCATCTGAGGCGGTGTAGGCATTCCAGGCCCTCCGCCACCTTGTTTTTGTTCATATTTTTTCTGATTTTCTCGAAGCTTTTCCCAATCCCAATTCATAAAATTACATCCTGTTAATGAACGACTAGTTTGATAATAATCATTGTATCCATCTGTGCGCTTGAATATTTTTTATAGGCAAAATATCACTCTAATTATAAGAATCAAGGCTAAAAGGCAATATTTTTATAAGAAAGTCTGTGTAACCTACACAGATCTTTCAATCTTCGTTGTGAGCTGGGCCTAACGGCTGATAGGTCAGGTCAGCCCGTGGGTGTTTAGTTGCCACCCTCCTGCAACAAAAGATATTAGAAACCTCCACAATAGGTTTGGGCCTTCCCCGGATTTCCTATCTTCATGATATTATGTTATGACATTATCGAATCTTAAAATATCAATTGGAAATGGAACATGACTCCCAAAAAAACAGATACAAGTCACTTGACTCATATCAGTGACATACTGGCAAAGGCATTGCCAAAATACAGCCCCCCACAGGAGACACAAATCTCTCAGATATGGGACATATGGGATTCGGCGTTAGGAAGCTCCATTGCCCAGAACGCCAAACCCTGCGCATTTAAAAACGGTCTTCTGCAGGTAACGGTATCAAGTTCGGCATGGATACACCAACTTAAATTCCTTGAAAAAGAGATGGTTGCCAACCTGAATGCGAAACTGAACACTCCCTTAATTACACACCTACGGTTTAAAATTGGAGAAATACACTACTGATCATCTTTTTGGGGGCAAATTATCTCTTTTGCAACCCCAAAAGGGCTACCGCTACAGCATGGACCCCTTTGTGCTGTGCAACCAGGTCAGCCTCTTTAGCTGTAGAGATCGTATCCTTGACGTAGGATGCGGCTGCGGTATTATTTCTGTTATCCTAGGATATTGCTTTCCTCAAACCTGTATTACCGGCGTTGAAATTCAAACCAACCTTGCTGAAATTGCACAGAAAAACATCATCAACAACAAACTGGAACAAACGGTGTCTATTATTAATGAGGATATTAAGCATATTCATCTTAAACCCTCAAACAAACCGTTTGATCTGATCCTGTCAAACCCGCCCTATAAAAAAAGGAATACCGGAAGATTAAATCCGGATCTTCAAAAAGCCATTGCCCGCCATGAGATTACCATGGATCTTAAAATTCTTGCCGAAAAGGCAGAAACCCTGCTCAGGCACAAGGGCCGATTTATGATAATTTTTCCATCCGAACGTCTGCCGGATATCGAACAGGCTGTGCAGGCAACATCGATCTATCCAGAATGGATTCGCTATATCCATACCGGACAAAAAAAAGCACCCAAGCGTATCATTTTTTCAGGACGCAAAGATATAACCCCCCAAAGACGTATTCTGCCGCCCATTTACCTGTCTGTCGACAGCATCGCTAATATGAACATGTTGCCAGAACATATTTGCCCTTGACATGCTGACTAAAAGATACTATTTTGCTTGGGTCTTTCGGAGAGGTGACCGAGTTGGCTGAAGGTGCACGCCTGGAAAGCGTGTGTATCCTAACCGGGTACCCGGGGTTCGAATCCCCGCCTCTCCGCCATTTAAAAAGAGCTGCTGTAATCACAGTGGCTTTTTGTATTTTTATATAAAACGGTCACGGACCGTCTTTGGTCTTTGACCGTGGTTCGGCCCACAACGAATATTGAAACATTGCTGTGGCTTACATAGAGTTGCTTTTAAAAGGAAAACCGTTTGCCCCTGTGGAAAAAAATTTTTGCCGAGGCTGTGCGAGACCCTGCTGAACTATGCAGACGATTAGGAATTTCAGACGAAAACGTGGATTTAAACCCGCATTTTCCAATGCTTGTACCTGAACCGTTTTTACGACGCATCAGGCCGAAATCCCCCCTGGACCCGCTTTTACTTCAAGTCCTTCCCAGAAAGGAAGAATCAATCAAAAGTCCGGGGTTTACAACTGACCCTGTTGGTGAGAATGGGCACTTAAGCCCTGAAGGCACCTTATCAAAATACCACGGCCGCTCTCTTATCGTAACGGGCAAGAGGTGTAGCACCCACTGCCGTTTCTGCTTCAGGCGGCATATGCACCTTCCAGAAGTAGAGGATACA
This sequence comes from uncultured Desulfobacter sp., assembly GCF_963677125.1. NCBI lineage: Bacteria > Pseudomonadati > Thermodesulfobacteriota > Desulfobacteria > Desulfobacterales > Desulfobacteraceae > Desulfobacter > uncultured Desulfobacter sp. The sequence continues at coordinate 5,986,673 of NZ_OY781882.1, read as the reverse complement.
ACTATTTCAGGCGGTTTTTTTATCAATCCGAAAACGATTGCCGCTCGATTTGAAAAAGATCCCACAATCCACGAAGCAATCCTCAGCGGCGGAGACCCGCTGATGTTAGGCGACAGGCAGCTTGAAGATCTAATTCTCCACCTTGACCAAATCCCAAGTATAACAAGAATAAGAATTCACACCAGGATGCCGGTCATTATTCCCCAGCGGATGACTGAAAATCTGATTCGCTTTCTTGGTAACAATAAACGCACTGGCCGCAAGACAGCTAAAATAATTATTGTTTTACACGTAAATCACCCCAATGAACTTGATTCGGATGTGTGCCGTTCAATAGAAAATTTAATTGACTCCGGGGGAGTTTTATTGAGTCAAACCGTACTGTTACGACAGATAAATGACACGCCGTCTATCCTGGCAGAACTTTTCGAACGCCTTATCGATTTAGGGGTCATACCATATTATCTCCACCAGCTTGACCGGGTTGCAGGCGCGACGCATTTTGAAGTATCCACAAAAAAAGGATGTGACCTGATAACAAAACTGAGGACACGATTGCCGGGATATGCAGTCCCGCGCTATGTCAGAGAAATACCAGGTGAACCAGGCAAGTCTGTCTTAATGTAGTTTAAAAACGAAAACCTGGGAATTTTACCTATAAAACAGATCCTGTTTCCTTAATTGAGCGCTGAAAGAATTTCCTTAATAATATCGTCTGCTTTATCGATGGGAACCTGGCAGGTTCCCACGCGTTTGTGCCCGCCGCCGCCATACTTAAGCATCAAAGATCCCACATCGGCTTTGGCAGTCTTGTTGATAATACTGTAACCGCACGTGATTACGATATTTTGGCGCTGGAAACCCCACATAATCTGCAAGGAGATGTTCGCATCGGGAAACAGGCTGTATATCAAAAACCGGTTGCCGGTGTAAATTTCATCCTGGTTTCGTAGGTTAAGAACAACGACATTTCCCTCCATGCGGCTGTTGTCAAGGAGCATCCGGCGGAATAATTTATCCTGTTCAAAGTAACGTACGATGCGTTCCCGGATATCGGGAATCTCCAGAATCTCCTTGTCGGTCATGTTTCGGCAGTAATCAATCATGTCCATCATCAAGGCATAATTGCTGATGCGGTAATCTTTGTAACGTCCAAGGCCGGTACGGGGATCCATGATAAAAGACAAAAGGACCCAGCCTTCGGGATTGAGAATCTCTTCTTTTGTAAACTGGGCAGCATCTGCTTTATCAACGGCACGGATCAGATCATCAAGGTGTGCGTTATTAAAATGAGCCAAACCACCATAATATTCGTAAATAACCCGGGCAGCACTTGGCACAGAAGGATCACTGTGCCCTTTAAAATCACCGAATGCCTTACGTTCCTGTTCGCTGGAGTGGTGATCGAACCAAAGCCCGCAATCGGGAACAAAAGGAATGTTCGCCAAAATATCGTCGCAAGTTATTTCAATTCTACCATCCTGAATATCCTTGGGGTGGACAAACTTAATGTCATCAACAACCCCTTCTTCTTTGAGAATGGCCGCACAGCCAAGGCCATCAAAGTCGGATCGGGTAACCAATCGCATGAATGCCTCCTTTTGATAAGAATACTTATAAGACAATGATATTACTACATTATCATAAAACAATCAGAAATTTCAAATCATTTTAACATGCGGCCATTAAAAGAAAAAAAAGACTATTCCAGTTCCCGTCCAATACCGTGATACTCAAACCCGGCTTCTTTGATTTCGTCAGGATCATACTGGTTTCGACCGTCAAAAATGACCTGTTTTTTCATAAGGGATGCCATCTTCTTAAAATCCGGTTGTCTGAAGGCCTTCCATTCGGTGACCAAAATACAGGCATCGGTGCCGTCCAGGGCAGAATATTGGTCTTGGGCAAAACGAATCTTTTCCTGCTCATTTACCGGAATCTCCTTTTTGGCCTGCGCCATAGCTACAGGGTCATAGACAGTCACCCGGGCCCCTGCTCCCACAAGGGTGTTAATCAACACACGGGAAGACGCTTCACGCATATCATCTGTGCCGGGTTTAAAAGCCAGCCCCCAGATACCGAACACCCGGCCGGTTAAATCCCGGCCGAATCTATTGATTACTTTATCTCCAAGAACCTGTTTTTGGCGGTTGTTTCTCTCTTCCACCGCCTCCAGTAAAGTAGGTGAAAACCCCGCATCCCGACCGGTTTTTACAAGCGCCTTGACATCTTTGGGAAAACACGAACCGCCGTATCCGCACCCAGGGTAAATAAATGAATACCCAATGCGTGAATCCGAACCGATTCCCTTGCGCACATTCTCTACATCCACACCCAAGCGTTCGCACAGATTAGAGATCTCATTCATGAAAGAAATCTTTGTGGCCAACATGGAGTTGGCCGCATATTTTGTCATTTCAGCATCTTTGACATTCATGAACAACATTTTATCCCGATTTCTTGAAAAAGGCGCATACAACCTGCGCATCAGCTTCGCAGCCTGGGCAGAATCCGCGCCCACAATAATCCGGTCCGGCTTCAGAAAATCATTAACCGCCGCACCTTCTTTAAGAAATTCGGGATTTGAGACCACATCAAATTCAATACTTGCCCCCCGGGCCGCAAGCGCTTTGCTCACCTCCGCCCGCACCTTGTCTGCGGTGCCCACGGGCACCGTGGATTTATCCACAATCACGGCGTAACCATCAATGACAGACCCGATCTGCCGGGCCACTTCCAGCACATACTTCAGATCAGCAGAGCCGTCCTCCCCGGGCGGGGTCCCCACAGCAATAAAAAAAACATTACAGTCCTTTGCAGCCTGGGCCAGACTGGTGGTAAATTCAAGGGTACCTTCCTTATGATTGCTAAGGACTATGGACTCAAGCCCCGGTTCATAAATGGGAAGTATCCCTTTTTTCAAATTATCTATTTTTTCCTGGTCTATGTCCACACAAGTCACATGACTTCCCATTTCAGAAAAACAGGCACCCGTGACCAGACCTACGTATCCGGTTCCGATAATCGTTAATTTCATTTATTTTGTGTTGCCTTTCATTTTTTTGCCAAACCGGACTCAGTCATTTTAGGTCCCGGCCAAATTGAATGTGAATTAATTGAATGCTGCCAGACAATGAATCCTGAAACTGTTGCAATGGTAATTAATCATATTGTTGATGTCAATCTAACTCTTTTACTGAAAAAACCGACTGTCAGTATCTTATACCGATAGAAAAATTCTCTATCGCTTCATAAATTGCTTGTCAACTGAATTTCTTTCTGATAGGGGAAAATAGATACGATGTTTTCGGCTATTTTTAATAAAAAAACAACCACATAATTGCTTGTTCACATCTGTTCTATTCGGTGAACACATAATTTTTCAGCAGAATTAATCAAAAACGAACATTTGAAACATTTAAGTTGGAGGGTATACTATGGGTAAAAAAGTAGGCGTATTATTGGCAGGATGTGGCGTATATGATGGTTCTGAAATTCATGAAGCCGTCTTGACCATGCTGTATTTGGACCAAGCCGGTGCACAGATTATCTGCATGGCACCGAACATGGAACAATATCACGTCATTGATCATTTAGCAGGGTCAGAAGCGTCTGAAAAAAGAAATGTTCTGGTAGAATCTGCCCGGATTGCCCGTGGAGACATCAAGGATCTTAAAGATGTTCAAGCAAGTGATATGGATGCGCTCATCATACCGGGCGGGTTTGGTGCAGCCAAGAATTTAAGTGATTTTGCAATTAACGGCCCCCAGGCTCAGGTTCATCCGGAGGTCCAAAGAATCATAACCGAAGTCATTAATGCGAACAAACCTGTCGGTGCCCTTTGTATTGCGCCTGCAACATTAACAAAGGCCCTTGCAGACAAACAGCCGGAAGTCACCATAGGAAATGATCAGGGTACCGCAGACGCCATTGAGCAAATGGGCGGTAAACACATATCATGTGCCGTTGATCAGATACATACTGACAAAGGCAAAAAAATTGTAACAACGCCGGCATACATGCTTGGGCCTAACATTAAAGACATCGCAAAGGGAATTGAAAAATTAGTCGCGGAAGTGCTGGCTATGGCATAACCGCAATTTATAGATCCCTTAATTGACATGGCTGCAGGCCGGTTGTATTTTAACTTGTATTATGAATGAACACAAAAAAATACAGTTAAAAGACTATCGGCCTTTTGAATTCATTGTTGACCACACAGACCTGATCTTTGACATCCGGGAAGACCATACCCGGGTGACATCCAAACTCAAAATGAGAAAAGATCCGGCCTGGTCAGATGAGACAACCCCTTTAGTGCTGAACAAAGGAAAATTTGATATTGTTTCCGTGGTTGCCGGGGACATGGTGCTTTTACCGGGAGAATACAAAAGCGATGATGAAACCTTTACCCTTGTCGCCACCCCGGATGTTTTTGAGCTTGAGATCACCAACATTCTCAAGCCCGATGAAAATACAGCGTTAGAAGGCTTATACCGTTCGGGCTCTATTTTGTGCACCCAGTGCGAAGCTCAAGGGTTCCGAAATATCACGCCCTACCCTGACCGGCCTGATGTGATGGCGCCTTTTACCTGCACCATTATAGCGGATAAAACCCGCTATCCCGTACTGCTATCCAACGGCAACCCTATAAAGTCCGGAGACCTTGACAACAACCGGCACTTTGCGGTCTGGGAAGATCCCTTTAAAAAACCGTGCTATCTTTTCGCCTTGGTGGCAGGGGACCTTGCCGTGTTGGAGGATCGATTCAGCACCGCATCCGGCAGGGATGTGGCCCTTAAAATCTATTCGGAAAAAGAGAACATCTCCCTTTGCAGCCATGCCATGACGTCCCTGAAGCAGGCCATGACATGGGATGAAAAACGGTTTGGCCGGGAATATGATCTGGATCTGTACCAGATCGTAGCCATCAACGACTTTAATGCCGGAGCCATGGAAAACAAGGGACTGAACATATTTAACGCCAAATATGTACTGGCAGATCCGCAAACAGCCACAGACGATGACTTTATGGGCATCCAGGGCGTTATTGCCCACGAATATTTCCACAACTGGACCGGCAACCGGATCACCCTGAAAAACTGGTTCCAGCTCAGCCTTAAAGAAGGCCTCACCGTTTTCCGGGACCAGGAATTTTCATCGGACATGAACTCACGGCCGGTGAAGCGCATCAGTGATGTGAAAAACCTTATGGCGGCACAGTTTCCCGAGGACAGCGGCCCCATGACCCATCCGGTGCGGCCGGATTCATACATTAAAATGGATAACTTTTATACCATGACCGTGTATGAAAAAGGGGCTGAAGTGATCCGCATGATCTATCAGCTTTTAGGGCAGGACCTGTTCCGAAAAGGCACGGATCTCTACTTTGAAAAATTTGACGGTATGGCTGTAACCCTTGAGGATTTTGTCGACGTCATGGCAGAAGTGTCCGGACGCAATCTGGATCAGTTTTTCTTGTGGTACACCCAGTCCGGTACACCGGCGGTCTCCATGACCCGCCAATATGATCAAAAAACCGAAACTCTGTCTTTGACGTTTACCCAGGCCACAACCCCGGACAGAAATCAATCCGAGAAAAAGCCCTTTCACATCCCTGTTCGGATCTCTTTGATCAACAAAGCCGGTGAAACGGTCAAACAAGACAAGTTGTATGAACTGACAGAAGAAACCCATACCTTTGAATTTGACAATGTATCTGCCGATTCTTACCCGTCGGTATTCAGGGAGTTTACCGCGCCCGTTCGGCTGACCACGGATTTTTCAAATCAGGACCTTGCCTTCCTCATGGCCCGGGATACAGATCCCTTTAACCAGTGGCGCGCCGCCCAGACCCTGTTTATCAATGAGATAAAAAACCTGGTAACAGCTATCCAGGCCAATACCCCCATGAGTGTATCACCAGGGCTTGTCGAGGCCTTTTCCACTGCTCTGGCGGATAATAACAAAGACAGAGCCTTTCTTTCCAAGGCCCTTGCCCTGCCCCTTGAAACGGAAATCAAGGATCATTTTGAAATCATTGATGTTGAGGCCATCCACCAGGCCAGGACCTTTTTGAAACACACCCTGGCCGAAAAACTGACATCGGAATTGAAAGCCGTATATGAACTGTGCAGCTCCGCTGATTCCGATGATATTTCCGGTGCGGCAATGGCGGACAGAAGCCTTAAAAACCTTTGCCTTTCCTATCTGGGCTGCTTGGCTGATAAAGATACCCAGACCCTTGTGGAAAAACAGTTTGAAAGCGCCGGCAACATGACAGATGAATTTGCCGCCTTCAAAATCCTGAGCCATACGAATCCGGCATTGCGAGATAATGCATGCCGGGCGTTTTATGAAAAATGGCAGGCCCGTACTCTGGTAATCGACAAATGGTTTTCTGTTCAGGCCCAGTCCAAGCTTGAAGATACCTTAGACCAGGTAAAAAAATTAACAACACACAAAGATTTTACCATGGCCAACCCCAACAAGGTCCGGGCCCTCATATTTGCCTTTGCCATGGCCAACCCAATGCATTTTCACAGGGCTGACGGTCAGGGCTATGAATTTGTGGCCGAACGGATACTAACGCTGGATAAAATCAACCACCAGACCGCCGCACGACTTTGTGCATGTTTCAATTTATGGAAACGCTATGATAAAAACAGACAGGCTATGATGAAAAAACAACTTGAAATCATGGCCGGACAAAAAGAGTTGTCCCGAAATTTATATGAAATTGTATCCCGGGCCTTGGAGTAACCTTAAGTTATAGCTTAAAGCCCCGCAGTAAAACTGTGGGGCTTCATTTCAAGCATAGTATTTTCTATACCAATCCACAAAATTTTGTATGCCCTGTTGTACGGATGTCTCAGGCTTAAACCCGGTATCGGCAATAAGATCATCCACATCAGCCCAGGTGGCGGGCACATCACCGGCCTGCATGGGCAGATAGTCAATGTTTGCTTTTTTCCCCAAGGCGTCTTCAATGGCGTGGACAAAGTCCATCAACGCTACAGGCTCATTATTACCAATATTGTAAATCCTATAAGGTACACACGAACTTGAAGGAATGGGATTTTTGCCGCTCCAAGCAGAATCCGGTTCAGGAATATTGTTCATCACCCGGACCACCCCTTCCACAATATCGTCAATATAGGTAAAATCCCGCTTCATCTCACCATTGTTAAACACCTTGATGGGCTCATCCGCCAACATGGCTTTGGTGAAAAGAAACAGTGCCATATCAGGGCGCCCCCAGGGACCATACACCGTAAAAAACCGCAACCCTGTTGTCGGCAAATTATACAGATAGCTGTAAGTATGCGCCATGAGCTCATTGGCTTTTTTGGAAGCCGCATACAGGCTGACCGGATGATCCACATTATGGCGGACCGAAAAAGGCATATGGGTATTGAGCCCATACACTGAACTTGACGACGCAAATACAAGATGCTTGACCCCGCCATGGCGGCAGCCCTCAAGAATATTGCCAAATCCCACTAGATTGGAATCCACATAGGAGGCCGGATTTTCAATGCTGTACCGCACCCCTGCCTGGGCCGCCAGATTCACCACACAGTCAAAGGCATTCTCTTCAAAGAGCTTGGCCATGTTAGGCCGGTCCGATAGATCCAGGAGAATAAATTTGAAATCCGGATACCCGGACAAACGCGCCAGCCGATCTTTTTTCAAATTCACATCATAATAATCGTTCAGATTATCAATACCCCATACACGGTGACCGTCATTTAACAGCCTTAACGAGAGCGCAGACCCAATAAACCCGGCTGCACCGGTAATCAATACATTCATTTTTCAATCCCTTAAACTAAAAATATGAAGTCAAAAAAAGACCGTGATTCGATTTTTCCATTTTTTGATAGAGGCCGACCATGATAAACATGCAGACCCGCTTATTTACAATAAGTTTTAGTGTTGTACCACGATCAGATACTTGTGACAAATTAAGGGATACAATCAAAAATAGATTTAAAGAGATCTAAATATTGCCCGCCCCAAGGCATCTATCAAAACATCACTAAAACCGATTTATTTTGCTCTAAATATATCTTATAATGATGACATATGATCCCGTATCGGTTCTGTTTTTTCTATTTTTCTTGCAGGAATGATGACCGACTGTTTTCGCCCAATGGATTTAATTCATAAGACATCGGCTTTGGCCGGACATTAAAACCACCCCGTGCCGGGCAGAGACCAGAGAGGAGAAAATATGAAATTTAATAAAATCCTTAACCCCGTGGATGGTTCAGAACACTCCATGCGCTCAACCCAATATTCCATAGAATTGGCAAAGCAATTCGATTCAAAAATCGTCTTGCTTCACTGCCACGCCAAGTTTCCCGTTGTTCTGGCCGAACCGCATTTTCAAAATGCCATCAATAAAATTTTAAAAAATTGTGATGAACTGATCAATCCTTTTGAAGATTTATTGAAAGAGAGTGGTGTTGAATATGAAATCCGGATTCTGGAGGGTTCCCCGGCAATGAATATTGACAATGTCGTAAACATAGAAAAAATAGATTTAGTTGTCATGGGGTCCAGAGGGGTGAGTGATTTTGAAGGACTTTTCCTTGGGTCTGTGGCACACCAGGTGCTTCATAAGGTGCAATGCCCGGTATTCATAATAAAATAGTGTTTGAACGAAAAGCCGCCCACCTGCGGCGTTGCTGCACAAACCTAAAATCCTCACGTACATTAGTACGCTCCGGTTTTAGCTTTGTTTGCGCCTTGCATCTGGGCAACTTTTCGTCCAAACACGGTCTTCGTTAAGGCTCTAAAATCGCAACTAACTAACGGCCATGGGCCGACTTGGTCTATCGACACCCAGGCGCGCCCCACAACAAAACATGAAAGAAACTTAGTAACTTATTGTTTCTTTCATATAACGGCCATGGGCCGTCTTTGGTCTTTGACCGTGGTTCGGCCCACAACGAATATTGAAACATCTCTGTGGTTTACAGAAAGTTTCATATAACGGCCACGGGCTGACTTGACATATCAGCACCGAGGCACAGCCCACAACAAAGTTTGAAAGATCTGAGCAACTTACCCAGACTTTCTTATAAAAAACGTACAGCTGAAAGGTGGATCACATCCCATGCTTTTTTTTCAGCCCCCGGAACTGGTCATAGGACAATCCAAGGTTTGCTGCGGCCAGTTTCTGGTTAAACCGGGCTGCGGTTAAAGCCTGGGACAAACGGAAACGTTCAAGGGCGAGTACGGCCTTTTTCAATGGTAGATCGGCCAGCTCCGCCCATACCGTTTCAGTATCCTTGGTTGACGCTATCCTTGCAGATGAAGTGGCTGTTAACTTTTCTGCCTGTGCGATTGACGGCGTCCCAGAACCGGGCATCGGCCCGTATGGCGATATAAAGGGTGAAAAATCTATCTGGGTAATAACCGGGCCGTTTGTCTTATACACCGCACGTTCTACCACATTTTTCAATTCCCGGACATTTCCAGGCCACGCATGGGCTTCAAGGTCTTGAATCGCTTTTTTTCCAAATTCAGGCACCTGATCACCCCCTAACTCAAAGGCCATGCGTCCTGCAAAATGATTGGCAAGCACCATGACATCCCCTGTCCGCACACGTAGCGGGGGAACGTAAATCACCTCAAAAGAGAGACGATCCAAAAGGTCCTGTTTAAAAAGGCCGGCGCGGGCCATTTGAGCCAAGTCCACATTGGCGGCCCCCACAATGCGGACATCCGTATGAACAGGATGAACCGCCCCCACGCGTTCAAACTGACCGTATTCCACCACCCGAAGAATCTTCTCCTGAACTTCCATGGGAATATTTCCGATCTCATCCAGAAACAGGGTCCCGCCGTCAGCCTGTTCAAACCGCCCGATACGGCGGGTACCGGCCCCGGTAAACGCCCCTTTTTCATACCCGAAAAGCTCAGATTCGATCAACGTGGCGGTTAAAGCCGCGCAGTTCAAGGTAACAAAAGGTTTCTGCCAGCGTCGGGATAAAAAATGCAGCCGTGCGGAAGCCAGTTCCTTGCCCGTGCCGCGCTCCCCTAAAATCAGTACAGGTCGATCAATGGGTGCGACCCGGGAAATCTGTTCCTGGAAACTTAAAAACGCTTCAGACTGGCCCAGCGCCTCGGACATGTTTACAGCCCCAGTACTGTTGTCCATGGAATCAGTATATGACAATTCTCCCCCTCTCCCCAAATGGCCAAATTAACCAAATTTTAGTATCATATAACATATCGCGGCCATATTCACCACAATTAAACCCCAGCAAAAAAACCCAAGCGCTTGAAATTATATGCAAACTCAAATCAAATACCTTATGGCACATTTTCTGCTCTCAATAACAACAGATGCACAAAAAAACTTAAGGACCTCATAATAGGAGAACAAAAATGGGTATTTTTACACGCTTCAGAGATATCGTATCTTCAAACATTAACGCCATGCTGGACAAAGCCGAAGATCCTGAAAAAATGATCAAGCTCATGATCCGGGAAATGGAAGACACCCTGATCGAACTGAAATCATCCTGTGCCGGCGCCATTGCCAATCATAAAAAGGTGGAACGTTTAGGCCACGAGGCCCAGGAAAAAGAATCGTTTTGGAATGAAAAAGCAGAACTGGCAGTAACCAAAGGCCGTGACGATCTTGCCCGCCAGGCCCTGATGGAAAAACGCAGATTCAGCCAGCGCCTGGAGGTGGTAGAAACGGAACTCGTTGACATTTCAACTATGGTGGATCAATACAAAAACGATATCACGGAACTTGAAACCAAGCTGAAATCAGCCCGGGAAAAACAGCGCATGCTGGTTCAGCGGCATATCCGGGCCCAGCATAAAAAACGGGCCAGACAGGAAATCCGCAAGGCAGACAGTTCAGAAGTGATCAAAAAATTCGAAGAGATGGAAAATCATATTGAGCGTATGGAAGCCGAAGCCGATCTCGTTGATTTCGGCAGACGCTCCAGCCTTGAAACCGCTTTTGATGACCTGGCAGCCGACGAGGAGATTGAAAACGAACTCAATGCATTGAAATCCTCCCAATCCGGAGCAATTGATGATACAAAATCCTAAGCCTGATTTTGACAACACCAAAGGAGGAATATGAGCAGCGTAATTATTGCAATCATCACAGTCGGCGGGTCAATACTTGCCCTGGTCATCTTAGGAATCATCATCATCGGCAGTATCCGGGCGGCCAAAACCGGAGGACTTTCAAAAAATGAAAAGGAGACCCGGACCGAAGAGACCAGAATGATCCAGGACATATACAACGCCCTGCCCAAAATGGAAGAACGGATTGAAGCCCTAGAAACCATACTCATCGAACGTGGGCACCAAAACCAATAACGGCTGTTTTCAACAAATCTGAAAGGATAAAAAATGAGATACCATAAAAATCGATATCACTGTTCAGGTGGTTCCATGTGGGGCCAAGGAAGATCCGGCGGATTTCGTCAGAGAATGGACCGCCTGACTGCAGCCGAGGGCTTTTACCGCTCCAGGCGGGGCATTATATTAGGTGTTTGCCGGGGATTGGCGGAACACTTTAACCTCTCGGTATTCTGGACCCGGATTATTGTACTTGCCCTGTTTTTATTCACTGGGTTCTGGCCGGTGGGCGTCCTCTATTTTATCGCAGGACTTTTACTGAAGCCGGAGCCTGTTATCCCGCTGGAAAATGCAAGTGATGAAGAATTCTATCAGTCCTACACCCGGTCAAGATCCTCGGCCATCCAGCGGATTAAGAATAAATTTGACAATATTGACCGCCGAATTCGGCGCATGGAAGACACGGTCACGTCAAAAGAATTTGATTTTAAATAAAAATAATGTTAGGTCAAGGGCAGAACAATAAAACGCATTGTTCTTTTCCTTTTTTTCGCCTGCCCGGCAACGGGCAGGCGTTTTTTTATGCATCAAAAACTTCCTCAAAATTAGAAGACCAGATATTGTTTAATCTTATCCACGGTCCCTTTACCGATGCCTTTAACGTTAAGCAGATCTTGTGCGCTTTTAAAGCTTCCATGCTTTTTGCGATAATCAATGATGCTCTTCGCCTTAACAGGTCCGATCCCCGAAATCTGCTGTAAATCCTCAGCTGTTCCTTTATTTATATTCACTCTACCGCTAAATTTTTTAGTAAGTGAGCTGCTCTGCTTTTTTGACGTTGAGCTTATTCCTTTTTTATTATTTTCTAAAATACCGTTGTTCTTAGACAGTGTATTATTTGTTTTGACCTTGTTATCAGCTGTGGTCACTTTTTTGCTTGATGAGCCCTTTTGAGTGCTGATTTTATTGTTTACCGAAGTTTTTTTAACGGCAGTTCCAGTTGATGATTTGGTCTTATTCGTTACACTTGTTTTTACTTCCTTTTTTGTTGACTTGATCTTTTTATCTGTCGATTTGGTCTTTTCCTTGACAGTCACAACCTCCTTTTTGGTCGTGCTGTTCGTAGAATTTGCCGCATAGGCAGACCCTAATCCTAAAAATAAAAGTGCGCAAATCGAAGTTATTACAGCGGTCAATTTTTTAGCATCCATCTTTTTCTCCTCATAATTAGATTTTCTTTGAATCACTGCCGGCACTATTGCCTAATCACTCAACAGATAATTTTTTAATGTATCCAAAACAGATTACTTTTACAATATGCTCTGGATAAACAAAGCCGTAACGCTTTAGTGAATGAAATTACGGCATCAATGTCAGCGTAGTTTTTGCATGGGCCTTAATGGCAGCATCTGAAAACCACCAATACTGGACAGGTCCATCCATAAAACCGTTAATCAAATTTTTCTGATGAGGGTGAAAGGTTCGGCCCGCAACCCCTCCCGGCAGCACTGCCATTAGCTTTTCATCATCACCCATATCCGCCACAAAGCGCAGAGATGCGCAATGGGTCACCGCATAGGGAGCGTCAAAATCATACCACCCCCGATACAGGGTTTCCCCGGATCCCCCCATGGGCATAGGCCCTGTACCGAAAAAGCTTTTGAGTCTCCCTTTGCGAAAAAGTGGATTAACCAGTTCAAGGGTGTGCAGATCCCCCCAGCGCCACTGGGCAGGGTTGCCACCAAGGCTTTGGGACAACGCCTTTCGGGCGGCATGTGCAGCCCGGATAAAAAGATCCGCCATGGTTTCGGTTTTATCGGCAGTGCGTATATCATCAAAAAAAAGACTTTCACCTGCCTGTACAAACTGCAGAAGGCGCTCCTGCCAGTAATACCATGCATTCAGCAATGTCAAAACCTTTTGCGGCCCCAGGTCATCCTCAAACACGGCCAAGGCAAAATACCGGTATATGGTTTGAAAAATCAAAGGTGCCGCCTTTTCGGGGTCATCTTTAAAATCCCAATCCGCCAGAATCTGCCCAAGATCTTTTGTCTCCCCGTTCGCCAGAAAAATTCGTGACATAATAGGCGCGATGTGGCGGGCCATGACATTGCCTGTATCCCTTTGATACTGCCACATATCCAAAGGTGCCTGCTTGGCTTTGCCCGCCATGAGCTCTTTTAGTCTCGCATACCGAAATGACGGCGCAAAAAAAGATGAATAGTATTGGGGAAAGCCTGTGTCCACTGTTTTATTGTTGCAGGTACCCACCCACTTTTTTTCCGGATTGATCTGCCCGGGCATCTGATCCGGTGCAATCCAGCCCTGCCAGTTGTCTGTGCTATCTTTGACCACATGGGGAAACGTGCCACCGTTTCTTCGTACAGGAATCCGCCCGGATGCCTGATGACCGATATTTCCGGAACTATCGGCAAAGACCCAGTTAAAACAGGCCGTGGTCAGGCCTTGCATGGTTTGGGAAAGATCATGGGCATTTTTTGCCGTAAGGACATCCAGCAATCCGAGATCAGGGGTCATGGACTCCACCGGCGCAAATCTAAGCGTAAACACGTTATTTTTGTCCAGCCCTTTAAGAACCTCAGACACCACAGCCCCCCTGCGGGTGGTCCGGATGTCCAGATCTTGTGTTCGAAAGCCGCCGGGTGAATTTTTATCTTTAATTTTCAACCGTTCTTTAATATGGCCAAAGGCAATGGAATTATTCCCTTCCAGATAATGATTCGGATTTTTCGGATCAACGGTCTCAATATAAAGGTCCACCATGTCACCATAATTGTTGGTTGCGGACAACGCAATGTGCTCTGTACGCCCCACCCCCATACCCGGGATACCGGGGATCTGGGCTCCAACAGCCCTGACACCCGGACAAATCAGTCCAGCCGGATACCAGACCCCGGGCAGCATTCTTGGGTCCAGGTGAGGATCTCCGGCCATCAGCGCAGATCCGGTGACCGATTTTTCCGGGGCAACGGCCCAATTGTTACTGCCCACCCGCAACGTTCTGTCCCCGGCATAGGACAGAAGACCGGGGTCAAACGGCAAAGCCAACCCAAGATTCTCCTTGGGCGGCATGACAATAATGCCCTTGTCATCGGGATCGTCCACATTAATATTTAAAGGTAAAAGCAAGGCGGTTTTTTCATACCCCAACGTATCCAGCAGCATCTGGGAAACAATCTCCGTGGTCAGATTGGCTGCCGTGGAATATCCCATATAAAACACAACACCGAGGCAGTCTTCCACCTGCCATAAATCCGGTTTAATCCCGGCAAGGCTAAATTCCAAAGCAAGGTCATCCGGACATTTTTTTATAAAGGCATTTATGCCGTCCACATAGTGCTGAAACTGTTTTCGCAAGGCAGGATTTAATATCCGGGCCTGTTTATTCGCCATGCGTGAAATGCCAATGGTGCGCATACGGACATCCAGATCCCTGGCCTTGGCACCTGCCAGTTCGCTCATCCGCCCTTCATAATACATCCGGGTAGTCTGCATCTGGAACAGCCGGTCCTGGGCCGTGACAAATCCTTGGGCAAATAACAAGTCACCAATATTTTCGGCATGGATATAAGCAATGCCCGAATCGTCCCGGATGACGGTCACAGGGGAATTCAAACCGACAAGATTTAATTGTCCGTCATCCTGGTAATCATTAAGTTGCGACAAAACGAGGAAAAGGATCACACAACAGACCACCAGTAAAGCGATAACGACACAGACACGCCGATTCCATTTCATGACAACTCCTTGGATAATCAATATAATTGCCCCATCATATGCCCTTGGCAGCAGCAATGTCAACAAAGACGAAAGTGCTTATCGGGCAATCGCATGTTGAAAGATATAGAAATCTCCAATAAACTGATTCTTGAATTTTTAAAGCAGACACAGGATATGTGTGGACAAATAATTTTAGAAAAAGTGAGAACTAACAGGAAAGTCTACCGTGCTCATTAGCCTGAAAAGCGAACTCTATTCTTTAGATAGTCTTCACCCCAACCCCTTGATTTGATCTTTCAGGTTTTCGATCCAGGGTACCAATAACAAAAGTAGCCAACGCAACATCAAAGAGATATTGGAGATGGCAAAACAACAGAAAAAGAAACAAAGAAAACAGGTCGCTCACTTCAACTGCTCATGTGTTTTTAACTGAAGTTGGTTCTGATCTTTCAAAATTTTGTACTGTCGGATATTTCTGTTCGTGGCTTAGATTGTTTCCAAAAAACCAAGATAAGCAGGGACAAAGTCCTATCGCAGGAACAAGACCGGGCTCAAACCGGTTTGCCCATGCACTGAAATTGTTAGCAAATTGACTTTGGAATAATAAATCATATTTGGGCAATTATTTCCGTCTAAAGGGGTCTCGCCATGGAGTTTCGAAAGCAATAACCGCAAACGCTCATAAGGTAGCCAGGATCATTTACCATCTTGTAAAAGAAATCAAAAGAGTTTAATAAAACCGTCTTTTCTAAAGAGGGGAAAAAGGGGGATAACAAAAGCATAAGGACTCCCCCTAGGGAGAAAACGACTTAGAAGAAGAAGTTATTCGCTATCAAAGAATGCAAATTGGATGCTGCTCAATAATCAAAAAAAGGAGACATATCATGGACATCAAGGATGACCAACTTGATAGCATCTCTAAAATGAGATACAAGGCTGAAAAACTGCTTTGTCAGAGAATAATCCCGTCGTTAAAAGAACCAACAGACTTCTTAGCCAAAGAAATCTATCAAACAATTCGTGAGGTTGAGGTGCATAGGGCCGAGTTAGAAATGCAAAATGATGAGCTGAATGTAGCGCAAGATGATCTGGAGACTTCCCAAAAGCTCTATTTCGATCTTTATGATCTCGCGCCGATAGGCTATTTTGTTGTCAATGAAAAAGGGGTCATTCTGAAGGCCAACCTCACAGCCGCCGACCTATTGGGCAAGAATAGAAGCGAGCTGCTCAACCAACTTTTCACTCGTTTTATCGTAAAAGAGGACCAAGGCATATATTACCGCCACCACAAGATGCTTTTTGAAACGAGTCAGCCGCAGACCGTTGAACTGCAAATGCACAGACATGACAACATGCTGTTCTGGGCAAGGCTGGATACTGTTATGACGAAAAATGAGCGTTCAGGTGCTGTTTACCAGGCCTTCTTGACCGATATAGGAGAATCCAAGCGGTCAGAACGTGCATTAAGAAACCGAATCAGGGAACTAAACTTTTTTTTTAGTCTTTCCAAGTTGTTGGAAAAACCGTTTGTCGATTTAGATGAGGTGTTGGCAAAAACGGTCTTGATGATTCCACAGGCCTGGCAGTTTCCACAAATGACAGAAGCCTGTATTGAGCTGGAAGGGCAGGTGTTTCAAACAGAGGGTTTTCGAAAAACAACATGGATGCAAACCAGTGATATTGTGATTCAGGAGAAAAAAGCCGGGCAAATAGCAGTATGCTATACAGAGAAACGGGTGGCATTTGATAAGGAGCCGTTTTTGATAGAAGAGTACCGCTTGCTAAATGCCATCGCTCAAAGACTGGGGCATATCATAGAACGAATCCAGATGACCGATGTCGTAAAAAAAAACGAGTTATTTCTAAAGACAATCATGAACTCAATCACCAACCCGTTTGCCGTTATCAATGCAACAAACTGCACCATCGAAATGGCCAATGAAGCTTGCGGAGGGCGGAAAGTGATAGGACAAAAATGTTATACCATGTGCCATCAGCGTAGTACGCCTTGTACCGGGGAGGATTATCCTTGTCCGGTCTTAGAAGTCAAGCGGACTAGAAAGCCCTTTGTTGAAGAGTGCTTGCATTACGATGCCCAAAAGAATCCGTCGGATATAAGAATAAACGGCTTCCCGGTATTCGACAAAAATGGAATCGTCATTCAAGTTATTGTATATGAAACCAATATTACCGTACGCAAAAACGCCGAACGGGAGTTAAAACGTAAGGCAGCCGAATTGGAAGAGACAAATACCGCGTTGAAAGTGCTGTTGAAAAAAAGAGAACAGGATAAAGACGAAATTGAAGAAAATATATTTGCCAACTATCAAATGCTGCTTTCCCCCATTATTCAAAGTTTGAAAACCACACTTACACAAGAAAATCAGCGTGACATCGTCAAGATCTTGGAGCAGAATTTAGCAAATATCCTTTCCCCGTTTTCAAAAAAACTATCAGATAAATTAATCCATTTAACCCCTACGGAAATTTATGTGGCAGAACTCATTAAACAAGGAAAATCTAGCAAAGAGGCCGCACAAATTCTAAACTGTTCTTTCCACACGATTGCCCGCCACAGAGAGAATATCCGGATAAAAACAAACTTGAAAAACAAGAAAATCAATCTCAGGTCATTCCTTTTATCTTTGTAAAATCCCCTATCTTTGTAAAATCCCCTATTTTAAATAGGGGATTTATGAATGTTTTTATAATGTTCAAACATCTTGATTTAAAACTAACTAATCCACTATAGTTTCGAAACATTTTGGGATAAATTTTGCTCAAATTCCGCTTTATTGCGAATTCCGGGAATTTTTAGGATGAGCAGATATCAAAGGGGTCCACTATACCGATTTTTGTTAACTATCTTATTTTACTACAGCTATTTATATAATTTTTTTAATCAAATCAGTGAATTATAAAATAATTGGTATAACATTCACTATAATCTAACAATTTTGTAGTTCAAGTTATTTAGAATATGTTTTTGCAATAATAAAGCATATGCGCCTACCCCGAAAAACAAAAACTGGTAAATTTTGAAGGAGATAATTAATTGAAAAAACTAACATTAAGATCAAAACTCATCATTGGTGGCGTGGTCGCAGCAATCCTTCCACTGGTTGTCGTGGGATTATTTTCAATAACTAAATCCTCCTCTGCACTGGTTAACATTGCACAGGGACGGGCAAAGCTCTCCGCACAAGATCTTGCAACCACGATAAACCTTTTCATAGAGCAGGAAACCGAAAAAACCCGGACATTGGCGTCGGCGCCCTTGATCCAAAAAATGATTAATAAAGTCGGGGCAAAGGATTTCGAAAATAGCTTTTCTGAGGTGTCTGCTGTTGAAGCATATCTTTCGGATATATATCAAAAGAACAAAAAAAATTACGATACTATTCTTATTTCAAATTCATCCGGCCTTGTCTTTATTCGCGCAGACAGCCATGGCCAAAAATCTGAAGTAAAAAAACTAAGTGTAGCTGATAGAAAATATTTTCAGTCTGCCAAATCCGGCAAGATCACCATAAGTGAACCCATTATTTCAAAGGCCACCGGGGATTCTATTTTTGTCATCGCCGTTCCTTTACAGGACAGTTCCGGGGCGTTTGCCGGTATTTTAGGATCGGTTGTAAAATTGTCGGTTTTAACCGAAAAAATTGCGCAGACGAAAATCGATGAGACAGGTTATCCGTTTATGGTGGGCAACGACGGACTTTTTATCTATCATCCTGTAAAAGATTATATTTGCAAGTTGAATATAACGGCCCTTGAAGGTATGGAAGACATTGCCAAAAAATTGCTGGCTCAGGAAACAGGTGTTGAAAAATATTTTTTCAAAGGAGTTAATAAGATTGCTGGTTTCGCACCTGTAGCTGCCACAGGCTGGAGCATTGTAGTCACCCAGAATGAATCGGAATTTTTAGCGCCTGTGGTTTCGATTCGGAATATGGTTATAGTCGCGGGCAGCATATTTTTAATTCTGACAATTGTAGCGGTTTTGTGGTTTGTTAAGGGCATTATGACGCTTCTGGGAAATGATCCGTCTGAAATCGCTAAAGTGGCCGACCAGATTGCGTCCGGAGATCTTACATATGAATTCAAGAACACTGGAAAGCAGCTTTGTGGTGTGTATGCCAGTATGAAGCAAATGGCTGACAATTTGAAAAATATGTTTGCGGACATTTCACAAGGGGTTCAGATGTTAACATCGTCTTCCACGGAATTGTCGGCAGTATCCCAGCAGATGACATCCGGTGCAGAACAGTCTTCCCAGAAAGCGAATAACGTATCTTCGGCCGTAGAAGAGATGGAAACGGCGATGAATAGTGTGGCGGCCGCCACAGAACAGACGAGTACCAACCTGCAGATGATTGTAACCGCCGCAGAAGAGATGTCTGCAACGATCAATGAGATAGCAACGAATACCGCTAAGGGAAGCCAGACAACCACCCAGGCTGTTGCAAAAGCCGAACATATTTCCGGGAAAGTGGATGCGTTGGGCCGTGCAGCAATGGAGATAAGCAAAGTAACCGAAACCATAGCCGATATCTCTGAACAGACAAATCTTCTTGCGTTGAATGCAACCATAGAGGCTGCCAGAGCCGGAGAAGCCGGTAAGGGGTTTGCAGTTGTTGCTGGTGAAATTAAGGACCTTGCAAAGCAGACTGCTCATGCGACTGACGTAATAGGTTTAAAAATTAACGAGGTTCAGACAACAACCACGGAATCTGTAAACGCAATAAAAGAAACCGTTGAAATTATAGACGATATCAATTCAATTGTCACTTCTGTTGCCTCTGCCATTGAAGAGCAATCTGGCACAACTCAAGAAATCTCCACTAATGTTAGCCAGGCAGCCACTGGCGTTCAGGAGGTCAATGAAAATGTCAATCAGACGTCCACCATGGCCGCTGAGGTTACTGAAGATGTCCGTCAAGTCAGTCAGTCTGCCGCCGAAATCACGTCTGGCGCGAAGCACATAAATGAAAACATTCTGGAATTATCTAAACTTGCAGAAACGCTCAACGAGATGGTCGATAGGTTTAAGCTGTAAGCATCATGATAAACCCCATGATCGGTACGAACCAATAAGGGAAAAATAATGCCACAAAGACCTACTTATGAAGATCTGAAAAAAAGAATCACAGAATTAGAAACTGCAAATAGAATACTTTCCCACGCAAATAAAATCAAAAAAACAGACAATTCGTTGGATATAGATAATGCGACACGGACGAAGGATGCACTTGTCGAAAGCAATGAACGGTTCCAAGCCATTTTTCATGGTTTAAATGATGCCATATTTATCCATGAAATGGACACCGGGCGAATAGTTGAACTCAACCAGAAAGCAATAGAGAAGTTCGGCTATACTCTGGAGGAAACCCAACTGATTGGATTAAAAGGGCTAAGTTCAAGCAATTCATTCTACGATGAAAAATACGCTATGATTTTAATTAAAAAAGTAGCTGTAGATGGACCCCAGATTTTTGAATGGCAGGCCAGACACAAAACAGGGCGTTTGTTTTGGGTTGAAGTTAACCTGAAGAAGGCAACAATAGGCGCAGAAGATTGTATTTTGGCTATAGTGCGAGATATAACCGAAAGGAAAAAGATAGAAGCAAAAAGCCAAAGACAGATCAACGAACTTTTCGCTCAATCAGAAAGTGCAAAAATCGTTTTTAATTCAATTAAAGACGCGATATTCGTTCATCCATTGAAAGAAAAGGGATTTGCACCGTTTATAAACGTCAACGCAACCGCCTGTGAGCGATATGGATATACCAACAATGAGTTCATGAATCTTTCAGTACTTGATATAACAGTAACGCATGATTCTACCAGATATGGAGCCCCGGGTCATAGAAAAAAACTGCTTAAAAAAGGTCAGTTGATTTTTGAAGCAGTGAATGTAACAAAATCAGGAGAAACATTTCCGGTTGAAATTAATTCAAACATTTTCTATCAGAATAAAAAACCTTTTATCCTTTCAGTTGTTCGGGATATTACAGAACGTAAAAGAGCCAAAGCAGCGTTGAAAGAGAGTGAGGAATGGTTTCAGCTTATTTTTAACAACAGTCCAGAAGCGATTAGCTTAACCCGATTAGAAGATGGCCTTTTTGTGGATATGAATGAAGGATTCACTAAAATGACCGGTTACACCCGGGAAGATGTTATAGATAAACCGGTTATTAAACTTGATATCTGGCATAATCCCATAGAAAGGAAGAAACTGACTAAACGTCTGAAGGAAAAGGGAATAGTAGAAAATATGGAGGCCTGTTTTACTAAAAAAGACGGAAGTTCTATGACGGGCCTGTTATCTGCAAAGATTACCAACATAAATGGCATGCTGCACATTATCAGTATTACCCGGGATATAACCCTGCGTAAGCAGCGAGAAGAATTAGCGCTTGCCGAACATATACGGTTTGCCACAGCAATGGATTCGCTCGATGCTTGGGTCTACGTGGCTGATATTCAGACACACGAAGTACTTTTCATCAATAAATATGCTCGTGATAAATTCGGAGATATTGTCGGAGAGCCCTGCTGGAAAACACTACAGATCGGGCAGACAGGGCCGTGCTCGTTCTGCACCAACAATAAGCTGCTTGATGTGGACGGCAAACCGACAGGCCCTTATGTATGGGAGTTTAAAAATACCATTGACGGTGAATGGTATCAATGCCGCGACCAGGCGATTCTCTGGCCCGATGGAAGACTGGTCCGGCTTGAGGTGGCCATGTCTATATCTGAGCGCCGAAAATTGGAGCAGGAACGAGAAAAACTGATAAATGAATTACAGAACGCACTTGAAAATATCAAAACGCTTAAAGGCCTTCTTCCTATTTGTTCTATGTGCAAAAAAATTCGAGATGACGAAGGATACTGGAACATTTTAGAAAAATATATTGAGCAACATTCTGATGCCTCTTTCAGCCACAGCTTGTGCCCGGAATGCGAGTTATTAATCCGGCAAATAAATAGATGAGAGCTGTGTACTATTTTGATATATGTCCTCACCCAGGCCTATTTCAGAACTGCATGCAATAACAGATGTATTGTGAAGGGGATTGTTTCAAATTTTCACTGAGGACTACATCAATATCGAAATACCCTCAATGTAAAGCTTCAAACCACAGACTATTATTAGTCTGGACCATCAAGCCTTTAAAAAAGTAAGGGCGGCCCCACATCGATCTGGTCCCTCCGCCCGAAGGAGTGGATGGCTGATCAACCATTGTCCGAACGATTAAGATGGCATTTTTATGTTCAATATTGCTCCATATCTCATAAAATGTTAATTGATCAATACTTTTATGTTCAATCAATAAATGATCTGAATCGAACAGGGCAATTTAAAATGATGGAAAAAAATCAATTCTTGTCACCGGCGACGTATCTTGTGATGTTCATATTTATAAAGGAAACAAAACATTCTCCAATCAACCCGGACAAGGGACCATCATCAAACAGCAAACCGGTGGCGCCGGCCTTCTGTTTCAATTGATTGAGCAAATAAAGAATGACGAGCCGAAAGTATCGGCATATACACCGTGTTTTGGATTTAAAAGAGAACAAATTATTGATGACGGTGCAAGCCAATTCAGAAATCAGCCAAGATTATGGGATATTTTACGGTAAAGGTGGGATTACCTTTTAAAAAATTTCATCGGTAAAGCGTCAGATCAACATTTCCGGATCTCGGACAAGGGGATTTTTGCACTGACTTACAAGGCTTCCATAAAGGTATAGAATTATGATCTTTTTCTGGAAAAAATGGACATGCGAAGTGTGCAAAAGCAAAAATAAACAGAACGCTTCCTTTTGCTATAAATGTGGTACCGAACGAAGGGAAAAGCACGATAAATATGATGCCTTCATAAGCTACAGACGTGATGGAGGTAGTGACGCAGCCTCTGTTATCCAACTGGAACTTGAAAAGTTTGGGAAAATCGTTTTTTTAGACGTTGCAGAGCTTCAAGTCGGTAGATTCGATGAAAAACTGCTTGAGGTGATCGAAAACAGCGATGCATTTATACTCTTATTAAGCGAAAACAGCCTCGACAGATGTGCTAATAAATCAGACTGGTTAAAAAGAGAAATTGTATTTGCTATTGAGAAAAATAAAAAAATAATCCCGGTAATATTACCAGGATTTTCATACCCGGAAGCAAAGATGCTCGGTCTTTTCCCGGATTCAATGAGTATACTTCCCAAACTTTATTCTGTACAATACAGTCATATCAATCGCAACGCTTTTATAAGAAAAATAGTGGAAGCCATGGCAGCAGAACAAAAGCCATTAAAGATAACTCCCAATGAAATCTCTCCAAAAACTAATTTGAACAGCCCCATACCTCTAAAAACGCCTGAAATATTAAAGAAAAACTTGCAAAAAACTGAAAATAAGACGCCCGACCGAAATGATATAAAAGATATTACCCAAGGGATACAAAAATCGACACAAATAGAACAAATTCAAACACCTAAGCCATTATCTATTCACACTGCGTTCTTAGAAAAACAGACAGAAATTCCAAAGATTTCTGTGTCGAAAGTAGTGCCGAAAATTAATAAAGAAATAATCGGGGAGGTGGTATTAGCGGTTCAAAATAAGCTTCCCGGAGAGAATGGCGGAGGTTCAACCATTAAAGAAATTTTAAATGAAAAAAGAAAGGTTGTCCTCCATGAAATAGGAGATGTCACCATAACCCGTTTACAATCACATTCAGGCGGCAGCATTGCTGATTCCCCCAATGTTACTCAGAAAAACAGCACGAACAAGACACCAGAGATCGGAGACGCAATCATAAGCGCTTACACAGGACGATATCATGTTTAGACTTCAATCACGTTTTGAAACTTGCCCATGCAAAGGATCGGTCGAGTATGAAATTGCCATTCCGTTAAAAGGAATAACTGACAACCATAAAGTGTCCATTACCCTCCCGGATGGAGATACAATTGAACCACAAATAAAAGAAGATTGTGCTTTGATTCATCGTAACGATAAACAAGGGTTATGGAGATATGATATTCGCATTACAAGCAGGGATAATGACGAAGAGGCCTTAGATTTTAATATAATAGATGTGGTTATTCTTGAGGAGAGCCCGGCAAATATATGTAATGAGCTGAAAAATTCAATTGCATCAATGACGCCCTATTATAGAGGGAAAAGCTGGTCAACGAATAAAAATATTGAGAGTGAAGCTTTGGAGCTGTACCGGAAAACAAACGGGGCTGAACTTCCAGAGGTCCTCAGGGTAATTGCTTTTGAACGCAGTGATTATACGACACTTTGGCGTCACCTGCTTCTTCTTAAAATGTTACAGGAAAGGCCCGTTTCAAAAAACTATCGATCTGTTATCGCAGAACTTGCGACTGAGATTCTGTGCACGGTATCCATTTCGCCTGTTGTTGAGACTGCTTGGCAAATATTACAGAACTTACTCATCAAACCGGACGAAAAATGGATATTTTATGTGCGCATTCTAACGGAAACAAGCCATAACACTTCGGGTATAAATAAGAGCATCTGTTACGAGACTGTAAAGCAATTGATCAATAGCACTTATCCAACTGTAAGGCCGATAATTTTACAGGTTGCCGAACAAATATGTAAGAATGATATTAATAAAGTGAAATATATTGCAGAACTTTTTGAGAAATGGAGCTACAAAGACGGAGTTCCACTATTACTTCCTGTCTTGGAGATGAAACCCAACATCAGTTTCAGTGTATGCGCGGCAATCAGAGCATGCAATTATAAAGAAGCAGTCCCGCTACTGAGAAGTATTTTTTCAATGGTATCAATGAAACAAGGCGGGGAGCATATTGCCAAGTTATTAGCTGAGTGGAAAGATGAACAAGGAAAAAAACTTCTTTTAGAAAAATTACATTTAGAAACAAATAAATGGGATATTAGTTCAATAATTACGGCTCTTAAGCAATATGATGATAAATCATTAAAAAACTCTATAACGGAGATTAGAAATCAATCCTCTGAGAAGAAGATGGAAGACATAGACTCCTTTATGAAAAACTGGCAGGAATTTTAATTCAACCACTATGGGCTGGAAGCCCATAGAAAGCTATGGAGACTAAAAGTCTCCCTCTCAGCTAAAGCTGACTGAAAGGGCCAAGCTAAAGCTTCTGTGTTACGATTGAAAATCATTCGACCACAAAATTATCATTTTGATGATTTAGGTTATCTTCATGATGCTTCAAGTATTCCTGAATTATGTCCTTTGTCACATGACCAGAACCGCATGAGTCATTCAAAATTAACACGAAAACTGCAGGTAAGTTACATGCGATTGCTCTGGAAATGCTTACAGCCAACCCAGAAGCCCTGCGCCCTCCCGGGCAAGCCCCCAGGCAAAGCAGCACAGAAGAAGACCCAGCACCCTCATGGTCCAGACATAGGCGGCACCGGTTAAAAAGCTGCGGGTTCTGGCCACCACAAAGGCCAGAGCAAGTTTGGATCCCACAAGCAGCAAATAGAAGCCTGCCACAAATCCAATGGCACCTCCGGGATGAATCTGCCAGGCTTTGGACGCCACAGGCGCACCAACGGTGATCCAAAACAAGTAGGGATGGGGGCTTAAGATATTTACCAGTACCCCTTTCATAAGTGATGCAGACGTCGGACCTGAGGATTGCGGCATCTGCCCGGCAGTTCTGATACTTGAAATGCCCATTTTTAAAACGATGATCGCTCCTGTAAGGGAGATAACACCCAGTACGGGGTCGGATCCGGACAGAGAGGAAACCAAAAGAAAGGAGATGATCAAGACAGGCAAATCCGAGATCAACGGCGCCATGGCAACACGAATACCGGCGCCAATACCAAGACGGACGGTTTCACTGATGACAAGAGCCAGCAAAGGACCTGGAGACAAACCTGCAGACAAACCTAAAACCAACCCCATGAACAAATACGTTTCCATCTGCCGTCCTCATTTATGTCCGCCCGAAAAATCCAGGCAGTTAATATACCAGCCGGATTTTATCTTTTCCATCACAAAGAAACTTTGGGCCTAAAAATCATGCCTTGCAATCATCTGCGCTATGGTTTAATTTTTGGCCCATTAGTTGGTAAAAACGATTAGCTGCGCGGCCCAATGCCGTTTTTTTTAAAACCTGGAACATAATATGAACACCGACCAGCAAATAATAGCCCTGTCCAAATTCAGACGCATCGTGGTCAAAGTGGGCTCAGGGGTGCTGACCCGGAAAAACAGCCTCAATATTGACGTCATAAACAGCATCGCAAGGCAGATCTGTGTACTCCATGACCGGGGTATGGAAGTCATCCTTGTCTCATCCGGGGCCATGGCTGCGGGCGTAAAAAAAATCGGTCTTAAAAAAAGGCCGTCGGAAACCCCCAAACGCCAGGCTGTTTCAGCCATTGGCCAAGCGGACCTGATCCGGGAATGGGAAAAGGCTGTGGAACATTGCGGCCGGAAAGTGGCCCAGATTCTTCTGACCCGGGGAGACCTGTGTGACCGGGTCCGGTATCTGAATGCCAGAAACACCCTGAATACGCTCCTGGAATGGAAGGTGCTGCCCATTGTTAATGAAAATGACACGGTGGCGGTGAAGTCCCTGCAATTCGGGGACAATGACAATTTAGGCGCTATGATCACCCTGCTGCTTAACGCTGACTTGATGATTAATCTCACCGATATCGGCGGTTTGTACAATAAAGACCCACGGACCCATGACGATGCGCAGCTTCTCAGGCAGGTAACAGCCATGGGCAGTGATATCGAAGCCATGGCCGGAGAGATCGCAGGCCCTTTGGGCACAGGGGGTATGGGCACCAAAATAAGCGCGGCCAAAAAGCTGACGTCAGCGGGCATTCCCATGATCATTGCCTGCGGTCTGGAACAGGATATCCTAGTCAAAATAATGGACAACAATTATACGGGCACCTATTTTGTTCCCAACGGACAAAAGGCCTCATCCAGGAAGAACTGGATCGGCCTGACTTTGCAGGCCAAGGGGAGAATCGCTATAGATAAAGGTGCCCAGAAAGCCGTTGTGGAAAAGGGAAAAAGCCTTCTACCGTCAGGCATTACCCGGGTGGAAGACTATTTTGAGGTGGGTGATCCCGTGGAATTCATCACAGAGGACAACGTGGTCCTGGGCACGGGTCTGGTCAATTACAATGCCTCGGATATATTAAAAATCATGGGCTGCAAGACCAGCCAGATCAAGAAACGTTTAGGTTATAGATCCTATGACGAGGTGATTCACAGGGATAATCTGATGATCACCGCATACCCGGATGACGCCCGGTCATAAATGTTTGACCGAAAAGTCACCCACCTGCGGCGTTGCAGAATCATTTGCAATCCTCACAACCATGAGGTTGCTCCGGTTGCAAATGATTCTGCGCCTTGCATCTGGGCAACTTTTCGTCCAAACATGGAGCTTTGACGCAGGCACTAATTTGTCGGGATAAAATTAAAGGAGAACCATTTTATGTCTTTGGAAAATCAGATCATTGAAATTGCCAAACAGGCCAGAGCCGCAGCCCGAATTATGGCAGCCCTGCCTGCAGAACAAAAAAACAGGGCGCTTTTTGCCATTGCCCGGCAGTTGGAAAAGGATAAAGACCTCATCCAGGCGGAAAATGCAAAAGATGTGGCAGCGGCCCGGGAAAACGGATTGTCCGATGCCATGATCGACCGATTGACCATCACGGATAAGGTGTTGAACGGGATGGTTGAAGGGCTCGAATATGTGGCGGGTTTGGAAGATCCCGTGGGCACCTTGTCCGATTCCTCCATCCGGCCCAACGGCATTGAAATGGCCAGGATGCGCATTCCATTGGGGGTTATCGGCATTATCTATGAATCAAGGCCCAATGTCACCGTAGATGCCGCAGGCCTGTGCCTCAAGGCCGGGAACGCCGTGATCCTGCGGGGTGGTTCCGAAGCCATTTACTCCAACCAAGCCCTGGCCCGGGCTATTGAACAAGGTATCTCCGCAGAGGGTCTCCCGGCCGGGGCCGTTCAGGTGATCCCCACATCGGATCGTGCTGCCGTAGATATCATGCTCAAGCAGGAAGAATATATCGACCTGATTATCCCCCGGGGCGGCGAAGGCCTGATCCGCCATGTGGTGGCAGCCTCCAGCATTCCTGTGCTCAAACATTACAAAGGGGTGTGCCATGCCTATCTGGATGATCTGGCAGACCTGGAGATGGGCGTCAACATTGTACTCAATGCCAAAGCCCAGCGGCCGGGCGTCTGCAATGCTTTGGAAACCCTGCTGGTTCATGAAGGCGTGGCCCAACAATTCCTGCCCATGGCCTATAAAGCACTGTCCCAGGCCGGTGTCACCCTTAAGGGATGCCCCAAAACCTGCGAAATACTACCCGATGCCGTCCCTGCCACCGAAGAGGACTGGCCCATGGAATACCTGAATCTGACCCTGGCCGTCAAAGTGGTTAAAGACATGGATGATGCCATGGCCCATATCGCGGCCTACGGCTCCAACCATACCGAAGCGATCATCACTACGGACCTGAACCGGTCCCGGCGTTTTATCCGGGAAGTGGACGCATCCCTTGTCATTGTCAATGCCTCCACCCGGTTCAATGACGGGGGCGAACTGGGCCTGGGCGCAGAGATCGGCATATCCACCTCAAAGCTGCATGCCTACGGCCCCATGGGCATAAAAGAGCTGACCACCACAAAATTTGTGGCCTGGGGAAACGGACAGATTCGGTCCTGATCAGCATCATAATAGAAATCGTGAGAGATCTTAATGTCCATCCGGAAATACAATTTTTATCCAACTCAAAAATCAGATAAAAAAAGCTGTTCCGGATGGGCAATAATTCAGATTCATTCGATCAAGACGATCCGGGCTAATCTCCCCCACCGGACGGAATTGTAATTCCTTATCATTCATTCTTTTTTCGCGTCCACTCATCAGGCGCCTGCACGAGAATCCGATCGAACCAGTGAATCAAGACCCCGGCAAACTATAGACAATTCCATTCCATAAAAAAAAGACCGGCGACAAAATATGATTTGTCTTTTATTCTTTTTAATTATTCGTTATTTTGATTCAAATAAAAAAAATGGCTATTTCGAAAAAGAAAAGTAAACGTAAGAACTATAACTTATAGTGTAAGAGCAAAGGCCAAGGCATCTGTAGCCCCCCTTTACGCTGAACCCTATAAGCGCGTAACTATTTAAAATCGTTCTTAATGTCGAGGCTTGCCTCTCTAATACGTTCAATATAGTCATTAAACTCGAACCTGTAGTAATTTCACTCATAAGCGAGGAGGTCGGGGGGTAATGTGTCATAAATTTTTAAACGTCTTATTTGATTTTGCAAAAAAAGTTCAAAGAAAATACATTTTCATTTTTTTTTGTGCATGGCTTCTGAACTATCCTTTATCCGCTCATACCGCAGACTTGATTGAGTTATACCAACTTGCCTGTGAAAATGATTCAACCTTTCAAAAAGAGATCTATGCCCATCAAGCCGCATCCGAAATATACACACAGGCCTTTTCCGAAATGCTTCCTGTTCTTGGGTTTGATGCCTTTTATAAATATTCCGAGCACAAAATGCTTGACAACGAGGTAGCCGTATACAATGACAATCGTGCAAGATATCCCAGTAAAGGCTTTGATCTTGTCCTAAGCCAGCCTGTATTTTCATATCCTTCCATGGTCCATATTTCCCAAGCAAAAGAAGAAGTCCAACGTGCGGATTTCAATTTTCAGGCGGCCGCCCAGAATCTGATCTTCAGGGTTACAGAGGCCTACCTAAACGCCCTGGAGGCAAAGGATGTTTTGCGTTTCAGCAAAGCTGAAGAAGATGCAATCAGCCGGCATTTCAATCTTGCAAAGGAACGCTATGAAAGCGGTCTTATTCCCATCGCGGAGTTTCATGATGCCAAAGCGACATTTGCAGGCGCCACCACAAGACGGGTAAGAGCCGAACATAGCATGGAAGATGCCATAGAAGGACTGACGGAGATAACGGGCACCCGGATTGATTCGCTCAAAGCTATTAATCTGCCTGATATCAATACTGAAAAAATGTGTGCAACAATCAGCAGTGATTCGGAATCAAAAACAATGCGCTTCGACGCTATCGACGTAAACCGGTTCAACAGCCTGGCACCAAGAAAAGATGAGGGCTATGAAGGTGATGCCATCCCTCTGATTTTACCGGAACCGGACGATGTTGACACATGGGTGCAAGCCACCCAAAAACAGAACTTTGGTATCCTTGCCAGACAAAAAGGGCTGATCATTGCTGAAAAAGAGGTAAAAAGGCAAAACGGCGGTCATATGCCGACAGTCTCACTTGTTGGAAGACTTAACCGTAATGTGGAGGGCGATTCGCTATATGGTGGCGGAAGCGATATTGAAAAATGGGAAGGTTCCGTTGAAGTCAAAGTCCCTCTGTTCAACGGTTTTTCCACATCCTCAAAAGTGCGTGAGGCCAAGCTTCTCCATAAAATTGCACAGCAGGAACTTGAGACGGAAATCAGATCCGTTACACGGGAATCCAAGGCTGCATTTTTCGGGATAAAAAGCGCAATAGAAAGCATCAAGGCATTGAAACAGGCGTTGATCAGCAACCAGATCGCTCTGTATGCCAAACAAGAAGGGTTTAAATCCGGTATGCAGCCCACCCTCGCTGTAACTGATGCCCAAAGAGATCTATTCCAGACAAAACATGAATATGCAAAATCACAATATGAGTACATCATTTACAGCCTCAGGCTCAAAAAGGCGGTTGGACTGCTCAACCAGGAAGATATTAAAGTCGTTAACAGCTGGCTGGACTGAAACCATTTAAGCGTTAATAAAAGGGCTTTCGCCAAATGTCACACTTAAGAAAAATAGCGCATGGGTTAAAATTCTTTTCCCAAAGAATTTCAAGAAAAAAAGAGAACGAAAGACGCAGAATGCTCTTTGAGACCCTTGAAAAGCGGGTGCTCCTTTCGGGTGATCCTGTCTCTGCGTCACAGGATTTGCAAAATCATGAGTTCTCTGTTAACGATGCCGTGCCTGCAGCTGAAGAGATCATTGTACCTGAAACCGGATGTCAGCAAGCCCAGGCTGCAGACGTCACATCCGACGCCCCTGCTGACGACGCGTCCACTTCTTCCGCGTCTGAGGAATTTGTTGAAAACGACGTTGCGACCCGGAAAACAGCTGATGGGGATCAAGCCGTTGAGGTGACGGATGATAAAACTGTTGTAACAACCGCTGATACCCAGGCAGAAGCCACCTACGATGATCAGGTACCGTCCAAGGAAAACATCTCCAATCAGTTAACTTACCCGTTATCCGAAGACAGCGGTCGGCAAATCGTTGTTGTCGATCCGTCGGTTCCTGATTATGTCTCGCTGATTGAAAATATATTTGAAGAAATATCCGATGTACCCAAAGAGACGGATTTCGTTTGTGATCTTGCCGCCACTGAAACCGCCAATGACGACGTTGACACAAGCAGCTCGACTGATGACACATCCCAATCCCTCGCGATCTTAGATGATAGTAAGGAACCTTCCTCAACAGAAACGAAAAACGACAATACGAAAGATGAATTACAGGCATCACCCTATGAAATCATAATACTTGATGCGAACAGTGACGGCATTGAGCAGATTACAAAAGCGTTGAGTCAATATGAAGATGTAAGCGCGGTACATGTTATTTCCCATGGTGCCGCCGGCATGATGCGTCTTGGCAACAGCGTGGTGGACAGGGAGCGCCTTGAAGAATATTCCGACAGCCTCAGGGCATGGCAGGAAAGTCTGAGTGAAAGCGGCGATATTCTTCTTTACGGCTGTAACGTTGCATCCGGAGAGCTGGGGATTGCCTTTATCACCGAACTGAGCAGGCAAACCGGGGCGGATGTCGCCGCATCAACAAACGCCACGGGAGACGTCGAGCGCGACGGGGACTGGCGCCTGGAGTACACTGTGGGTGTGATTGAGACAATTCCGCTCTTTCAGGGAACGGGCTTCGCTGATTACGAACAACTCCTTGAAAATATTGTCGGCACCGACGATGATGACACCCTCACCGGAAACGAGGCAACCGATGATTCCATGACCGGCGGCACCGGTGACGACATTTATCAATTCCAGGACAACTGGGGTACCGACACGGTTCTTGAGCTGAACGATGAAGGATACGACACCCTTGATTTTTCCGAAGTAACGACTGATCTTACAATCACCATAGCCGAAAACGGTGCCGTAACCGTAACCGACGGCACAAATTCACTGACCGCGACTGGTGTGGAAAAGATAATCGGCGGAACCGGAACAGACACGCTCTTTGGCGCAGAAGACGGTTCCGAATGGCGCATCGAAGGAGACAACACCGGTAGATTGAACGGCGTCGTTTTCAGCGGCATCGAACATCTCAACGGTTCGGATACCGGAGATGATCTATTCAGTATGGAAGATAATGCCCGGTGGTCCGGTACCATTGACGGTAAAGGCGGTAACAATACCCTTACATTTGAGAACGTCACGGAAAGCCTTGCCTTTACCATCAAGGCCGACGGGTCCGTGTCTGTAACAAGTACCCCCGATGCATGGTCTGCACTTGGTATCATTCCAGATGATGTCCTGGCCCTGATGACGGACCTGATACAAATTGACGCGGTTCAAAATGTCCAGACCCTCGTGGGAGGACAGGCAGACAATAATTTTATATTTGAAGACGGCGCCGAATTTGACGGCACCTTTCAATGCGGTGCAGATACCACCAATTCCCTTGATTACTCAGCCTATTCAGGCAATGTGACCGTCAACTTTGAAGACGGCACCGCCACCGGGACCGCCGGCATCCAAAATCTTAACCGGGTCGTCGGCAAACAGAGCCAACTTGATATTACATTTACCAAAGACGGCGACAATAATGTAAATGAAACCGTCTCTTTTACTGATGAAAAAGGCATCATCGCCAGCGCCTTAACATGGATAGGCCTTGAAAACATAGAGGGCACGCCCGGTGATGATGTGCTCACAGGAAACGGCGGCATTAATATCATCGTCGGCAATGCCGGTGATGATCTGCTTATGGGCGAAGGCGGTGCCGATACATACATGTTTGCCGACGGATGGGGCGTTGACACCATCGAAGACAGCGGCGGCTTAGATATCATTGATTTCACCCTGACCACTGCGGATCTTACCTTTACCGTTCATGCGGACGGCACCATCAGTGTCACCGATGGAACAAACAAACTTCTCGCAACCGACGACATAGAAGTGATCATAGACGGCCAGGGAAATGACACGTTTATTTTTGAAGACGGCGCAACCTTTGACGGCATAATCGGCAAAGCGGACTGGATTGACAAACTTCTGGGTGTCAGTCTTATTGATTACGGGTCCAATACCCTTGATTTTTCGCAATATACATCTTCGATCTATGTCGATCTGGGTGTACCGATTCCACGTCTTGAAACCATCCTTTTTCAGCAGGCATGGGATACCGATGCCGGGGCTCCCATTGTGGCGGCGTTTAACAATATCACCAATGTGATCGGCGGCAGTAATGACGACGTTATCATGGGAAACGATTCCGCCAATAAGCTTACGGGCGGTGAAGGAGACGACGTAATCTACGGCCGAAGCGGCGCAGACACATTTGACGGTGGGCTTGGAGATGACGTCCTCGTGGGCGGCATGAGCCTTTCGGATCTGATGACCATCATCCAGACATTGCAGGACCCCACGGCAATCGCGGACCAGTTTCTGGCATCTGCAACGGAACTCATCGCATATGTCGCCGACGGCGGAACCATTCAGAGTTTTTTACTGAACAAACTGGCGGGTGATGAAAATACGGTCACATATGCAAGTGCATCAGGATCTGTGGAAGTGAATTTAGGGTTTGATCTGGATTCGGGTGAATCTGCCCTGGCCAACCTGCTGTCCCTTGATGCTGAGGCCATACAGAATACATCCGATTTTGTTCCCCACAGTGAAGGCGCCGCCGGCCATGACTATATTGTAGGAATACACAATGTCATTGGTTCCAACTATGATGATAATCTATACGGCAACCTGTTTGATAATATCATAAAAGGCGGCGACGGGGATGATCAGCTTTACGGCGGTTTAGGCTCGGATACGCTTGTGGGTGGTGAAGGCGATGACTATATAGACGGCGGCGGCCTTATTGATGATACCCTGGTGGGAGACAGGGATACGGCCTCATATGTCGACGCTTCAGACGGGGTACGGGTCGATCTGGGGATTGAAGGTGCCCAGGACACAAGAAACTGGATCATCGAGGCCCAGGGCCATGATGTTGTCGGCGGTCTTGTTGACGGACAGGAATATGAAGTCATCAGTGTTGCCGACGATACATTCAAGCTTCAAAGCAGGACCGGTGAACAGATCGACATTGTACTTGCACCACCCGGCGGCACGCATCGCTTTGAAACAGATGACGGCTCAATATGCTTTTCCCCATCATCCTCGGGGGTCATAGACTATGCAAACAACCAAATCGCCATAACAGGCCACGGCCTGTCAGATGGTCAGGTCATCACATATGATGCCGGCAGTAATGATGAGATCGGCGGGCTTACCGACGGACAAAGCTATAAGGTGGTCAAAATTGATGACGATACCTTTGAGCTTAAAGACCTTGTGGACACAGCGGTTGTTCTGGCGTTGTCCCTTCCGGGCGGCGTCCATGGATTTACTAAAGACGGTGAAATTGTAGTATCGTTCACACCGACCGAGGATGATTCCCTTGATTATGGCGACAATACGTTTACCATAGCGGGCCACGGACTGAGCCAAGGGGATATCGTTACATACACGGCCGGCGGCGACAAGGTTTTCACCAGCGACGGGGCCGGTAATGATACCCTTGTCAACGTGGAAGGACTTACGGGGTCAGGATACAATGACTACCTGATCGGAACGGATGCACCCAATGTAATCAAAGGCGGTGCCGGAGATGATGTGCTCGTCAGTGGTAAAGGGGTTGACATCATGAAGGGCGGTGCCGGAAGTGATACCATTTCCTATGAAACCGCCGCCGGCGCGGTGTTTGTGAATTTGTGGGACACCCTTCCCCAGGTCACCGGCGGAACGGATATTGATACCCTTTCAGAAATCGAAAATATTATCGGTTCCGCATTTGATGACATTCTGATCGGCGGGCTGGGCAACAACATTCTATCCGGCGGATACGGAGATGATATCCTTTCCGGCACAAAGGGCTCGGATACATATTCATTTAAAGACGGCTGGGGCTCGGACACGGTGATCGACGATATCAAGGCGCTGCTGGACTACATTGACGGCAATGTAGATATCTTTGACTATGTTTCCAACGGTCTTTCCACTGCGAGCAAGTGGATCGCAGAAACCTTTGACACCACCGATGTTTATGCAAAACTGACCGGTGCGGAAGAAGCGTCTGCCGAAAATATTCCCGACACCCTGAATTTCAGCGACACAACGGCAGACCTTACCGTTAACATCTTGGGGTTTGGTGATGTCAATGTTGCTTACGGCACAAACAAAACCAATGATGTTTCCGAAATGGAAATCATCCTGACCGGCGGCGGAAGCGATACCTTTATTTTTGGAGACGGAGCGTCTTTTAACGGAACGATTGATGCCGGAAGCACGGATTACACAAAATATCCGGATGCGGATCAGGATGTCAACACCCTTGATTACTCGGCGTTTACCGATTCCGTTGTGGTTGATCTTTTGGCCGCCGAAGACGGTGACCCCGGCGAGGCCCAGGGCACAAAGGGTGTCTACAACATTCAGAACGTTATCGGCGGCAGCGGTGATGATACCTTAAAGGGGTCCGAAGAGAACAACCTTCTCATGGGCGGTGACGGTGATGACCTGATAGAGGGTAATGCAGGAGATGATGTGCTGGAAGGCGGTGCCGGAAACGACACCCTTGTAGGCGGTGAAGATTACGACCTTGTTTCTTACGTCACCTATGAAAACACCGTTGATAACAGCGGTGTGACCATTGATCTGAGCCTTGCAGACGGAGAGCAGGATACGGTCGGTGCCGGTACGGACATCATCAAAGAGATTGAGGGCGTGGTCGGTTCCGATTATGACGATGCCATCACCGGTGATGAACAGGACAACATGCTCATCGGCGGTGCCGGGGACGATACCATCTACGGTATGGCCGGTGATGATTTGATCTCCGGTGATGCCGGTGATGATCTGCTCCTCGGCGGCGCAGGCGATGATACCATAGAGGGCGGCATCGGCGATGATATCATGAACGCCGGAACAGGCAGTGATACCGTCTCTTACATTTATCCCGGAAAAGCCGTTGTTGTGGATCTGACCAATACACAGGCACAAAATACGGTCGGCGCAGGCCAAGACACCCTCCTGGGCTTTGAAAACATCATCGGCTCAAAAGAGAACGATATCCTCATCGGTAATGACGAGGATAATATTATTGCCGGTGGTGACGGGGATGATACGATCTACGGCGGTGAAGGGGATGACACCCTTTCGGGTGAAGCCGGTGATGATACAATTTATGGCGGTGAGGGCGATGATACGCTGAGCGGCGGTGTCGGTGATGACCATCTTGACGGATACATTCAGGGTGAATCATCAGACGATGATGAAGGGCTGGATACGGTCTCCTATGCCGAGGGCGAAAGCGGTGTGATCGTCAACCTGGCTATTGACGGAGAAGCCCAGGAGACCGACGCCCTTGGTATGGATACGCTTGTAAATGTGGAAGGCGTCATCGGAACGGAATATGACGATCTTCTGACCGGCAGTGTTGATGACAACATTATCATGGGGCTGGCGGGCAACGACATCATCCAGGGCGGTGCCGGGGATGATATTATCTCCGGCGGTGACGGAACCGACTTTGCCTCCTATTCCATGTCCGACACCTCGGTTTTTGTGGACCTAAGCATTACATGGGAGCAGGAAACCGGAGATTCCACGGGCTGGGACGAAATTTCCGGCATCGAAGGCATCATCGGGTCAGATTATAACGATGTCCTGACCGGCGATGATGAAAACAACGTCCTGATCGGCGGACTCGGCGCGGATGAACTGGACGGCGGAGAGGGAGACGATACCGCCTCATATGAATACGCCATAGACGGCGTTAATGTCGATCTGACGGGTGTGACGCCAAACACCGGCGAGGCGGAAGGTGATACGTTTACCGGCATAGAAAATCTCATCGGCTCTGATCATGATGACGTTCTCAGAGGCGATTCCTCGGATAATATTATATTCGGCGGCATGGGTACGGATTATATTTACGGAAATGAAGGCGATGATCTTCTTGAGGGTGAAGAAGGAGACGACTTTATTTTCGGCGGCGCCGGTGATGATATTCTGGTGGGCGGAACCGGGGCCGACGCCTATGACGGCGGCGAAGGTGAAGATACCGCATCCTACAGAAATGCGGCGGATGAAAATGCCGATGATGACACCACGGGTATCACCATCAACATGAATGACGCCTCAAAAAACACCCACGAAGCCATAGGCGATACCTTTACCAATATCCAAAATATAGAAGGCTCGGCTGGGGATGACACCCTGATTGCCGACAACACAGGCGTAAAACTTTACGGCCTTGCAGGCGATGATGCACTCACGGGCGGTACCGGTGATGACACGCTTTTCGGCGGATCAGGTGATGACACCCTTATGGGCGGTGCCGGGGATGATGTACTCATCGGCGGTGAAGGGGCCGACGCCCTTTACGGCTTTATCAAAGACAGGCTTGAAAATGAAGATACCGGCACGGATACCGTCTCATATGAGGATGCAACCGCCGGTGTAACCGTTAATCTTACCACGAAAACCGGTTCTTCCGATGTGGCCGAAGGGGATACCTATGAGGGCATAGAGAATATCATCGGTTCCGAATATGACGATGAACTGACCGGTGACGCACATGACAATGTCATCAAGGGCGGCGACGGGGATGATATCCTCGCCGGAAAGGCCGGAGATGACATCATTGACGGCGGGGAAGGCGGAGATTTTGTTTCATATGCCGACGCCTTTCAAGGCGTTACCATTGATCTTAGAATCACCGATGCCCAGACCAATAATGATGAAGGCAGTGACACACTAATTAATATTGAAAACATTGCCGGTTCCACCCGTGATGATATCCTCATCGGTAATGAATACGACAACATCATTGTCGGCGGAGAAGGCAGTGATATTATCCAAGGGCTTGAAGGCGATGACATACTTGCCGGTGAAGCCGGGGTAGACATCATAGAGGGCGGAGAGGGAGACGACATTCTTGAAGGCGGAGAGAGCGCAGATTCGCTTGTCGGCGGCGACGGTACGGATACGGCCACATACGTTGATGCCCAAAATGCCGTCACGGTCAGTCTTGAGGACGGTGTGGTCGGAATCGGAGATGAAGCGGCAGGAGACACCTTAACCGGCATCGAAAACCTTGTGGGCTCCGATTATGATGATGTCCTCACCGGCAATGACGAAGATAATGCCCTGTCCGGCGGTACCGGAGATGATACGCTGGCGGGTGGTGCAGGGGATGATTTCCTTGAAGGCGGAGAAGGCGATGACTTGATAAAGGGCGGTGAGCATGGTTCGGAAGGCGATACGGTCTCCTATGAAAACGATGAGGCCGGTGTAAATGTCGAGCTTGGGGGCACTGCAACGGACGGTTCCGGCGGAACGGACACCCTTGAAGGCATAGAAAATATTTACGGCTCTGCCAATGATGATGTCCTTATCGGTAATGATGACGACAATATCCTCTGGGGCAATGAGGGGGCGGACACCCTAACCGGCGGTGAGGGTGACGACCTGCTGAACGGCGGTTTGGGAGATGATATTCTCACGGGCGGTGCAGGCAATGACACCTACATGTTTGAAAGTGACTGGGGTAACGACACCATCAACGAAACCGATGAAATCGAGGGCAATACCCTTGATTTTTCCCTCATCGCAGACCCGCTGACCATCGAAATAAACGCCGATAATACCGTATCCGTATACTCAAGCACAGGCACCCTGGAAAATATACCCTATATCACGACCATCATCGGCGGCCAGGGAGACGATACCTTTATCTTCGATCCGGCGGCCACCCTTACGCCGTTTATCGACGGTTATGACGGGTTTGATACCCTTGATTACTCAAAATTTACAATAGATCTGAATATTGATTTGTCCGATTCCGGTGACAACCCGCTTGGTACATCAGGCATAGATGCCATGGAAAATATTGTGGGCGGTTCAGGGGATGATACCCTGATCGCCGGAGATGCCGACACCACCCTTTATGGCGGGGAAGGTGACGACCATCTGATCGGCGGGGCCGGAGACGACGCCCTTTACGGTGGTGACGGGATCGATATCCTTGAAGGCGGGGCCGGAGATGATACGCTTGACGGAGGTGCAAGTGCCGATGCGCTTTACGGCTACCTGGCATCGGCTCCGGGTGATGATGCCGGAAGCGACACGGCTTCCTACAAGAGTTTTGAAATTGATCTGGACGAAAACGGCCTGACGGTTGATCTGAACACCCCCGGTAATTCCACTGAAGATGCACTTGGGGATACGTTTACAGGCATTGAAAATCTTCTGGGTTCCACCGGTTCCGATATCCTTGTCGGGGATGAAAACGCCAATATTTTATCCGGCGGCGACAGCAATGACCTGCTCGTGGGTCTTGGCGGTGATGACATTTATGACGGCGGTGTGGGCTACGATATGGTCTCCTATGAAGCCTATACCGATGCCACCGGCGGTGTATATGCGAACCTTGGCGGCATTAAGAGCGAACACGCATATACCGCATCCGGTACAGACTCTCTTGCCGGTATAGCAAACAGCCTTGCGGACCATATCAACAATAATGCCGGTTCTGATTACTCGGCAACCGTTACCGACGACGCCATAACCATCGAAAATATTAACGGCGACACGTTTAAGGCAACCTTTGTTAATCCCACGGGCGGAACAATGGCGGTGACTGATATTTCGGATACAACCGTCACCATTACCCTCGGCGGAACCGTCACGGTAGGCGGCCGGTGGCAGATAGCGCTTTTTAACGGTCTTGATGCCATTGTAACCGGTGATTCAGGCATCATCAGCCGGGATGCCATGATCGATGTGGAAGACCTGACAGGTACGGTATACGCGGACACCCTTATTGGTGATATCAACAGCAATATCATCAAAGGTGCCGGCGGTGACGACAT
Organism: uncultured Desulfobacter sp.; assembly: GCF_963677125.1. Taxonomy (NCBI): domain Bacteria; kingdom Pseudomonadati; phylum Thermodesulfobacteriota; class Desulfobacteria; order Desulfobacterales; family Desulfobacteraceae; genus Desulfobacter; species uncultured Desulfobacter sp. The sequence continues at coordinate 5,946,329 of NZ_OY781882.1, read as the reverse complement.
CATCATGGGGCTAAGCGGTGCCGACACCCTCTATGGAAATGAAGGTGCCGACACCCTGTACGGAGGTAAAGACGGCGATATTCTGATCGGCGGCGCGGGTGCCGACAAACTTTTCGGATATACCGAAGGGGGCGACTCTGCCGATGATGTTTCCAATGATACGGCCTCATACGAAGACGCAGAATCAGGCGTCACGGTCAGCCTGTCAACCAACACCGGTACGGCAGGTGAGGCCGCCGGGGATGTTCTTGACGGAATCGAAGACCTGACGGGCTCGGCTTATCAAGATCTGCTTACAGGAAACAGTGGTGACAATACGCTGATTGGAAACGCCGGAGACGATATTCTCACAGGGGGCGGCGGGTTTGATACCGCCTCTTATACCACAAGTACTGCGGGCGTGAATGCAAACCTGTCCACAGGAACAGCCGACGACGGATTCGGCGGTACCGATACCCTGATCGGCATCTCAGACCTGGTAGGATCGGATTATGACGATACGCTGACAGGTGATGAAGCGAGCAATTACCTTACGGGCGGTTTCGGAGACGACATCCTTGACGGCGGAGCCGGTGACGACGTCCTGATCGGCGAGTCCGGGGATGATATTCTGATCGATCTGTCCGGCGATGATGATCTTGACGGCGGTTTCGGCGATGATACGGTGTCATATATCAATGTTGTTGCCGATCTGAATGTCGACCTGACAATCCTCGAAGCCCAGGATACCCTGGGTGCCGGAACGGATATCCTCACCAGCATTGAAAATATCATCGGCGGATCAGGTGACGACAGGCTCATTGGCGACAGCGGTGATAATATATTAAAAGGTGGGGCCGGGTCTGACATCCTTATCGGCGGGCTTGGCGCCGATATCCTTATGGGCGGTGCCGGGGCCGACGCGCTGTACGGTCACTTCATCGACAATAGTGATACGGCTGAGGATATTGAAATAGATATGGCCTCCTATGAAGGGTCCACCGCGGTGGAGGTAAATCTGTCGGACGGAACAACCAACGGCGGTGATTCCGCCGGTGATACCTTCTTCAACATAGAAGGCCTTATCGGATCATCAGAAGGTGATCGGCTGACGGGTGATGATAACGACAACATCATCAGGGGCAGAGAAGGCGCCGATATCCTTACCGGCGGCCAAGGCGATGATATCCTTGAAGGCGGCGCCGGAGCCGACGCGCTGTACGGGGGTGACGGAAGCGATACCGCATCCTATGAAAGCTCAGATAGTGCAGTTTATATCAACCTTGATGCCGAAACTTACAGCGGCGGCCATGCCGAGGGTGATGTCTTAAGCGGGATACTCAATGTCATCGGTTCTGCCTACGATGACACGCTGATTGGAAATAAATACGACAATACCCTTTCGGGCGGTGACGGTAACGATACCTTTGCGCTGCTTGATGTCGCCGGATCAGGGATAACCGGTCAGGACGTCATTGAAGGCGGTGAAGGCGATGACATCATGCCGGACTGGAAGTCTTATACGATAGCCACGATCTTCCCGGGCGGGTTCACACTGAATGATGTTGACGGTATAACCATCACAGATGCTGAGCACAGTATCACGGCAACCGGCGATATCATGTTCATATCCGCTGAATCCATTACAGTGGAAGAAAATGTGAAGCTGGTATCCACCGAAGGAAATATCATTCTCAAGGTCAATGCCTATCTTGAACCCAATATCCTGAATGATCTGCAAAAGTTTTACACCAACAATTCGGCAACGGCCGAAATCTTAATTAATGACAACGTAGAGCTGACCGCCACGACAGGCAATGTATACATAGAAGCCACGTCGACCACAAAGCGCTCGGTCGGGTATGATTATTACAGAACAGGGCTTGCCGACGGTCTTGATGCACTGGAGGTTGCCGGCGTCACCGGCACCATGACATTTGAGGAAGCAGAGGTTAAGCCGCCCACAATAAACAAAGACAAAACGGTTACCGAAGGCGAGGTGCTGACGGCTGCTAAAATAACCTGGGATGCGTCGGAAGGCAGTTTTGAGGATGCGGGTTTTGAGGAAGGACAGACCATCCTTGTTACGGGATCGGCATCAAACAACAATCTGTTCAGAATCGAAAAGGTCGATGCTGAAAACAATACCCTTTATGTCACCTCCGTTGATGAAGCCACGGCAACCGACGCCAAAAAGAAACAGGCGGATACGGTAACGACATACGGCAATGCCGATATCATTGCCGAAGAAGATGCCAAGTATGTAACGATTCAGGAAGTCGAAACCTCACGCATCAGCTCAAACCCCATTGCCGTTTTAAGCGGTCTGGGAGAAGAAGCGGGGCAGCTGGAAACCAGCGGTGGGACCCAGGCAATTTTGGGCGCAGAAGTCGCCGAAACAGTCCTTCCGTTGATCACAGATAAACTGAACGCACTTGCCAAGCTTTTTTTAAAAAATTCGCCCTTGGTGAAAAATTTTAACGTAGCGGCAGCACCTCCCGTACAGGTCCTCAGATCCGATGCATCTTCCATAATTGATATCGGAGCAGCCACAATCACCGCCGGTAAAAATATCACCATAAAATCGTCTGCAGTTTCCGATGCATCCCTTAAAACATCCCCGACACTTTTCGGCACACCTGTGTCGGTTGGTATAACCGTGGTCATGTCCGATGCTGAGGCAAAAGCGGACATCACCGGCGGTGCCGTGATTACGGCAGGCGAAGCATTTGAACTTTCTGCGGATGTAAAAAACACCCTTACGGAACACCTTACAATCACATCAAATAAATTGGTGGATATTACCTCCAAAAACAAGAAAACGATCCTGGATAAATTCAAGTCTCAGCTTGCAATCGGTGTGGCGCTTGCAGATTCAAATTCAAGTGCCACGGTAAGCCAGGGGACGGTAATAACGGCCGGCAGTGCAAGTGTAACTGCCAATAATGATAATAATATAGACTTAAGGGTATCTGCTGCGTCCAAGCCCAGTGCAAAAACAGGCAAGCTGACCGCAAACGAGCGCCAAACGAAATACGACGTAAGTACAACCCAGGCCGGAGAAAAGATTGCGGTTACACTTAAACCCGTTACAAACGAACAAGACAATGGGAATAGTGAGAATAATGTTACACCTGTATACGAGGTTTTTCTTCAACCGGCCAACGGTACCAACAGAATAAATGCGACGCCAATCAGCAGTACAAGCGGCCAAACCTGGACGTTTACGGCCCCGACTGCAGGAAAATATACGGTGATTGTTAAACTGGCAAACGAGGCTGCCTTTTTTGCAGGAGGCTCCCAGACAGAGCCTAAAATCGCCAAATTTAACATCTCAATACCACAGCTGACAAAAAGTGATCTTTCCTACGAGACCGTCCAGCAAAGTTTTGGCATGGCAGCAGCGGTAGGCGTCAGTGATATTTCCTCAACCAGCCTATCCCGAATAGACGGGTATGTGACAATAATCGACGGAGATCTGATTGTTGAGTCAAAGTCCGTGACAGGCGATTCATCTGCAGATTCCTATGATGCGACAGGCAATCCGCTGTCTACGGATAAAAACAATCTTATTGTAACGGCAATACTCAACAAACAGAAAATAACGACAAATCCATCAAAGCCCACCGGCAGCAGCGCAACCAGGTGGTGGAGTTCCTTTGCAAATGTCGGGGCGAAACCATCCGCTGTAAATCTTGATCAAAAAAAGGAAGCCAATACCCGTGGCCTGAATTTATCGGGAGCTTTAGGTGTGGCTATCAGCAATAACCAGGCGGATGCAATTATCGGTGATAATGCGGTCATTGAAGTTCAAAACGGTGATATGACCATCACCGGTTATACTGAAGAAAATATAAAGGCCACCATAACGGCACATGTAAACAAACCGTCAGAATCCGTCAGTGGTGCGGCGGCGGTTTTTGCAGGGCTCTACAATAATAAAGCCAATGCAATCATCGGCGATAATACCACGGTGAATGTCAGCGGAGCGCTCACCGTTGACGCCGATGCGGTAATCCCAAATCAGATTACCCTTGATGATGCATGGGATGAATTCATTGAAAAGGCAAGTAATTTAGTAGATCCGTACACCTGGATAGAGCCGTTTACAACCTTCGGGTTAGGTCAACCTGAAGAGACAACGGGACCCGAACCTGCTGATGCCACACCCCCTGCAGGCATAGGCGCGGCGATTATCCAGAAGATTAGAAACGGCACGGTTGTGGTGCAACAGAAAGCCGCCAACTTTACCCAGGCGCTTGCCGCAGGTGCAACGGATTACGGGACAAGCCTGTCGGAAAAGTTTATCGGCAATACCGAAGGCACCGTCAATGCGGATATCACGGAACTGCTTAATTATTTTCCGAAGCTGCTTGAAAACCCGAATTTTTTCCAGAATCTCTCAACGACCTTTGTGTCTGCCAGTTCAAAGGCCGGGCGGGATGATGACTATAGAAGTGCCCAGGCAGATGCCGCAAATCAGAATTTAGCTGATGGAGAAGAAAAACAGGAAGCCGCCTCGGGCCTGGATCTTTCAGTGGCATTTTCAGGGGCAATCAACGTCTTTTTTGCCGGGGCCGAGGCAAATGCAAAAATCGGTGAAAATGCACAAATAAACCAGGGTATGGAATCCCCTGACCAGGACGTTATTGTTACAGCGGATACAACCATTGAAACCATCAATATGACCGGTCTTCCCGCACTCAATATTGTCAATCTGCTGCTCGGTCGTAACACCATAATGCCTGTTACAGATGCCGTGAGCCTGACTCCGGCGCAAAAGGACGCGCTATCAGATAGGGAAAAACAGGCACTGGCAAGGGCCCAAAAAAGAGAACAGGCGTTGCAGACGGCAAGCAAAATCCCGGTAATCGGCGTACCCGCAGGGATCGCCTACAATCTGACGTCACTGGCCAAGAACGGGGTCGGCAGAACCACACAAAAAGACCTTCTTGAAAGACTTGAAAGTCAGCTCCTTTTCCCGACCAAAAGCGGCGGAAGCGCCCTGGGAATTAATTTTCAGTACACAGATTACACCAGCACCGCCACGGCAACCATTGCGGACAGTGCCAAGGTCTCCTCCCAGAAAAATGTCAGGGTAGAGTCCGATACCGGCAACATGCTCATTGATCTTACTGCCGCCGGCGGTGCGGCCGAGGGGCTTTTGGCATTAACAGGGGCCGGAACCGGCTATACCATTGATAATACCTCCCTTGCCACAATCGGTGATGATGCGGTTATTTATGCAAAAAGCAATATCAATGTAGACGCAGACACCAGTAATGTTGTGGTGACCTATACCGGTTCAACGACCAACGGCACCAACCTTGGCATGGGCGTTTCCATTTCAATCGGTCTTATTGATAATACCATAGAGGCCAATGTCGGCGACAACCAGGGGGCGTCACCCGCCGTGGATGTGGAACAAGACAAGATTGACTTCAACAGCGGTGCCGGAACCCTGAGCCGCGCGGATGACGGCGACTGGACAGACGATTTTAGTAAGGGCGACTGGGTCCGAATTTCAAATCTCTCAGACACCGATGACGGCCTGTACAAACTTGAGAATGTCACCTCGGAGGTACTGACTTTTGAGGCCGAATCGGAATCCACACTCGCCGGCACGGGAACCGACGGGTTTGTTACCGTTCAAAAGGTCGGACATCTCCAGGCTGACGGCGCAAGACTTTCCATGGGCCTGGAGGAAGCATCATTCATTCTCAGTTTTGCCCATGATGACGGTGAAGGGACCGACTGTATTACCCGATCAGACGGAGACTGGGCGGCAGACGGCTTTGAAGCCGGACAGACCGTCAACATCACGGCTGCGTCCAACTCCGAGAACAACGGAACGTATACCGTCGAGTCGGTTGACGGCAGTTCTCTCTATCTTGTTGACGCAAACTTTATTGAAGAAGATTCCACCACCGGCGTTACCGTAACACGGTATGAAGCGGGCAATTACCTTAGCCCGACAGACCCCGGGTTTACGCTTGAGTTTGGTGACGGCACCAATACAATTGTCCGGAATGATTATGACTGGAGAAATGACGGCTTTTATGAGGGCCAATTAATAACCGTATCCGGTGCCGATAATAACAATAACGGCAGCTATATCATCGAAACCATCAGCGGCGACACCCTGACACTGGTATATGCAGCGTTTACAGCCCAGACCGTTACGGATTCTTCAACGGTGACCATCACCGGTTATGATAAAGTGGTCTCCATCGAAGACAAAGACCTTGTGATCGATTTTGTTTATGATCCCAACGGCGATGACAGCATCGTGAGAAATGACGGCAGGGACTGGGATGATGACGGGTTCATTGAAGGTCAGACCATCACTGTTACCGGGACATCTGAAAACGATAAAGAATTCGTTATCAAGTCAATAGACGGAGATACACTATACCTCACAGACGACACCCAGGTGACCAATGAGTTTTCAGTCACCGGGGTATCCATCATATCCGATGCAGGCAAAATCAATGTGAATGCGTCAAATAACTCCGTCATTGTCGCCACAAGCCTGTCAGGGTCTCCCCTGCTCGTGGAGTCCAAGAGCAGCACGACATCCACGCCCAATGACAGCAACAGCAACCAGATCCAGTCCACTAAAAAAAGTAAAACCGGCGGCAGCAGCCTTAAAGCAAAAGATCCGGGCAGTATTGCCCTGAATGGAACCTTTTCACTGGTTGACGTCAACAATGTAACAACCGCTCATATTGACGGCGGATTCCTGGTGGAGACCGGAACGGATCTGAATGTAACTGCCAAAGACTTAACATACCTGGTCAACGGCAGCACCGCATTTGCCTATGCCGGAGATCTGGGAGGTGCCGGAAATATTGCCGTTAACATGGTTGACCGGGATACCTCGGCAGAAATAGGCAATGAATCCGTTGATTCATCCGGTGAGGTGTGGATTGAAAGTGCCGGCAACGTCAGTGTAAATGCAACAAACGGCGGCGGCATTGTATCGGTTGCCCTTTCAGGCGTGCTTCAGCAATCCATGGATCAGAAACCGGCCCAGGAGGAAACGGCAGGTAAGCAAAGCAACACGCTTACGGATCAAAACAAGGCCGGTACAGAGGCCGAAAAAGAATCGGATAATACGATTATCCCGACCTGGATGCCGGAAATGTCCCTGTCCGGCAATGTGGCGTACAATCATATTCATGATATAACCATCGCAGAACTTTATCACAGTAATGTTCTGTCGGCCGGCCAGGTGGATATTGAAGCCCTGAACAATGCCTGGATCGCTTCATTTGCCGGATCAACATCCATTACCGCATCCTATTATGACAACAGCGTAAAAACCGAAGAGCCCGAGGCGACCCCGCCCGAGCCGGAAAAAACGGTTAACGATACGGTTGTCAGACCGGTTCCAACGGTAAGGGCGTTGCCCAACGGACAACTCTGGCTTAAGTTTTCAGACAAATGCGCTTACTGGGATACCGCCACAGCATCCGCAGATGCCGGTGCGCCCAGTAAAAAGGTTGAAAGCATGTCCACGGATATCAACCTCACAGAGTTTTTTACCCGGCCGAACTCCGCATCCCCAACCACAACCACCAAAACCTTTGCCCTTGCCGTCGGTAACTATGATGCTACGGCAGTGGGCAGGGAAAAGGTCTGGTTTACCGTCACCGTTGAAGGAAAAACCTATTCCGGCACGGATGCAGAGATAAAAACCGCCTGGGTGGCCGATATCCAGAAGGCAATCAAAGATGCAATCAATGCCCTGAAGGGCGTTAAAAAGAGCGTTACAACCACCACAGAGAAAAAGACGGCTGAAAACGACACAAAAAAGGCCGGAAACGAAGAGCCTGCAAAGAATAAACCCATCATCGCAGGGGCAGGTTCCGTATCCGTTGTTGTGAACAGCCTGTCCGGTGAAACAAAGGCCTTTATCGATTCTTCCAACCTTGAAATCAATAACAGCCTTACGGTAACCTCGGAAACCAACCAGGTCATTATCGGTGTTGCAACAAGCGGCAGTGTTGCATACACGGAAAACAACAGCGGATTCGGTGTTGCCGGCTCTGCTGCGGTGAATATCATTTCCGCCCTGACCGAAGCCTATATATATGACAGCAGTGTGAATGTCCTGGCCGGCGGCGAAGGTATCACTGTTTCCGCCATGGACAATAACATTATAGGAACCGGTGCCGGGTCCCTGAGTGTGACGGTCTCAACCAATGACAAGTCATCTTCAACCGACGCATCCGGCAGCGGTAATGCAAACAGCAATTCCCAGGAAAAGAGCGGAACAAGCGAAAACAATACCAAATCCCAGGCCGCCCTCTCCGTCAGCCCTTCCGTTGCGGTGAGCATCGTAGACAGCGCCGTCCACAGTTATGTTATGGATTCATCCCTTATTGCAGACGGTGCCGTTGAAGTTACCGCAAAATCAAGTGAAACCGTCGTCTCCCTGGCGGCAGGCCTTTCCGGCGCCGGTGCCGATTCCACAAAGGGCAGCTTTGCCCTGGCCGGTGCAGGGGCTGTTTCCGTCAATGTGATTACAGCCGAGACGCTGGCATATATAGAAGATACGGATCAATCTGAGAACAGAACCATTGAAAGCCGGGAAGCAGGCATCCTTATAAGCGCCGAGGATGATGCGCTGATCATAGGCAATGCCGGTGCCCTGGGCATCAGTTATGCCAAGGGAAGCGAATGGGGCGTCGGCGTTGCTTTGGGTGCTGCGCTTGCGGTAAACCGCGTAGATAAAGAGACCCGCGCCGGTGTTTCCGGTGCCAAGATAAAATCGAAAAAAGATGTGGTTGTAGATTCCGATTCCGATTCCTTTATATGGGCACTGACCACAGGCGGCTTTGGAGCCGGAGCCAAAGGTACAGAGAAATTTGCAGTTGCAGTGGCGGCAGGTGCAGCCGGATCAATTAATGTGATTGATTCGGTGACCGAGTCATATGTCATCGATAACAGTTCAATTACCATTAACGGGGGCACAGGCGGACTTACGGTATCGGCAACGGATGCGTCCTCAATTGTCGCCAATTCTCTTGTTATGGGTATTTCAAGTGCAGTGGGAAAAACATCGGCTGTTGCAGCATCCCTTGGCGGCACATTTGCTGTGAATGTTTTGGATAAAGAGACAAAGGCCTATATCGCTTCATCAACGGTAGCTTCTTCCGGCAAGGTGGACGTGAACGCGTCGTCCGGCGGCACGATCTGGGCCATGACCATCGGCGCCGTCGGCTCGGGTTCAAAATCCGCGACCAAATTCGGCGGAGCCCTGTCTGTTGCAGGGGCCGGAAGCGTCAATGAGATCCAAAGCGATGTTTCAGGTTATATCTCAGACAGCACAGTGACCGGCGGCAATGGTCAAGATGTATCCATTTACGCCGATGATTCATCACTTATCCTTGCCGATTCAGGCATCCTGGGTATTGCCGTGGCCATTGGGAACAGTTCTGTTGCCGCCTCACTGGGGGCTTCCATCTCCATCAATTCCGTAACCGGCGATATTAAAGCCTACAGTGAAGATTCCATTATTAATTCTTCCGGAAACCTTGATATTGATGCCAAGGCGGACACAACCATATGGGCAATGACCCTTGGCGGTGTGGGGGCAGCCGGGAAGGCCTCCGAATCATACGGACTTGCATTTTCAGGTGCAGGTGTCGGATCGCTGAATGTCGTTGAGCGGGCCATAGACGCCTATGTTAAGGGCGATGGTACGGGCGTTCATAAGGTGACCACCGGAAACGGGGGTGATGTTCTAATCAGCGCAACGGATAACGCCTTGATTCTTGCAAATGCCGGCGTCTTGAGTGTTGCCGTGGGGACCGGCGGGAGCACCGGTGTGGGCGGTTCAATGGGTGCATCCGTCATCATCAATACCGTTAAGGACTCCGTCAACGCCTATATCTCCGGTGTGGATGTCGAAGCCGACGGTGGTGTGGATATTGATGCCGAGTCCACCGCAACGATCTGGGCCTTGGCCATCGCCGGGTCCCTGGGTGTGGGCGTCGGCAATACTGCCGCCCAGAAAGATGCGAACGGAAATGTCCAGAGCAATACGGGCAATACAAACAGCCAGGGTACGGGCGTCGGCGTGGCCATAAGCGGCGCGGTGACGGTCAATGTAATCGATAACAACACACTGGCCTACATAGCCGACAGCAGTGTCATCAGCAACAACAGCGGCGATGTCACCATTGATGCCGTAGACAAATCAACCATACTGGCGGATGCCGGCGGTGTCAGCCTGGCTGTGGGTTCGGGCGGAAGCACGGGGGTTGCCCTTTCCATCGGCGGGTCTGTGGCGGTCAATGTCGTTTCCAATGACACCCTGGCGGCCATATCCGGTTCGCAGATCGGAACACCCGCTGATCCGGTAAGATCCGTGATGCTCAATGCCGATTCACAGTCCCAGATCTGGGCACTGACGTTAGCCGGTTCCCTGTCCGTGGGATACGGCAAAAACCGGTTCGGCGGTGCCTTCAGCGGAGCTGTGGCCGGTTCCGTCAATATTGTCCATAATACCATCGACGCCCACGTTTCGGATTCAACGGCCATAACGGGTACAGGATTGCTGTCTCTTGAAGCCGACGACAACACCGACATCATCGCCACGGCCATGGGCGGAAGCATTGCCGTGGGGGCAGGCAGCAAGGGCCTCGGCGTTTCCGTCGGGGGTGCATTTGCGGTAAATATCATCGCAAACACCACCTCAAGTTACATAGACGGTTCTGATATCGACATCAACGGAGCTCTGTCCGTCATATCCACATCAGACAGCGCCATATGGGGGCTTGCCGCCGGTGCGGCCGTCGGTGTGGGGGCCGCAAGCGGCGGCGGGGCCGGGGCATCAATATCCATCGGTGTCTCGGCGGTCAATAATGTGATCAGCAACAGCACCGAAGCCTATATCAGCAACGCCGACAGTGTCCTGACCGGCGGTAATGATATTATCGTACAGGCCGGCGACAGTGCCGGAATAAAGGCCTTTGCCGTATCTGCTTCCATATCGGCGGCCGTATCAACAGGCAAGTCCGACGGCGGTAAAGGCGGTACCGGTGCTGCGGTCAGCGGCGGCGGGGCCGGGGCCGGAAACTATATTACATCAACCACCAATGCCTATATTGATCACAGCAGCCTGGGTACCGCCCTCAACCCGGTGGGCAATATAGACCTTGATGCCATGAGCACATCGCAAATCATGGCGGTGATTCCGACCATATCCGCCTCTGTGGCCTATGGCGGTGAAAACGGGGTCGGGGTCGCCATCGGGGTTGCTGCGGCACGAAACATCATCGGTTACGGTTCAGACGATATTCTGGTTGATTACAACAGCTCGGATACGCCTGAAACAGTCAATGAGGGAGACCTTGTAAAGGTAACCGGTGACGGCCCATGGGAAGGAGAAGTCTACGAATATATCGGCTCGGAAATGGACCGTTCCGATTACAGTGCGGATACCGGTGTATATGCACCGGCCCTTGGCGACAGGGTTTGGGTTGAAGATGAAAATTCAGGGGCCGCATCTGCCGGCGTATACCAGTATATTTACGATGGGGACGCGGTAGCCGTTGACGGAGTGACACTTGATTTTGAACATGATGAGAATGATGAAGATGCTGACTATATCACATGGACGGATAACAGCTGGGCGGCACAGGGCTTTGCCGCAGGCCGTCAGATCGTCATAACCGGTGCGGGCGCCAACAACGGTACGTATACCATTCAATCCGTCGACGGTTCCAAATTATATCTTAAAGAGGATCTGGCAGCAGATCTATCCGGTGCGACCGGGGTCCTGATACAGGCAACAAGCCTGTGGGACCTGACAATGGCGGATTACCAGAATACGGACTACTGGCAGAAAAACAGTGCACTTGATTTAAACGGTCAGGATTTTGGAGATAAACAGCTGTGGCGGCGGGCTGATCTTAAAAAATCAGGGTCTGAGATCCAGGCCTTTATCAGAAACACCGACATTTATGCAGCAGGCGACATCACCTCAGACGCGCTTTCAGAACAAAGCATTGACTCCATCGTCATTGCCGGTTCCGTTGCCCTGGCCGGCGGCGGGAAATACGGCGTGGCAGTGAGCGGTGCCGGAGTCTTTACTGAGAATTACATCGGCACCGGTGTCCGGTCGTTTATCAACGGTGACGGATCAGACGGCATCACCGCCAACAGCATCACCATGACCGCCGGAGATGTCTCCGAGATCAACAGTATTGCCGGAGCCGCCTCGGTGGCAGGGTCTGTGGGCGGCAGCGCCGGTGTGTCAGTGGCCATCGGCCTTTCCCTTGCATTCAACAAGGTGGATAACCAGGTTGAAGCCTTTATTGCCAATGCAGATGACGGCATTATAACCACCGGGGACGTGATCCTTTATGCCGGATCAAATGCCGACGGTGCCGTTGCCTTTGATCCCACCGATTATGGATTCACATTCGACGATCTGGATGATGCAACCGAACAGGATGTCGATGATCCGGACACAGATGACACGAATGAAGAAGCGGTAGATTCGCTTTCCGACAGTACCGTTCTGGAAAATCTGAAGACCGCCCTGGAAGACCAGGGATTAGAGATTGTTCTGGAGAGCACCGTATCTGATGATGCCCTTTATACGACCGGATATGGTGAGCAGAACCTCTTCACGAATGATACGGTAAAACTGGCCGATAACTACACCAACGGCGGTGTGGCCGGCAGTGTATACCGGTATCTTGGATATCAGGACTACATGTCGGATGAATCCGGTGTAACGGTGACAAGCGGGACCATTATAAAGGATGTGGACAGCGGTGCGTTTTATCAGTTTGCCGGCACAAAGGCACAAGGTGATGCCATCTCAGATCTCTCAGGTATTGATTTTGAAAATGATGAAACGTGGCACGAATACCTGACCGATCTTGGTTCTGTGGATTACTCAGACACCGACACCTGGGAACTTGTCAACGGAGAACTTAAACTTACAAAGCTTTCCGACGGCGGGGGCTGGACCCTCATTGACGGTTCCGGCGCAGCCTATATCCTCAAAATAGAGGGTTCAAACCTCTCTGTTTCAAAATCAACCATCAATGCAGTGACGGCTGCCGCATCATTGAGTGTGGGTGTTGGATACAAATCGGACGGTGCAGGTGTTGCCGTCAGCGGTGCCGGGGCATTTTCACAAAACGTAATACTCTCAAAAACAAATACATACATTGAGAACAGCGTTATCACCAGCGGTGATGATGTCCTGTTGACCTCAAAGAGCGATCAGGCAATCAACTCTGCGGTCGTCGCCGCGTCAGCCGCTGTGGGCGGCGGCGGAAAGGCCGGGGTGGGTGTTGCAATCGGGGCCTCCATAGCGAGGAACCTGATCGGGTATGACTGGAACTACTCAAAACCGGCGGTTGACGTCAGGGCGTATATCGCAGATTCAAGCATTGATGCACAGGGTGATCTGACCCAGACCGCCAGTGCCGCCCAGACCATCAACACGGCGGTTATTGCCGGAGCCGCGGCAGTGGGCGCCGGTCAGACAGGTGTTGCGGTCAGCGGTTCAGGCGTGATCGCTGAAAACTGGATCGGTGTCAATGTAGAGACATCCATAGACGGAGACGGCGACTCAGGCATTCATGCCCACAACATCACCCTTGACGCCTTGGACACATCCACCATATCGGTGATCGCGGGTGCGGCTTCCCTGGCGGCCTCCTTTGGGACCAATACCGGGGTGTCCGTTGCCATCGGCGTATCCCTTGCACACAACACCATCAGCAGCAGTATCCAGTCTTATGTTAAAAATGGAGATATCATTGAAGCGGGCGGCACCATCCTTGTCAACGCCGATGAAAGTGCCACCATCAATGCCGTATCGTCTGCAGCGGCCGTTTCAGCAGCGTTCGGCCAAACCGGTGTAGGCGTCAGCGGAGCAGGCGCGGAGGCAACGAACCTGATTCTTACAACAACCAACGCCTATATCCAGGACAGCACCATTACGGATTCCGCCGATGTGTACGTTACCGCAACCAATGACGCCGTCATCAAGGCCGTTATCGCAACGGCATCCATTGCCCTTGCCGGCGGATCAAATACCGGTGTCGGTGTATCCATCGGTGTCTCACTTGCCGGGAACGTGATCGGCTGGGAATCCATCCTTGATACGGAATACGCCTATACCACGGGCGATGATCCCCCCGGCCTTAACAACGGCGACCGGGTAAAGATTGAGTCAGGGGTCGGTGCCGGAAACGTATATGAATATGTCGGGGATGATGTTGATTTTTACGACTATACAAGTGATCAGGGCGTGCAGACGCTGACCGGCGGAGACCTTGTAAAAGTTGCGGCAAGATATGGTGAAGATGATCCGAATGACAATATAAAGGGTGAGGGAACCTATATTTACCGGTACATCGGTGATGACGGAGAAACCCTTAACCTGGGTGTCCAAGACTATACCGACACCACCCTGTGGGAATCTGTGGGAAGTGCCCGCCTGACTATGCAGGATTACACCAACGACGATCTATGGCGCAGGGTAAACCTTTTGGCGTCTCCCATTGACGTCCAGGCCTATGTGCTGAATTCAAGCATCACAACGGACGGAAGCCTTAATGTCGGTGCCGTGTCCGAACAGGAAATCGATGCCGTGGTCATCTCAGGGGCAGTGGCTGCCTCCGGGGGAAACACAGGCGTTTCCGTGTCCGGTGCCGGTGTCGGGTCCCTGAACCTTATTTCAGCCGATGTAAAATCCTATATCGACGGGAACGGATCTTCAGGGATTAACGCAGGGGACATAACCATTAGCGCTGAAGATACCTCCACCATCAATGCAATTACCGGTGCAGCGACCCTGGCGGCAGGGTTCGGAAGCACCGGCGTGGCGGTTTCCATAAGCGTTGCCCTTGCCCATAATGCCATCAGCAATGATGTGTCCGCCTTTATGACAAGGGCTGATGATGTGACCGCCACATCAGGGGCGATCACCGTCAGTGCATCGGAAAGTTCCGAGATTTCAACTATTACTACCGCCGCCGCTCTCTCCGTTGCCATCGGAAGTACGGGCGTGGCGGTTTCCGGCGCAGGCGCCGCCGCAACCAATTCTATCTTGACAAAAACGAACGCCTGGATTGAAGACAGCACCATCACCACCCTCTTGTCGGATGGAGATGTGATTGTCAGTGCCGAGGATGATTCTTCCATCAATGCCTTAGTTGCCGCAGTGGCCGCCTCGGTCGGCGGAGGACTATCAACGGGGGTGGGTGTTGCCATAGGCGCTTCCTACGCAAGCAACATGATCGGTTATGACCTATTGCTTGGGACGATCCCCATAAAAGATCCGGCCCAGGTACAGGCATTTGTGGATAATTCCGTCATACATGCAGCAGGCAATGTTGTTGTCTCAGCTACGGCCGAAGAAGAAATTTTTTCCATCGTAGCTGCCGGGGCAGCCGCCATTTCCGCGGGCGGCACAGCCGGTGTCGGCGTGGCCGGATCAGGTGTTGTGGCCGTCAACATGATGGCCACCGATATCAAGGCTTATATTGATTATTCAAGTGATGTTACCGGAAACAGTGTATGCCTCACGGCGGACGACACCTCCAAGATCATGGCCTACGGCGGGGCCGCAGCCATCTCCGGCGGTTTCGGCGGCACAGGCGTTGCCGTATCTGTCGGGGCGGCCATCGCACACAACAGTATTGATAACGATGTGGCTGCCTATATTAAAACCAGTGATGTTGAATCCACCGGCACCGATGTCACGGTAAAAGCCGTTGAACACGCCATGATCAACTCGGCGTCTGCCGCCGCAGCCCTGGGGGTTGCCATCGGCAATGTGGGCGTGGCTGTGTCCGGGGCCGGGGCCGAGGCAAGCAACGTGGTCCTGACAACGACCAACGCCTGGGTTGAAGGCAGCAACATCATCAGCGCCGGAGACGTAACTGTGTCTGCAAAAAGCCTGTCGGCCGATCTCGGTCTGGGAGATATTTCCATGGACACCGAGGCCCAGGCAGACGCCTTTGCCGCAAACATGGATGACGCCTCGTCGGTTGATGCGGACAATGAAGATACTGCCGTAACAGATGAGAGAGAAGATGATATCGATGCCGATGAGGCATTTATTCAGGATCTTTCAACACTGCTGTTAAACCATGGTGTTGTAAATTCCGGTAATCTTGCCGTTACCCTGATGGAAGAAGGAGAACAATGGTCCGTCACCGACAGGGATACCGGTTATTTTTATACCCTTACCCGGAACGAAAACGATTTCAGCATCTCCACGGCAACCATCGGTGCGGCGGTCATATCCGCATCAGCGGCCATCGGCGGCGGTGCGACAACGGGCGTCGGCGTATCCATGGGCGTCTCCTTTGCCACAAACTTGATCGGCTTTCAGATCGGTCTTGATGCGTCATCGGATTACACCACGGCCGACAGCACGGCGGTGCTTGAACAGGGTAAAACCGTAAAAATTGAAGACGGTATCAAGAAAGACTATGTGTACGAATATGTGGGCCCCACGGCTACCATTTACAACTACACAACGGCAGACGGAACACGGGCAGTTGTCAACGGGGATCTGGTTAAAGTAAACAGCGGATACGACCTGAGCAAGGGAACCCAGGAGGCGGTGTATCGCTATGTGGGCAATGACGGCACGGTAAACCTGGCGAATGCCGATTACACGAATACCGACCTGTGGGAATCTGTGGGAAGTGCCAAGCTTTCCATGCAGGACTTCAGCAACAGGGACTTATGGAAACAAGTCAACCGGGAAGAATCACCTGCCCAGGTACAGGCATATATCCTTGATTCAACTATTGATGCCGGCGGCACACTGTCCGCAACGGCGTTCTCCGACCAGTCCATTGATGCACTTGTTGTGGCAGGCTCCGCCGCAGCCACCGGCGGCGGTGTCGGGGTCAGTGTTGCCGGTGCAGGGGCCGGTGCGATCAATGCCATAACAACGGATATCAAAGCGTTTATTGAGAGTGACAGAGCCATCGGAAACGGTGAAGCGGCCGGCATCAAGGCGGGTTCCGTAGTCATTACGGCAAACGATGCATCCCGGATTACCGCGTTGACCGGCGCAGCAAGCCTTGCCGCGGCATTCGGCGGTGTTGGCGTGGCCGTGTCAATCGGTGTGGCCGGGGCCTATAACGATATAGACAATGATGTCGCAGCGTTTATCTATAATGTTGATGACGGTCTTGTCACAACAGACGGCGCAGGGGCCATCACCATAACGGCAACTGAATCGGCCACCATCAACTCCTTGACCGCCGCGGCATCACTGGCTCTTTCCATCGGCGGAGTCGGTGTTTCCGTCAGCGGGGCCGGGGCCGGAGCAGTAAACACCATCCTTACCAATACTTCGGCCTATATCCAGGACAGTACCATTACCGGGGCCGGGGATTTTGCGATGGCGGCCAGGGATACCTCCACCATCAATGCCGTTGTTCTTGCATCCACCGCCGCCATCGCCGGCGGCGGCGTCGGTGTGGGCGTGTCCATCGGCGCATCCTTTGCCACCAACATCATCGGCTCTGAAATTGAAACCGCAGGGGTAAATGCCTATATCAGCAATTCAACGGTAACGGTTGACGGCGATATGACCCAGTATGCCGTATCCGAGTCCGTCATAAGGTCCGTCGTGATAGCGACGTCTGCGGCCATTGCCCCGGGCGGTGTGGGCGTAGGTGTATCGGGAACCGGCGTACTTGCCGTCAATTACATGACCAGCGATATCAAATCCTATATTGATCAGCAGTCCACGGTCACCGCCGGCACTCTTGATATCACGGCCGATGATACGTCTGAAATCATTGCACTGGCAGGGTCGGCATCCATTGCAGCGGCATACGGCGGCGTTGGCGTGGCCGTGTCCGTGGGAGTCTCCTTTGCACACAACATGATCAATAACGATGTGGCCGCCTTTATCAAAGAAAGTACGGTCAGCACCACCTTGGCGGCCGGTGCTTTTGAGGTCAATGCCGTTGAAAGATCCTTGATCAACTCCGTATCGGCGGCGGCATCGTTCGGTAATGCCATCGGCGGGGTCGGCGTGTCGGTCAGCGGTGCCGGCGCCGAGGCCACCAACATTATTCTGACAAAAACAAACGCCTATGTGGAAGAAAGCGATATTATTGCGGCAGGCAGTATGGCCGTTACGGCTCAAAGCCTGTCGGCTGCGCCGGACTTGAGCGCACTTTCAATGGCAAATACGGCCACAGCCGATGATTTTGCACAAAAACTGGATGATGCCTCCTCAACAGATACGGACAATGAGGATACGGCAACCGATGAGAGAGATGATGATATCGTTGCCGATCAAAATTTTATAGCCGTCCTTTCCACTAAACTGTCAAACAATCTGATTGCCAATTCAGGTGATCTGGCCGTCACATTGAGAAGCCAGGGCGAGCAGTGGTCGGTGATCGATCGTATCACAGGGTATTCCTACACCCTGACACGGGAAGGCAATGATTTTACCGTTGCCATGTCGTCCATCGGGGCGGCGGTGGTGGCAACGTCCGCATCCATTGCCGGCGGCGGCGTGGGTGTAGGTGTTTCCATGGGTGTCTCCTTTGCGGCCAACATGATCGGTGCTGAAATAGACATTGAGTACCCCAGCGACTATACCACCGGCGATGAACCGCAGGTGCTTAAGCAGGGAGATACCGTCAAAGTCGGGGACGGGGTGCGTGAGGGCTATGTTTACGAGTATGTTGGTGCGGATGCGACCCTGTACAACTACACCTCCGCCGACGGCACAAAAACCATTAATGAAGGGGATCTTGTAAAGGTCAACACAGGGTATGATTCGTCAAAGGGAACCGGTACCTCCATTTACCGGTATACCGGAAACAGCGGAACCACAGTCGATCTCAGCAGTGCAAATTATCTGAATACAAGCCAATGGGAATCCATCGGCAGTGCAAAACTGTCCATGCAGGATTACGGCAACGAGGACCTTTGGAAACAGGTCAACCTGATTCAGTCGCCCGTGGAGGTCCAATCTTACATCCTGAATTCCAATGTCAGTGCCGTTGGGGATATGTCGGTAACCGCATTCTCCGATCAGTCCATTGACGCCCTTGTTACGGCAGGGTCGGCAGATGCCACCGGCGGCGGGGTCGGCGTATCAGTCAGCGGGGCCGGGGCGGTGGCCATAAATACAATCGCCACGGATGTTAAAGCGTTTATAGAGGGCGATGGGACAGACGGGATTACGGCAGGCAGCCTGACCATCAGTGCCGAAGACGCGTCCGGGATATCCGCAGTGACTGCCGGGGCAAGTCTTGCGGCGGCTGTGGGCGGCGTTGGCGTAGGGGTCTCCATCGGTATCTCCGGGGCCTATAACCAGATTGAAAACGATGTGGCCGCATACGTCTATAATGCCGGAGCCGACGGTGTTACCACCACAACCGGTGATATAACTATCGAGGCCACGGAATCGGCCACCATCAACGCACTTACTGCGGCGGCGTCCCTTGGAGTGGGCATCGGCGGTGTCGGTGTTGCGGTCAGCGGTGCCGGGGCTGCGGCCACCAATGTGATTTTGACCACCACCGAGGCCTATGTGCTGGACAGCACCCTTGACAGCGGTGGGGGGGTAACGATCAACGCCTCGGATACATCGGCACTCAATGCCGTTGTACTGGCCTCAACCGCGGCCATCGCCGGTGGCGGCGTGGGCGTCGGGGTATCAATCGGGGCATCCTATGCCGGAAACTTCATCGGTTCCGAAGTGGATTCTACAGGTGCCGTTGCCTTTGTAAAGGATTCAACGGTTGATGCGGATGATGCATTCATCATGTCGGCTGTTTCCCAAGAAACTATCCGGGCTGCCGTGATTGCCGCATCTGCGGCAATCGCCCCCGGCGGCGTGGGTGTGGGCGTCAGCGGAACAGGTGTTGTGGCCATAAATTCGATTGCTGCTGATATTAAATCCACCATCGAAAATTCAACAATCACTGCGGGCAGTGTCGATATTAAGGCAGATGACACATCACAGATCATGGCGTTTGCAGGGTCCGCGTCCGTTGCCGCCGCATTCGGCGTGGTGGGCGTCGGCGTATCCGTTGGAGTCTCCCTGGCCCATAACATGATTCACAATGATGTTGCGGCATATGTCATGGACAGCACCATCACCACCACGAACACCGGCATCGGTGTACACGCCCTTGAACATTCCCAGATAAATGCGATCTCCGCTGCAGCCTCGTCGGCCCTTACAGCCGGCGGGGTTGCCGTTTCCGTAAGCGGTGCCGGCGCCGAGGCAACCAATATTATTTTGACCCAAACCAATGCCTATATAGAGGACGGCACCATTGACAGTGCGGCGGATGTGAATATATCGGCAGAAAGCCTCTCTGCATCTCCTGATATTTATACATTTACAAAAACCGATTGGGAGGCTTTCGCCGACAAAATGGATGATGCGGATTCCACGGCTGAAGATAATCCGGATACGGCAGGTACCAATGAAAGAAACGCTGATATCAGCGCGGATAAAACCTTTATTGCGGAATTATCCTCTACCCTGACGGCTAAAGGGCTTGTCAATTCAGGAGATCTTGCGGTCACCATCCGTGATGCACAAAAGGAATGGTCGGTCATAGACAGAATTACAGGCAGTGCATATGTCATTACAAGAGACGGTGACACTTTCAGCGTCTCCACACCGACCATTGCCGCAGGCGTGGTCTCTGCATCGGCATCGGTTGCCGGTGGTGTCGTCGGCGTCGGCGTTTCCATCGGTTTGTCCTTTGCCCGAAACCTCGTCGGCTGGGATCTTGCCTTTGATACGTCATATGACTATACAACATCGGCATCACGCACGCAGATCGCGGACGGAGACCGGGTGAAGATAGAAAGCGGCGTCCGGGCAGGAGATGTTTATGAATACATCGGTTCCCAATCCCAGGTACCTGAAGACGGCGAGGGATACGTCAACCTGAAAACCCAGGATTACGGAAATACGGATTTATGGAAGCAGGTCAACCTCATAGAGGCCCCTGCAGAGGTCCAGGCGTATATCCTGGATTCCGTTGTTGACGCGGACGGCACTGTAAGTCTTCTATCCCATTCCGATCAGTCCATTGATGCGGTTGTTGTATCCGGTTCAGCGGCAGTGTCCGGCGGGGGTATCGGCGTGAGTGTCAGCGGTGCCGGATCTGTGGCCGTAAACACTATTACAACAGATGTTAAATCATTTATTGATGAGGACGACGGTGTGACGGACATTGAGGCAGGCAGTGTAACACTGGTCGCCGAGGACACCTCGAAAATTTGCGCCCTGACCGGAACAGGAAGTCTTGCCGCCGCATTCGGGCAGGTCGGGGTTTCCATATCAATCGGCGTTTCCGTTGCACATAATGAAATCGGCAATGAAGTTTGTGCCTTTATCAATAACGCGGATGTAACAACCACAGATTCATCAGGTTCGGTGACCCTGAGGGCAACCGAAGCCTCTACCATAAACGCCGTTACCTCGGCTGCGTCACTGGCTGCGGCGTTGGGCGGCATGGCCGCCGTTTCGGTCAGCGGTGCCGGTGCCGTTGCCACCAATATCATCCTCAATGAAACAACCGCCTATATCACCAACAGCACCATCGACAGTGCCGGTGATATTATTTTGGAAGCCTCGGATACGGCTGAAATCAATGCGGTTGTCGCATCCGCAAGTGCCGCCTTTACCGACGGCTTAGTCGGTATCGGGGTTTCCATAGGGGCATCCCTGGCCCGCAATCTCATCGGTTATGATCTTTTTAACAACAACAAGCCCGCCCAAGTCAGGGCTTATATCGAAGATTCGATTATAGACGCTTCCGGCGATTTGACCCAGCATGCCACGGCCGAGGAGAACATCAATGCATTGGTAAAGGCTGCATCATCGGCCGTTTCAATCGCCATCGGTGCCGGAACACTCAGCGGGTCGGGCGTGCTCACATCAAATTTGATCAGCACTGACGTTGAAGCAGCCATTCAAGATTCCGATGTTGATGTCAACAGCCTCGCCCTTCTGGCGGATGATGATTCAACCATCACATCAGACGCGGGTGCCGCATCACTTGCCGCATCATACGGCGGAGTGGGCGCAGCCATATCCATGGGACTGGTCGTTGCCGACAGCCGCATATTTAATAAGGTCAAGGCCTATGTGATCGGTTCCAAGATTAATACTAAAAACGGTGATATGAATGTAGAAGCCAATGAAAATGCCGAGATCACAGCCACCGCCACCGCTGCATCAGCCGCCGTAAGCGCAACATTTTTCGGTTACGCCGTCAGCGGAGGCGGGGCGACCGCCACAAATATAATAGATACACAAACCATGGCATTTGTGGATAAAGGCGATCTGCCTATTGATGAAAACGATCTGCTTATTAACGGTGACCTTAACATCACGGCAACGGATGTTTCCACTGCCGTTGTTCAGACCGGCTCATCTTCGGTGGCCGGAGGAATTATTTCCGTTGCAGAGGGCGGATCAACGGGAATCGGAACCATCACTTCGGCAACAAAGGCCTACGTTTCAGATATCGACGTTGACGCTGAAAATATTATTATATATGCATCGGCACAGCCCAAAGCGGATGTCCAGGTATACGGCGTAAATGCAGGAACAATGGCTGTCGGCGTATCATCAGCCACAGCAAATGTATCTCCCACGATTGAAGCCTATATCGGTGGAAACAGCAGCGTTATAACCGCCGACAGTCTGAGTATTGCGGCAGAACAACTGCTTCCCCAAACCGGTTATTCGGCAAATACCGGTTCAACAGGTTCGGCAGGCGGACTTATCGGCGTTGACGCAACCATAAGCAAGGTGACAAACAACAGCGAAGTTCAAAATTATATACAGGATAATACGACGCTTACGATTTCAGACAGTGCGTCCATAACAGCTGAAAACAACAGTAAACAAAAGGCTGTGGCCGACAGCAATACAGTGGGGCTTGTTGCGGCAGGCAAGAGCTCTGCCAGGGTTACGACTGAAACCGTTGCACAAGTCATAGTTGGAAATCATGTTGTATATAACGGCGGAAACCTGACTGTGGAAGCCGGCGGAACAGACGACAGCTATGCTGAAACGGAGGCCGGAAGCGGCGGCATCCTATCAGGTAACGCGTCTCTTTCTAAAACGGAGAATAACAGCACAACGACAATTACCATCGGGAATGAAAGTGAAATAAATGCCTCGGAATTTATTATTACAGCGGATCATACCCTAAAATTTAACGGCAAATCGGACAGTTCCAATGCAGCACTCCTTGGTGCAAGCGGCGCAGCATGCGAAAATAATGCGGACAGTGATATAGATATCTCCATAGGAGAAGGCGTAGAAATTACTGCCGGTGATATCAATATTGAAGCATTTAACAGGATAGAAAAAGACTGGCTGGATAATGATGCATATAATCTAAAATCAGGATCGGGCGGAGCGGTGGATCTTCCTGCGGTGGCCGGTGTCACCGTAATCAGCAATGCAACGGATATCGTCATTTCCGACGCAGTATCCATTAATACGGAAGATGTAAGCGGAACAAACGGCAATATCAACCTGGCCATACTTACGGATATCACTGCCCGGGACAAGGCAAAACTGGATTCCGGCGGACTTATATCTGTTGCCAAAGCGCAGTCAATAATCGAAAACGATAACAACAGCGCCACAATAGATATCGGCGATGTTGATATGGCAAGTATTGGTGATCTGGATATATCCGTGAGAGCGGATATGGATGTTGAAGCCAAGGCAAATGCTAAAACCTACGGACTTGCGGGAGCTGCCCAGGGTGAATCCGTGGCACGTACAGATGTTGATAATGACGTTATTATAGGAAGCGGCGCCGTACTTCTGGCAGGTGGTGAACTCAGCCTTATGTCCGGAGAAGACAGAACCGGTGAAATCAACACCTATAATGTAGCAGCCAAAACAGATCTCTGGAACAGGACTGTTTTCCCAATAAATTTACCACCTGATGCGGACGGGACCATCAATCAAACAAATACGGTAACGGTTGAACAAGGTGCCTGGGTTGGAAGCGGCGGTAATGTCAACATCATTACGGAAATGGGTGACATAAACGTAGTTGGAAAGGGTACTGGAAAAGATCTGTACAGAGAAGCCCTTGAAAGTTTAAGTGAGGCTTTCGGCGGTGATGCGTCCCTTGAAATTAAAGGCGGTAACGGCGGCGTTCAGAAAGGAAGCGCGGATGTTGTTATTGCCGGAACTGTTGAAGCAGGTGTCGGAAATAAACTGGTTCTCCTGTTTGCACAGGATGAAAGCAGTCTGGCCGCAAGTGGAGTTGACGGTCTGGATGACAATACACTTAAGATAATACACATTGACGGTGCATCATACGGCGGAGGCGATATGGTCGTTGCCGTTTCCGACCAGGATGCCGTAGTCACTTATGCGGATAACGACGAAGACGGCATGATTGAGGCAATTTTGACCATGGGAGACGGGACCAGCCACGTCATTGACAGCGGCAGTAACCTTCTCGAAGCCATTGATGCCCGTATTGCAGAGGTTACCAGCCTGAGGGATGACTGGGCCGGAACTTCGGCAGAGGATCAATTTAATGCCCAGCTTTCAATACTGGAAACGTTGAGGGACGGTTTTGAAGATGGCGGTACGGATGTCGACTACATTAACCTTGGTTCAATTGCCGCAACTTCGGCCGATATAATTCTAAGAGGACACACCCTGACCGGAAACAAAACCGGAGAGCTGATATCATCAAGTGATTCTCAGATCGTTATTAAAAATACCACAGACAATTACCTCAAGACGGACGATATCACCATTCCCACATATTCAGGCGGGTATATCAGGTTTAACCTTGGATTCCTTGATGAAACAAGTGAAGAACTGGAAAGCTTTACCGAAATTGTGACCAAATCGGACTCATCTCCTGAGCCCGGAATCATTATAGAAAATCGAGGGGAACCGAGCATAGAAATTACCGGTGATATGACAAACCTGAACGGTTTTATTGATGTATCCACCGAAGGAAGTATCTACATCTGGGCAAGTATGGACGACCTTACTGATGATGTTACCATTACTGCCGGAACCGTTTCATTTTATGCGGGAAAAGATTTTGTACAGTCAAGTATTCCGGTATTTGACCATATCGGCGGTATTCCCACGGGTAACTGGAGCGAGGTTACCGATTATACTGAAAGTACGAAAACAGATGTTACCGTAACCGATTCAAGCACCGGAACCGTGAAAGATATAATTGACGCTCTGGCGGACAACACCGATGGTTCCCGAATTGTCGGTAACCGGATATTTATAGCAGCCGAACATTTAAACCTGAACGGTTATATCCAGAGCGGATTTAAGGACAAGACAATTACACTGGCGGCAAGGGGCACTGAAGACGGAAACGCACTCCACTCACAGATCGAAGGGTACGAGTATGACTATCAGCAGCAGCTTGCGTCCGGGGCCGCCAATGTCAATTACATGTATCTCCTTGATCTGGGCGACAATGCACAACATGTCGGAAATATTGTCTATTATAATGCCAAAGACAATGTAATCGAAATTAAGGATATCAGCATAGAAGGCGGCTTTGTCCAGCTATACGGAGATATCATCAATACGGACATGAACGGGGGAGAGATTAATGTTCTTGACGGTTTCGGCCGGATAAATATTGATAATCAGAGCGACTATGAAATCGCCCTAAACACACTGGATGTCGGCGAAGAGGTGGAAGGAGAGGTAAGGATAATAGATACCTCGGGAACTCAAAAAACAACAACGGTTTACACAAAAACCAGTGAAGGAATCGTTGTGGAAACCAACGGGGTAGAAGCCCTTATTGAAGGCGCCGACAGCACTCAGTACCAGCCGACCGACGGGCTTAAATACAGCTGGGTAACCGGACAGAGTAAAGGGAATGTTGAAATAAGGAAAAACTGGGTAAACTCCTTGGACCTGTGGCTGGTTACAATAGATGCGCTTATTGCCGACAGTAAGGAATGGCAGGCTGCAAGTTATTTTGTTGATCCTTCACCCCTGTTGGAAGGCGAGTATTATGTCGATACCAATAGTTCCGACTACATTTACAGCTACTCGTATGAAGAGGTAATTCTTGGCGCTTTCACTCAGGTACCAAACTCACAACTTGATGATCTAGAAAACAGCCTTGGCATAGACCTGAAAGATACAAATCCATACCAGAAAGACACAACCTATTGGGAATGGCAGGATCATGGTTTTTATGGCTGGGCACCTTTTGTCGGAAAATTCTGGATTCCCGTATGGCTTTATCTGCCCATTCATTCATCCTATGCAGAAGTCGTCATGCAGCAGTCCAGCAAAGATGTTCATACCCATACGATTGCGGCGGATTATGCCGTTGATATCACCTTCAGCGGCTTGGATGAAGCCCAGGTCAATGTGACGTCATCACAGGATATTATTCTGCAGGGGTCAATAATAAATAACAGCGGGGTAACCGAACTTGTAAGTTCAGGTTCAATAGATCGGGCCGATGGGAATACCTCTGCCCTGATAAATACAAGCGATCTTCGCCTCTATGCGGGAACCGGCATAGGAGAAGAAAACGCCATTTTAACAAAACTGGATGGCGGTACGGTAACGGCATATACAGATGGCGGTGATATTTCAATCCAGGAACTCATCGGAGACCTGACGGTTAAAGAAATTGTCATTCCGCACTTTGATCCTTTCCAGGGCCCGGGTGAAACCTTTGAATTTGATTCGGCCGAATCTGTGGATGATTCAACCTATACCATCGATCTTGGAACGGCACATGGTCTGAATACCGGTGACCTGATAACCTACTCAAGTGAAATGGGAGTTGCGCTGAATGGATTGACGGATAACACGGAATACAAGGTGCTTGTGATAAATACAACCACCCTGATGCTTGCATCGGCGTCCACGGAAACCTCAACCTTGGTATCGGCAAAAGAAGATTTAAAGGACAACGGATTAAGCGCCGTAGACGGCCTGGTCATTCAAATCAATTCCACAAAAAATTCAGAAAACCATTGTCTTATCATTGATGATGGTGTGATTGATTCAGTAACGGCTGATCTTGACGGCGGATCAACGGTTTCAAGCGGCATTATCGATTTCGGCCTGGCGCACGGGTTTATTGACGGCCAGGCGGTAGTATACAGCAGCGATTCCGCTGTTATACCCGGCCTGGTTGACGGTGAAACATATTACGTGTCGGTAGTTGATGAAACACGTATTCGCTTAAGTGGTGACAGGGAAACGATTATTTCATATCTGCCCAACATTATAACCCTTAATGCTGATGAAGCGACGGGCTTTGATCACAGCTTTGAACCGGCAGACGGCGGTACCTATATTTCAATCAATCCTTTTACGGTTACCGATGACGGCGATGTAATCAAAGAAACCTTCAGTTTTGATCCCTCCACCGCTGTCGGGGGATACAAAAACAGTATTGCCTTTGAAACGGAACATAATTTCATACAGGATCAGGAAGTGGTCTACTATCATGAGGGCTCGGGTGATGAAATAATAAATCTTGATAACGGTCAAACATACAAAGTAGACGTTGTGGATGTAAAGACCATCAGGCTTCTGGACATCAACACGGATCAATTAATTGAAATAGATGTGCCTGCCGACATTCAGGATGATGATACACACAGCCTGGGAGTCGACTCTGAAATAACATTTGAACCCGATGATCCCCAGGTTCATGTTGTGGCGTTTAATCCGGATGACAGCAATACGGACAACCGGCTCTATCTGGGCAGCGGCCATGGATTCGCTGATGGTGACGCAGTAGAATATATTTATCAGCAGCAAAGTGGTGAAAGTGAGATTTCGTGGCTGACCCAGGGCGTTACATATTATGTTGTACATGCAGACAGTGATTCAGTAAGGCTTTCCGCAACACAGGGAGGCGACCCGGTTACGTTTACAGTGAGTGATGATTTTGAGGCGTCAGGACATTCCCTATCAAGAATTTCAGCAAATGATACGAATTTCAACCCGTTTGCCGGAATGTCCGATCTGCCGGCAGAGGATAATATCGTCAGCGTTGATCCCTCGGGTCAGACAAACGGCACGCAAATAAGTATCAGCAACGAATTTTACGATGGGCTTGAAGTTGTTTATGACAGCGGATCAAACGACTCAATCGGTGGATTAGGCGATTCTACCGACTTTATAGTTGAGACTGTGGCGCTTAATACGATTATGCTGCGGCACGAGAGCGGTGAATCAGCCATAGAGTTTGATTTTGGTGCGCCTGGTGACTCGGAGTCGCAGGTTCATCTTCTTGAAAATGGAAACGACGAAGTCAAAATCGTGAAATCAGACCAATTTATTTATATTGTCTTTACTGCAGACCATAATCTGGTAACCGGTGATGAGGTAACATACGGTAAAGGCGGAGCAAATAACGTTGAAGTGGATGGCCTTTCAAACGATAAAACATACGAGGTTTCAGTTCTGGATGATCGAACTGTTGCCCTTGCGGTTGTTGGCGGTACTCAAGCAATTGAATTTAACTTCGACACGGCAACCGACGATGACGGCGTTCATACTTTAACACATGCGACCAAGGGAACCTTCTCGTTCTCCCCGTCCGACCAGGACAGCTATCTTATCCTGGCCCAGGAAACAGATGAAAACGCAGTTATTATCGATAGGGAGTATAATCCCGCAAGCGGTGACAGGGTGACATACAACAGCAACGGCTGGGGTGGAATAGCAGGTCTGGCCGATGTCACAACATATAACGTGATCAATATTTCCGGCCGCACCCTAAGCATAAAACACGGTACAGGCGGCGTTGCCATAGGAATGGATTTCAGCAATGCATCCGGCAGCAATCACAGCCTTGGCGGGATAAACCTCAACCCCACAGCACAGGATACATACCTGGTATTTAACGCGGATCACGGCCTGAACGATTCCCAGCTGGTTACCTATGTATCAAACGGCACGGCTGTAGACGGTCTGACAGATGGTGATGATTATTTTGTAACGGTTATTGATTCTCGGACAGTAACCCTTTCGGAAACGGAAGGCGGAGAAGCTATAAATTTCGGGTTTGATTCAGCCTCTCCGGGCGGACATAAATTTACCTATGATGATGACAACGACCCGGGAACGGCCGATGTGGATACGCCTGACTTTGACCCGACTGTGCAGGATCAATATATTGTTCTGGACGAGGCTCACAGCTGGAGCACAAACGATGCAGTGACTTACAGCCCGGGGACCGCGGATGCCATAGGCGGCCTGGTGTCCGGAAACAGTTACTTTATAGAAGGAACTGATGGAGACACGATCACCCTTTCAGACGGAAGCAGTGCCATAGCCCTTGACTTCAGCCAGAGCTCAGGCACGAACCATACTTTGAGCTGCAAAGAAATAATCAATGCAGAGCACCAATTTTCAGATGGACAGAAGGTTGTCTTTCATACAATTAACAGCTCAAACGGTGTGGACAGTGGTGCGGCGTCACTGTTCGGGCTTACGGAAGGAACCGCTTATACTGTTGACGTAATAGATTCGGGAAGTTTCAGACTTCTTGATCAGGACGAAAACATTGTTGATCTGAATATAGACCCTGCAAATATTAATGATAATATCCAGTATAAGCTATCATCGCAAAGCATTGTTCAGCTGGATAGTTCCGAACTTCTGAGTGTGGGTGAAACCGTTCAATTCAAAAGCGGGTCAGGTATGCGCCTTGATGATCTCGTGAATGGTGCAACCTATATTGTTACGGGTGTTTATGAAAACGGGGTCACCCTTGAGGATACGGACGGCAACCCGGTGGATGTCGACATTGCCGAACAGCTGGCATTGGCAGGCACCGATGACGACGATCTTTTAAGCGATTTTCACCTTGTGTCGTTAAACAAACTTGATCTGGGTGTGGAGCATGGCTTTAAGACAGGTGATCAGGTCGTATATCATATCAATGGAACAGATATTGGCCTTACAGACGGCGCAACCTATACGGTCAGGAAAGTAAATAATACGACGATAATACTTCTGGACGCAGAAAATAACCCTGTTGAGCTTAACCTGAGCAATTTTGACGGCAGCAGCCACAGCTTTTCATACAAAGAAACCATTGATCTTGACCCGGCAAACGAAATCAGCACCCTACAGCAGACAATATCCCTGGGAGATCACGACCTCAATGATGGTGATCTTGTCGTATACGGCAATGGAGGCAATGGAAATACAAGTATAATCGGGCTTACGGATGGATCAAACTATTACGTAAACATTGTCAATTCCCAGACAATACGGCTTGCATCCTCTCTTGAAGACATAACCCTGGGGAACTTTATTGAGCTTGGGCTGGCAGGAAGCGAAGGCTCCGGCCATACGCTGGCAGTTATTGAAACCGAAGGGCTGAACCAAGCTCAGGATGTAATAAGCGGCAACACGATAGATGTCGGCTATGCCCATGGCCTTGTGACGGGACAGGAAGTTATTTATCATACCGGAACAGGCAATGCCGTCGGCGGACTTACTGACGGAAAAAGTTATTATGTTGTGGTGGTAAGTCCAACAGCATTTCAACTCACATCAACCCTTGATGACATCCTGATAAGTAATCCGGATTTTGTAGCACTGGGGGATGCAGATACCGGTGAGCATGTCTTTACGCCTGTGGAAGTCAAGACCGGAGCGGTCGGGGATGTTACCCTGACGGCAAGAGGCAATATTCTTGGATTTGATTCTGATTCGTATATTCAGGGTGGTAAAATAAATCTGACATCAGGCGGTGAGATAGGCTCACAGAACCAGGCTCTCGGGATCGATACGGCCATATCTTCATCAAGCGGCCTGATTGCCCTTGCAAATGAAGATATTAATATAGAGGAAAAAAGTGAAAGCCTAAACATTATAAGTGTTGAATCTGAGACCGGAGATGTAACCATAACGGCTCAAACCGGGGCCCTGCGTGATTCAAATCGTGAAGAACAAACCGATGAAGAGGCTGTTGCAGAGCTTGTGAGTATGTGGGATGCCATGAACCTCACAGGGCAAGCCGCCGAACAGGCTGCAAATGAGACCATTGATGCCTATGTGTCCATGAGAGAAAACGAATACTACAGTTACTGGTATACAAGGCACCAGCAGGAAGATGACGGTTATTTTGATGAAAATTTTGAAATCACTTTCAGCGATGAAGAGAAAACGGCGTATGAAGAACACTACACTCAGGTTGGAGAAGATCAGGGGTTAAGCGGTGATGCGCTTGATAAATTTGTTTCGGACGCAATAGAAACCCAGGAAGCAAAGCGTACGGTTGAATATCGTGAACTGCACGAGGTCTATGGTGTTCTGGGTGATGAAGAGATAGAAGACTGGTCATATGCCGACTCTGAAATATATGAGCCTACTTTTGATGTTGACGGTGACCTGATTGACGAAACCGATTCAATCATCCTTGGTGCCCATATTTTCAGGACAGGCCAAGGAGTTATCTATCATGTTGAATCCGGCTCAGCCGTCGGAGGCCTTGAAGACGGGGAGATTTATTATGTGATTGTTGTTGATTCCACAACAATTCAGCTGGCCCTTTCCCAGGAGGATGCCGGTGAAAATGATCCGGTGATGATAGACCTGACGGCCGAAGGTGCAACCGGAGTTCACAGCTTCTCTGAAATTGATGCAATGCGACAGGGTTCTTCCTGGACTGAGGCCCAGTTGACGTATTCCGTCGGCGGCGGATGGCTCAAAAAAACATCCGATACCACAACGCGGATTGAAGAAGCCAATATTATTGGACGAAACATTGTGCTTAACGGTCAGGCGGTCGGTGCGGATATGGAAGAGATTGTAATTGATCTATCAGAAGGTATCACTGATTTGAACGAGGCTCAGAAAGTTACGCTTGCTGCCGCTGAACGTGACAGCCTGATAATTATAGACGGACCTGATGATGCAATCACTTTAGGACGACCCCATGAACTTGAAAGCGGTGATGAAATTCAGTTTCCGGATAAATGGAACCTCTATAATATTGATGGAATTGTTGAAGGCCAAACATACTATGCGGTTGTGGTAGATGAGTTTACCTTCAAACTATCCACTTCCGTTGAACTTGCATTAAATGATGTGTCCGACGTTGATATAACCAGCCATGAAACCCGGATCGTCGGCCAAGAAGACCTTGACCTGTCGGCTTCGGGTGTTGTTTCAGCAGTTTCCGGCGGGCATACATATATAGGATCTGAAAAGGATCTTGCCGTTGATAATATAATATCCGACGGGAATGTGAGAATTAAAATCGAGGGGAATATTACAGACGGCAATTCAGGGGAGACAGCGAATATTACCGCTCCGGAAATACTGCTGGAAGCTTCCGGAACCGCCGGCCGGACAGGCTGGGGGAATATCGGTTCCAGTGATGACGCATTCGATGTTACCCTTCTAAACCAAGGCCTTCTTACGGCCAGGGCACAAGAGAATATATATCTCAACTCCGTAACAAACGATTTTTACATCGACACGCTCTATAGTGAAGAGGCAATTTACCTTTATACTGATACAGGTTCAATCCTGGACGGTTACGACAATTCCTATGAAAATATTGATACGGTAAGTCTCCATCTTTTCAGCGCTTCGAATATCGGAAGCAATGAAAACACACTGGATCTGAACTTAAGACCGGAAGGCATGCTCCATGCCGAGGCCGGCGAAAATGTATACCTCTATGAAACGTCCGGGGATATGAATGTTGACTTGGTTACTTCAACAGACGGAGATGTGTATCTCAGAGCGGATGTCTCAATCCTGGATTATAATAACAACCTGGAGGCAAACATATCAGCTAACAGCATCAACATGCTTACAGACAACGGAAGCATTGGTGCAGACTTAAATGATCTTGATATAAACAGTGCCGCAGGATTAACCGGAGAAGGCACCCTTACACTGCAAAGCCGGGAAAGCGCACATATCTCTGAAACGGATGGAGATCTGAGCCTTTATCAGACAGCAAGTATTCTGGGTACTGTATTCATCGCCAATCCTGTCGGAAGCATCTATAACGGAAATACTGACGGCATGAATGTTGCCGCCGGATCAACCCTGCTTTTTGCTGCAGGGGACATCGGAACCGCTGACAACCGGCTTGAAACGGCAGTCGGATCACTTGAAGGAT
Organism: uncultured Desulfobacter sp.; assembly: GCF_963677125.1. Classification (NCBI taxonomy): domain Bacteria; kingdom Pseudomonadati; phylum Thermodesulfobacteriota; class Desulfobacteria; order Desulfobacterales; family Desulfobacteraceae; genus Desulfobacter; species uncultured Desulfobacter sp. The sequence goes on along the minus strand of NZ_OY781882.1, from coordinate 5,913,186 downwards.
ATTCCTTTGGTGATGACCGTGATGTCTGGATCACAAATACCGGAAACCTTGTTCTCGGCGGGGTAACCGGTGCAGATAAGATTACCAGCGGCGGAGATGTTCATGTGGTTGCAATGAGCCCCGTTACAGTAAGTGTATCCTATGAAGCGGATTCATTAATATTCCATTCTCACGATGATGATGAATCTATTCCCGGTAATGAACAGGAAGATGATCTGGTTGTTGAAAGCGGTGTTACTCTGACGGCCACGGTTGGAAACGTCTCCTTGCTGGCAGGAGATGACCTGTTGATAGAGGAAGGTGCCGTCATAAACGCTGCCGGTATCGTGGATATTCATATTGATTATGAGAACGCGGATTCCGGAAAAGGCGGCACGCTTGAAATTTTAGGCGAAGTAACGGGAACTGCTGTTGAAATCTTTGGTAATGATGATGATGACATCATTCCAATCAGCTATACACTTTCACCCACGGCAATCCGTGCAGGTGCCGGCGATGACGTAATATATCTTGGGAGCAATTCAAATCCGGCCGGAAATACGGAAGGTAATCTGAGGCATATTCTTGAGAATGTGGAGATAGACGGCGAATCCGGTACGGATACGCTGAGCCTGGATATTACAGGGGAAACGGGAGATGTTGCCGGAACAGTAACGGCGGATGGTGTTACCGGTTTTAATATGGGTGGATGGATTCAATATATTAATATAGAGAGTCTGAACCTGAGCCTTGGTGGAGGGGATGACATTGTCAATATCCTGTCCACGGCCGCCGGTGATGCTGTAAATCTGAATACAGGTGCGGGGGACGATACAATCAATATTTCCTCGGACGCCCCTGCAAACAGCGGTGATCTGGACGGCATTAACGGTGCCGTTAATGTTGACGGAGGATCGGGAGACAATACCCTTAACGTCAGCGATGCAGGTTCCAATGCTGCAGATACAAATGTCATAATAAGTGACGGCACAATTTCAGGCATGTCATCCGCCGATATGAATTACACGGCAACGGGCGGCACCTTTGAGCACGGCATTAATATATTGATGGGAACAGGGGATGATGTCATCTCCATCGAAGGCATCCGGAACGATGCCATTACGACGTTGACAGGTAATGATGGAGATGATGTTGTTACCGTTCAGGCAACGCTTGATTCAGGCCGATTGGAAGTTCATGGAAACGCAGGGGATGATACAATTGATGCGTCGGCGGTTCCCGCAGGTGCGGAAGTGGTGCTCGTTGGCGGTACCGGCGCGGATACGTTAACCGGCGGCCGGGGAGATGACACCATTCTTGGTGATGAAGCGACGATCACACGGGACGATGCTCACAGCATTATTCAAATAGAGACATCTCAACCGGCGGTCGGCGGTGCTGATGTTATCAGAGGCAATGAAGGTGATGATATCCTCATCGGCGGTTTTGGCGATGACACGGTTTCAGGTGATGCCGGAAACGATTTTATTGTCGGGGACAACGGCGTAGTTACTTTAGCCGCAGGCATTGTTACATCAATGGAAAGTACGGATGTTGATGATACCACCACCGGCAACGATATAATTAATACAGGCATCGGTCATAATTTTGTAATAAGCGGCGGTGGAAGTGACACCATAACCGGTGCAGGCGGATCAGATTATGTTCTCGGCGACCACGGTGCCATGACCTTTACCAATGCCGGAATCCTGACCCGGACGGCCGCCAAGTTAGAGAGCCTTGGTTCAGCCGATATCCTGAACCTTGGAGATGGAGACAATATTGCCATAGGCGGCCAGGGGGCGGACACCATAACCACCACGGCAGGAAATGATGTTGTTATAGGCGATTCCGGGGTAGTCAACCGTGATGACACCGGCATCCTGACGAATCTTAGCAGCAGCGGTATAGACCAGGGCGGCAATGACGACATCACAGCCGGTGACGGTGATAATGTCATTATTGCCGGTTTTGGGGATGACACGGTCACGACAGGCACAGGTAACGACACCATTGTCGGGGATAACGGAGGTATCGAACTGACCGGCGGCATCATCACCTTGATTGAAAGCTCCGATCTTGATGATACCACCACGGGTAATGATGTCATCAACGTGGATACAGGCAACAACTATGTAACAGGCGGCGGCGGAAGCGATACCATCACCGGTGCAGGCGGATCAGATTATGTTCTCGGTGATCACGGTGCCATGACCTTCACCAATGCCGGAGTCCTGACCCGGATGGCCGCCAAGTTAGAGAGCCTCGGTTCAGCCGATATCCTGAACCTTGGAGATGGAGACAATATTGCCATAGGCGGCCAGGGGGCGGACACCATAACCACCACGGCAGGAAATGATGTTGTTATAGGCGATTCCGGGGTAGTCGACCGTGATGACACCGGCATCCTAACGAATCTTAGCAGCAGCGTTATAGCCCAGGGCGGCAATGACGACATCACAGCCGGTGAAGGGGATAATGTTATCATAGCCGGTGAAGGGGATGACACGGTCACGACAGGCACAGGTAACGACACAGTCGTCGGGGATAACGGAGGCATCGAACTGACCGGCGGCATCATCACCTTGGTTGAAAGCTCCGATCTTGATGATACAACCACGGGCGATGATGTCATCAATGTGGATGCAGGCAACAACTATGTCATCGCCGGGGGAGGCAATGACAACGTAACGTCTACGGATGGAAATGACTATATCACCGGCGACCACGGTAGCATGACCTTCTCCACTGACGGCGTCCTGACCCGCACAGCCACAAAGCTTGATGATTTCGGCGGGAATGACACCCTTTCCGCCGGAAACGGTAACAATACGGTATTTGGGGGTCGGGGGGATGATACCATAACCACGGGGAACGGCGAAGACACGATCCTTGGAGATTCTGGAGAGAGCCGATTCAATACGGACGGTGTATTAACCTTTGTAAAAACCACCAGCCCTGCAAACGGTGGGGACGACACCATCGTTTCCGGTGACGGCAATGATACGATCATTGCCGGAACCGGGTCTGATACGGTTGAAGCCGGAACCGGCGATGATATAGTCCTTGGGGATTCCGGCCAAATTACAATGAATGAAAAAGGCTCCGGCGAAATTATCAGCATCCCGACATCATATGGCGGTCAGGATACAATCATGGGTCAAGCCGGTTCGGATATCTTGATCGGCGGAGAAGATAAGGATGACATATCAGGGGATGCCGGAACGGACATCCTATTCGGTGATAACGGTTATGTCCGATTGACCGACGGCAAGCCGGTTCGCGTGGAAACCAGAAAATCAAGTTATGGCGACGATGATACGCTTGACGGCGGTGACGGAACGGATATCATGATCGGTGGTGAGGGTAAAGATTCCTTTAGCGGTAAATTCCCCACCGACTTAATGATCAGCAAATACGGCAATGTCGTTTTCAAAAACTATAAAGTAGAAACTGTCATTCCCCCATTGAGAAATCAGCCGGGAGGTCCCCTCCCCGTCGGCTCTGAAGAACCATGGGAATTTTTTAAGAATAGAACGGTTTTGAAAACCGGCAGGCCTTTTGTCTCACAATTTATGCGTACAAGAGAAGAAATTATTACTACTCAACTTGTTCTTTCAGGTGTACCGGAACCATTTGGGGAAAACAACGACCGACGTCTTGCGCATGTTAACTCCAACGCCACTGCAAGCACCCGGATTCTTAGCGACGGTTCAGTACAAAAAACCTACCCGGACGGTCGGGTTGAAATCACGGCAACCGACGGCACTGTGACGACGATATTCCCGGACGGCTTGAAGCGCGTAGCAGCCCCGGACGGCACGGTTACCCTGACTTATCCCAACGGCGTCAAAGTGATCCAATATCAGGACGGCACTTCGGTAACACTCTACCCGGACGGCAGAATAATCAAAGAACTGCCGGATGGTACGATTATCAACAGCTCAACTGAAAACAGCGGTGCGGAACTAAGAGGCAATAAGTTGATGGAAGGAGCCGACGGAAATACAGACATCAATCGTGGGGACAACAAAGCCTTTACGCAGTTGAAAAGGGCATACGATTCTGATAACATCCGCCCCAAAATAGACCTTGGAACACTTGTTGCGGGATTGGCCGGATGGGGTGTCTCTTCTTCAAAGAAGTCCGGTAACGCAAGCACGATAGATCAAAACGGTTTTCGGAAGCTCGATAGAAAAAATAAGTTAAGACGATTTATCAAATGGGGTAACGGCGAGTTGGAAAGGAAACCGGACAAAACCATGCCGGCATAAAAAAAGCGCAAATCGGTTAACGCAGGAATGGACCCAAAAGAACAGAAGCTGGGAGCGCAGGCGTATAGCCTGCGCTCCCGGATACTGCAAACCGGGTAAGTCATTTTAGGTCACATTCCTTAATCAAATTGAATCTGAAATCTGAGGAGGCAACGTGGAGCAGAAACAGGAAAAAGAGGCAAAAAAGAAAGAGGAAGAAGAGGCAAAACCCGCAGCACAGACATTACGTTGGGACGATTCAAAAATGACCAGTACATATGCCAATGTATGTAATGTGTTCAGCACAAGAGAAGAGGTAACCCTGCTCTTCGGTACAAATCAGACCTGGCATGGTGCCCAACAGGAGTTGACGGTCCAGCTGTCCGACCGCATCATCCTGAATCCTTTTGCCGCAAAAAGACTTTCCATGATGCTGAACAATGTCATCAAAGAATATGAATCGCGTTTCGGCGAATTAAAGATTGACGGCAAGTAATCAAGCCTGTTGATTCAAGGTTCCGTGTAGAGTAAAGGACTTAACTGCGGTTAAGTCCTTTTTCATTTAAAATAATCGATATATTTGACACTATGCAGGATTTATTGTGAATGATATGAATCTTGACGAAACAATGACGTTTCAACCCCGGATAGACAGCCGATTATGGAACGAATTGACCCAAGCGGATGAAAGGGAAGAGTATTGCCGATGCTGGCTGGCCATTCAATGTTCAATGCTTGCTAATGTGCGACGGGCAATTATTGTCCTATCTGATCCTGAAAAAGAGACATTCACCCCCCGGGCCATGTGGCCGGAGCAAGGCAAAAATTCGGAAAGACTGACGGAGGTTGCGGAACGCGTCCTCGAAGAACAGTGTGGTCTTCTTGTTGAGTTGGAAGATGAAGAAATCGGTTCAGGTTCCAACGGCCCGACCTACGGCATGGCATATCCCATATTCACGGACGGACGGTTTTACGGCCTTGTCGCCCTTGAAATATCGGCAAATTCAGAAGACCACATAAAACGTACAATGGATCAGTTACAGTGGGGTGCCTCATGGATGGAAGTCCTGCTGTGGAGAGAAAAAAACAAGGAATCAACAGCCGCCTTTGACAGGCTCAAGGCCTCCGTCGACATGCTGGCGGATGTGTTGTCCGAAGAAAATTTGACAGGTGCGTCACTGGCCTTTGTCACGGAACTTGCCACACGCCTTGAATGTGACAGAATCAGTCTCGGTTTCGTAAAAAATAAACGCGTAAAAATTCAAGCCGTATCCCACAGCAGCCGCATTGCAGACAATATGAACCTTATCCGCCGTATTGCTCAGGCAATGGAAGAAGCGGTTGCCCAGGGGCAAGTTGTCTTTTACCCGCCCCGTCAGAACCAAAACAGAATCGTCAGGGACCATGACGCCCTATTCCGACAACATGGTGCAGCAAATATTCTCACCATCCCCTGCTATGATAAAGACAGGTACACCGGCGTGATCACCCTGGAAAGATCAAAAACAGAACCGTTTACCGACTTTGATGCAATGTACGGTAAAAGTATTGCATCATTGATACTGCCCGTGCTGGAAATAATGGGCAAAACCGAGCGATCAATCCTCCGAAGGTTTTGGGACGGCCTCCGGGACCAAGTTAAAAAAACCATAGGACCTGAAAACACAGGCAAAAAACTGATCGTTCTTCTCATGATCTGCCTGGCCGTTTTTTTCTACACCAAAGAGGGTGACTACAAAATCTCGGCCAAAACGGTTCTTGAGGGCGCGGTAAAAAGGGTAACGGTTTCACCCTTTGAGGGGTATATCAAGGACGCATATGTCAAAGCAGGGGATTTTATAAAAAAAGACGCGACCATGTGCGTGCTCGATGACCGGGAGTACCGCCTTGAGCGGCTCAACTGGATAAGTAAAACCGCCCAGTATCAAAAACAGTATCAAGAAGCTTTAGCCAAACACGAAAGAGCCGAGGCAAAGATCATCAAAGCCCAGCTTAACCAGGCGGCGGCACGCCTGGAACTTGCGGAAAGTCAGCTGGAAAGGACCATTATCAGGTCTCCTTTTGAAGGGCTTGTGCTCAACGGAGACCTGAGCCAGAGGCTTGGCGGATCGGTTTCCAAGGGAGAAATTTTGTTTGAGGTCGCGCCCCTTGATAACTACAGAATTATTCTCGAGGTGGATGAACGCCGTATTGCAGACGTCTCTGAAGGTCAAAAGGGGCAGATGATTCTGTCTGCACTCCCCAATGGAGACGTCAACTTTATCGTTGAAAAAATCACGCCGATTACACGAGCCGGAGACGGCCTGAATTACTTCAGGGTGGAAGCAAAACCGTCGGTCGTCCTTGACCGGATGAGACCCGGTATGGAAGGGATCGGCAAAATATATGTAGACCGGCGCAATCTTTTTTCCATCTGGACAAGAAACATAAGAGAGTGGTTTAAAATCAAATTCTGGGAATACCTGACGTAATATTATGAGCTATTCTCTATTCAGTGAATCCTGGTATAGAGTATCCGGGCTGAAACCCAGGCTGCGCAGCCATGCCCAGATCCACCACCACGTATACCGGGGAAGAAACTGGTATATTCTCCAGGATCACTCCACGGGCACGTTTCATAGATTCTCCAAGGAAGCATACCATATTATCGGCCTGATGGATGGAAGCAATGCTCTTGGCAAAATCTGGGAAACGGCATGTGAAAACCTTGGCGACGACATGCCGTCACAAGATGAAGTGATATCCCTTTTGTCCCAGCTTTATCAGGTGGACGTGCTACAGTCCGATATCCCGCCGGATATTTCGGATCTGTATGAGCGGCACAGGCGACTTAAAAAAAAGGATATGATCAACCGCCTGAAATCACCGCTTTCCATAACACTGCCGTTGATAGACCCGGAAAAGTTCCTGGAAAAGACCAAAGCACTGGTGGGTCCCGTATTCAGCAAAACAGGATTGATTTTCTTTACAACGATTTTAATCGTCGCCATTTACCTTGCCGGCAGTCACTGGAATGAGCTTACCGGTAACCTGGCCGACAGGGTCCTTGCCCTTGAAAATGTCGTGTTGCTCTGGCTTGTCTATCCGGTCATCAAAACCATCCATGAATTTTCCCATGCCTATACCGTTAAGCACTGGGGAGGAGAAGTGCATGAAATGGGCGTGATGTTTCTTGTGTTTATGCCGATCCCTTACGTTGACGCATCAGCGTCTTCCGCCTTTAACGAACGCTACAAGAGGGTCATGGTCGGGGCCGCAGGTATTCTTGCAGAATTATTTCTGGCCTCACTGGCCGTCATCGTGTGGGTCAATGTTGAGCCTGGCGTGGTAAGGGCCTTAGCCTTTAACGTCATGATCATCTCCGGCATATCAACGATCCTGTTCAACGGAAACCCACTGCTGCGTTTTGATGCCTATTATGTACTTTCGGACCTCATTGAGATCCCCAATCTGGGGACGCGGTCCACCAATTATATCAATTACCTTTTACAAAAATACCTGCTTAATATAGAAAATGTCCAAAATCCGGTATCTGCCAAAGGCGAGGCAGCATGGTTTATTGTTTACGGTCTTGCGTCGTTTGTTTATAGAATGTTAATAATGGTCCGGATTGCCGTTTTTGTTGCCGGTAAATTTTTTATAATCGGCATAGCCTTTGCCGTTTGGGGGCTGTTCGGAATGCTTGTTACACCTTTGGTCAAAATATTTAAATTTTTGTTTACCAGTCCTGTGATGGAACGAAAAAAAGGTCGGGCCATAACTGTTTTAACATGCGCTGTCACCATGGTTTTTATAGGCTTATTCATCATCCCCTTTCCATTGTCTACCATAACGGAAGGCGTGCTGTGGGCGCCTGAGAAATCCCGGCTCTATGCCGGTACGGATGGTTTTATCATAAAAATTGCGACGATTTCAGGTACCCGGGTTAAGGAAAACACACCATTGATCATGTGCGCAAACAGCGAGCTTGAATCCATGAAAAAGGAACTTGAATATAGCCTTGAAGAATATCAATTACGGTACGATCTGGCAAAAACAAGGGATAGGACGGAAACAAAGGTTATTGAAGAGGAAATCCGGCGAATTTCATCTGAGTTGAAAGATGTTGATGAAAACCTTCAGAACCTTATAATAAAAAGCCCCACTGAAGGTATCTTTCTTCTCCCTGATGCTGAGAATTTACCCGGTCTTTTTGTAAGACGCGGCGAACAAACAGGGTTTGTGGTCAATTTTAAAAAAATTACGGTGATGACCGTTGTATCCCAAAAGGATATAGACAATATCCGAAACCGAACAAAGAATGTTGAAGCGGTACTGGCCGGCAAACCGTATAAGGTTTATGCCGCATACGTAGAAAGAGAAGTGCCGGCCGCCTCACGAGAACTTCCCAGTCTTGCACTCAGCATTGAAGGTGGCGGAACAATAGCCCTGGATCCGTTTGCCGGAGACGACTTAAAATCCTTTGAGCAACTGTTTCATTTTGAGATAAAAATAGAGAGAGCTGATTTTACCACGATTGGCGAACGGGTATTGCTAAAATTCAATCACGGTACCGAACCCCTCTACTTTAGAATATACCGCAGTGTACGACGGACTTTTCTAAGTAAATTCAGCGTATAGGACGTTCAAATGTCGGCGCAATTTATCCACCCCCCTCCCCCATCCCACATTTTCCGGCCCGAAAAGGGCGATCGGAGTCCGGGGTTCCTTGATTCCCTATACAGGAACATCTCAATTTCAGCATCCTCCCGTTTTAAACTCCGGGGAAACTGGATCAATCAATTTACAAAAAAGGTAGATGATTTGTCTCGGCCGCTTGAAGGGTTATCCATTAATGATCTGGGAAAAAAGGCCGAAGAAGTGAAGCGGCTGTTTCTGAAAAATGGCCGGACCATGGAAAATAATGCCAGGTCATTTGCGATTATAAGGGAACTGTCTGATAAAATATTGGGGCTCAGGCACTTTAACACCCAGCTTGCCGGTGCCAGAATTCTGCTGGAAGGTATGATCGCCGAAATGGAAACAGGGGAAGGAAAAACCTTGACCGCAACCCTTGCTGCAGGAACTGTGGCCATGGCAGGCGTTCCTGTTCACGTGATCACGGTAAATGATTACCTGACCGAACGCGATGCCCAGTGGACCCGCCCGCTTTACGAGGCCATGGGGCTGACAACAGGGTTTGTTATACATGGGATGACCCCGGCACAACGGCGTGAGGCTTATTCAAAAGATATTGTCTACTGCACCAACAAAGAACTTGTTTTTGATTATCTCAAAGATTTACTCACACTTGAAAAGCGAAGAACCCATTTACGCCTCCATGCGGAATGCCTGTACCACGGTGATCAGCGTATCAAAAAACTTTTGCTCAGAGGCCTTCATTATGCCATTGTTGATGAAGCGGACAGTGTGCTCATTGATGAAGCAAGGACGCCGCTCATTATATCAGGCAAGAACGAAGCCGGACCCGATGAACAAAAATTTTTCAGGCAGGCGGTTGATCTTGCTAAGCGCCTTGAGGTCAATACTCACTATATCATCCAAAAATCCGAGCATAAGATAAAACTGACACTGTCAGGCGAAAAAAAAGTAAAGAAACAGTGCGCTGACTTCGGGCCGTTATGGCGGGGAAAGATCAGAAGAATAGAGATTGTGCGTCTGGCCCTTTCGGCAATTCACCTGTTCAAAAAAGATGAACAATACATGGTTCGCCAAGGCAAGGTCCAGATTATCGATGAGTTTACCGGACGGGTGATGCCCGACAGGTCATATGAAAAGGGGCTGCATCAGTTGATAGAAATAAAGGAAAACTGTGAAATAACAAAGCAGTCAACAGTGCTTGCACGGATAAGCTACCAGAGATTTTTCAGAAGATATCTTAAACTGTCGGGGATGACCGGTACGGCAAGGGAGGTTAAAAAAGAATTATTGTCTGTTTACGGACTTTTTGCCGTCACATTGCCTACCTATAGGCAGAAAAAAAGAAAAGCGATTCCCGATACAATATTTAGCACGCAACAGCAAAAATGGGATGAGGTTGCAAACAGGATTGAAACGCTTAATAAACAGGGGCGCCCCGTACTTGTGGGTACACACTCGGTTGCGGCCAGTGAATGGACAGGAACGCTGCTGGCACAAAAGGGCCTTAGGTTCAGGCTTCTTAATGCAAAACAGGACAAAGAAGAGGCAGACATCATCGCCCAGGCGGGAATGGCTGGAAACATCACCATTGCCACAAATATGGCAGGGCGCGGTGTGGATATAAAAATTGAAAAAAAGGTTGTAGAACGTGACGGACTGCATGTTATCATCACAGAGCGTCATGATGCAGGCAGAATCGACAGACAGCTTGCAGGGCGATGCGCACGAATGGGTGATCCGGGGAGCTTTGAGGCAATATTGTCCCTTGAAGATGCAGTGTTTGAAAAAAACCGAAAAAACCTGCTGAGATGGGCGGCATTGCGTTATCCCTTAAAAAAATCATGGGTGTGGAGATTTTTATCAAAACAGGCTATCCTGCGGGCCCAAAAAAAGATTGAACATATGCATGCACGGATGAGAAAAAACCTGCTTGAAGAGGATGCGCGGCGTGGCAACATGCTTTCTTTTTCAGGCCGCTCCGAATAGAAAGGGATTGTGATGCCCTCAAAGATCTCCTTGTTTAAATTTTGTACATGGTTCTCGGCATTCATTGTTATGGGTATCTCTACTGCCTATGCGGTGGATAGTCATTATGAAGGCATAATAGAACCCAGTGAGCTTGTCAGGGTAAGCAGCCCGGTTGAAGGCACACTTGCCCAGGTGTTTGTTGACCGTGGAGGAACCGTAAGGAAGGGCCAGGTAATTGCCACGCTCAATTCCCAAATCGAAAAGGCGGCTGTTGATCTTGCAACGGCAAGGGTAGAATTCAGCGAAAGAAAGGTCAGCAGAAATACGCAGCTTTATGAAAAGCACCTTGTCTCCATCCATGAAAAGGATGAGATGATAACAGAGCTTGAAATTGCCAGGCTTCAACTAAGGGAAGCCAAGGCAAAGCTAAAAATAAGAACCCTTAAAAGCCCTTTGAATGGTGTGGTTGTTGAGCGCTTTCTATCCTGGGGCGAGTTTGTGGGTGATGATCCTGTCATATCCATTGCTCAGATTGACCCCCTTTATGTTGAGGTGGTCATACCTGTCGAAGAATTCGGAAAAATCAAAAAAAATTCATCTGCGACCATTAAGCTTGACTTCCCGGTTTCAAGGGAAGTAAAGGCAAAAGTAACTATTGTGGACCCGGTAATAGATGCCGCAAGCGAGACATTCGGGGTCAGATTGGTTCTGCCCAACCCGGATCATTCACTTCCTGCGGGAATGAAATGCAAGGTGTTTTTTCACTTCTAAATAGATTATAGATATGGTGTTGGTTGATTATTTTTTCCTAAACCTTAACTAAATTGGGATAAGGCCATGACATCTGAAAACTTGACACACAAATTGAAGCGCCCACTGTTGATCGGAGGCGGTATTCTGATTCTTTTGCTTATTCTAGCCGGATTGATCAGCGTGGTGGCCGTTGATGAACTGGTAGAAATCTGGTGGTTTGATTCACTGGGCTACCTGTCTTATTTCTGGCAGCGCCAGTCTTATCAATATATCGTGCTATTAAGTGTAACGATTTTTTTCTTTTTGATTTTTTTCTTAAATTTCCAGATCGCCTCACGGCTCCTCAGGCGGCTTCCGGATATGAAGGGAAAAACAGACAAAAAATCTGCCAAAATCTTGAAGTATTTTCAATCAGGCTCCTTGTTTTTTTATACCCCTCTTTGCCTGCTGTTAAGCTTGCCTCTGGCCATTCCGCTCTATCATCACTGGGAAAAATTTCTTTTCTATATTTTTGGTTCTGATATGGGGGTTAAAGATCCGCTCTTCTCGACGGATATCTCCTTTTATCTGTTCTCCATTCCCATCTATTCATTGCTGCAACGGCGTTTGCTGGTGGCTGTGGTGGTGCTGCTGATCGCCCTGTTGATTTTATATATTATTAAAAACCGTATACTTACCAAGCGGCTTTTTGATTTTTCAAATGTGGCCAAATGGCATTTAAGCCTCCTTTTACTGGTGGTATTCGGTCTTGAAATTCTGGATTTTATTCTACAGCGATATGGACTGGCCTATGATGTCGGACACCAGCCCCTCTTTTCCGGTCCCGGATACGTTCAGATGATGGTGACGTTGCCCTTGATCTGGGTGTCTCTGTTTTTCATTGCAGCGGCTGCTGTTTCACTTGTGATTGTACTTCAATTTAAAAAAGGCCATAAAGTGTTTATCGGTTCCCTGATTGGTTTGGCGTTAATCCTGGGATTGCGATATACAGATTATTTACCCGAATTTGTGCAAACCTATTGGGTAAAACCCAACGAAGTCATTAAAGAAAGCCCCTACATTCAAAAGAACATTACATCTACCCTGGACGCGTTTAATCTATCTGACGTAGAAACCCGCAACTTTGAACATCAGCGGTTTCCAGTCAACACAACGGCAACGCAGGTACAAAATGTACTGCGCAATATACCGGTGTGGGACGCCGGCACCCTCAAAACGGTTTATGAGCAGCTTCAGGAGCTGCGTACCTACTATACCTTTCCCCAGGTCAGCGTGGGCAGATATACGGTTTCCGGGCAATATCAGCAAGTCTTCATGTCCATGAGGGAGCTGGGCTATGACCAGTTGCCCGGGGCAACCCAGAACTGGATCAACGACCACTTGCTTTATACCCATGGATATGGTGCGGTCATGTCATCGGCAAGCCAGGAAGGCGGTGAATCCATGAACTGGTATCTCCATAATATCCCGCCGAAATCAGACTACGGTCTGGATCTGGCTGAACCTAGAATTTATTATGGTTTAAACCCCTATCCGTATGCCCTCGCACCCAATAAGGTGGGTGAGCTGGATTACCCAAAGGGAAACAGCAATGCCAAAGCAAATTATCAGGGAACGGGGGGGGTTCCTATCTCTTCTCTGATGCGAAAATTTCTTTTTGCCTATTACCTCAAAGATAAAAACATATTTTTATCCACAAAAGTTACAGGAGAAACCAAATTGCTGTTCCGGCGACAGATTATGGACCGCATCCGGACCATCGCCCCTTTTCTGTTGCTGGATGAAAACCCGTATGCCGTTTACACCCCCAAAGGACTGTTCTGGATTGTGGACGCCTATACCCATTCCGACTACTATCCGGCCGCACCAATGGTTGCGCTTAACGGCGTACCGATGAATTACGTCCGCAACAGCGTAAAAATTGTTGTGGATGCCTACAATGGCAGTGTGGATTTCTACATATATGACACCAAAGATCCCATTATCAATGCTTATAACAAAATCTATCCGGGCCTTTTCAAGTCCCGGGACAAAATGCCGGATGACTTGAAATCCCATGTACGGTACCCCAAAGATCTGTTTGACATCCAGATGCAGATCTATGCCAAGTACCATCAAACTGACCCCCAGGTTTTTTTCCAGCAGGAAGATTTATGGACGTTTGCCCAAACCCAGGGACAGGAAGAAAAGAGCACTGTTCCTGACAAACCCTATTATCTGACACTTGACCTCATTAATTCCGGAAAACTTGACTTTATGCTGCTGCTGCCCATGTTCCCCAAGGGTAAGGATAACCTGCGGTCCATGGCCGTGGCGGGATGTGACGGAGATAATTACGGAAAAATTATCATTTATGATTTTCCCAAAGGCGAATTGGTATTCGGGCCGGCCCAGATCAACGCGATGATCAACCAGGATCCCACCATCGCCCGGGAGTTTACGTTGTGGGACCAGGCAGGCTCGTCCGTGGTCAGGGGAAAAATGATCATACTGCTTGTGGAAAACAGCGTATTTTTTATCCAGCCGGTATACCTGAAAGCAACGTCCAGGGTTAAAATACCTGAACTTCAGCGCATCATCATGAGCGAGGGTCGTGTGGCCGTTATGAAAACCTCTCTGGAGGAGGCCTACATGGAAATTCAACAACGGGCCCAAAAAGATATCAGAAAAAGGCAAGGCCTTATGCCCGTACAGCCGGCAGAGCCTGTACCCGATGAACAGACAGACGAACCAACAGCGGAACCCGCCGTAACAACGACACCCGAACAGCAACATCAGGAGGTGGAGGAGGTGGAGGAGGAGCAGCAGCAACAACAACAACAACAACAACAACAACCAGAGCCGCCGCCCCTGGCAAATATGCCTGAAACACCCAATCCTCCTGCATCCGAATAGAAAAGAACCATGGATCGCCCTGCTGCCCAACGCACAACCATCGGCAGCAGGGCCTCCAAAAAACGAGTCCTCTTATCAATGGATGGTCAGTAGAAACATTCATCAATTGCTATAGACTGTCCAACATCTGCAATCCGTTTCCCTTTCAAGATAAAAGCCGTGCTGTGGTTTCTATCAAACAAATCGTTAATCAATTTCACTTGCCAGCGTCCCATTTTTTCTGTTAATATGGGTACAAAATTCCGATTGGTAAAACAAATCAAAAAAAGTTGAAAACCTAAGAAAAATTCCCATTACAAATTCGCGCACGGACTGAAGATGAAAATCCTGCTGATAATGATGTATACCGCACATCATTGATAGGGGTATTACGCCTTGTAATTCAAGCTCCATACGAAAGCTGCCTGGTAACACAACCAATCGGATTTTAGGAACAAACTTTGCATTGTTTAAAAAAGCAATCGCTTCAGCACCCAATTTTTTTGCAAGCTATCAGGAGTCACCGTGAAACAAAGATGGTTGAATAAACAGGCATTTTGGAAAACTCGGGCCGAAATCCGGCGAAAAAAACAGCAGCAGGAAAACCGCTATCAGTTGGAACAGCTGGAGCAGCGGATACTTCTGTCCGCAGATTCGGTAGCAGGCGATGCCGTAGTTGCAGCGGCCATGGATGCATCGGACAATACCTTGTGGATCCAAGAAGCCCAGCAACAAATTGACGACCTTTCAAGCCAGGTTGAGTCTGAACTGACGACCCAAAGCACGGAACAGGATACATTACTTGCGTCGGACACGGTGTTTGCAGTGGATGAAGCCGCATTTGAACCGGTTGAAGCAGATACGGCCCAGGGGTTTATGGACATCACCCTGAATGTAGACGGCAATATCCATCTTGATAACAATCTATTCGAAGTCCAAGGCACGCTGGTCATTGATAATTCCGAAATTTTAAACGGCACGGGAACCATCAAAGGCAATCTTCTCAACCAAAGTCTGGTCAGTCCCGGCAATTCTCCGGGAATGGATAATATTGAGGGTGATTTTACTCAGGATGCAAGTGGGACGACCCTGATTGAGCTTGGCGGAACAGCACCGGGGACCGGATATGATCAGATTAATATCTCAGGAACCGCTACCCTGGCCGGAACGCTGGATATCGCCTTGTACGGAGATTTTATTCCAACCACAGGACAGGTTTTTCAAATTTTCACCTGGAGCGGCTACTCAGGTACCTTTGATAATATCACCGGGCTGGAACTTAACGAAGATCTATACCTTGTGCCGGAGTATACGGCCGGCGGCCTGTCTCTTGAAGTGGCAACCGTTGCCGAACTGGATTTACCCCTCCAGAACCAGCTTGAAACGCTGGCCCAAAATTTTGTCAACCTGCAGGACAGCTTAGGGTTAACTGTTGATGAGGATCCCGACAGCGATACCTTTGGTGAACTGACTTACGGCAGCGTCTTGTCGGAGATCCTGCCGGGAACAGACCTCAGCCTGGCAAGTGCCCTCGACTATGACAGCATCTTTGAGATAGGCGACTGCATTCTTCACTATCTGGACTTGGTTCCGGACGCCGATGCCATTTACCCCGAGGCGGACTACACCGCAACTGGAGGGATCCCAAGCCTGGGAGGACTGACCGATTATCTAAACGCCAACTGGCTGCCGACGCTGGGCGCCGGGGTCAGCCCCCTGGTTTTTACGGAAACCGCCGGGGAATATGAGCTGAGCTTTGACCAAACGTTCACAACTACCGACAGCCTGACCATCGATCCCGGTGATCTGGTGCGTGATTTCGGGCTCAGCCTGAGCACGGATCTCAGTGTTGATGTTACCGTCGAAAGTAACGTACAATTTGGATTTTCCCTTGATTCAACGCTGACCACACTCGATTTTAATCTGAATACGCTTGATTTTAGTGTAACGGCAGATGTGGATGATCTGGTTATGGCCGCCGATTTCGGTCCTCTGGCCGTGGGCCTGGGAAGTGCCGATGATCAGAAGGGTAGTGTCACCATTGATATTTCCGGCACTGTCTTTCTTGATGGCAATGGTGATTTTGCGATCACGGCCGGCAACGACAGCATCCTGCTCAACCTGCCGGTGTATGCCGAACTGGCCGGGGTGGATTTGTCCGCCCTGGGAAATGATGTCCCAAGCTTAGTCCTTGAGGGGCATCCCCTGACTCAGGATGAGGATTTCAGTTTTACGGCCAATGACTTTGATGCCCTGACCAACTTTGCTGATCTGTCGGTTGACGATCTTGTTCTTATGTTCCCGACCATGGTAAACACATTGGACAGCATCCGCGGTGAAGACGCCCTGATTACAGCCATCCCTTTTTCCGAGGCAACGCTGGCGTCCGTAACCGATCTTTCCCTGGCCTTTGAGACAGCCATCTACGACCAGATCGATTTTAGCCAAGTATCGACCCTGCAGGAATTTGTCTCTGCAGTGAATGATTCCGGCGTGTTGCCCGAGGGTATTGAGATCAGTTATGATCCCGTGGCCCAAAAATTTATGCTGCCCCTGGCGTTCAGCCATAGCCTGGACCTGGAGACCACCGAACTGTTCCTGGACCTGGCAGAGACCGACGGCCTGTCGCTGGAAACCCCGAGCACGGCAACAATCTCAACGGTTATTGACGGTGCCCTGAATATTTTCTTCGATCTTGACGGCGCTACCGGAACCGAGGGCCTGGTGATCGGCGTAGAAGATATCGTCTTTTCAGCCGGTATTTCCCTTGCTGCGGATGATCCCGATGTCGCGGCCGTTCTCGGATTTTTGGCCGTAACCCTTGGCGGCAACGGTTCCGGGTCAACCGTGCGATCTAACGCCACGGTTCAAGCCGCCCTTGATCGGGGCATTGACGGTACCCGATTTACCCTTGCAGAACTGGCTGACGGCACAGCTTTAAACTCACTTGATCTTCAGCTTGACGGAAGCGCCTCGGCTGTTCTGACCAATCTCGTAGTCGATTCCGGGTTTGGCTCGGATTTGGCCCTGCCCGGATCACCTGAAATCGCCATTTATGTCCAGGATGCCCTTGATCAGGGAAACCAGGTAAGCGTTGAGCATGATCCACTTGGCGCGGCATTTGATCTTGACGCTTTTGTTTCTGCCGGCGGGGCAGATCCAAACGACATCGTTCTGGTCCTGCCGGATCTTGGTGATGACTTCAATTTCAAAGACCTGAGCTTTACCCAGATCGTGGACAGCATCCAGCTGGGCATTGATTTTCTCCAGGACTCTCTGGCCGGTGAGGATTTTTACACAGCCGTTTTGCCGGTCCTCAATTTTTCCTTAGCCGACACCCTGACCTTTCTTGATGATTTTGCATCCGACCTGAAGGCTGCCGAGGAAAACCCGGCTGGAACCATCCAGGAGGTGGAGGCTATTTTCGAGAATGCCCTTGGGCTTTCCGACGCGTCTTTTACCTTAAGTTTTGCCGATGACGTGCTGCGCATCGACCTTGCGCTCGAACAGATCCTGTCGGACCTGGTCACCTTCAATCTGGATATGGCTGACATCGAAAAATTGAGCGGAAGCCCAATTTCGGCCCTGGCCGATATCCCGCTGCTCAGCGACGCGCTGGGCGCAGGTGCTGCTGCCAATATCCTTTTTGAAGCCATGTTCGGATTCCAGGTCAGTGCCGGTGTTGACATTTCCGATATAGAGAATCCCGAACTCTTTTTGTTTGACTACGATGCCGACACGGATACCGGCACCACAGTTACCCTTGGCCTGCGGGTAGCCGGCAGCGATCTAAATATGGGATTCAACGTCGGCCCGCTCTCTTTAGGTGTCTTAGGCGGAACGGCCGTGATTGACGGTGACGGAGATATATCCACCGAGGACTTTGCCACAATTACCATCGCTTTGGATCAGCAGATTTCCAAGGAAAAAATCAGCCAGGCCCAGATCAAGGCACTTCTGGTTGCCACGATTCCCTCGGTGGACGACACCATTGCCGGAACCATCTACGACAACCTGGACTGGTTCACCCAGCAGTTCTGGAGCAAGGATGAAATCAAGGCCAAGCTGGCGGATCTCGGCCTTGATCTGGATGACGCCCTGGCCGACTCCCTCTCCACTGCCCTGATGACGCTGCTGCCGGCCGATGACGGCCGCTACTACTTTGACGAAGAGATTGCTTTTAATATCGACCCTGTCATCGTTGGCGATTTCAGCATTGATCTACCCCTGAGTATGGATTTCCAGGGACTTACCTTGGATATCCCGGATATTAATATAAACCTGCTGCCGGACTTAAATTTCGGCGATCTAGTTTTTGCCCTGAATATGCCCGATTTCAGTTCCCTGCTCGATCTTGATCTACCTGATTTTCCGTCTCTGTTTGAGGACATCGGTTTCAGTTTCAGCCTGGATATGATGCTCAAGAACTATTGGGCGATTCTTGACGGCATAGATTTTGGGCTGGGGGCCATCCAGGATCTTTTCTTTGACCTGCTTGACGTGGATCTGCCTGTGATTGGCGACATCCTGCCGGATTTTCTTGGCTTTTTTCCCGATCTGCGGCTCGACCTACTGGGCAACCTGCGGCTTGATCTGGCCATGGACGGTGATGTCGTCTCGGTCATGCGCACGGTCTATTATGAAACCTTCGGCTCGTCCGGGCTCAATATCTTGCAGGATTCCACCGGAGATTCCATCATCGATATTAACGATGTGCTTGTCGGATGGTATGCCAAGGACGGAAGCCTGATTGAGGCGTGGACCGGCGGAAATACCCTGGCCGGTGCGGACGCGGTCCAGTTTGATATGCTGCTTGGCGGCACGGTTTTAGGGACCGGTGTTGATATTCCTTTGGATATCGACCTGCCCGGATTTGAATTTGAGATCGATGGCGGCCTGGGACTGGCCATTGACTGGAACTTTGATTTTGGTATGGGTATAAGCGGCTCGGACGGCTTTTATCTGGTCTCCAACGCGGACGACACCCCCGAGTTCGAGGTTGACCTGAACGTCTTCCTGGATGGCAATCCCGATACCCGGGCAGTCGACACCTTTGCAGCCGACGGCACCCTCACCTTTTTCACAGCCCACCTGACGGACCTGGGCACGGTATACGGCGCAAGCGGGCTCTACGGCGCCTTCACCCTGGATATTGCCGGCAACGATGCCAACCGCTTGACCATGCTCGACATGGTGGCCATGCCTGCATCCCAAAATTTTATCACCGACTTCACCGTGGACGGAGAGTTTAATTTTGGCCTGGAACTGGAAGTTGAAGAGGCCTCGGTTCTTCCCAAACTGGTGGGAGACCTGCTGATTGACTGGGATTATTCAATAAGCGATGGGTTATCAACCCCGCAGATTTCCATCGAAAATCTGGGGTTGGATGTGGGCTCTCTGGTGGATGATTTCCTTTTGCCGATTATTGAAAATATCGAGTCCATCCTCTCACCGCTGGAACCGGTGGTCGGTGCCCTGTATCAGGATGTCGGCCTGGATGTGATCGGCATTGACAATGTCATGGATCTGATCAACACCCTGATGCAGCTGCAGGGCAAACCGGCCATTGACTGGTCGTTTGTTGAAGCAGCCCAGATGATGTTTGACATGTCCGACACGGTACGTTCCTGGAGTGACATGGGAGGCATCATCTATCTGGGAGATCTGACAAATCTGGGTACCGGCAATGCAGATTCGGATCAGTCCGCTGAAACTGCGGTGCCTGCCGATTTCACGGCTAAAATGGATGATCTTGAAGCGGATGCGGGCAGCAGTTCGGAGCGCTCGGGCTTTAAAGTGCTGGAGTACATCACCGACATCTCCACCTGGTTTAATGTACTGACTGGGCAGGATGCCACCCTTTTCACCTACGAAATGCCGCTTCTGCAGGCGGCAGCCGGCTTCAATGTGCCGATCTTTGGCCTGAAAATCGGTCCGGCAACTCTTGGCATCATGGCCAAAGGCAGTGTCGCCCTGGCCGCCGATTTTGCATTTGGGTACGACACTTACGGCATCCGTAAATCCATTGAGACCGGTGATCCGGCTTACGTGTTTGACGGCTTTTACGTCTCCGATGTAACCCTGCCGGATTTTGTAAACGGCTCCATCGTAGCCGGCACCGGCGGCGAGGAAAAACCGGAGCTGATGTTCGACTTGAACGTTGCCCTGGAAGCCGGGGTGAATGCCGGAATCATCAAGGCAGGCCTGGAAGGCGGCATTGATTTCTATACGGATTTTGACCTGCAGGATATTGCCACCTCGTCATTGACCAAGGATGCGGATGGGTACATCACCTCGGTCTCCATGGAATCGGACGGCAAAATCCGCATGTCTGAAATCGTCACCATGTACGCGTATGAAAACGGCGGTTTCACCAACCTCTTTAACATTGACGGCGGCGCCGAGGTCTATGCCAGCGCCAAGGTCAAATTGAATCTCCCCTGGCCGGTGGGCAGTAAAACCATCTTTGATGAGGATCTATTTCGGGAAGAACTCTTTTCCTTCAGTTACGATGCCCCGTATGTCGAGCCAACCCTGGCCCATATGCAGGGTTCAACCCTTTATATACATGCCGGAACGGATGCCGCCCTGCGTGAATACTTCAACACCGAAGACGGTGACGAACAGTTTTATCTTTATGGTTCCGGCGGCACGGTCGGCGTGGAATTTGACGGCTGGTACCAGACCTTCAGCGGAGTGAACAGTGTGGTGGTCAGTGACATGGGCGAGGGCAATGATCTTCTTGATGCCTCCCGCCTCTCTGATGTGACGGTCAGTGCAGCCGGTGGCATCGGGGACGATACGCTCAAGCTCGGCTCAGCCGGCGGCTCACTTTCCGGTGGCGAGGGGGATGATACCCTCTACGGACTGAGCGGCAATGACACGTTAAGCGGTGGTGCCGGAGAAGACAAACTCTATGGTGATGCCGGAAATGATCAGCTCGATGGCGGCACAGGCAACGACCGGCTCTATGCCGGAGCAGGCAACGATACGCTCATTGGCGGCAGCGGCGACGATTATCTCGACGGCAGTACCGGCACTGATACCTATCGGTTTGCCTCGGGGTTCGGCCTGGATCGGTTCAGCGATTACAGCGGAGATACCATTCTGGATTTTTCCGCCTTTACCACAGCCATGGCGCTTGGCGTCAGCCGCAGCGGCGTGACGGCGGCATCCATCAACGGCGATGAAGTGCGCACCGGATCCTCCCGGGTCACGAACATCATATTAGGTACCGGGGACGATACGGTCCGGGTGGCAAGCTTTGCCGATTACGGGGTGACCTTGACGGACAGCGGCGGCAGCGATAATTACCTCGTTGAGCTGGATAAGCCTGATCAGCCCCTGCCCACAGGAACATTGAACATCGTTGATCAAGCCGGAAGTTTTGACGAGTTGATCGTGACCCAGAATTTTGCAGGAACGCCGGTCTATCTACAACTGGGTCAGGTGACCAACGGTCGGGAAATCATCAATTACAACAGCGGGGTTGATCGCCTATCCCTAACCGGAGGAAGCGCTGCCTATGATCCAACGGCCATACGGCTATTCGGCAGCACGGTCAACTTCAGCACCCTTGACGGATCAGGTACGGCCGATCTCGGGGATATCAGCCTGCGGGTCATCGCCGACAGCATCACCTATGACGTGCCGGTCAAGGCCGGTAACATCATTCTGGACTCCTATGAAGAACTGCGTGTTTTTCATATGCTCTGTGCCATCAACAACGGTTACATCGACCTGCGCACTTACGGGGATGAGGCCGATATCGTGCTTGAGGCGGACCTCCGTGTCTCCAGTGGTGATACAACCCTGGGGGACGGATCCGGCTGGCTGCGCCTGACCAGCAGTAATGGTTCCATTATCAACAACAATGAATCAGAAATACTGGCAGCAGGTTCCACCCTGCAATTACGTGCTTACGACGCCATCGGTAGCCTAGCGGCACCGATACTCACAACCGTAGCCGATCTGACCGCCATTACCAGCACCACCGGCAGTGGTGATATTGTGCTCATCGAGAGTGACAGCCTCAATATCGAATCCCAGGCCACGCTCAGTGATGTAGAGAACAACGGTTTTGTGGTTACGCCAAGTCACGGTGAAAACTGGTGGGAGGACATCACCGCCTGGGACAACAGCGCCCCCACAGACTGGCGCACGGTGATCCAGTCCAACCGCAGTGATTACGGCATTGAAATCGGTAACGGTGATCTTTACCTGACCCTGCTTGCTCAGGATGCACTGCTGACCCTGGAATCAGGGGATATCCACGCCCTGGCGTCAGGTGCGGATCTTACCCTGACCACAGATGACCTGGATTTTGTTTCCGGTGAAGCCAGGGTGATCGCCTCGGGTGATCTGGTGATTCAGGCCAATCAGAGCGCCTGGGAATATCTCTTGGGCAGCGCGGCTGAAGCCTACGCCTCGAATTTGGAAATGCCCGGAGATCAGCATCTCACCTCCATGGCCATGGGCATGCGCGACTTTGCCGCCCTGGCCGACGGTTTTAACAGCGTAACCATCGGACGCCGGAACAGCGGCAACACCATGTGGATCGGCGATCTATACACCACCACCACCATTAAAATGACCCAGGATCCGGTCCTGTCGCGTGATGATGATGCAGCTCTGAAGGACCACTTTATTTTCCTCTCCGACGATCTTCAGGTCAAAGGTGACGTGCAGGCACCGGGCAATACCCTTGAGCTGCAGGCCCAGACCATCTCCATCAATTCCCAAAATTGGCATAACCCATTAGGAGATCCCGATTCCGGACTGAGTGCCCAAACCGTAATTATCGCTGCGGATGATCAGCTGCATGTCGGCGGCTGGATCATCGGCGATAATCTGGTGGACATTGATGTGACCGCCTCAACCGGCGTGAATCCCACCAACACCACAATGTTTGTCACCCCGCCCAATGCGGTGACCTCCATTTTCATGGACGTGGGGAGCAGCATTGAAAGTTTAGCCGACGGCAGCCAGGTGTTGATAGACACCAGCGGTGCCATGCAGGTGGGCAGTTTTATCGAGGCGCACGGAACCGGTTCTCTGATCGATATTAATGCGGGCAGTGATTTTCTCCTGAATGAAGGCGCGGCATTGGTGGTCCGGGACGCGGACGCCCTGATTGATGTGAGCGCGGCAGGCCTTGTGGCAATCAACTCGGGCGCAGCCGTCAGCGCCGGTATCCGCTACGATCAGGTGGATGGTGCGCCGGTGGCGGTTATGACCGGAAGCGGCGCCGATATTATCCTCTCGGCCCAGGGTGAGATGCTGCTTGCAGGTTCCATCGGAACCGCTGACGGGCTGGCATTGAGCTCAAGTTCCGCCACCCGTGATAACGAAGTGTTTGGTGATCCTGACGATCCCAGCTATCTGGCCCAATACGCCATCTATAACAAAACCGCCTATTTTGATATGCTCCAGGCAGATCATTACCTTAAAACACATACGGGCCAGTACGGCCTTTTGATCAGCGGCACGATCACCTCGCTGGGAACCGGCGCCAACCTTCTGCTCAGCTCGGAAGACGATCTGATTCTCCGTGGTAATGTCAGCGCCCTGGGCAGTGGTGCAACCATCGACATTCAGTCGGATATCTGGACCTACCTGGAAGGCAATATTCTTGCTGAGGGCGGCCTGCGTGTTGCCGGGGGCATGGACCTGGACGGCACCGATCTGGGGGGCTCCGACAGCCATGATACAAGTGTTTATGTGCATGCCACAGCAACCCTTCGTACTACCGGTGCAAACGCCGATATCTCGGTTATCGGTTCCCAGGATCTTGATCTCTACGGTGTTCTGGTGGCCGGAGGCGTCATTGGGGAGACAGGTGTGACCTGGACCGGTGCCCAAGCGGACTTAAGCGTTGTTGCCGGCAGCCAATTGCTGGTGGAGACCGGTCTTCTGGCCGCAGGCAATGTACGCATGGAAGGCGGCACGCCTGATGTGGGTGACAACGACCTCTCCCTTCTGCTGGGAACAGCCGGTGGAGCAACCGCCCGCGGCTATGAGGGTATCGGCGGCAACATAGATATCATATCCCACGGTGATATGGAGATGATGGGCACCTTAGTGGCCGCAGGGTCACTTGTGCAACAGTTTGACAGTGACGGCAATCTGCTCACCCAGACCATTGACTGGTCCGGTACCCTGGGATCAGTTTCAATCAGCAGTGACAACCAGGCCTTTATCGGCGGCAATACGGTGAATGCTGAAGGCCAGGCAACCGTAACCGGCGGTTATATCTATTCTGCCGATGATGTGACCATCAGCGGCGGCACCTCGGATGACGGCACCGGCGTCTATATCCAGGGGGCCTCTGAAATTGCGGTTTACCGGGCTGACGGCCATATTGAGGTCAATGCCGTAGGCGATGCCGAGATCGAAGGGCTCCTGGTCGCAGGCGGTGAAGTTGTGCAGGTTCGTGACGCGAACGGCACCTACCAGGGACGCGAGGTGAACACCTTTGACGGCGCCTCCACCATTACCATTACCGCCGATGACCAGATTCGCGTCGGCGTAGGGCTGCAGGCCGGCGCAGCCATCGAATTGATTGGCGGGGACGATCCCTCCGGCACCGGTATCATCCTTTACGGCTCGGCCATGCTGACCACTTGGCAGGAAAACTCGGTCATTGATCTCAATGCCCCCGGCCGAATCGACATCCTCGCCCCCGGGCACACCAATGAATTGGTCTGCCAGGACTGGCCGATCAACGCTGCCGGCGTCCTGGATCAAGACGTCACGCTGGATATTGTCATTGACAAGGTCAATTACACCATATCCGCTTCCGTAACCCTTTTGGCAGCCGATACCAGCGATAACACCGCCGTGAGCGACCTGGTTGACGACCTACAGACAGCGTTGGAATCAGCCGAATGGATTGTCTCGGATGCGAACACTTCTTCGCCTTACCAGGATGGTGAGAGCTACGCCTATTTCGACGATGATCCGGATACCACCGGCCAGGTTGACCCGGATATGCAGATCAAGCTACGTGAGGGCAGACTCAATTTTACCGGCCCCTACGCCTTTACCATCACCGATACCTCCGTTAACAGCACCCTCCTGGGACTGGATGTTTCCGGGGGCAGTCTTGAGTCCGGCATCTACTACGCCGTCGATGCCCGTGAAAGCGGGAGTATCGTCAATATTGGCGCCCAGGAAGGCCCCAACGGCAAGCTCTACATTGCCGGCAAAGTCATCGCCGATACAGCCATCAATCTTTACAGCGGGACCTCCTCCGATGGCAAAGATATTGAGATCGATGTCACCGGTGTGCTGGAAACCGTGCATGGGTCCATCGGTTTCAATGCCGGGGTCAATGGCGTTATTGCCGGTGATATCATAGCCGGGGGAGAGGGCTCCGATGTGGCGTTGGCCTCAAGCAACTCCTTGACCATTCAGGGGCATATCGAGGCCTATGACGATGTCATTATCCAGGGCGGCAGTGTGGAAGACACCAACGCACTCAGTCTGAAAATCGAAAATACCGCCTCCATTATCTCCTCTGGCGGTGGCGGAGATATTCTGCTTGGCGGTGCCAATGAGGTGGTTATTGATGGTGTGGTCGGCACCGGCTCCACCACCCTCTCCAGCCTTACAATTACTTCGGATTTTGGGACGGTAACCGTAACCGGCGCCTCGGGTTGGGTCACTGCCGATGCGCCGCTCACCATCTCTGGTATCGGTGTGGATATCGACGGTGTGATTGAAAGCGCTGCGGCTGACTTGCCGGGAACCGAAGTCCTTTTCTCTGCCGAGGATACCCTCACCCTGCGCGGTGATGTCACTGTCCTGGGGGATATGCGCCTTGAGGCCGGCAACATGATTGAAATTTATGATGCCTCGGTGGAGGTAACAAGTGACACAGCCACGCTGGAAATCGTCTCTGCCGGTGACATCAGCAGCTCGACAGTTGCCGTCGCCGAAGATCACGCAGTGCTTGATGACGGCCAGTTTTACCATCAGGGAGCGACCATTCAGGGGACTGGAATCGTGCACTTTAACGCAGCCGGTGACCTGCAGATAGGCTCCGCCGTGCTGATTGGCACCAGCGCCACAGCGTCTGAAATCCGTCTTGAATCCGCCACGGCCACAATCATCGGTTCTGTGATGGCCGGAGCCGACATCTCCGGGGGCAGCGCCGTTTGGCGCACAAATGACGCAACGCTCAGCGGCATCTTCAGTGAGCAGTTGGTTATGGGCGGCAATGGCTATGTCATTGACGGCAGCACCACCTCTCTGCAGAGCCAGGGCGGTCGACTTCAGTCCAGCGGTGACATGACGCTGACTATCAGTGAAGGGACCACGGCGGTGGCGCTCAGCCAGAACGCGCTTAGTGCGATTGTTACCGATTCCAGTGGCGGAGGCGACCTCACCGCGGCATCCCTGTCGTCAAATCTGCAGATCACCTCTGATCGTACAGTCAATCTCTACGGCTACCTGCAAACCCTTGATGCGGGCGCAACCATGAGCCTGAATACCGGCGCACTTCTGGTGGACGGCATTGTCGAATCTGGAAGCCTGCTTGAAATTGAGGCAAGCTCGCTGATCGTCAACGCCATGGTCTACGAACGTGGGGGTACCGGCAATCTTTACTTTGTCGATGAAGACGGCAAACTCATGGACGGCCTTGGTTTTCTGGTGGATGCCGACGGCAACTATGTGGATGAAGACGGTAACGCCCTGGCTGAAGACGCGGACCCTGTCTCCGGCGGGCAACCGGTGCGTGTCTCCGGCGGCATCCTGGATACGGATCCCAATGGTACCATTACCCTCTCAACCACCGGCGACACCCATTTGAACGGCCAGGTCGGCAAGCCCGTGATCACGGGTGAGACGGTAGGTGTCAATGTCGACACTTTAACCGTCCATGCCGATGGCGACCTTGGTATTTCCGGGCTGGTTCATGCCAATAACATCGTTACCCTAAGCGCTGAAAACCTCTCTGTCTTTTCAGGCGGTGTGGTCACCACCCGGGCGGAAAACAGCTCGGTTCGGCTGGCTGCCACAGCAAATCTATTGATCTCTGCAGACTATGGCAGTGGCGCGGCCGCCATCTCAAGCGATAGCCTGGTTCACCTCAGCGGCGGCAATATACAAGTTGACGGAACCGTGGCAGCCAGTGGAGACAGCGACTCCAGGCTTCTGGTCAATGCATCCACGTCACTAAACATAAGCGGTACGCTCACCACCACTGGGTATGCTGATATTCGGGGCGGGATCTCTTTGGCGGCGTCAGAGGCGGAGCTGACCGCAGCTGAAATCGATATTGCCGATCTCGGAGCGGTACTGATTCAGGTCTCCGGTGAAGGCGGCGTTTTTGCCGAGGGCGATGTCAATGTGACCACAGGCGGAGACCTGAGCGTTCTCACCGAATCAGTGCTGCAGGACGATCAACTGGCCCTCTTAACACCCATTATCTCCACCGATGTGATCACCGTGCAGGTAGTTACCGGCTATCAGCAGGTTGAAGATGGCTATATTCTCGTGCCCAAGGTTTCCTGGGTCACCACCACGGTCACCGAGCAGACCGGCACCGAAGAGGTCAAGGCAGGCATCAGCTACCACACCATGGATGTCACCATCACCCAGGATGGCTATTATAACGGCACCACATTCCGGGAATGGTTTGTCGAGGGTGTGGATTACCATAACAGCAACGTGAACTGGTCATTGACCGGGGCGACCAGCCCCGGCACCGGCTACGAGCCCTTCAGTGAGCTCAATGATCTGCAAAAGGCCGCTGTACTCAAGCACTTGGGCTACATGCCGCTCTATGACTTTTCCTATACCAACCCCATGACCCATACGGTGCTCAACGGTAATCCGACCCAGCAGACATGGAGTCCTGACTGGGCCGCAAACGCCGATACCATCGTTAATATCCAGGTTTCCGGTTGGGAAGATAAATGGATCAGAATGCCCGCCGGCGCTGCCGCTGATGTCTTAAGAGTTGTCAGCCAAGGCGAGGCCACGGTCTGGAACGAGACAGTGGGAACCTATTGGGATGAGGCCAATGTACGCTATACCCAGGATAAATCTGACCACACGGCCTACACGGAAACCTATTACAAAGAGACGGATCTGGACAGCAGTAACGACCGTTGGTCAGTGAGTTACTACAACAGCGGGATTCGTGAATATTCCATTTATGACGGCCGTACCGGAGGCAGTACCGTCAGCCACAGCTTTACCCCGCTGTGGAACGGCAGTTCCTATTCCACCGATTATGATATTTTAGGTCGCTATATTACCGCACCCGGCAGTTATGATGACACCACTGCCGCACTCTCTTATGTCAGCTTATACTCGACCAGTACGGAAACGGTCGGCTATGAGTATGATTATCTTTACGATGTCAGTGTAAAAGTCGTTTATGTCGAATTCCATATTGATACAGAGGATTCCGCTGAAGAGGAAACTGCTTATGCCTATGTTTCGGGTGGCGGAATTTCCAGAAGTTGGAGCAGCGGTTCCAAATGGGACGGTGGCGGAGATGGAGGGTATTATAGTATCAACAACACCTTTTTCTCTGTCAATGACGTTGCCTATGATACCACTCTTTATTATAAAATGAGAGTTTTTGAGGATGATGACGGCGTCGCTTGGGTCTATGACGGCAGTGATGACCCGGTTATGTATGACTCTGGCACGGTGACCATTCCCCATGATACAACGTTTACCAGAACAGACGACGACACCACCGATGGTGAATGGGCAGAGATGCAGCTCGCCTTTTCTTCCACCGGTTCCTGGGTACAGACCGGCACCATTTACGAAACCTTCCACGATTACATTTATCACTGGACATCCGATTCCAATACGATTACGGACACCCGCAAGACCCTGCAGTATCAATACACCTCCAATGCCACCGACATCTACGAGACCCGTCCGGTGTACAACACCTACGATGTCACCACCAAGGTGGTCACAGAACAGCAGTATACGGTCTGGCGCAATGATGCCATCTATGAAGATCAGACCATCACCCGCACCACCCGCATTTACGACAGCAACGATGTTGATTACGGTGCCTTTGAAAATGATGCCCTCCAGGCCGGGGGTGATCTTATCATTACAACGGGCGGCAACACCTCAATCAGCGGAATCGCTTCCACCACAGGCGCAGCAAGTCTATTGAGCATCAGTGCCGGCGGCAGCATTGTCATTAACGGCCAGGCACCCACGGGCGCGCCCGAGGGCACCCTGGCAGCCACGGCAAAACTGATGGGCAGCGGCACCGTGGAACTTACTTCCGCCGGCAGCCTGATCATCGGCAATGCAGGTTATGGTCAGGCTGTGGGGAGCATTGATCTTGTCTCTGGGACCTCTCTTACGGCGGAAGGCAACCTCAGTGCCGGTGACACGCTAACGCTCCAGGCCCAAGATGATGTCATACTTGGTGGGGAGTTCACCACCCCGGCAGATGTTACCGTTGAAGCAGGGTTGGATGGAAGCGGTTCCATTACCGGAAACGTTGAAGCGCTGCTCACCACAACAGGCAACAGCCAAACCATTACATTGACGGCTGGTGCCGGCTCAGGCGACATTACACTGACTGACAGCTCCATTGAGAGCGCAGGCACGGTTACGCTTACGGCAGACTCAGGGGCCATCGCCCATACCGGCGGTCAAATTACGGCAACCGGCCTTACAGCAACCAGCCGGGACGGTTTTTCAGCCCTGACCCAACTCAGCAGCCTGGAAGCCGATAATACCGGCAACGGCGCGATCTCCCTCAATAATCAGGGGGCTCTCTCCATTTCTTTGCTGCAAACCGGCAGTGGTGCCATCGACCTGATTAACTATGGTGCCCTCAGTGTCGGCACCGTACGCACAGGGGGTACCGCTGAGGAAGATGACATTTCCATACAGGTCTATAACGGCGGACTGAGCTACAATCGAATTGAGACGGCCGCAGGCGGTCTGGGCGATCTGAGCCTGGGACTGCAGGATACCTTGGTTGCCACCGGTGTTTCCCACCTGCTGCGCGCAGATCAGCTCTCCATTACGCTCAGCACACCGGCTGACACGGTAACCGCAATGGATATCACCATTGACGCGGCCAAACTCGCGCTGATATCCGAAGGGGACGGCGATGTAACGCTTCTCAATCAGCGAAACGAAACACTCAGTGTCAGTGAGCTTTCTGTGGCTGAAGGAGATCTAAACCTGACCACACCCGGAGATCTCCAGATTCGTTCCATAGACCTGGAAAGCCAGCGGCGGGATGTTTATATCACCAGCGGTGGTGCCATCACCGGCCTGGACAACGGCCTTACACCCAATATTCTTGCCGACACCCTGACCTTATCAGCACAGACCGGTATTGATTCGCTGACATCACAAACCAACGAACTGGTTTCCGTGATCACAGCAGATGGGGATATTACGCTCACCAACACGGAGAGTGCAACAGATGGCGTTGAAGGCTTCACCCTTTCCTCGGTCCAGGCGGACAATGGTGATATTTCCATTACCACGGATGGAGAAATGGTTGTACGCCAAGTCCGTGCTCTAGGCGCAGATGCCCATCTGAACCTGACCAGCACCAACGAAAGCCTTATTGTTCGTGATCCTGTCGAAGTCGGCGGCCTGGGCATTTCTGCCGATAATATTGAACTCGACGCCGGGGGTAAACTTGACTTGGAAGTTCAGGTCGATGCCGCCAACACCTTGATTTTCCGGACGGGTGAGCGTTTCACCCTAAACACAGACGCGGCTTACAGCGCAGGCACCATCACCATTGAGTCCGAAGACACAGTTGTCATGTCCGGGAATCTGGTAATGGCCCAAGGATCTTTCAGCATCCATTCCGACCGCAATATTCTGCTGGACGGGACGATCGGCGTCAGTGGCGGCGGTGTACTTGAAAGCCTGGAATTGATCGCCACCGGGGACAACCCCCTGGTCATCTACGATACCGACCCGACCTCCGGATTTGCCGTCTACAACGATCCCGACGGCAATATTGTCCTGGAAAACGGGGGGACCTACTACCGTGTTACCAAGGACGGCCGCTATGCCCAGGATGCCCTCTATGTGCCTGACACCGAAGGGGCTTCATCCTCATCAGTGGTGGTCTTTTCCGCCAACGAAGACGGCACCGGCACCTTGTACAACAGCGCAGGCAGCGTTTTGGACAGTTCCCGTTACACCATCCTCCAACCCGGATATTACGAGGTCAACGTTGATCAGACGACCTTGACCCGCCAGTCCAGAATGATGGAAAGCGGTACCATCGAGCTCGATCTGGGAAGCCAGGAATTTGAAACCATGGCAGTTTTTGCCGGCGGCACCGGGGGCTCCATCATTTTAAATGCAGATCAAAATCTTGACTTGACCGGCACTATGCTTCGTGCTTCCGGGGATATCGAACTGAATACCAGCGGCAGCCTGACCCTGGGGACAGGAACCATTGACGGCTATGAAAACGATCTTCCCGAGTTTATCACCTTAAGCGCAGGTGGAGATATGATCCTTGATTCGGATCTTGCCGTAGTCGACGGTACCCGTTTGATTGTGGAGACACCCTACGCTGTCGACGGGACAGTTACCCTGACAAGCGGCGGCAGCATCATCACCAACAGTAAAGATGTGGCCGTCAGCGCAACTGCTGTTGTGGCCCAGGCGGTTGACGGTCTTGTTTTGCGCACGGATGCGGAAACCGTAAGGGCTGACATGAGTGGGGCCGGAGATATGCATATATTGGATCTGGGGGCCGTGACCATTGAACAGGCTGTGGCCCAAAGCGGAACCATCAGTATCACTTCAGCCGACGCTTTGGTGCTCACCGAGGTCAGGTTACGTGATGATGTTGCCGGGAACAAGGTGACCATCAAGAATGACGGTGGTAATATCGCCGTTGATCTGCTTGATGCAGGCCTTACCCACGGAGAAGCGATATTCCTGCCCGGTGCTCAGATTTTAGAAACGTCACCGGAAGATGCAGACTATGACGTCATTGCGTACAGTTTAAGTTTGATCACCACACAAAGCAATGTGTTCTCACCGGATATTGAGGTCAACAGCACCAGCCCATTCACCTACCCCCCTACCGACGTCAACCTGACCGGGTTTATCGGAGATCTGACCTTAAGCGGCAGCTACACCTCGGTCAACCTGGATATTGACGGTGTACTTTACCTCGACTCGATCACCTCAACAAACACCTTTACCGCCAGGGCCACAGAAGGGATCGTGATTCAGGGCAGCGGCGTGTCCGGCGCCACCTTGGCCTTTGACTCCCAGACCGGGTTTTTCTTGATGGAAGCCGGCACCCTGCGGACCACCGGTGGTGCAGCCACTCTGGATGCCGACGAATCCATGACCCTGACCAGCCTGGACATTTCCGGTGATCTCAACGTGACAAGCCTGGGCGCAATCTCTTTGGATGGCACCCAGACGGTTTCCGGAACGACTACTATTTCCGGGTCCGGCCTGACCCTGAAAGATAATGACAATTTCAGCGTGGCCGGAATTTCTTTTAATAGTGGAGAAACCTTTACCGAAGCGTTTATTCTGGAAGAAAACAGCAGTATTACCAGTACTTCTTTGTTTTCTCTCAAAGCGTCAGGCATTGAGCTTGGAAACGGCGCCTCTGTTGATGCGTCCGCCATCAATCTGGATGCCGGTACGGGTATGCTTAGCATGACCGACGGCTCAACCATGACCGCGACAAACGGTGACCTGACGCTGAACGCCGGTGATTCCGTCCTTCTTTCAACGCTTTCCGGCACCAATGTCAGCGTGACCAGTTCTGCGTCAATTCTCGACAACACGGCATCAGAAACCCCCAATATCACGGCAACAACGTTGATCACCTTAAGCGCAGCCGCAGGTATCGGAACATCTGCCGTTAATGGTGATATCAATATCCAGGGTGCCGTGACCGGTTCAACCACCACCGGCGGAATTTATCTATCCGATAGTGATGCCATGGACGTGGGCGCACTAACCGCTTCAGCCGGGGATATTGTCCTGGACAGCGGTGGAACTTTGACCTTAAACGATGCCGTTCAAGCAGCTTCAGGCGCCCTGACCCTAACCAGTGCAGATCTCTTCAGTCAGAACGCGGATGTGACTGTAAGCGGTACGGCAGACGTTACTTCAAAGGGAGCCGTTCTTTCGGCAACATCGGACATGTCTGCACTGTCCCTGGACATGGATACCGGTACCGGTGGGCTCAGCATGGCCGACGGATCAACCATGACCGCGACAAACGGAGACCTGACGCTGAACGCCGGTGATTCAGTCAATCTTTCAAAACTTTCCGCCACAAATGTCAGCGTGACAACCAGCGGTGCGATTATAGACAATACTGTAACGGAAAATGCTAATATCGATGCCGCATCATTGATTACTTTAAGCGCAGTCAGCGGTATCGGGACCTCTGCCGTTAACGGTGATATCAACATCCAGGGTGCCGTGACCGGGTCGACCACCACTGGCGGAATTTATCTTTCCGACGCCGATGACATGGGTGTGGGTACGATAGGCGTCACTGCTGGGGACATTGTCCTAAACAGTGGCGGGACCATGACCCTGACCGGTGATGTCACTGCCGCCTCCGGCAACGCTCTGTTCTCAGCTGCGGGTCTTAGTATCGAAGCCGGACAGAGTGTCAATGCACAGAGCCTCAACCTGGATGCCGGCACAGGCAATTTTACCATGGGTAGTGGGTCCAAATTGACCGGCAGTGCCGGTGACCTTACGCTGAGAGCCGAAAATGCCGTCTCTCTTGCGACCCTCGATGTGTCCGGTGATTTGAATCTGACAGGCGGCGCAACAACCGTGATTACAGAAACCGTGGCTGTCGGCGGTGATGCCGATCTCAGCACAGGCGATGCTTTCACTGTTGATGCCGATACGACTGTGGGCGGCGCCCTGACTTTAAGCGCAGGCGGCCTGTACAGCCAAAATTCCGACGTGACGGTGAATGGTACCGCAAGTTTTGTTTCAGAAGGTGCTGCACTTTCATCAACAGCGAACACCAGCATTTTATCTTTAACGATGAACACCGGAACCGGCGGGCTGAACATGGCTGACGCCTCAACCATCACCGCGACAAACGGCAACCTGACCCTGACCGCCGGTGATTCCGTTCTTCTTTCAAAACTTTCCGGCACAAATATCAGCGTAACCGGCGGCGCAATCCTTGACAACACCGCATCAGAAAACGCGAATATCACGGCCACAACGTTGATCACCTTGAGCGCTGCCGGCGGTATCGGAACATCTGCCGTTAACGGTGATATCAACATTCAAGGCGCAGTAACCGCTTCGACGACCACTGGCGGAATTTATCTTTCCGATAGTGATGCCATGGCGGTAGGTAGACTAAGCGCCACAGCAGGGGACATTGTTTTAAGCAGTGGGGGGAGCATGACCCTGACCGGTGATGTCACTGCCACCTCCGGCAGCGCTGTTTTCTCAGCCGCAGGCGCAGATCTTAGTATTGAAGCTGGACAAAATATTGAGGCACAGCACCTTAATCTGGACGCCGCCTCAGGTAGTTTCACCATGGGCAGTGGCGCCAAACTGACCAGCAGCGCCGGTGATGTCAGGCTGAACGCAGATAGCAGTATCTCTCTTGCAGTCCTTGATGTGTATGCTGATTTAAATCTGACCGGCGGCAGTACCACCATAGTCACAGAAGCTGCGGCTGTCGGCGGTGATGCCGATCTCAGTACGGCCGGGACGTTCACTGTTAATGCAGATATGAATGTGGGCGGTACTCTGACGTTAAGCGCAGGCGGCCTGTACAGCCAAAATTCGGACATGACGGTGATCGGTGCCGCCGATTTGGTCTCAGAGGGAGCCGCCCTTTCATCAACATCGGACATCGCTGCGTTGTCTTTAACTATGAACACCGGTACAGGCGGGCTGAATATGGCTGACGGTTCAACCATAACCGCCACCGGCGGTGACCTGATATTTAGCGCCGGTGACTCAGTCAATCTATCAGCACTATCCGGCACGAATGTCAGTGTGACAACCAGCAGTGCAATTTTAGACAATACGGCAACCGAAAACACAAATATCGATGCGACATCACTGATTACGTTAAGCGCAGTCAGTGGTATCGGGACCTCTGCCGTTAACGGTGATATCAACATCCAAGGCGCCGTAGCCGCTTCAACGACCACTGGCGGGATTTATCTTTTTGACGTAGATGCCATGGCGGTGGGCGCACTGAACGCCACAGCAGGGGATATTGTCTTAAGCAGTGGCGGGGTCATGACCCTGACCGGTCATGTTACGGCCGCCTCCGGCAGCACTGTTCTTTCGGCCGTGGGCCTGAGTATCGACGCCGGACAGCGTGTCACGGCACAAAGCCTTGATCTGGACGCAACCACGGGCAGTTTTGCCATGGGTAGTGGTTCCAAACTAACCGGCAGTGCCGGTGACCTCACTCTGAAAGCCGATAATACAATCTCTCTTGCGACCATTGATGTCTTCGGCGATTTCACTCTGGCCGGCGGCAGTACCGCCGTTTTTACAGAAACTGCGGCGATCAGCGGTGATGCCGATCTCAGCATAGCCGGCGCCTTCACTGTTGATGCCGATATGAATGTGGGCGGCACGCTGACCTTGAGCGCAGGCGGCCTGTACAGCCAAAATTCCGACGTGACTGTGACCGGTGTTGCAGGGTTTGTTTCAGAGGGCGCTGCGCTTTCATCAACTGCGGACACCAGCGTTCTGTCTTTAACTATGAACACCGGAACCGGCGAGTTGAACATGGCTGACGGATCAACCATAACCGCTACAAACGGCGACCTGACACTGAGCGCCGGTGATTCAATGCTGCTTTCATCTCTCTCCGGAACAAATGTCAGTGTGACCAGCAGTGGAGGGATCTTTGATAATACTGCCCTTGAAGAGGTAAACATCGTTGCCGGCGGTCTGATCACCTTAGGTGCAGCTGGCGGTATCGGCACCTCTGCCGTTAACGGCGGCATTGACATTCAGGGGGCAGTGACCGGCTCGACCACCACGGGGGACATCTACCTGTCCGCCGCCAATGACACGCTTGTCAAGGCATTGACCGCTGCCGCAGGCGATATTGTTTTCAGCAACCAGGGAATGTTGACTATTGAAAATGATCTTACAGCTTCGGGGGGTCTTACACTCTCTGCCGGAGCCATTGCCTTGCAGTCAGGGCAAAATCTTAACGCCCCAATTATCGAATTGACTGCCTCCACGGGAGATATAACGCTCACTGATGGTTCAACGCTGACAGCCGGGGATCATATTACCCTGAATGCAGCTCAAAATATCGGCTTGTCCAGCTTGACGGCCGGCAATACAATATCCGTCACCGCCGGTGGCGGCCATATTTATGACAATACCTTGACTGAAAACCTGAACCTGCAGGCTGATAATATTTCCATAAGCGCGGCATCAGGCGCAGGCGCTGCGGTTGAGGACGGCGACCTTGATATTGACGGCACCCTCTCTGCTGCGACCACAACCGGCGATATCAGCCTTGAAGACGTTGATGCTATGAATGTCCATGGGCTTTTTGCCGGCAGCGGCAATGTATATCTCAGTACTGTCGATAAGCTACAGCTTGAAGGGGCAATCACGGCAGATAATGGTCAAATAACCATGTCCGCAGCGAGCCTTGAACTGCTCGCACAAGCCAATGTCTCTGCCGCAGGCTTCCTCTTTAATCCCGACAGCAGCGGAGTTACTCAAGCTTATGCCGGTGTTCTAATACTGGGTGAAAACAGTGTTGTGGCCAGTGCCGGTGCAATGGATCTCAAGGCCGACGCAATTCTTATGGAAAGCGGCGCATCAATGCGTGCGTCATCGCTGGAACTGACCATGGTGGCGGGTGACCTTACCATGGGTGACAATACCTTACTGGCAGCGACGGACAGCTTTGCAGCCTTGAGCGCAACCGGGGATATCCATGCTGAAAGAATAACGGCACACGGCGGTATAACGCTGACTTCAGGCGGGGCAATAACGTCTTCCACCAGCAACGCCATCTTTGATGCAGGGACCCTGGTCACCCTTGAAGCCGAGACCGGTATCGGAACGACTGCAGACAGTTTAGGGGTGGACGGCAGTGTCAAAGCCACGACCGCCACCGGCGGAATTTACCTGGCTGACAGCGACGCCATGGTCCTGCGGGATGTAACCGTTACGGGTTCAGGCGATATTGTTCTGGTCGGGAACAGTGCGATGACAATCGCCGGCAATATACAGACCAGTGCAGGCAATATTGACCTTAATTCCACAGGTCTTACCCTAGGCAGTGGACACAGACTGGAAGCCGACACCATCTTAATCAATGCAAACGCAGGGCAAGTGATGCTGGAGGATGGTTCAACACTCACCAGCACCATCGGCGATATAAACATTGATACAGGCGGGGATGTAAACCTTTCAACCCTGGTTTCAGCAGGCAATCTGAATGTGACCAGCGGTGGTGCCATTACGGACAACACTGTCAGCGAAGATGAAAACCTCACAACCATGGGCGTCATTTCCCTGATCGCATCAAACGGCATCGGTACGGCCGCAACCGGCGGTGACATCAATATTCAAGGAGACATAACCGCGTCTACCACCACAGGCGGGATTTATCTTTCAGATGTCGATGCCATGAATATCGGCACACTGACCGGCACGGCCGGTGATATTGTCCTGAGCTCAGGTGGTGACATGACCGTCAGCGGCACCGTTCAAGTAGACGCCGGTTTACTGAATCTGACCACCGACGGTCTCTACAGCCAAAATGCGGATGTGACAGTGAGTGGTTCGGCAGCTATCACGTCAGTTGGCGCGGTCATTTCCTCCATGGTTAGTCTGTCGGCAGCTTCCATCAATCTTAATGCCGGCACGGGCAGCCTGGAGATGGGAGATGGTGCGGTGCTTACCAGTTCGGTCGATGTTCTGATCCTGAATGCTGATGGGGGGATGACATTGGAGACCTTGAATGCTGCTACGAACTTGACTGTTACAAGTCCGGGGGATGCAGATATGGCAGCAGCCATAACCGTAGGCGGCAACTTCAGTGCATCGAACCTGAATCAACTTGATATTGCCGGAAAAACAACCGTAGCCGGCGACCTTCTGTTTGATACGGTCACCACCACTACATTCAATAACCGGGTTGATGTAACAAAAACGCTGAGCATCAAAAATGCTTCCACAGTCACCTTCAACAGCAGTGTTCATGCCGGGACACTCTTGCTGGATACGGTTGACACAGCGACTTTTAACGGCACGGTGAGCACCGGCTTGGCAATGACGGCGGCAGATATCACAGCATTGACCCTAAACAGTACCCTTGACGTGAACGGTTCCTTCACAGCGGACAATATTGAAAATTTTACCGTGGAAGGACCCTTCCAGGTTACCGGGGCCGTTGATATGAACGAGATGGGTGATATCCTTTACAAAGATGCGGTATATTTCGGCAGTACGGCAGTCATGTCCGGTACCTGGAAAGCCCTGACGTTCCAATCCCATGTCACTGCCGGGTCCCTGTCCATAAGAGAGTTTGACCAGGTTACTTTTTCAGATGGTATAGAGACGGATACCGACCTGCTGGTCGAAAATATTGAGACATTGACCGTTTCAGGCGATGTTTTCGGCGGCCCGAAAATGGCAATGGATTTGACCAACGTATTTACAGCCGCGTTTACGGGTAATATTACTGCAGACACCCTGACGGTGGACCAAATGGATCTATTAACCATTGACGGCACCCTTGATATCTCTTCAAACTTTATGATGAGTGATATCCGTGAATCTGGAATCACCGGCGCACCAGGGGATGCAGACATGGCCGCGACAATAACCATAGGCGGCAACTTCAGCGCATCGAACCTGAATCAACTTGATATTGCCCAAGAAACAACAGTAGCCGGAGACCTTGTGTTTGATACGGTCACAACCACTACATTCAGCAACCTGGTTAATGTAACAAATGCGCTGAGCATCAAAGAGGCTTCCACAGTCATCTTCAACAACAGTCTTGATGCCGGGACACTCTCACTGGATACGGTTGACACAGCAACTTTTGCCGGAACGGTGAACACCGGCTTGGCAATGACGATGACAAATATTACGACATTGTCCCTAAACAGTACCCTTTATGTGAGTGGTTCTTTCACAGCGGCCAATGTTGATAATTTTACCATGGAGGGCACATCCCAGGTTACCGGCGCCGTTGATATGGACGAGATGGGTGATATCCTGTACAAAGATACAGTCTATTTCGGCAGTACGGCAGTCATGTCCGGTACCTGGAAGACCCTGACGTTCCAGTCCCATGTCACTGCAGGGTCCCTGTCCATAAGTGAGTTTGACCAGGTTACCTTTTCAGATGGTATAGAGACGGATACCGACCTGCTGGCCGAAAATATTGAAACGCTGACCGTTTCCGGCGATGTCTTCGGCGGCCCGCAAATGGCAATGGGTTTGACAAACGTATTTACAGCCGCGTTTACGGGTAATATTGCTGTCGACACCCTGACGGTGGACCAAATGGATCTGTTAACCATCGACGGCGCCCTTGATATCTCTTCGAACTTTATGATGACTGATGTCCGTGAATTTAAAATTACCGGCGCAACAGCCGTTGCCGGCACTCTTGATCTTTTGGCCTGTACGGATTTAAATTTTATGGATGATCTCAGTGTCATTGGGATGGCCTCTATTCATGGTACCGGGTCTGGTTATGGTACCGGCGGGACGCTTCATTTGGGGGGCGATTTGACTATTACCGCCATCAGCGTTAATGGATTTTCCGCCATTACCGGTCCGGGTGGGGCGATTTTAGATGCAGGGGCTCAACCCCAGGAGATAGGCCCGGTCATGTTCAGAGGGGTACAACTGGAAAATCTGCTGGAAACCTATTTTGCTGAAAACCAATTCGAGGAGATCCAGTTCAGCGACGCCCAGCCTGACCAGGGGTTTAATGAAGTATCGGATGAAGGCACCGTTGGTGAACCTGATCTCTTTGAAATGCAATCTATCGACATTCAGCTTCAAAAACCGGGTCAAGCACTGAGGCAGGCGTTTGTTTTAGGGAGCAACAGCCAGCAGCCCATGAGTTCGGGACTGGCTGTCCAGGCGATGCCGACCTTTATCTTAGACGAGTTCCAGGACAAATGGGACGAACCCGATTCGGAAGACTGGTTGGATAGTATGCTTTAGTAAAGTGCATCATCACAAAATAGCGTGTGGACAGCGCCCTTTATGACTGTTATAGTAAAAAAATTCAAAATATATTAGCTGTTGACCCTTGTAAAAACAATAGCCGCTCTCTATTCCCGGGCGATCAGAAGAATGACGTTAAATAGTCTTTAGGATAGTCGTATCATGATTGTCAGGATTACATTTTAAAAAAGGAGATCCTCAATGTTTACGAAACTGGTACCCCTGAACAGCTCCCAGCACAAAAACATGAAAATCAAAAACATCCAAGGATTTGGATTTGCATCTAAATTCCATGTCGCGTCCGTGATGGTTCATGAATTTGTCCGGGCTGCGGCAATTTATCCCATCGTTTTTATCGAAGACAAGACACAGGATGTGTTCCGCCCTGTGGCCTTGCTTGGGCTGAAGGCCGGAGAAAATTTATTTGTGGACACAGATAATAAATGGGCGGCATCTTACGTCCCTGCCATTATTCGCAGATATCCCTTTGTATTGGCCAAGGGTAAGGAGGAGGAAAAATTTGCCATTTGCTTTGATGAGGACAGTGAGATAATCAATGAAAACGATGGTGTTCCCTTGTTTAACGAGGATGGATCGCCTGCCGAAGTCATTGAGAACGTCAAGCGCTATTTGACTGAACTTCAGCAAATGGAAGCGATTACCTTGGATTTTTGCCGATTCATGGCTCAAAATAATGCATTTGCGCCCATGAATATGCGGGTTCGAAAGGCAGATAACGTCCAGGCCATCGGCGGTTGCTATGTGATCAATGAAGAACGACTTAATAACCTTTCTGATGAGCGTTTTCTGGAACTTCGAAAAAAACGGTATTTGCCGGCGGTATATTCCCATCTGACATCGCTTGCCCAAATTGAGCGGTTAATGCAGCTTGCCGGTGAAGCGTTGCCGGAAAAATCATTTGACACGATAGATCGCGTTGCCGGAGAGGAGTCCGGACATGTGCTTCATTAGACAAATGACACTGCCTGCAAAAGGACAAGCTGCCGAATGTGTACGATCATTTATTAAACCTGTTTTTTGCTACTTTTTCTTTTTGGGAATCTTTGGCACCCTTATGTGCATAGTTCCTGTCCGGGCATCAGAAACAAAGCCGGCCCCTTTGATCAATGTCAATGCAAGGCAGCTGGTACACTGGATTGTCGCAACAAATGCGGATGTCGGCGACAAACGGTATTCGCTGGAAGCGTCAATTCATCGGTTTGAGGCTGAAACCGGGCTTTATGAACCCGTGCTCACCGCCGGCGCCAACCTTGAAGAAAATCATCGCCAGCGCAGCAGTTCGGAATACTCCAAACTTATTGCCGGTGCCCAGACAGAAGAAAACGAAAAAAAAGCCAGCCTTGAAACCGGCCTGAAATTTCCGTTACCCACCGGTGGAGAGGCGTCGGTCAGTTACAGTTATACGGATTTAGAAAGTAATCTTTTTGCAGAAGATACCGACGTTGAGTATACCGGTCGTCTGGAACTGACCTTTAAACAACCTCTGCTTAAAGGTTTCGGTAAAAAGGTCACGGAGACAGGCAAGCGGGTCGCAGCCCTGGAAGAGGATGCGGCCAGGGTACAGCTTCGTATCCAATTACTGCAGGCAGCCGGTGATGGCGCGCAGCTGTATTGGGAGCTTTACCGGGCTTACGAAATTTTATCCATTCGACGCTCAGCCCTGGACAACGCTAATAAGTTACGGGCTGATCTCCAGCTCAGGGTAGAACGTGGGCGTGCTGCCCAGGCAGAACTGCTGGAAGCCGAGGCCGCTATCGCGGAGCGGGAAGCACAGCTGGCCAGGGCAAAACAGATGCTGTCCGAAGTCATGTCCAATATTTTAATTCAACAAAACAGCGGTGACGGGATTAACAACAAACATGTTTTCAAGCCGGTTCAGGCACCTGATTTCGCCCATCGTGAAAATCAGGGTCCCGGGGAAAGGATACAATACGCCACAACGCATTACCCTGAATATAAACTGTTGGAGATTCAGCGGCAGATTGCCGATGAACGGTACGGCTATTCCCGGAATATGACCCTTCCAAAGCTCGACCTGATTCTGGGATGCAGTTTTGACCA
Organism: uncultured Desulfobacter sp.; assembly: GCF_963677125.1. Classification (NCBI taxonomy): domain Bacteria; kingdom Pseudomonadati; phylum Thermodesulfobacteriota; class Desulfobacteria; order Desulfobacterales; family Desulfobacteraceae; genus Desulfobacter; species uncultured Desulfobacter sp. The sequence continues at coordinate 5,870,440 of NZ_OY781882.1, read as the reverse complement.
GCTTGATACAGAAACGGATAAAGCCATTGAGAAATCTTTTTCAGATGACTACTTTGACTGGAAAGCAGGCCTTTTTTTAGAAATCCCCCTCGGGGGAAATATCCAGGCATCATCCCGGGCAAAAGCGAATAAGGTTCAGCTTGAGCAGGCAGTTCACCGGATCAAAGCGCTGCATAACCGAATCGGAAACACGATTGAAGGCCGGTGGGAGCAGCTTCAAAAAGCCTATGAAGAAGTCCGCAACGTTGAAAGCAGTGTTGGCCTTCAGTCAAAGTTGCTGGCCATTGACCGGAAGCTTTTTGAGCGTGGACGGCTCCGTCTGAGAGATGTGATTGAACGCGAAATCCAGCTCAATGAAGCAAAGCAGCGTTTTGTGGAAACTGCCTCCCGGGTAGAAATTGCCCGTATCCGGCTGATGATGAGTGATGGAAGGTTACTGGAAACATATGAAATCGATCTTAAGGACTAATGTAATATGAGGCTGTGGAAAATCCGGACCCCAATTATTTCAAGCCTGATACTTATCTTAACCGCTGTTTCGATTCACGCCGCTTCGAACCGATTGGCCCACGGCATTATTCAAATTACCCAGATTAATCTTCGCGAAACTCTTGATGGGACAGGCCGTATTCTGGCCGTACTCGAAAAAGGCATGAAAGTTGACATCATTGAACGCCGGGACGGCTGGCTGCAAATTAAATACAAGGACTTGACCGGATATTTAAAAGACAGCAAAAAATATATAAAAGTCATAGACGATGCGGCCGTCAGCGACGGACCTTTAACATCCATGACGCAGTCATCACAAGAGTTGAACACGCCAACGCCTCCTGCTGCAGCCTCCTCTGAACAATCAATGTCAATGATGGCGGCCGGTGGAAAGGAATTTGTCGGAGTCATTTATCCCATGCATGATATTTCGCTCAGTATGGGGGTAGACGGCCTTGTTTCATCCGTGAAGGTAAAACTGGGCGATACGGTCGATTCCCGGCAGCAACTGTTGCAGCTGGACGATGAAGCCCAGAGGATCGAAACCCACCGCAGGAAAGTCATTTACCAGAACCGAGCTGAACTGGACAGCATCAAAAAGCGAATTGCCCGAATTAAAAAGTTCATGGACGACAGTCGGCTCTTGTTTGAGGAAAACGGATCTGTCAGTGAGGAAGAAGTCATACGGGCTGAGTTGGAATATTATACCCTTAAAGGCCGTTATGACCAGCTTCAAGGGGAAAAATCCCGAGAAAAGCTGGAATATACCGCCGCAAAGCAGCAGGCGGATATGCGCAGCCTCTATGCGCCGATCAAAGGGGTGATTACCATGCTGGATATTGATAAAGGAGAGTGGGTGCGGGCAGGACAAAATTTAATTGAGCTGGTCGATACCTCTTCGGGCATTCTACGGCTGGCCATACCTGAATCAACGGCTGTTTTATTAAAAAAAGGGATGCGGGTCCCCATGCGTTTTGAGGCACATCCGGACACAGGACAAGCCTCAGGGCGCATCACCTTTGTTTCGGCCGTTGCTGATCCTGCCTCCGGCTTGGTTAAAGTGGAAATTACATTTAACAACAATGCATTGGGTATTCGTCCGGGAGGTAAAGGATACGCCAGGCTACCCAATGTACGACTTGCGCAATGAATGTCAGATCCGTTTTTGAACTTCTGCAATCCCTGCGGGAAAACCCAAAAGATCCACAGTATTGGCAAACGTATTGCCGACTTTTAAGCGCCCTTTCACGCGCAGACCAATGCCTGCTGGTAGAGATAAATCATGAGGCTTTTGAAATTCTCGGGTCAGATTCCCAAGATATGGACTGGATTTCCCGGCAGGCCGGAGTATTGTTCAAACATTACCGGACAAATATAACGGCCGCCGCCGGCAAGGCGGTTTTGAAGTGCAGTGATCCTGATGGGAAACTGCGGCAGGTGGTGGGGATGAATTTGTCTGCCCTTCCCTGCCGGGTTGCAGTGTTGAATATCCCGGCCAGGGAAAGTGCGCAAATGACCGAATTGCTGCTTCGGGTGATGCTGGTCTCTGATCTGGCAGTCATGGATCAAAACGCATTGGTTCGGGCAGCCCCTGAAAAAATTGAAACCCAATCCAACAACGATCTGATCACGACCCTGGAATTAATGGTCCGAGTCATGGACGAGCAGCATTTCCAGGCCGCGGCCCTGGTACTGGTCAACGGTCTGGCCGCTCAACTTGGCAGTTCCCAGGTGGTGCTTGCCTGGTTTGAAAAAGGGTACATGCGATTGAAGGCCATCAGCCACATCAGTCGTTTTGAACTTGAGACAGACCATACCCGCCTTTTGGAAAGCACCTGTGAAGAAGCCTTTGACCAGGAACGCTATCTGGTATATCCCAACAATACAGATGCGGACCAGATTCTTTTTGCGCATCGCCAACTGCTCAACACCATGGGAGCTTCCCGGATACACACGCTGCCGCTGCGCCGGGGCGCCCTGCCCTGCCAGGCGACGTTGCTTATCGTGGAGCAGGATATCCCTTTCAACCGGGATTGCATTGAAGCGCTTATGATCGGGCTTGGTATGCTGATGCCGTGGCTGGCCCAAAAATGGGCCGATGACCGCTGGTGGGGGGCAAGGGTTGCAGACGGGGTCACCGGAAAACTCAGTCAATGGATAGGCGCTGAATTTGTCTGGCAGAAAATAGCCGCCATCACTGCCGCCCTGGTCTTGATTTATGTCTGTAATGCGACCTGGCCGTTCAGGTTGGAGGCGGGTGCGGTGCTGGTAACCGATTCTACGCGTCTGATCGGTGCGCCCTTTGACGGATATCTGGATCAGGTCCAAGCCACCCTGGGCGACACCGTCAAACAAAACGCGGTGATGGCCCGCCTGGATGTCAAAGATTTGATATTGCAGGAGGCTGAGATCCAGGCCCGAATGCGCAGCCTCAGGGCTGATGAGGACAAGGCCCGTGCCCAGAACAACCTGGTTGACGTAGAAATTGCCCAGGCCCGTCTGGCACAATCCCAGGCAAACCTGGACCGGATTCATTATCAACGGACCCAGGCCGATATCCCCGCCCCCTTTGCCGGGGTCATTGTTGAAGGAGAACGCAAAGACCTTCTGGGAAATCCGGTCCGCAAGGGTGATGCCCTCTTTCGACTGGCCCGGATTGAAGGATTATACGCAGAACTTGAACTGCCCGAACGATTGATCCGTTTTCTCGAACCCCGGGCAACGGGAGAAATGGTTCTGCTGGCCCAGCCGGACCAGCGAATTCCTTTCAAAATCACACGAATTGTGCCCATGGCCCATGTCAAAGGGCAGCAGGGGAATCAATTTACCATCAAGGTCGCCTTTGACCAGGCACCTGAATCCTGGTGGCGGCCGGGAATGAGCGGCATTGCCAAAATTAACGCCGGACGCCGCAGAATCATCTGGCTGTGGACCTACCGATTGACGGATATGCTGCGCATGAGGCTGTGGTGGTAGGCGGGGCAACCTTCAGCGAGCAGTGGTACCAGGTGGCCAATCTGCGTGTCGCCCTGCTGCCGTCTGTTCGCGTCCACAAGCAGATGATCCACGGCACCCCCTGGTACATCCTTACAGAACCTTATACCCGGCAATATTTTAAAATCAGTTCAGAAGCCTACCTTTTTCTGGCGCGCCTGACACCGAAACTGACGGTGGATGAGGTCTGGAACAACATGCTCGACACCTATCCCGAGCAGGCCCCCGGCCAGGAAGAGTCGGTCCGGATACTGTCCCAGCTCCACCACGCCAATCTATTGTATTTCAACAGCCTGCCGGATGGGGCCGGTATTTTTGAGCGGGAAAAACGTATTGCCAGAAAAACATTTTATACAAAAATCGCATCATTTCTTTTTGTTCGTATTCCCCTGGTCAATCCCAACGATCGGCTCAATCGAATCAAACATCTGGCCCGGATAGGCATCAGCCTTCCCGCTTTTTTTATCTGGACGGCAGCCATTGTGTTTGGACTGCTGTCGGTGGTTCAAAACAGTCACGCACTGTCCGAACAGACCCAGGGTATTCTGGCCGTGGAAAATCTACCCTGGCTTTACCTGTGCATTGCCGGCCTGAAAATTCTGCATGAGCTGTCTCATGCCTTGGCCTGCAAGCGTTACGGTGGTGATGTCCATGTGATGGGCGTCATGTTTCTGGTGTTTGTCCCTCTGCCGTATATGGATGCGACAGCGTCCTGGGCCTTCAGGGAGCGTCGGCAGCGTATCATTGTCAGTTGTGCCGGCATGACGGCGGAGCTGTTTGCCGCAGCCCTGGCCGCTGTTGTCTGGGCACGCACCGGGGCCGGAACCCTTCACAGTCTGGCATTTAATGTGATGTTGGTGGGATCGGTCTCAAGCCTGCTGTTCAATGGAAATCCCCTGTTACGATATGATGCGTATTTTATTTTGTCGGATCTTTTGGATATCCCCAACCTGTCGCAAAAAGCCGGCGGCCATTGTATGTATCTGCTTAAACGGTACTTGATGGGATCGGATTCAGTGGTCTCTACAGCAATAGACCGCACCCAGGCTGTGTGGCTGACCTTGTACGGTATCCTGGCCACACTATATCGTCTGGTGCTCAGTTTTTTTATTATATTAATCGTGCTGGATCGATTTTTTGCCGTGGGGGTGGTGCTGATCATCTCTTCGCTTATTATCTGGGGTGTGCGGCCGGCCTGGAAGATTTTTGAATACCTGCTGAGCCCGGAAATTCAGACCCATCGCCAGCGGGCCGTGTGGATGACCTTGCTGCTGATTTTTACCGGGGTTAGTATCGTGGGAAAGGTCCCTTTTCCCGTGAATATCAAAGCGCCGGGCGTCATCGAAGCTGTCTCCTTTCATCCAGTGACGACAAATGTTTCCGGTATTCTTCACCGGATTCACATTCAGCCGGGACAACGGATCAGGACCGGGCAGGTCCTGGTTGAACTGATAAATCCGGATCTTAAGACAGACCAGACGTTGACCCGGAATATGATTTTAGAAAATTCCCATCTAATGCGTAAAGTGCTGTGGAAATCTCCGGCAGATATAGCGCCGCTAAAACAGCAGATGGCCATGCTTAAGGCCCGACTGGCAGAACTGGACCGTCAACATGCGCAACTTGTCATTCATGCCCCGGCAGATGGGGTCTGGGTGGCGCCACAGCTTTCCGAAAAGCTGAATAACTGGTTTACCAGGGGGCAACTGCTCGGACGCCTGATCGGTGATACACCGTTTCGCTTTACGGCGGTTGTTTCCCAGGAACAGGCCAATGAGCTGTTCGGCAGCCCCTTGTCAACCGTAGAACTTCGTCTTCGGGGCCAGGCGGATCAGGGTCTGTATCTGCCTGCCCAAAAGTTGAAACTGATCCCGTTCCGGCGGGAACGGCTGGCTTCCGCCGCGCTGGGCTGGGCCGGCGGCGGCGCCATCGCCACCATGTCCGATGACAAGGGAGGGCAACTGGCTCCTGAAGGTTTTTTTGAAGTGCGGGCCGCCCTTCCGCAGGTTTCTTCGGCCATACCGCTCAGGCTGATGCACGGTTTGTCCGGCACCTTGAGGATAGGTCAAACCCCTAGACCGCTCTTTGTTCAGGCCCGCAGAAAATTGCGTCAACTCGCCCAGAAACGCTATGGACTTTCATTTTGACACAGCCAATTCTTAGCGCACCATGGTACCCTCCACGATCGACTAAGCCCCTGCCGGGTCAGACCCGGGGCCGTATAAAAAAGTGGGTGGCACATCGTTTGGGGTATACCCGAAAAAGACGCCGGGCTCAACTGCTTGCCCTGGAGGGACATCTGGACCGTTTCCGGAAGTTAAGTGATAATGCCCTGACCAGAGAAATAGAACAATTTCAGCATATTTTTTCCCGGGACTGGGGAACGGACTGTCGACCGGAGACCGTAAAAAACAGATCCGGTGCACTGGCCTTGTTATCGGTCTGCATGGAGCGGGAGCTGGGCATGACGCCGTATCGGGTTCAGCATATGGCGGCACTTGCCATGCACCAGGGCGCAGTGGTCCAGCTGGCACCCGGTGAAGGTAAAACCCTGGCGCTTGCGCTGGTGGGAGCGTTGTACGGATGGACAGGCAGACCCTGTCATATGGTGACGGCCAATGACTATCTGGCCGAGCGTGATGCGACATTAATGGCACCGTTTTATCAACGGTGCGGATTATCCGTGTCTGCGGTGCTGCCCCAACAGGCGGCCGATGAACGTAGACAAAACTATAGCGGGCATGTGGTGTATGCTACCGGCAGTCAACTGCTTGCCGATTTTCTTCGGGATGAACTGCTGATATCCGGTGCCCACACGCCGTTGCTGCGTCAGTTGCGCCTGATGCAGGGAAGATCGAACCATGTAGTGATGCAGGGGCTGTTTGCGGCGGTTGTGGACGAGGCCGACAGTGTCTTTGTGGATGAAGCCAATACACCCTTAATCATCTCCGGTTCAGATCCGAATCCAAGACTCCATGAGGTCGTTCCGACGGCCTGCAGCGTGGTCGATCAATTTGTGCCCGGCAGGCATTACCGGCTTGACGGCGCCTCTCTTTCCATGACATTTACAGATGAGGGAGAGGATTTGATGGTTGAGCTGACCCGGAATCTGCCGCCCATGTGGCGCAACACGGCACGCAGAGAAGAGTTGATTCGTCAGGCCTTGACCGCCCGGGATGTTTTCCAACGGGGCAGGCATTATATTGTCGCCGATGACAAAGTGGTGATTATAGATGAGAACACCGGGCGCAGTATGCCCAACCGGACATGGAGCTATGGTCTGCACCAGGCCATTGAAGCCAAAGAAAACGTCCCTTTGACAGAGCCTTCCAAAACCATGGTGAAGCAGAGCTTTCAACACTTTTTTTCCTGCTATCACCGGCTGTGCGGGGCCAGCGGGACGTTGCAGGGAATCAAAGGAGAGCTGTGGGCAACCTATGGCCTTGTAACGGTAAACATACCGCCTCGGCTGCCAAGCCGATTGGAAATACTGCCTGCAGCCCATTTTAAAAGTATTAGTGCAAAAATGGATGCCTTGTGCACAAGGGTGATTCGGTTACATGCGCAACAGCTGCCTGTCCTGGTAGGGACCCGGCGGATCAGTGACAGTGAAACCATTGCTGAAAAATTGCGCAGCCAGGGTGTTGACTGTGCGGTTCTCAATGCCCAGGCCCATGCCCAGGAAGCACAGATTATCGCCCAAGCCGGGCAGGCCTGTGCAGTAACAGTGGCAACCAATATGGCAGGCCGGGGGGTGGATATAAAAATCTGTGAAACGATTGCCCGGGCAGGCGGGCTTCAGGTATTGATGTTTGAGCCCCATGAATCCCGCCGGGTGGACTGGCAGTTGTTCGGCAGGAGCGGGAGACAGGGGGCTCCCGGGCAGGCAACCCTGTTTGTTTCATCTCAGGATGAACTGCTGCGTCGCCATCTTCCCTGGTTTGCCCGGTGGCTTTCGGGTATCGGCACACCGGTATACGTTCGAAAAATAGCATTAAAAATCGGTATACGGTTAGCCCAACGGCATGCAGAACGATTCATGTGGCGGCAGCGCAAACGTCTTGCTGAACGGGACAGACTGATCAAGGATCAATTGACATTTACGGAACAAGGCCGATAATACAGTCTACAAAAGTCTGAAACCAAATATATCCGGCAGGAGAGAACGAATATGAATATAAATAACGAGGTCCTAAATTGCATCCTTAAAGCATCACCGGCCCCTGCCCGTAAAACAGGCACAATACATATTGTTCGATATAAAAAACAATAATCATCATACTTGACAAAGTCTACACAATACCCTAACCAATATTTGTAATTGATTTATCTACCAGCCAAAGGAGTTTTTTATGGTTCATCAGCCGGACGCCCTGAGAAAAGAAGTTCCTCAAAGTGACTGCTGGGATCTGTCCCCCATGTTTCAAACCACCGAGGCGTGGGAATCGCTTTTCCAAGACCTGGAAAAAAAAATCCCCACCTATGACGATTTCAAGGGCACCCTTGCCCAGGGGCCTGAAAGGCTTTTGGCCTGCATTGAATTTGACCACGGGGTCGGGCGGGATATGGATCGTCTTTATACGTATGCCCACCTGAAAAACGATGAAGATAAAACCCAGTCGGACAATGAGGCTCTTTTCCAGCGCGCCTCTAATCTGTATACCCGCATCGGGGAGGCCTCAAGTTTCATGTCCCCTGAAATCCAGGCCATCCCCTCAGACCAACTGAAGATATTTCTCGATCAAGACGCGTTTAAGCCATACCGGTTTTACCTGGAACAGATGATCCGGTATATCCCTCACACAAAAGATGCAGCAACCGAACAACTGCTGGCAATGGCGGGCGAAAGCTTGAGTGCTCCCCAGAGAATCTTCTCCCAGCTGGACAACGCAGATATTAATTTCGGTACGGTAAAAAGACCATCGGGCGATGTTTCCGCCTTGACCCATGGCAACTTTATTACGTTTCTGGGACACAAGGACAGAAATTTTCGCAAAACGGTCTTTGATCAATATTACCAGACCTACCAGACCCACCGACACACCATTGCCGCGACCCTGTCCGCCTCGGTAAAAAAAGATTTGTTCTGGGCCAGGGCCAGGAATTTTGATGCCGCACGAAAGTCCGCTCTGTTTGGGGATAATGTTCCCGAAGATGTCTATGACAACCTGATCATTAATGTAAAAAAAGCATTTTCACCGCTTTACCACTACCTTGATTTCAGAAAACAAGCCCTGGGCGTTGACGCGCTGCACATGTACGACACCTATGTACAGCTTGTGCCTGATGTTGACTTTCACATGGACTATGAACAGGCGGTTGACACATGCATTGAGGCCCTTGCGCCTTTAGGCCGAGACTATTGCCGCACCCTGGAACAGGGCCTGCTCAAGGGCTGGGTGGACAGATACGAAAATAAAGGCAAACGAAGCGGGGCTTACTCTTCGGGGTGTTTCGACTCCAATCCCTATATCCTGCTCAACTATGATCCCGATTCCATTAACAGCCTGTTCACACTGATTCACGAGGCGGGACACTCCATGCACACCTATCTTGCCAACAAATCCCAGCCCTACCCCACCCACGGGTACACGATTTTTGTGGCAGAGGTGGCCTCAACCCTTAATGAGGCGCTTTTGGCCCGGCATCTTCTGGAAAAATATACGGCTGACCCAAAAATGAAGGCCTACATACTGAACCGGGAAATCGACAATATCCGGGGCACATTTTTCCGCCAGACCATGTTTGCAGAATTTGAACATATCATTCACGGCATGGCCGCTGAAAACAAGCCCCTGACCATTGATACCTTCACATCCGTATACAAAGATCTTTTATCCATATATTTCGGAGACAAGATGGTCATTGATGACGCCCTGACCTTAGAATGCTTGCGCATCCCCCATTTTTATTCTTCCTTTTATGTTTATAAATACGCCACAGGACTGGCTGCGGCATTAGGGCTTGTCCAGCGGATAACAGATAAGGGACAACCTGCCGTGGATGATTATCTTAGCTTTCTCAAACTCGGCGGGTCTATGTTCCCCATTGACGAACTTAGGGTGGCGGGTGTGGACATGGCATCCAATACCCCGGTACAGGCCGCGGCGTCCCATTTTGAATCACGGATCAGCGAACTGGAAACCCTGTGGCAGTCCATATAGAGCCGGCCATAGAACCCATTGGCGTAATCCATACCTGTTTCAAGGAAAAATTCGGCATCCCCCGACAGCCCAATCTTGCGGATAAGGCCCCGGGGATGCTGGAATTTTTTCCTGAATATGCAAGGCCGGAAGCGGTCAGAGGGCTTGAACAATTTTCCCATATCTGGCTGATTTTTGTTTTCCACAAGGCGGTGAAAAAGAATAGGGAATGGTCCGCCATGATACGCCCCCCGCGCCTTGGGGGAAATAAAAAGGTGGGCGTATTTGCCTCGCGCTCCCCTTTCCGCCCCAACCCCATCGGTATGTCCTGTGTCCGGCTCGAAGACATTGAATCCACGGCCAAAGGGCCGGTCCTTCACCTGAGCGGCGTGGATATCCTGGATCAAACCCCTGTTTTGGACATCAAACCCTATCTGCCCTATTCAGACCGCCTGGACACAGCCCGGGACGGTTTTGCACCGGCACCGGACAACAAAATTTGCCGGGTCAGTTTTTCCGACACGGCAGCAATCCAAATCCAGGAAAGGGAAAAGACCATACCCAATCTGCTGCCCATCATTACCCAGGTACTGGAAAATGATCCCCGGCCCGCGTATTGCCGTACCCGTTTTTCCAATATGAAAAGCGATACCCGGACTGATGTGCCGGAAAAAAGCCGGGTATACGGTATCCGGCTGTTTGACTTTGATCTCAAATGGCAGGCAGCAGGCAATAAGATCCGGGTGCTTTGCCTGGACCCTGCATCAGACTGACGGACAAAACAAAAGATGAAAAACATTGTAACCACGGAAACCACGGAATTCTATTTTCAGTGTCTTCCGTGATTTCCGTGGTTAAACTTTTTATATAGCCAGGAGGAACACGTTATGAAACTGCGCAAAATTACTTCGTTAACCATGTTGTTATCTTTTCTGCTGCTGGTTGTCACCAGCATTGTCCTCTATGTTGTCCCCGAAGGACGGGTGGCCTACTGGTCTGACTGGCGCTTTATGGGATTAACCAAAACCCTTTGGGGGGATGTTCATATCAACCTTGGTGTCCTGTTTCTTGTCTCAGGCCTTTTGCACCTGTACTATAACTGGAAACCCATAGTCACCTATATGAAAAACAAGGCCAAAGAGCTTAAAATTTTTACCGCGGATTTTAATGTGGCCCTTATCCTCACGCTGTTTTTCACTTTTGGAACCCTGCTTCATATCCCGCCCATGAGCACGATTCTTGATTTCAGTGCATCTTTTAAGGATGCCGGGTCTCAAAAATATGGAGAACCCCCGTATGGACATGCGGAGCTTTCCTCTCTGAAAATGTTTGCCAAACGCACCGGTCTTGACCTTGACGTTATGAAACAACAGCTTCAAAAAGCAGGAATGACATTTGGTGACGAATCATCAACCCTGCTTGATATTGCCCGGGCAAACCACTGCACCCCCAAAGATGTATATGTGGCGATGCAGCCGCCTGAAGATACAATCCAGGCCAACGTTTTTCCCGACCAACCCTTTCCCGGCATTGGAAGAATGCGTTTAAAGGACCTATGTACCCAGTACAACCTGGATACAGGAAAAATTATCAGCGGCCTTGGGGCCAGACAGATTGAGGCGGAGCCGGATCAAACCATCAAGGAAATTGCCCAATCCAAAGGTATGGAACCCCAGACACTGTTTGAAGTCATTCACGAGTTGGTCAGCTCCATGTAATATAATATCTCATTTCTCATTTCTAAGACCTGCATCCAGCGTTTTATCGTCCCTGTCCAGAAACAACATTGTGCCCGGGCAGGGGCAACAAGACTGTTTGAGTTTTTGACATCTTGATTGATAGTCTGGTATAATTTCCTATAAAAAAAATCATATCCTTATTGTTTTACTAGGAAATATAATGACAGCCTGCCTGCAGTCCCCTGCCAGGCCACCAAAATTCAGCAGGTGATGCTGAATTTCCTTACCAACAAGGCCCTGGCCACGCAGGGAGACTTGCAGCCAAATTCACCATTCGGACCTGTATGGATGTGGCTGTTATTATCACCAAAAAATACGGCGGCGAACTAGGCGAAATAACGGTGAAATAACACTGTGGGAAAGGTGCCGAATTCGCGATCGTCCACCCGGAGATGTCCAAAAATGAAAACAAAATTAAAAATATTCTCCATTTTAATTTGCCTTTGTCAACTGGCCGCGGTTGTGTACGCTGCAGACCAGCACCATGCGGCCCGCTTCAAGGTTCTCGTCGTGATGAGCTATGGGGCGGATTATGGATTCGCCATGGAAGAGCAGCAGGGGATCGAGTCGGTGCTGTCCGACACCTGCCGAATAGAATACGCCTACCTGGACACCAGAAAGAATGTCGCAGGCGGTCCGCAAAAAGCCAAAGAGGCATATGAATTGTACAAAAGGATGCGCCCCGACGGTGTAATTGCCGCCGATGACAATGCCCAATCCATGTTCGTGGTGCCCTACCTGAAAGACAAGGTAAACACGCCGGTGATGTTCTGCGGGGTCAATAAGGAACCTGAGACATACGGGTATCCGGCCGCCAATGTCTCCGGTATCCTGGAAAGAGTCAGCATCAGCCAGACCCTGGCCTTTGCCAAACTATTGATGCCTGCCGTCAAAACCTTCGGTTATATGTCCTACGACGGTACCACTGGACGATCTATTCTGGATTATTCTAAACATGAGGAACATACCTTGCCACTGAAACTTGCGGCTGTACGCTTTCCCAAAACCCTTACCGAAACCAGGGCCATGGCTGGGGAAATGCGGCCGTTGTGTGATATTTTATATATATCTTCAATGCAAGGAACAAAGGACGACGATGGCACCCCGCTTTCCGCTAAGCAGGTTGTGCCTGTTCTTACAGCGGCCTTTGCCAAACCGGTTGTCGGCTGCAACAATCTTCATGTTAAATACGGGATGTTGTGCGGGATGACCCAAACCCCGCAGGAACAGGGCGCCACCGCAGCCCAGATGCTGCTCAAAGCCATGGGCGGAACCCCGGTTTCCCAGATACCCATCACCCGCAACCGGCGGAACAAACCAATCATCAATGTGACGGTGATGGAAGCATTCGACATCAAGCCCAAACCGATTCTTTTGAAAGACACCGAACTGGTTCGGACAGAGCTTTAGGACACCCTTGACTTATGAACAATTCTAAGACCCGAAAACATGTTTTTGACCCCTTTTTCACCACCAAGCCGGTAGGGGTGGGAACGGGGCTGGGACTCAGTGTTTCATATTTCATTATCACTGAAAATCATAAAGGCGAGATGACCGTTGAATCCAGCATGGGAGCCGGAGCCAAATTCATCATTTGCCTGCCGATGGAGACGTTAAATCATGACAACAATGATGATAAAGCTGATTAGAAACGGCCTGGTGTCGTATGTATGGGCCATCTTGGTCATTATACTTGTCATAGGCATGCTGACATCAGGATGCGACAGAACAAAGCCTAAAACGTTCCGGGTAGGCGTAGTGTGCGGCGCAGACCTGTTTTTTCCAGTAATCCACGGAATTAAATCCCAAATGACCGAATTGGGATTTAAGGAGGATGAGAACATCATTTATGATGTACTCACCTTCAACGATGATGCTGAAGGTGAGTACAATGCGGCAAAAAAATTAGTTGCCGATCATGTCGATGTGATCGTTACCATGCCCACCCAGCCTTCGGTCATGGCCCATAAGGCCATAAACGGCACGGAGATCCCCCTGGTATTTTCCTATGCAGGGATTGAGGGAACCGGTTTGGTGGAGAGTGTACCCCATCCTGGAAAAAATGCCACAGGGGTCCGCTTCCCCGGCCCGGAACAGATTTGCAAACGACTGGAAATACTGCATGAGATCCGGCCTGAAGCAAAGCGGATATGGATCGGTTATGATAAAAACTACCCTACAATCACCCCGTCACTTGCAGCCTTGCGCCCTTTGGCATCATCCTTGGGAATCACGCTGATTGATGTTCCGGTAACTACGTTCAATGCGTTGGCAAAAGACCTCGAAGAAAGAGCTCAAAAGGCCGGCCCGGGCATGGACGCCATGATTCTCATGCCGGATACCCTCAACCACTCAACCCCAGGATGGAATCTGATCAACTCTTTTGCTGAAAAACACGGGCTGCCCCTGGGAGGCTCTTTTTATTATACGGTGGAACAGGGGGCACTGTACGGCACGGGAAATGAAATGCCGGATGTGGGCCGACTGACCGCCCCTCTCATTGCCAAGGTCCTTAAGGGCACGCCTGCCGGGAGCATACCAGTGGTAACGCCCGAGCAAGTGCTTGTGATCAATCTCCGTGTTGCCGGGAAACTTGGCATCACACTTCCCGACGGCGTGTTGAACATGGCCTCTAAAATCATCCAATAATGATGGCCCATTACCCACGAAAAAGGAACGCAACATAATGAACAATCACACCGGAAGCTCCCGAAAGCTGTCGACCACACTGGCTCTGGCGTTTATTGGCATGAGTGTGACGGCACTGCTTATATCATGGGCCGTGAGCATCTTTTTTCTGGTACAGACTCAGAATGAAGCTGTCCAGGGGAGACAGACGGTCGTTGCCAGGCAGGCAGCGGATGCGGTTGCCGGCTTTATCCGGGAAAAATTTAGTGTGATGGAGACGGCCGTCAGACTGGCTCGATCGAACCGGGAGCGGGAAAATGCGATTCAGGCCCTTTTGGGAATGGAACCGGCGTTTCGCCAGCTGATTCTTCTCAACACGGAGACTAAACAACCACCGGCTTCAAGCCGGTGGGTTTAAACTCGCGGACTGAAAGTCCAGCGAGACCGGCTATAGCCGGTTGAAGGAGCTACTCAATATCAAAATGATCATTAGGGTCTTTTTCAAAATGATGTTCAAGATACTCTTGAATCATATCTTTTGTCAGTTCTCCAGAGGTTATGCAAAAATACCCCCGAGCCCAAAAATGTTTACCCCAATATCGCTTTTTCAAATGTGGAAACTCCTCAAAAATTTTCCGAGACACACGCCCCTTAACTCTGCGCATGATATCAGACGGGGAAATATTTGGTGGTGCCGAACACAGAATGTGAACATGATCCTTGCTGACAACACCACGCAAAATGTGAATTTCAAACCTCTCACAGGTTTGTCGGACGAGTTCTCTCACTCGCAAAGCAACATCCCCTTGCAATACGTGGTATCGGTACTTCGTCACCCAAACAAAATGATATTCTATTTTGTACTTTGTATGACTGTTTTGCCGATAGTCCATGCAAAGGACTATAAAACAACTGCTGGCAAAATGCTACCCGTCTAAAGACGGGGGTTTTAACCTTTTACAGAAACAATAAACCCCTGGCCAGGGTCTCCCGCATGTCACGGACCGAGTCGAAAAGGCTTGATGCCCAAATGGGTCCTGATCCCTTCTTATCGGTGTCCGGAATCCGACGGCATGTGGGTGCGGTCTATGTGGACAAGGTATCGGCTGAACCCCTGGTGATCATGTCGGTTCCGATCATCACCCGGACGGGGAAGCGGCTCGGGATTCTTGCGGCTGAGGTCAATTTGAAATTCATTTGGCAACTGGTGGAAGCGCTCCGGGTGGGAGAAACGGGATACGCCTACGTAGTGGACAAAAAAGGACGCCTGATTGCCTTCGGTGATATCAGCCGCGTGCTGAAAGGTGAAACATTGCACCACCTCGAAGATGTCTCGGACTTTGTCCGTCACCAGAAAACAAGAGAACAGAAAAAGGTTCATCGATTTGTGGGTATTACGGGTGAGACGGTGGTCGGCACCTATGTCCCTCTTGTAGACCCGGACTGGGCGGTGATGACTGAATTGCCGGTAAGCGAAGCCTACCGGCCCGTCTTACGAAACGGGTGGGTCTCCGTTGCCATTGTGCTGGCCATGTCTGCTTTGGCCGGATGGATGGGCGTGGTTCTGGCCCGCAAACTGTCCGCACCCATTGTTGAATTGACCCGGGCCGCCGATCGCATCACCGCAGGAGAATTGCCCCTGAAGGCAAAAATAAAAGGCTCGGCGGAAGTCATTCGTCTTTCCCGGGCCTTCAATGCAATGACGCAACAACTGGGCATGATGCTGGACAAAGAGGCAAAACGGACACGAACCCTGGAGATGGAAATCAGCAAACGCAAGGAGATGGAATCTGAACTAAGGCTGACACAGTTCGTTTACGATAAGGCACCCATCGGCATCTGGAGAATGGGGAAGGACAGCGAGATCCTGGATGTGAATGAACATGGACGATCCAGCTTAGGCTATTCCCGGGAGGAACTCTGCCGGATGAAAGTCGTTGATTTCGACCCCAACTTTGATGCCGAGGCCTGGGCCGACAATTTGACTGCACTGAAAAAGACCGGAACCAATACCGTTGAATCCCATCATCAACGCAAAAACGGCGAGATTTTTCCCATCCAGGTCATCCAGGATAGGGTGACGTACGGGGACGAAGTGTATCACGTGGCCTTTGTTCAGGATATTACGGAACGTAAGAAGGCCGAAGAGGCCCGGCGCCGAAACTACTCACAACTCAAAGCGATCTACAATACCCTTCCGGTCATCATCTGGTCAACGGATAAAAACGGGGTTCTCACCCTGTCTGAAGGAAAGGAGCTTGAAAGATTAGGACTCCAACCCGGACAAGAGGTGGGACTGTCCCTTTTTGATTTATACAAAGATATTCCTCTCTTTCTGGGACATGTGACGCGCGCCTTGGCAGGGCAATATTGTGAGTATGTTTTAAATTATAAGGGTCATTATTATCATGCGGTTTTCATGCCTTTTTTTGATGAAAACAACCGGATTCAAGGAATAAACGGCCTGTCGATCAACGTTACCAAACAAAAGAAAGCTGAAGAAGAAATCCGCCGGCTGCGCAATTATCTGTCCAACATCATTGATTCCATGCCTTCGGTTCTGGTGGGCGTTACCCCCGAAGGGAGGGTGACCCAGTGGAACAAACAGGCTGAACGAATCACCGGACTCATTGCTGATCAGGCGATGGAAAAACCTTTGGATACCGTTTTATCCCATTTTGCCGGAAAAATGAGGGACATCCAAACCGCCATTCAAGACAACAGGGTAATCACCGCATCCAAAGTCCCTTACAAACAGGAGAACGAGACCCGCTTCGAAGATATCACCATCTTTCCCCTTACGGCCAACCAAGTGGTGGAAGGCGCCGTGATCCGGGTGGATGATGTAACAGAGCAGGTTCGCATGGAAGAGATGATGATCCAGAGCGAAAAGATACTGTCTGTGGGCGGTCTGGCCGCGGGCATGGCCCATGAGATCAACAATCCACTTGCCGGCATGCTGCAGACCGCAGAGGTAATGGCCCAGCGGCTTAGGGCAGGAACCGGTATCCCGGCCAACCGAAAAGCGGCGCAAGCGGCCGGCATTACCATGGAGTCCATTGAGCAATACATGAAAGACAGAGGAATACAAAGGATGATTGAAAGCATCACCGTTTCAGGACAGCGGGTGTCGGAGATTGTGAACAATATTCTCAGTTTTGCCCGGAAAGAAGATGCGGTTGTACCCGCCCATCACCTGGCCGATATCCTGGACAAAACCATTGACCTTGCGGCGACAGATTACAACTTAAAAAAAGAGTATGACTTTAAGCGAATTAAGATCACCAGGGAATATGATGAAACTCTGCCCGCCGTCCCCTGCCAGGCGACCAAAATCCAGCAGGTGATCCTGAACATTCTGACCAACGGGGCCCAGGCCATGCAGGGTGCAGAAACCCCAGATCCCAGGTTCATTATCCGGACCCGTGCAAATCCGGTCCGGGACATCGTCTGCATTGAGATCGAGGATAACGGACCCGGCATGGATGAAAAGACACGCAAACATATTTTTGACCCCTTTTTTACCACCAAGCCGGTGGGGGTGGGGACGGGGCTTGGATTGAGCGTCTCTTACTTTATTATCACCGAAAACCATGGCGGTGAAATAATCGTGGAATCAAGTCCCGGAAAGGGGGCCAAATTCACCATCTGTCTGCCGGGTGGAGGTATTCAAAAATGAAAACGCAACTAAAAATCTTCTCTGTATTAATATGCCTTTGTCAACTGGCCAGGGTTGGATATGCCGCAGACCAGAACCGTCATGCCCGCTTCAAGGTTCTCGTCGTGATGAGTTATGAGGAATCCTACTCCTGGTGCCGCCAAACCAAAACGGGAATCGATGAGATCCTTTCCCCCTCCCACCAGGTCCACTACTTTTATATGGACACCAAGAACGATTATGAAAACGGACCGCAAAAGGCACAAGAAGCCTTCAAGCTGTTCCAGGCGCTCCAGCCTGATGGCGTGATTGCCGCCGATGACAATGCCCAATCCATGTTTGTGGTACCCTATTTGAAAGACAAGGTCAAAACACCGGTGATGTTCTGCGGGGTCAATGAAGCCCCGGAAAAATACGGATATCCGGCATCGAATGTGTCGGGAATTCTTGAACGGCTGCATGTCGCCGAAACCATCGCCTTTGCCCAGCAGCTGGTTCCGACCATTAAAACGGTGGGGATTATCGGTAAAGACAGTCCGACCATTCGGGCCATTCAAGCCCAGGTGAATGGCGAATACAGCACCTACTCCGCTAAATTTGTAGACTTTAAAACGGCGGGAAACCGGCGGGAAATTCTGTCGATGGCCAAGGAGCTGAAGGCCGGGTGTGACCTTCTGTGCATAATGACCTTACGGGGCATAACGGATACTGACGGACGGCCTATGGATGATAAAGAGATCGGCCCCCTGGTGGCAGATGCCTTTGGAAAAACAGTGGCCACCACGGACCATGTGGTAATCCCTTATGCGGCCATGTGCGCCGTCGTCAAAAACGGCTGGGAACAAGGCCTGACCTCCGCCAGGATGCTGCTCAAGGCCATGGAGGGAACGCCGGTGGACCGGATTCCCATTGAGGTAAACAGCTACGGCAAACGGTATATCAATGTCACGATGATGAAAAAAATGGGAATCAGACCCAAACCCATTCTTTTGCAGGGCGCAAAACTTATACGCACCCAGGAGTGATCATGAATATAAAAAACATGAGGAGCATACCTTGCCTCTGAAACTAGTCGCGGCCCGGTTTCCCAAGACCCTTGCCGGAACCAGGGCCATGGCCACGGAGCTTAACCCGCTGTGTGATATTTTGTTTGTGCCGAAATTGCAAGGCATACGGGACGACAACGGCATCTCGCTTACGAATAAACAGGCGGTACCGGGTCTATCGACACCCAGACTCAGAACACAATAAAGTTTGTAAGATCTTATCAACTTACCCAAATCTTTTTTATAAAAAAATTTGTATTTATTAAAGGGGCAGAACCGGAAATCCGGCTCTGCCCTTTTTTCTTTTTAAGGATTGAGAAACGCCTAAGCGCTTTAAATTCTACATAAAAAAGCAAACATCTCGACACTTTGCACACCTCAAAAATATTAGTTTTTATATATAATTGCGCAGAAGGCTAACTTTTTATATTGACAACGATAATATCAGTCAATATAAACCCACTAACAAAAGAAAAGGAGAAAAAATGAAAACCAAAATGCAGTTCATGGGATTATTAATTCTACTGTTTCCATTACAAGTATGGGCTGAAGTAAATATCAGCCCTACGGTGGTCACGGCCACCATATCGGAAAAAACCCTGGAAGAAGCACCGGGATCGGTTCAGGTTATAACCGACCTGGAGATCGAAGAGATGGGGGCGACTTGCGTGGCCGAAGTTTTGGAACAGGCCACGGGTCTCATGGTGTCCGAAGCATCCGGCCGGGCCAAAACCGCGAACATCAGGGGAACCGGAACCAAAAGAAGTCTGGTACTCATTGACGGCAGGCGGCTGGCAGCCGGATACAAAGATTTTACCAGCACAGACCAGATCCCGGTCAGCATGATCCAGAGGATCGAAATCGTAAGGGGACCCAGCGGCGCTATATACGGCAGTGATGCCATCGGCGGCGTGGTTAACATCATCACCAAAAAGGCGCCGGACAAGTCGTCAGGCGCAGTGACCATGCGCTACAAAAGTCACCTGGATGAAGATTCCGACGGTGGTATGGGCTCGGCCTGGGTGGGGTCTAAACTGGGAAAAACCGCTTTCATACTGTCAGGTTCCACCCAGAACATCGGCGGCTGGGATGATGACAGTGCCAGCCCTGATGATGGTGATGATAAAGATCTGAATTCCGCAGCAGGCCGGATATCCTACGCACTGACCGATGCA
Source organism: uncultured Desulfobacter sp. (assembly GCF_963677125.1). Classification (NCBI taxonomy): domain Bacteria; kingdom Pseudomonadati; phylum Thermodesulfobacteriota; class Desulfobacteria; order Desulfobacterales; family Desulfobacteraceae; genus Desulfobacter; species uncultured Desulfobacter sp. The sequence goes on along the minus strand of NZ_OY781882.1, from coordinate 5,850,568 downwards.
TCAAATCTAAGCGCAGGATTTGATTATTTTGACCTGGAACGCCAAGGGGAGCGGTTTTACCAGGGCCAGAGCCGAGAACGAACTGCCGAAGACCAACGGATCAATTACTTTTTTGAGTACAACAATCAGATCGCCCGGGACGGGAATCTATTGGTCCGTGCCTATCGTTCCGAGCATGAAAATAAAATGCAATTTTCGCCCACAGCGCCCGTAACCAGTGAAGAGGATGCCGAACGCTGGCTGAACCAGGTAGAGGCCAGGTATACCGGCCCGCTTATAGGAAACCATCTTTTGAGCGTTGGCGCCGAATTTAGGCAGGAGGGCCGTGAAGACAGTACAGGTGCGGATAATGATCTGGACAACACCAGTATTTTTATGCAGGATGAATTTGAAATTTTCTCTTCGTTGTATTTTACAGCCGGTCTGCGCTATGACAATCATTCCGAATTCGGAGGCCAGTTTTCGCCCAAAGCATCTCTGGTCTATGGCATTTTTGATAAACTCAGACTTAAAGCCTCTATCGGCAAAGGATTTAGAGCCCCATCCATTTCAGAACTGTTTGTTACCTCCTACCGCAACAAGGCAAAATATGTATACAGTCCCAACCCAGATCTTGATCCCGAAGAGTCTCTTTCCTATGAGATAGGTCTGGAAGGTAGCAAAGGCCGTTTTTCGGGCGGTGTCACCGCATTTAGAAATGATATCGACAATATGATTGACGCACAGTTCATTCGCACTGAAGGTTCCGGTAAAAATAAAATAACCTATTACCAATATCAGAACATTGCACAAGCCTGCACACAAGGTATTGAAGCCCGGACAGACATTAAACTTCCCTGGCACTTGACTACCGGGGCCAGTGTCACCTGGCTGGACACGGAAAACAAGGAAACCGGTGAAGAACTGGCCGGGACTTCGGATATAAAGGCCGTTTTCAGGCTGACCTATTATCACCCTGACTACAAATTCCGTGCGGCGACCCGCATCAACTATATCGGTGACCAGCATGAACTCGATGGCGAAGACAAAAACGAATATGTCACTGTTAATCTTTATCTTGCAAAGGATTTTTCAAACCGAATACGCGTATTTGCCGGTATTGACAATCTATTCAATGAAAAAAAAGCATATGAAGGTGTGACTTATGTGGAACCTGCCAGTGCTTATGCGGGATGTAGCATCCGATTTTAGACCGTAGAATATTGGGTTGGTTGTAACATATACTTTTTATTCGTGTTGTAAGGAGAAAATAATTATGCCCGAAAAAATGGCTAAACTGTTTATTATCACCTCTTTGTTTTTTCTTTTGTTTTGCTGCATTGAAGGACTGATGTTTCCTTTAAAATTTCAGCTTAAATCAATTTGCTCAACCATATTCCACATCCCCGGGGATCAGATAAAGGCATTTTTCGGTTATTTTGTGGCCAAAATTCACACCCATGTCGGTCTTATTGGATGGCTGAGTGCGTCACTCATGGGAATTTTATATTACCTGGCCCCAAAAATCGGCGGCCGACAGCACTACTTTTCCTGGGCAGCCTGGGGAAACTGGGGATGTCATACCGCTGGTATAATAATTTTAATTATTGGGTTTCATATGATTGGAATTCTGGGCCTGACGTCGGGATTCGCCCCGGGCTCCGAGGAGTTCAGGACCGCATCCGATTTGGGCAAACAGGTTGTGATTATTGGCGGTGTTTTAATTTTGATCTCTATTTTGCTGTTCAGTCTAAACATGCTTCGGACCTTGCTGATCAAAACGGAGGCAAAACCTTCGACCGAAACAATAAATAATCCCGTTCATAAAAAACTTGCCGCGGTAACTGCTCTTCTGATCGCAGGAATACTCTTTATAAATACCGCACCTTGCATGGCCTCTGCCACCCCCGTACCGGAAAAAGCAGATGTTATCATCATAGGAGACCGGCTTGTGGATATAGCCTACAATCTTGGGGTATTGCCGGCAGCCATGTCAGTGCGCTGCTCTCTATGGCCGTTGTGCGACACGTTTAAAACCACCAGTCAGGTCCTGGGCTGCCCCAACTGTCTGCAGAAGAAAAAAGCCAAACCATTAATCGATTTTGCCAACGCCCACCAGATCAAAAAGGTGATCATTGAAAAAGGCAATCCTTTCTGCGCCCTGGTACCGAAACTGCACCCGGAAAAAATAGCGGATTTGCTTGAAACCCATGGATTATCCGTAACGATTGTTGAATATTCCCATGACCTGAATAAAACCGTTAACCAAATGGCGGGTCTTTTAGGCAAAGAAAACAAAGCCCAAACGCTTCTGGACGACTATGAACAGAACCTGGCAAAGGTCATGAAAAATATAGAAAAAAAGAATTTTGCAAAACGGGTGGTGGTTCTTAACGGCGTATTCCAGGCATCTTCCGGCAAATCCTTTTTACGGGTGGAAAGTCCGGGTGGGTATGCCGATCAATTCCTTTTGTCCGCCCTGAAAAGCACCAATGTCGGCAATGAAATGGTAAAACCTGAAAAGAAGGCGTCCAAAGGACATTATTCCATCCGCAAGCTCGACAGTTTAGTTGCAGCTGCGCCCGATGCCATAATCGTCACAGGAGACGGGTTCGCCGTGCAAAAGGCATTGTCCCGGGCACTTGTTCAAAACCCGGACCTGGCCAAAATTCCGGCAATAAAAAACCAGGCCGTTTACAACCTGCCCGGTTTTGTCCAGTCCAGCCTCATTGAGTATCCGTCCATTCTTTCCCAATGGGCCTTTGTGCTGGCGCGTTGAACCCGGTATGACATCTGCAGGGCGGCGGCACCGCCCTGCAATCCGGTCATTTTTTGATCAGGAAATTAGCCGGGTTTGACTGCCCAGTCCGGTACCATGGATAAATCAATCCCCCAAAGCAGCGGCAACAAATAAACAACAAAAACCGTAATCAAAACGGCACCCAGAAAATTAAGCCAGACACCTGCCATGGCCATCTGCCGGATAGAAACGCATCCGCTGCCGAATATCACCGCATTGGGTGGGGTGGCCACCGGCAGCATAAACGCAAAAGAAGCTGCCACACAAGCCCCGACAATGGTGGCAAAGGGATGTACGCCCATGGCAATGGCGGCACTGCCCATGATAGGTACAAGCAGGGTGGCCGTAGCCGTGTTCGATGTAATTTCCGTAAGAAAAATGGTGATCAGTACCACCACCGCCACAAACACCAAAAGACTGGCCCCATCAAGGGCCCCCAACTGGCCGGCAATATAAGTGGCCAGATCAGTCTTGGTAAATCCGTTGGCAATGGCAAGCCCCCCACCAAAAAGCAAAATGACATCCCAGGGAATTCTAACTGCGGTTTGCCAGTCAAGAAGGAACGTCCTTTTATTAAAATCCACAGGAATGCAAAAAAGTAGCAGCGCGCCCATGATACCAATGGTCGCATCACTGATATAACTGAAATGGGGCATGATCTCATGCATGAAAGCCGACTTGGCCAAAAAGCCCCGGGACAGCCAGAATATGGCCATAAGGCATCCCACGGCCACAATCTTTTTTTCGGCACCTGACATGGGACCAAGTTTTCTGATCTCGTCGTCGATGATGGCCGCCCCCCCGGAAAGTTCCAGATCCCCCATGGGGAAAAGCAATTTTGTCAAAAGAAACCAGGCCAACCCCAAGGTCAGCACAGCAAGGGGCACACCGAAGAGCATCCACTGGCCAAATCCGATTTCAACCCCGAACATCTTTTCAACCATACCGGCCATAACGGTATTGGGCGGGGTACCGATAATGGTGGCCACACCACCTACGGATGCAGCATAGGCAATACCCAGCATCAGGCCCCGGCCAAAATTAAACTCCGGGCTGACTTCCACACACACATATCTCAAATCATCGGAGGTCAACCCGGTCACCTGGTTGATGACCGCCAACCCAATGGGCACCATCATCATCGCTGTGGCAGTGTTGGAAACCCACATGGACAAAAAGGCCGTAGCGACCATAAACCCCATGATCATTCGAGAGGGACTGACGCCCACGGCTCTAATGGTATACAGGGCCACCCGGCGGTGAAGATTCCATCTTTCCATGGTCACGGCCAAAAAAAATCCACCCATGAACAGATAAATCAGATGATTGGCATAAGGCGCTGTCGCCACCGCAGATTTCATGACACCTAAAAGGGGAAAAAGTGCAATGGGCAGAAGGCTTGTGGCAGGGATGGGAATGGCCTCGGAAATCCACCAGACGGCCATGAGCACAGTCACGGCCGCCACATGCCAGGCTTCGGGTTTCATACCCTGGGGGACCGGAAGCAAAAGCATTAAAATAAAAATAGCCGGGCCTAAAAAAAATCCAATTTTCTTACCTTTTCCAGCATCTGCCGTTTCGTTCATAACCTCACCCTTACTTCATTGTAAATTATTATCTAATAACAAGGATCAGGTTTTAGGACTGTAATGGCGCTTCAACCAGGACCCCAGCCCGTCAAGGCCGGGAAACAGTACACGTTCCGTGATATTGCACAGATCCAGTTTATCCCGGCATTCCCATTTCAAGTCCGCCGGTATAATAATTCGCTGGAAACAATCTGAATGAATATTCAGCCAGTCATCAATCATGCGGCGGGGATTGGGCATGACAGAAAAGAGAGCATACTGGTTCACGATGCGCTCGTCAATGGATGGCGGCTCAAAAAAAAGCAGGAACTCCTCGGACCGCCCCAGGGCATCAAATTGAGTTAAGGTTTCAACATACTGATGAAAGGTTTTTTCCCCGGCGTGGCAGTCCGGCCTTTCCTGGCCGATGCTTGTGAGCAGCTCCACGGTAAACGCCTGGGCGCCTTCTGCAGTCAGTTGACCCTTAAGCTCCGGCGGCAGCAACTCATGAGCCTGTTCATAGTTTACCCGCCATATCACCCCGTCCATGTCAAACCGTTCAATATTGGCCAATGCAAAATGAAGGGCAATATAAGGCGAATAGGTCCAGTCCAAGAGGCGGGTGGGCAGGCCATGGTGCTGGGCTACGGCCAAAAGGTGCCAGAAGGAATCGGGATCTTCGCGCCCCTGGGCCCGGGAATATTTACGGAAATTACGCAGCAGATGCTTTTCAAGGGTCCAGAACGGCCCGCCCAAACGCATTAAAGAGGTTTCCAGACGATAGGATTCATCGGAAAGCCCCCGGTATACAAAAGGAGGCCGATACCTTTGGATGGCATCATTCCAGGCACCTTTGAACAATTCTTCCTGGAGCATACCCCAGGAATCGACGATGATGTCCGGCATAAACGTTGCTCCCCCGGGCAATCCCGGATTTTTATTTTTGATGATCGAGTTATTTTTGGTGGGCAATGGCCTGTGATAATAGGTCTACCTGATCCTCACCAAACACCAGAATACCGTTCTGCCTTAAAAGCGCGGTTGTCACACCCATGCCGTCCACAAGAGACCGGCTGAAACAGCCGTCATAGATCCGGCGACTGCCGCAGGAGGGACTTTTCTGTTTTAAAAGGGCCGTTTTGATGCCACAGCTAAGCGCTTTGTCCAAAGCGGCCTGAGCGCCTTTGATAAAAAATTGAGTAACATCGGCCTGCCCACTCATCACCCGGGCCGTGCCGGCCCACACCCCCGGACCGCCGCCGGAAGTGATCTCTGCCGGTGGCCTGGGCACAGGAAGGCCACCTTCCATTTCCGGACAAACCGGAATCAATAACCCTTTGGCCTGCCACTGGTTAATGAGTGAGCATTCAAAAGGACAGGACTTGCCGTCATAGCGGACCGGCTGCCCGAGAAGACAAGCTGAAATCAGTATCTTTTCCATGGTAAACCGTTATATCAGCATTGTGTTTGTTTGTAAAAATTTCTTGACTAAGAAACAAAATTAATGCGATGAATGACAATTCATTTTGGAGGACCCCAGCACTCCAAAAGATAATAAACCGCCCCGTTTATTTATAAATAATTGTAATTAAAATGTGATTAATATAAAATTGAAATGCGGGAAATAACACAAATCTAAAATATAAACAATTCAACTTATGATGAGGATTTGTTCATTAGTGCCCGACCGAAAACCGTAAATTTTGCCGATTACTTCGTTGGTCGCAAATTTTAATCCTCGAAATACTCTATGTATTCCTCCGGTTAAAATGTGCGCCCGCCTTGTACTCGACAAAATTTCCAGGTTTTCGTTCAGACACTCATTAAAAATCCCCTAGCGAGGAGGACATATGGCACAGGTAATTTCCGACCAGCGGGACATAGATTTTGTCGTTCACGAGATCCTTCAGGCCCAGACCCTTGCAGAACTGAGCGATAATTATGCTGATTTTAACAAGAAAACCATTGATATGGTGATTAAAGAGGCAAAAAATCTGGCGCTCAAAGAGCTTCTGACCATAAACAAGGAAGGGGACCAGACAGGCTGCACCTTTGAAAACGGCAAGGTCACCACGCCACCGTCTTTCAAACGCGCATTTGATCTGTTCAATGAAGGCGAATGGCTGGCCCCCACCGAAGATCCCCAATGGGGCGGCCAGGGCATGCCTTTCACCGTTGCTGCGGCAACCGCTGAGTATTTCAACGGAGCCAACTACCCGTTCATGATGTACTGCGGCCTCACCCAGGGGGCAGCCCATCTTGTTGAACATTTTGGCACCCAGGAACAAAAAGAGATCTATCTTAAAAACATGTGCACCGGCAAATGGACCGGCACCATGCTGCTCACCGAACCGGATGCCGGTTCCGATGTCGGCGCACTGACCACCAAGGCTATCCCCAACGACGACGGGACTTACAACATTGTGGGTGAAAAAATTTTTATCTCCGGTGGTGAACATGATCTGACGGAGAATATCATCCATCCTGTGTTGGCCCGCATTGAAGGCGCGCCTGCCGGCACCAAGGGCATCTCCTTATTTATAGTCCCCAAGTTCCGGGTTAAAAAAGATGGTTCTATAGGCGAATTCAACGATGTCATCTGCACCGGCATTGAGCACAAAATGGGCATCCACGGCAACTCCACCTGCTCTTTATCTCTGGGCTCCAAAGGCAACTGCGTAGGTACCCTTTTAGGCGAAGAAAACAAGGGCATGAAAGCCATGTTTCTGATGATGAATTTAGCCCGGATTCTTGTAGGTGTCCAAGGGTTTGGCTGTGCCACCGCCGCCTATATGTATGCACTGAATTATGCCAAAAACCGTATCCAGGGCCGGGATTTGACTGAAATAAGGAATCCTGACGCCCAGGCCGTCCCCATCTTTCGTCACCCGGATGTGCGGCGCCAGCTCATGGTGATGAAATCCAATGTGGAAGCCATGCGGACCTTGATCTACTATGTCCACTACTGCATTGACATGGCCCAATATGCGGCAACCGACGAAGAAAAGGCCAAATACCACGGGTTTCTTGAAGTACTCACCCCCATTGCCAAGGGGTATGTCACAGACCGGGCCTTTGAAATCTGCTCACAGGGTATGCAGGTGTACGGCGGTTACGGATTCATAGAAGAGTACCCCATGGCACAGTTATTGCGGGATGTAAGGATCACCCTGATCTATGAGGGAACCAACGGGATCCAGGCCATGGACCTTCTTGGCCGTAAACTGGGCTTGAACAAGGGTAAACCCGTCATGGACCTGTTCGGTGAAATTCAGGCAATAATAGCCCGGGCCAAGGATATCCCTGCCCTTGAAAAATCAGCGACCAAGGTTGAAGAGGTGGTAAACAAATTAGCTGAAGTGGCTATCCACATGGGCACTACAGCTATGAGCCCCAAAGTGCTTGCCGCCTTTGCCAATGCCCATCCGTTTCAGGATGCCACCGGTGATACTATTTTTGCATGGATGCTGCTGTGGCGCGGCGTAACCGCTGCCCAAAAACTTGAAAAAGCCAAAAAGAAAGATGTTCCCTTTTACCAGGGCGTTATCAAAAGTCTTGAGTTTTATGTCCAAACCGTACTACCCATCACCCTGGGACGGTTTGCAGCGCTGCTTAACACGAGCGCGGTGGCTGTGGAGATAGAAGACAACATGTTTCCCAACTGATGTGTTTGGACGAAAAGGCACCCACCTGCGGCGTTGCTGCACAAACCTAAAATCCTCACGTACTATTGTACGCTCCGGTTTTAGGTTTGCTTGCGCCTTGCATCTGGGCACCTTTTCGTCCAAACACGGGGGACGTTCAGGCGTTAGGCCCATGATCAAAATAAAATCGTCCATATGCTTGTCTTTTAAGCCACTCTCGGCATTACGCCAAAGGATATATATTCAATATGCTTCCGTTGAGCACCTTGATGGTGGCTTAAAATCCGGCACATCTATGGCAGATTTAATTCTGATCATGGGCCTTAATTGATGTTCAATAATTGATAGGAAAAAGGCTGCCCTATAATCTTTTTTGGGCAGCCTTTTGGTGTATATCTATATTTGATTGATCATTCATAGATTTTTGAAGGTCGCAGGTCTCATCAGCAAAGCAAATGATAGCCCTTTCCAGTCTCGGGTAATCCGGATTAAATGTGCCTCGTCTCCAGTAATCGTAATCCAACTCTTTTTTAGCCGCTTTTGTGGCAATGTCTTTTTCACCGAAAATAGTTTTGGCCGAGCCTTTTTGACAATTATAAAAATTTTCCATTTTTGGCGGGGTGTCATAGGATTTACATTGGTGATACCTGCCATTGACTCCGTAATGGGGGTCGGCCGGGCTCATAGACAGGGATGTATGGGCATAATTGGCAAACCGGTATACGGTTCCCTGAAATTCCCGTTCCACCGCCCCAAGTTCGACCTCTTTAATATCCCCACAGGGTGGATCTATGTTCCGTTCGGCATAGCGGGAAGCATACCAGATCAAGCCGCGGCGCCGGGCGGTTACTTTATCACAAAAAAACTGCCGGGCGGCATCGGCGTCAATCGTTGCATCGTCGGCACTGACTGCCATGAGTACAGGTACGTCAATGAGGGTTCTGCTTTTTATGATGTTCTTGGTGAGCAGATAAAATTCAGCACCCGCATTGACGGAGAATGATTCATACCGCGCCGCATCCCTTTCTGAATATGTGTCGAGCCACTCTTTTACCCAGCGCAGGTAGGGGCTGAGAAAAGCGCCTCCAGACTTGGCTTTTACGGCCGTGGAAATCAGTATGAGGCCTTTGATTTTGGAACTTTTGGAGTTGTCCTGCAGGTGACGGATGGCAAGGGCCGTACCCGTGGAAAATCCCACCAGGTAGAGATCGGAGATCGTCTCCATCTTTTCAAAGCTGCGGACCCCATAGTCGGTGACGGCCATCCAATCAGTATGCCGCATGTTCAGTGAGTCTCCGGCAACCGTACCGTGGCCGGGCAGCAGCACCGCCCGGATGGTTGCGTTGGGATAGGCCTGTTCCAGGGAATCGGCAATACTGCGCATCAGGTAGGGGGAGTCGGTGAGCCCGTGAATCAGCAGAAAGCCCTTACCTTTACCGGGGCCTGCGCTCTCTTTTTCAGGAAGGCGTTCAAAAGGTCCCCGCATTTGTGCTGTCTGGGCCGCTGAATATTGACCAAGATAGGGGGTGGCGCCATTGACGAACCTAAGGTCACGGAGGATATGTTCAATATTTTTTCTACTATCCTCAACATATTGGCTGAATGGCAAATCCGGATCAGACGGAACACCGGCCGGACTGCCGGTCTTTTTCAAAAAAGTAGGTTTTGGACTGCAGGAAGCAATAAGAAACAAAAAAAGAACAAAAAAGGCGTTGATCTTAGATCTGAACATGTTGGTTCTCCTTTGGGTGATAAAATTCCCATGCCTCTTAAATCACAACCGAACCGTTGCCTTAAAAAAAGAGGGTTAATGGGTGCAGCGTCCCATCTGTCCGGTGCCGAATGGCCAGGGTAACCGCATTTATATAAAAAAAGTCCTCGCTCTCGCTATCGGGATCGAAAACAATGACCATTTCGATCCCGATCCCGATAGCGATAGCGATTGTGAAGTTGAAATAGCTGGCAAAATTATAAATGCGGTCTCCCTGTTTTGGACTTACATGGTTCTGGCAATACCTATCATTTTATGGTAGCTTTCACGATCAAGCAACCTTAGAGAACGGTTACGGCCCGCATCAGGTAGACAAGTCAGCACAAACTCAACCGACCTGAATATCCTGAACACCGTGTTTTAGAAGGAGATTGCTGAATAAATAAAAAATAGAAGTTCCATGATGATGCCTGGAAAAAGAACTATGAAATTCAAGATTATTGCGCCACGGACCATAAATGAGTCCTATGCGGGAATTGATAAGCTGCAAGCACTTTAAATCATGACAGTATTCAGGGGACAATGGTGTAAAAATAACTTTCATCTCTTCCATGGACGCGCAGGCAGTCTTGGGCTTTTACTGACCCCGATATTCTGGTTGATTTTCTGCACCCCATCGATATCACTAGCTTTCAGGGCCATGTTCTCCCATCCCTTTGATACAGGGTCCTATAATTGCGGTCTGACCCAGGACCAGGACGGGTTTATCTGGGTGGGAACCCCCGAAGGGATAGTCCGGTGGGATGGGTATAAGGTGAAGCGGTTCGCATCCGGCCCGGATTCTTTGAGCAACGACATTGCACCCTGTGTGTTTGCCGACAGTTCCGGTTTTCGGATCTGGGTGGCCACCATGGGCGGGGGGTTGAATTGTTACAATAAACGCTTGAACAGATTTATCCATCTACAGCATGATCCTGACAATCCGGACAGCATCAGCTCGGACTTTTTTAACTGGGCCCCCAGAACCATTGCCGAAGACCAAAACGGGAAGATCTGGGCAGGAACCCAAAAAGGCTTAAATTGCTACGACCCAATTAAAGAGACTTTTGTCCGCTATCTTGCCGAATCCCAGAATTCCAACACCTTAAGTCACGGAGATATTTTTACCGTCTTTGTTGACCGGGAAAACAACGTGTGGGCCGGAACCAAGACCGGTGAACTGAACCGTCTGAATAAAAAAACAGGACGTATTACCCAAATTTCTTTGGGGACTTTTAGCAGGCAATTCCCGGAAGCCTCAAAAAATTTTGGTCCCGGCTGTATCAACTGTATCATCCAGGATCCCAAGGGATTGCTCTGGATCAGCACCGCTAGGGCCGGACTCTTTCGTCTGGACCCCCAAACCCTTGAGACCCGCCAATTTACCCACGATCCACATAACCCGCAGGGGTTGGCCAGCAACTATGTCTATGCCCTTATGTCCAACGGGAAATCAGATATCTGGATATCCCACTCCTTTACCGCCCCGGTTGGGCTGGAAATTTTTAACACCGACTCAGAGACCTTCACGTCCCTGCGTCATGATCCGGATAATCCCTTGAGCCCCAAGGGGGACAAAATCATGGATCTTTTCATGGATCGCCAGGGCATTATCTGGACCGTGGAAAATACCGGGCCTGTGGATGCCTGGGACAGCTTTGCCCATCAGTTTGCCGTCTACCGTCACAATGCCAGGGACAACACAAGCCTGGGATCCAATTCGGTGATCATGCTCTTTCAGGACAGCCGGGACACGATTTGGGTTGCCGGCGGAAGTCAAGGCGGGCTCTCCCATTTCAATCCAGAGACAGATGACTTTTCCAGGGCAGGCCCGGTTAAACAAACGCTGCCGGCCATTTCTTCGGTATATTCCATGTGCGAAGATAATGCCGGCCGCTTCTGGGTGGGGTCAGGAAACGGATCCTTGAATGTATACAACCGGGAGAGTCGAACCATAAAAGCGACCTACCAAAATACAATAGTCGCCGGGACGCCGCCCAGAAGCCTGATCCAGGACAGTCTCAATCCAGACCTGCTCTGGTTCGGCACACAGGAAAATGGTCTGTTCCGATTTAGTAAAAAGACAGGCCGGTTCCATCAGTTTACCCATGATCGAGCCGATCCCCGAAGTTTAAGCAACAACGTGGTATTGACCCTGGTTGAAGACCAAAATGGGACGCTGTGGATTTGTACAAAAGGAGGGCTGAACTATTATGATCGGGGCACGGATACGTTTTACCGTTTTATGCAAGGGGAAAACGGGCTTCGGGGTAACAATATCAATGACTGCCATGAGGATGTAAAGGGACGATTCTGGGTAAGTACCGAAGACGGCGGCTTGCATCTGCTTGACAGAAAAAGCGGTGTATTTACACCACTGACAGAGGCTCAGGGCCTGCCCCCCAGAGCCATACGTGCCATACAGGAAGATCACAAAGGACGCCTTTGGCTAAGTTCCGATAACGGACTATATCTCTTTGATCCCAAAACCCAAAAGGTTCTGGATCATTACTCAGAGAAAGATGGCCTCCAGGGAGACCGGTTCAGTGTTTTTCCCACCAGTGCGCTAAGAAGCCGGGAGGGAGACCTGTGGTTTTCCGGCCTTTCAGGTGTAAACCGTTTCCACCCGGATCGAATCTTAAAAAACCCCTATGTTCCGCCTGTGATACTGATTTCCCTTGAACAAGGAGGAAGACCGCTCAACATTGATAGTGCTCCGGAAATTATTCAAAGTATCCATCTGCCCTGGCAAAAAAATTTTTTTGAATTTGAATTTTCAGTCCTGAATTTCACCCGTCCCGGGAACAATGAATATGCCTATTTTCTTGAAGGATTTGAAACCCAATGGAACCGGACCCAAAATCGCCGTTACGGCAAATACACGAACCTGCCGGGCGGGACCTATACCCTGCACCTGTTGGGCAGCAACAACAATGGGATATGGAACCAAACGGGCAAATCCATTAAAATCCAGGTGGATAACCCGCCCTGGAAACAAACCTGGGCTTATGCAGCCTATTTTATTGCCTGCATCGGGATCTGGTTTGGGGGTTGGCGGCTCGCCCACAAGGGTGTAGAAAAAAAAATAAAGATCCAGGAAAAAAAGCTGCAAAAAGAAAAGCAGGAAACCGAGCAGCTCCGCGCCATTGACAAGATGAAATCCGAATTACTCAAAAAACAGGACCAGGTGGAGAACGAACTTGTTAAAAACAAGCAGCGACTTGAAGAGATGGTTAAGGAGCGAACCCTGGCACTCAATGAGGCAAAGGATAAGGCCGAGGCAGCCAGCCAGGCCAAAGGCGAATTCCTGGCCAATATGAGCCATGAAATCCGGACGCCTTTGAACCTGGTCATCGGATTTTCCGACATCATTTACAAAGAGGTCCAGGATGAGACCATGAAAGAGTATGTCGCCACAATCCGTTCTGCCGGGAATTCACTTCTGGCAATGCTAAACGACATCCTTGATCTGTCAAAGGCGGAATCCGGCAGCTTTCCTTTGAAATATGAAACCTTTAACCTTGAAGGGCTGCTCAAGGAACTCAACCAAATTTACACGAATGCAGCCCAGATCAAAGGGCTTGAATTTTCTGTGGAGCTGAAAAAAAATGTCCCGCCAAGTATCGTCCTGGACAGGGTCAGGCTCAGGCAGGTTTTGATGAATATAACAGGGAACGCCATCAAATTTACCTCATCGGGCTTTGTTAAACTCACAGCAGGGTCTCAGCATTTTGAAAAAGAGGCAGAATTTTCAGAACTGTTCTTCATCATCGAAGACAGCGGCATTGGCATTGCCCGAGACCAGAGGGAACGGATCTTCGAAAGGTTCAGCCAGCAAAAGGGCCAGAATTTTCATACCTACGGCGGAACAGGCATTGGGCTTTCCATATCCAAAAAAATAGTGGAAGCCATGGGCGGCACCATTGACGTGGAATCAACCCCGGAAAAAGGCAGTTGCTTTCAGGTAACCATTCCAAATGTAAAAAGGGGTGACATGAAGAGAAAACCCCAGCCCTGTGAAACTATTATGGCTGAATCCACAGATAAAATGGAGCGCCGGAACCTTTCTTTCTCTCCAGCCTTGAACTATACACCCATGTCACAGAAAAAACTCAAGGAATTGCTTGACCAGCTTAATGACGACATGTTAGGGCGGTGGGAGTATTTGAATAAAACCATGATAATCAGCAATGTTGAAACCTTTGCCCAAGAGATTGTCGAACTGGGACAGACATATGATTATGCCCCACTGCATTTATGGGGGCAAGCCGTGGCCAAGCAGGCCCAAACATTCGACATGGCGTCGCTTCCCAATACCTTGAAATGCTTTCCCAGAGTGATTGAGCAACTCTCCAGCCTTGTTCGAAATTGATCGTTTATACAATGATTGATAATCATTTAAGAAAATAGTAAAAAAGCAAAGCATGATACAGAGACAATTCGTTTCAGATTTTTATCAATTTATTAAATAAGGAGGCAAGAATGGCAACTACCAATGACAATTTAAAAGAGGCGTTCGCAGGTGAAAGCCAGGCTAACCAGAAATACAGAGCCTTTGCCAAAAAAGCAGAAAAAGAAGGATTTAAAAATATCTCAAAACTGTTTAAAACCACTGCCGAAGCGGAACGGATTCATGCCGAGGGTCACCTGGCCGCCTTGGGTAAAATCGCGTCAACCGCCGATAATCTCCAGGCCGCTATTGACGGCGAAACCGATGAGTTCACCAGCATGTACCCACCCATGCTGGAACAGGCGGAAGCGGACGGCCATAAAGCCAAAATCATGTTTAAATTTGCTTTAGGCGCCGAAGAAGTGCATGCCAACCTCTACACAAAAGCCCTGGAAGCTGTTAAAAACGGTGTTGACTTGGATGTCAGCGAATTTTACCTGTGTCCGATCTGCGGTTACATTGAACTGGGTACCGCGCCCGAAAAATGTCCGATATGCTCGGCCAAGCAATCCAAATTTGTTCAGATTGACTAATTGAATCCTTGCCGGTTCCGGGGGGTATAGGGAAAACAACGTAGAAATCAAAGAAGGCGGAAAAAAAGGACAATACACTTTTTTTCCGCCTTCTTAATGTAGTGCCCGACCGAAAACCGTAAATTTTGCCGATTACTTCGTTGGTCGCAAATTTTAATCCTCGAAATACGCCATGTATTCCTCCGGTTAAAATTTTTGCCCCGCCTTGTACTCGACAAAATTTCCAGGTTTTCGTTCAGACACTAATGTCTGAATCAATCAAACAATTATACTTTAAACTTACCCACAAGTTCATGCAATTTTTCGGAAAGTGCGGTTAACTCTTCGGCTTTCAGGTTCACTTCTGCAATGGACTCAGACACCCCCTGTACAGACTGATCGACCTCTGAAATTTCCTCTGTTATGGAACCGATCAGATCAGAACTGCGGTTCACATTCTCATTCACGTTTTGAATACCCTCGGAGGTTTGGGAAATATTCTGGGAAATTTCCTGGGTTACGGTTGCCTGGCTCTCCACTTCCTGGGAAATCGACGCAACAATCTCGCTGACCTCCTTTATAATGTCGAGTATCTGCCCGACTTCGGAAACAGTCTCGTCGGTGGCTCCCTGGACATTGCCGATCTGTACTTTAACCGATTCGGTGGCTTCTGCGGTCTGCTTTGCAAGATCCTTAATTTCAGATGCCACAACCGTAAATCCTTTGCCGGCCTCACCGGCCCGGGCAGCCTCAATGGTTGCGTTCAGAGCCAGCAAATTGATCTGTTCTGAAATATCTGAAATAACTTCCGTAACCTTGCTGATTTCCTGGGCACCATCCCCTAAACGGCCCAGTTTTTCGGACACATCACCAGCCTTTGAAACGGCGGATTCCGAAATAGTCCGGGAAGTTTCCGTTTTTCGTGCAATTTCACTGATTGTTGAGGTCATCTCCTCGGTGGCGGCAGCAACCATATTAACATTAGAGGCCGCCTCTTCACTGGAAGACGCCAGGCTCATCATGTTGGAACTGACCTCTTCGGCACCGGATGTTACGGCTTTTGATCTGGTAGCCATGGATTCTGCGCCATCTGTCATTTTAACGGCAATATCCGAAAGATCTCCCGAACTGGTATTCAGGGACCCGGCATCGGAGACGATTTGCCGAATCAGCTGCTGGAGGCTCTCCATGAACAGATTAAACCAGTGGGCCAGTTCGCCGATTTCGTCTTTGGCCTTGATATCCAGACGTTTGGTCAGATCACCTTCACCTTCTGCAATATCTTTAAGCATATCCACTGTGCTTCGGATGGGTTTTACGATCCCACCGGCTGCGAACCAGAGCAAAAGTATGGCAATCACGGCAATGACAAGCCCCACCACGACCTGCATGATGCTGCTGCTCCGGGCCTCTGCGGCTAAATCATCGTACAGGGCATTGGCGGCGGCCAGCACTGTCTCCTGGGAGATCCGGATCATTAGCCCCCAAGGCTTCCCTGTTCTGCCCAATTCGATGGTAGAGAGAACTTCGAAAGAACGCTCTTTTTCGTTAAGCGTCGCAGCGCTCTTTCCGGCCTTGACATCGTCCACATAAGTCTGCCAGTCTTGAGGAATGAGATTTTTTAAATGCTTGCCGATCAGCTCCGGCTTTTCGCTGTCCGCCACGATCAGTCCCATATCACTGATAATCGTGACGCCACCTTTCCCGTCGAACAGCTCTTTGTCAACGCTTTCGGATAATTTCTGGACGAAATCGAGATTATAATCGGTGCCGGCCACACCATAAAACTTATCCCCCACCAATATGGGTACCGACAAGGTTGCCAGCCATACCTGCTTACCCTGGACGATATAGGGAAGCGGGGCCAGGACACTTTCCTTATGCTCCTGCCTGGGAACAATATACCAGCCGCCCTTAAGAACACCGTTGGGGTGCTTATCCATGGTATCGTATTCCACTAAAGGCTGTACCGCGATATTGCCGCTTTGATCCCGGGTCCAATACGGTGTAAAACGCCCGGTAATCGCATTGTTTCCGTCCCGGCCCGTTTGAAACATGTCATCTTGGCCGTCTATGGCATTGGGTTCCCAACAGGAATACGTTCCGTTGAAATTTGGATTCTTTTTGAGCACCTCCAACAAAATCGCATTAAGCTGGTCTCTTCCCACTTCCAGGTTGCCGTTTTCCCTGGATTTAGAGACCATGAAGACATCTGCCATGGTCCTGGCCGCGTCCAAAGCCACTTGGAATTGAACCTGAATTTGTCCGGCATAGTTGCCGGCCAGATTCTTCAGACCGTCAAGCGCTTGGGCTTCAACCAGAGAAGACACTCTTAGCTTAACCATATTACGGCTTGCTGCGCCGGAATACAAACCGTAACCAACGAGAATAACAGATGATAAAATAAGACATATACCTGCCAGACCAGCAATTTTCATCCTGACGGATTTAAAATTCATGAATAATTCTCCTCATGTTGTTTCGCGCCGGCCTAAGCCTCCAACGCCTAAAAATTAAGAATCTTTGGATTAAACGAAATTTCAAATAATTGAGAATAATTGAGTCACTGTTTAATAAATATATTACAGCCTGGAATCATTGTAAATATTTTTTCGCAACAAATCGAAAAACAATACGATTTCAACGAACCACTCGACGATTTTACGAAAAAAGACACATCGCGAAGATACGTGAGCACACACACATCACCCCCCAATTTGCTAAAAAAGCCTGCAATTGTTTCCAACTCTTTTGGGGCTTCTCTTTTTTCGTTGAATATTGAACTGTTTCAAATTAAATTATAGCCTGGCATTGTGAATAAATTGCATTGGAGGCAGGCCTAACGTCTGTATAACAGCTAAAAAAATATGAATAAAAAAGAACCTGACCATCTTAACCTGCTGTTCGACATGGGGGAACTTGCCTCCATCATCACCAGCGGATCAGACATAGAAGCCTTTCTAACCGGCGCCAGCGAACTCGTGGCCAAGCATCTGCAAGCCCATGTCTGCTCCATATACCTGTTTGACTACCGATCCAAAGACCTGGTCCTGAAAGCCACCCGGGGCCTGAAACCCGAAGCTGTTAACCAAATCCGTATGCTGCCCGGAGAAGGCCTGGTGGGTCAATGCTTTTCCCGGGACCAAGTTCTACGGGTGGGAAACGCCAGAACAAGTCCGGGGTTCAAATATTTCGACAATGCCGGAGAAGATCCCTTTAACTCTTTTCTTTGCGTGCCCATCCGGCGCGGGGTCGTGAAAATCGGCGTTCTAGTGGTCCAGCAACGGGAGATGGACCACTTTACCCTGCTCGATGAGCGTGCATTGAGGACTGCTGCCACCCAGCTGGCCGGTGCGGTTGAAAATGCAAGACTACTCATGGCCCTGGAGCCGGAGTCGGCAGAGACAGACGAAAGCGAAGAGACTGTTTCCAAAAAGTTCCCTGCGTTCATAAAGGGGAAATCCGACGGATACGGCTTGGCCTATGGCACAATCCGGCCATCAAGAAGAAAACGTAAGGCCATTTTATTTGAGGCGGACACATCCGATATCAGTTACTGCCTGGCTGACTTTCAAACCGCCGTGGGAAAAACCATTGATGAATTAAAATTGCTGCAGGATAAATTTGCCGCAAGTCTTCCGGAAAGCGAATCTTTGATCTTCACGGCCCATTTTATGATGCTCAAAGACAAAAATTTCACGGGAAAAATGAAAAGCCTGATAGAACAGAGCATCTCTCCTGTGGCAGCCATCCAGCAGACTGTCCAGAAATACATCAAAGTTTTTTCGGATAATCCCAATGCCTATATGCAGGAAAAGGCCGTGGATGTGGAAGATTTGGGCATACGTCTTTTGTCCCATCTCAAGGCGGTACACACCCCCACCCCCCCTGACCGGGGAACAATCTTTGTGACCCAGGATATTTACCCCTCGGACATGATGAAACTGACCGCCGACGGCATCCGGGGCATTGTGCTGGTGGGCGGTGGCGTAACCTCCCATGTCACCATCCTTGCCCGGTCCCTGTCCATTCCCCTGATTATTGCCGATGATCCTGTATTTATAGACTTACCCGACACCACCCGGTTGCTGCTGGATGCCGGCCAGGGCAACATTTACATCAATCCCGACGACAATACCCTTGCCATATTCAAAGACAACCAGGAAGCGGAAAACCGGGCAAAAACCCGGGATATGCAACCTGCGACCCATACCCTTGACAACAGACGCATCCGGCTGCTTGCCAATATCAATCTGCTCAGTGAAATTCACCTGGCCCGGGAACTTAAAGCTGAAGGCATTGGCCTTTACCGTACGGAATTTCCATTTTTGATCCGCTCCGGATTTCCTTCGGAAGACGAACAATACCTCATTTATAAAGGACTGTTTGACAAGACTGAACCGGACACCATCACCACGGTGCGCACCCTGGATGCCGGTGGAGACAAGGTCATAAAGCACACGGATTTCATCCAGGAGGCCAACCCGGCCTTGGGCCTGCGCTCCATTCGCTTTTCTTTAAAGCATCGCCAGATTTTCCGGAACCAGATCAAAGCCATTTTACGGGCCGCTCATGGCAGGCAACAGGTTCGCCTGATGTTTCCATTAATCTCTTCCATTGACGAATTTTTAGAGGCAAAACAGGTCATGGCGCAATGTATTCGTCAGATGGAACAAGAAGGTGTGCCCCACAAAAACGACCCTGAAGTGGGCATCATGATTGAACTGCCTTCTGTGCTTGCCACCATAGATGAATTTGCTCAACTTGCAGATTTTTTTGCCATCGGCACCAATGACTTTATCCAGTATATGTTGGGTGCGGACCGGGGTAACAAACTGGTGGCTGAACATTATATACCCTATCATCCCGCCGTAAACCGCGGCATTGCAAAAATAGCCACGGCCGCGATCGACCATGGCATCGATGTATCCGTATGCGGAGAGATGGCCCATGACCCCAAGCACATCCCCTTTTTGATCGGGGTGGGTATCACCACCCTCAGCGTGGACCCCAAATTTCTGCCACGCGTCCAGGCCACGGTCATGGAGACTCGTTTTTCCCGGGCAAACGCCTATGCCCAACGCCTACTGGAGCAGACCCGGGTCAGGTATGCCGCCGAGATGCTGAACGCCGGGCCCGGCAAAAACGGATAGGGATGTGATCGGCGCAATCCGTAATCAATAAGATTCAGCGTTGTTCAATTCCCTTGCCTCGGCATGAAAATCACCCGAAGTTCGATCTGATTCAAAATAGCTGGGATAGGCGCTCCGGTAGGCCGCCATCATTCTGTCCCAGGGCAAATCCGCAAAATGGCCATGATCTTTAACATATTCCATGTGCCGCTGTCCTTTGGCATCAAAGGCATGAAATACACTGTCTTGCCGGCCATCAAATTCAAGGGCCTTTACGCCAAAATTTTGGCACAGGCTCAAATTGAATGTTGGTGTCGCCTTGACCCATTTCCCTTGCAGAAATATGTCAGTATATCCATGCCATTTAAACAGATCCGTACCCATTTTTGCCTTGAGTTTAGGCGTAGTCAGATGATTCTTCACATCGGCAAACCCAAGACGAGCCGGTATGGATTGAGCCCTGAGGCAAGCGGCCAACAGCACAGCCTTAGCCACACAAAACCCCCTGCCTTTGGTCAGCACACGGCTTGCCTTAAAACCTTCTTTGTTTACAGGAATCTCATAGGGATCATACCGGATCTGATCCCTGACAGCGTAAAAAATACTTACCGCCTTTTGCACCGGATTATCCGAAGATCCTGCATGCAGGGATGAAAATGCAATGATCTTTTCATGATCCGAATCAATGAAAAACGTTGGTGCACAATACAAGGTAAATTGGTCAATCGTCATAATCTATTGTCCTGAAAATTAGTGCCTGGACGAAAAGCTGGAAATTTTGTTGAGTACAAGGCGGGCTGCAATTTTAACCGGAGGAATACATGAAGTATTTCGAGGATTAAAATTTCAGACCAACGCCGTAATCGGCAAAATTTACGGTTTTCTGTCGGGCACAAATTAGTCATATGCCCCCAAGTGCCGGGTTGCGTCACATGTGTGCTATACCTGTTACCGGCACCGAAATCAATAGCCATACATGTATCGGGATACATTTGTGTGCCAGCCTTTGAGACAAACAAACCATGCCCCCATTTTCAAAACGCGGATAAAAACGTTGCCAAATTGTGCGATTTATCCAGGCCTCTTTATATGAAAGTACCAACAAGTTTCTGAGTTCCTTTCATGTTTTGTTGTGGGCCGGGCCTGGGCGCTGATAGACCAAGTCGGCCCATGGCCGTTATTTTGATTCTATCCTTAAAAAGGGACTGGCTTGTGTTTCTGGAATGAATCTTGTTTCTTTAAACAAACGGGTAAAACCAACTGGTAAACCAAACTGGAATGACACCGAAACTCAAATCAAAATGGAGTAAAATCATTGACACAACAAAGTGATACCACAGACAATTCCGAAAAATTTGATTCCATTGTTATCAACGAAGTACAACTGCTTTTGGCTGAAAAACGAACCTCTCTGGCTGTCATGAGAACCGGGATTGCCGTGCTGGCCCTGCCCTTGTCCGTGATCGGACTATTGATTGCAACTTCCAAATATTACAATATATTCAACGTGCTGCACCTGGTTATCCCCTTTGGTATTCTCAACCTTGGATTGGTTGTTCTGGGCTGCTATCTGATCACCCGGTCCGTTATAAAAATGAACAGTTATGACAAACATATCCATGAATTGAAGGTCAAATTCAGTGCGTTGGATCAGTTCATTCAATAGCCCAAATAACTTGGCATAATTTGTGCTTTTATCATATTTAGGGTTGCCCAACAGGATCATTTCAAGGGGCAGCAGCAATGAACATTAGAAAGAGAACAACCATGAAACCATACGGCAGAAAGGTAAAAAAACAAGTGGGAGAATTTCTCTCCCTTGGCAGTCGCAGCCAGGCTCTGGACAGTCTGGCGCAGATTCCGGACGCCCAGCTCACCGGGCATCTGTTCTCTTTTTTCTACAACAAAGATGAACTGATCAAATTTCGCAGTGTGACTGCCATGGGCGAGCTTGTTGCAAGGATTGCGGATAATTCCTTAGAAAAAGCCCGCATCATCTTAAGACGAATCATGTGGAATCTGAACGACGAATCAGGCGGCATCGGCTGGGGATCACCAGAAGCCATGGGAGAGATTTTAAGTAAAAACCCGGCCCTGGCCCAAGAATTTAAAACGATTCTTTTTTCCTACCTGGATCACAGAGGCAATCACATTGAACATGAAATGCTCCAGCGCGGGGTTATATGGGGTATCGGCACATATATCGGCGCAGCACCCGATGATCTGACCGACATCACAAAGGAACAACTTATAGCTCATCTTTCATCTAAAGACCCGGTAAAATGCGGATATGCCGTCAGGGCACTATCCAATGCCCATGAGTTTGAATGTATGGTTCTGCCCGATTTTATCCAGGCAGACAAAACAACCATTGATATTTACACCGGGTGGAATTTTACCTCCGCGCGGATATCGGATTTGGTCCAGGCCTGTTTCCCGGAACCGGCCTTGGCCGGGAATGAATAATCACCAACTTTGCTTACCTTGGTGTGAGACGATTAAAGAGATTTTGCCATGCTGAAAAAAAAATGTGACATAAACATCGCACGCACCATTGACCTGGCACATAAAATGATAGAGCTGGCACAAGCCGGATATGAGCACCATGATGACCCGGGATGCGGGGTGCTTTACGGCATCCTGCTGGATTCAGGATACAAGATTCTTGATCTGGCAGAAAAAGAGAAGCAGGCGCATATTCTAAAAGGCTGGTGGCTTGAATCCATTGATAAAGGAACGATTTGATGAGTATAGAAAAAAAACCGGTAATCGATCTTGGCTGCTGCATTGAATGCGGGGTCTGTATTGATCTGGCCCCCCACGCCTTTGAAATCAATGACGCAGGTTATATAGACATCCGCCCCCTTGACAGCTATGAAAATGATGAAGATATCCTTGAAGCAGTGAAAAACTGCCCCAAAGACTGCATTACCTGGGAATAACAGCCATGGGCTGGCCTAGTCTATCAATACACCGGCTCGGCCCACAATAAAACATTACTGTCATATAATAACTTATTTGTACTTTTATATTATCTAAAGCGTCCTTCGCAGTTCAATTGCCTCTTCATGTCCCGGATCCAACCTTAGAATCTGATTCAAATAATCATCTGCCTGCAATATCCTTTTGTTCGCAGAAAGGATTTTAGCGATCTGAAGTTTGGCATCCAGATGCCCCCTTACATGCTTGTCTACGTTCATGAAATGCGCCATCGCTTTGTCCCTGTCTCCCGATTCAAGGAAAATCATACCGGCCTTATAAATGATATTATAGTTACCGGGATTTTCTTGAATTGCCTCTTCTATCAGATATTCGGGGAAGTCAACTTCGCCATGATCCAGGCAGATGTCAATGACCTGATCGCGCACCGCATTGGTTTTTCTTGATCGTTGGATCACCCGTGAAAAAAGTTGTATTGCCGACTTTTTATATCCAGCTTTTAAAAGCCTTGTCCCGATGTCAAAGGCTTTATCATTGTAGCGTGTACTCAAAGAAAGAATTTTCAGGTAATGCATCCCCGCTTTTTCCAGCTCATTTTTCTTCAAATAATAATCTGCCAGGTAAACCCTTGAAATAGTATCCTGATCATTCACCGCAACGGCTTTGCGAAGACACTTCTCAGCAATCTCATGTTTGCCGATTTTAAAGTGCAGCAGTCCCATCCGGCGCAGCATGCGCGAGGCAGACGGTTTTTGAGCCAGGGCCTTTTTCACCTCTTCGATCGCCTCTTTAAACAATCCCTGCTCCTCAAGCGCCCTGGCCTTGTTTCGGTGAAGCGTGAACGGCTCAGGATTATGCACACGGTCCATGACAGTCTTGATTCTTTTATCCAGCGCCTCCAGCGTCAAAGGTTTGAGCAAATACCCGTCAATTTCCGATTCAGCCACTTCAGAAACGATATCCCGCTCCGCCTCGGCCGTCACCATGATCACCGGCATATCCCTAAGCGCAGGATCTTTCCGAATCTTTTCCAGCATTTCAATCCCGTTCATGACCGGCATATTCCAGTCAATAATGGAGAGATCAAACTTACTCTGCTTGAGGACTTCCAACCCCTCTTTACCATTTTCGGCAAACCTGAGTTTGTCTCCGATATTAAGATTCTGAAGCATTTTCCGAATGGTCAGCCGCATGCTTTTCATGTCATCAACAATCAATATGGATAACGCTTCAAGCGCGGCAAAAGATTTATTTTCAGACATATAGACTCCTCTTCCCATTAAAGAAAATACCTTTTAAACAACAGCCATGGGCTGACCTGGTCTATCAACACCCAAACTCAACCCACAATGCAAGTTAAAAAATCGGAGTGCCTTCAATCGCTTATAAGATAGAACAGGGTTATAAAAGAATTTTACCATAATTCAGAATTTTATAAAACGTTCTGTAAAACCAATATATGACGATTTGTAGGAGAGAACCAATAGGTTGCGAAGTTACGTTCATTGTTTGTTGTAGATTGAGTCTGGCTGTTGATAGCCCAGGGCAACCCATAGCCGTTATGCCGAAAGCGTTCATATTTTTTTCAATATCTGCCATTTTTCTTTTGATGGAAGCAAAAAAACATTGCGCCTGATACACAAATGTGCCATTAAAAAGACCGATTCAAATATTGCTTGATATCGATTACTGAACGCCTGTTGTCTGGAAATCAAAAAATGGAAAAATTTACACATTCTCTGCTGGATCTTCACAATTTAAACCTCGTAGTGGACAATCTTAAAGTCGGTGTCATGGCACATACCACAGAGCGGATCATTACTGTTTTCAATAAAGAAGCAGAAAAAATTACCGGATACAGCAAACAAGAAGTTCTGGGCAAAGACTGCCACGAAGTATTTCAGGCACCGTTCTGCGGCTCTAAATGTTCCTTTTGCGAAGATTCTCCGAAACTTTCCGGCGGCACCAAGGAATACCCGATTACCATCGTCACCAAAACAGGAGAGACCCGCCACCTGGAAATGACCGTTTACTGCATCCAGGATCATGAAGGAGAAATCCGGGGGGTGGTGGCCTCTTTCCGGGATATGACCGATTCCATTCGCCTGTCTCTTAAAGCCGAAGATCTTTCCAATTTTGCAGGCATCATCGGCAAGGACAAAGCCATGCAGGACATTTTCCGGCAGATCCGGGATGTGGCCCTGTATAATTACCCGGTTCATGTCTCCGGTGAAACCGGCACAGGCAAGGAACGCGTAGCCTACGCGATTCATGACATATCTTCCTACGGAAACGGCAGTTTTGTCCCGGTCAACTGCGGAGCCATTCCCGAAGGCATTGTGGAAAGTGAGTTGTTCGGCCATGTGAAAGGCGCATTCTCAGGGGCTGTCAAGGAACGCAAAGGCCGGTTTGAGCTGGCCCATAAGGGGACCCTGTTCCTGGACGAAGTGGCGGAATTGCCGTTGAAAACCCAAGTAAAACTGTTACGGTTCTTACAGGAGGGATCCTTTGAAAAAGTAGGCGGAGAGAAAAAGATCAGCGTGGATGTCAGAATTATTTCAGCCACCAACAAAGATCTGGCAGAAGAAGTCCGGACCGAGCGGTTCAGAGAAGACCTTTACTACCGGCTCAACGTCATTCCCGTACACCTGCCCCCCCTGCGTGAAAGGAAAAACGATATTCCGCTTTTGGCCGAGCATTTCCTTCGAGAGGCGGAAAAAGAAAACAAAAAACCCGTACCGGAACTTGCCCCGGACACCATTCGGGAAATGATGGATTACCATTGGCCCGGCAATGTCAGAGAATTAAAAAATGTGATTCAGTTTTCTGTGGTCCGGTCCCGGGGCAGCGTTATCCTGCCCACGGATCTTCCCTTTTCATCTAACAGACAGCCTTTAAGGCCTGTTGTATCAAATGAACCTGCGGAGCCTAACGTTACATTTACCCGGGGGAAACTCAATCAGGAAAATGTCCAGGCAGCCCTGGTTAAAACCGGAGGCAACAAATCTAAAGCTGCCCGGGTGTTGGGTGTGGGCAGAGCAACCCTGTACCGTTTTTTAAGTGACCATCCCGAGGTCAAAGCCTTTTCAGACACCTTCTAACGGCCATGTCCGCCTGGTCTATCAACACCTTCGGAGTCACTCAAAAACATGAAAGTAATTTAGCAGCTTACTAATACTTTCATCTCAAGAAAGAGGCACATATGCGCAATATTCTGGAAAGATTCCGGTTCAAAATCCTGCTTAGATTCCTGGGCCCCGGATTTCTTGTAACCGTAGGATTCATTGATCCGGGTAACTGGGCCACGAACATCGAAGGCGGCTCAAGGTTCGGATACTCGTTATTATGGGTAATCACCTTGAGCACGATTATGCTCATTGTGATTCAAAACATGGCGGCAAAACTCGGGATTGCCACCGGCAAATCCCTGGCTGTTAATATCAGGGATCAATTTTCAAGGCCGGTTTCGGCCATGCTGGGCCTGACCATTGTCCTTGCCTGCGTTGCCACGGATGTGGCTGAGCTGTTAGGGGGCGCCATCGGGTTTAATCTGCTTTTCGGCATGCCCCTGTGGATGGGCGCACTTTTAACCGTGGGGCTTGAAACCTTTTTAATTGTCAGCCAGCGATATCACCGGCTTGAAACCATTATAATGGGATTTTTGGCCATCATTGCCCTGTGCTATCTCATTGAAATTTACATTGTCAAACCGGACTGGTCCGCAGCGCTGCCGGCCACGGTGGTCCCCCATCTGAATCGGGAAAGTATTTACGTTGCCATGGCTATTTTAGGCGCGGTGGTGATGCCCCATAACATCTTTTTGCACTCCAACGTGATCCATTCCCGTAAATGGGGGGTCTCGGAAGATGAAAAAATGTCTCAGCTTAATTACGAAAAAATAGACACCCTGGCGGCCATGATCATGGGATGGTTGGTTAATTCGTCCATGATCATTGTGGCGGCAGCCGTATTTGCAAAAAACCAGGCGGCCGTCACAAGCATTGAACAGGCATCTGCAACTCTGACGCCCCTGGCAGGTCCTCTGGCGGGTTTTCTTTTTGCCGTGGCCCTGGTCTTTGCCGGCGTAGGGTCTTCGGTGACATCATCCATGGCCGAGGTCAATGTCATCACAGGATTCTTAGGAAAGCCCGAGGACCCCAGAACTCTTTTATACCGATTTTCTGTATTTGCCACAGCCATACCGTCGTTTTTGATCATTGTTCTATCCATGGACACCTATAAAATCCTTATTTTCAGCCAGGTGGTCTTAAGCATCCAGCTGCCGTTCACGCTGATTCCGCTGTTAATACTGTGCAAAGATAAAAACCGCATGGGCAAATTCGCCTCGGGACCGATTGAATTTACAGCGGCCATTGTGATTTCAGCCATTGTCATTATTTTAAATATTTACCTGCTTTATACCACGGTCACAGGAGCTTGATATCATGCAGATATACAAAAACATACTGGTTACCATGGACTGCTCACCGGTGGATGACCGGATCCTTGAGCATGTGGCCCAACTGGCCCTGCAAAATCAGTCCAACGTTTTTTTGTTGCACGTGGTCCATTCCCATACCCTGGATGAACACAGGGCATTGACCCAAAAGGCAGATACGTTTTTGGCAGAAAGACGTCAAAAACTGGTCGAACAGGGTATTAATACCAACGTGTTGCAGCGTAGCGGAGAACCGGATGAACAGATTCTCAAAGAAATTGAAGATGGCCACTACGACCTTGTGGCCATGGGCACCCACGGTCATTCGACCTTTGGGCAGATTCTGTTCGGCAGTGTATCAAAGACCCTTAAACAAAAAATTAATATTCCGCTTTTGTTGTTAGGGCCAGAATAAAAGAAAATTGACATTTTCAATGTAAACCTCATCTTATAAAAATGCTTTATCATACAAGGCAAAAAAAAATCATATATGTTTTTAACCCAATCAACAAAAAGGCCATATGGTAAACAACTCAAACCTTATAAATACAAACTTTGCGATAATTTCGCTTATGGAGGTATAAAAAATGCTGGTACCTGAAGTTGAAAATGCCCTGAACAAACAACTAAATGCTGAAATTTATTCATCATATCTTTATGTATCCATGGCGGCCCAGTGCAAGGCTGACGATCTGGACGGCTTTTCTGCCTGGCTGGAAACCCAGGCCCAGGAAGAGATGACCCATGCCGCCAAATTTTATAATTTTATCATCCAAAGAGGGGGTCGGGTTAAGCTGGCCGGCATTGACGCCCCACAGATCGAATGGGACAGCCCCCTTGCGGTCTTTGAAGACACCCTGGCCCACGAACAAAAGGTCTCTGCCATGATTAATGATCTCATGGAGATCGCTATTGCACAAAAAGACCATGCCACCCAAATTTTTCTGCAATGGTTTGTAACCGAACAGGTGGAAGAAGAAGAAAGTGTGGGTATGGTGCTTGGAAAAATCAAGCGGGTTAAAGATTCGGCCCAGGGGATGTATCTTCTGGACCAGGAATTGGGACAGCGCCAACCCGCCCCACTGCCTGGCACAACACCCGCGGCTGAATAATTATGTGTCCGTTTTTTTAAACAGTAAGACTACATATCAAGGGTGTTTGCCCCAAAACAATTTTCAGGCAAACACCCTTGATGACATCTGGTTCAGGCAGCGCTCTATTCAGATCACATTTCTGCCGACCGAGACACAGACAATATAATTATTTTGCAAAAACTTAAAACCGCTCGATCCACCGAATAAAACTATTCATGTATTTGGATAGAAAAGTCTGGGTATGTTCGGACACGACCTTACCTGAATCGTCTAATGCCTCCATAATATTGCCCACATAAGCTTCCGGTTGGTTCATGATGTAAACATTTAAACAGGAGAGCACCTGTTTTAGATGCTGATGTGCACCGAAGCCGCCGATAGCGCCCGGGGAGACACTGACAATGCCTCCCGGTTTTCGGGTCCACACACTTTGTCCGTAAGGTCTGGAACCAATATCAATGGCATTTTTCAAAACGCCTGGTATGGATCTGTTGTACTCTGGTGTAACAAACAAAAGGGCATCCACCGCTTTTATTTCATCTCTAAATTTGACCCAGGCCTCAGTAGGCGTGTCGTCCAGGTCCTGATTGTAAAGTTCCAATCCGCCAATATCGGGGAAGCTGAAAGAACATCCTTCAGGAGCGACTGAGGTCAGATAGTTTGCCACAGAGCGATTAAAAGACTCTTTTCTAAGGCTGCCAACGATTATTCCAATTTTCTTCATATTGTCATCTCCTGTTCATCTCATCACAAAAGACAGCGCGAACATCATGTGTTTTGCCACACTATCTTTATCTTATCTAATTAAAATAAGACCATCTTTAATAAAATCAAATCAGAAAATGAATAGGACCCATTTTAAAGTTTAAACTTGAGGGTCAGGGTTTGAACCAGGTATATATCTTTGATAAGATGGCTAATTTTAGGATACCAATTAACAACCGTCTAAGGAATGATAATGATCAGATTTGGCCTGTGCTGCATATTCAAAGCGCATCCTGTCAAATTTCGGAAAACCACAGCAAAGTACCTTGAAAAATTTTCCAGGGACGAACAAATGCAACGGTTGGCCAATCTGTGCACAGTGAATGCAAAGAGTCTGCTCAACGCCCTTGAATTCTGCCGGGATAATCAAATCGGATCGTTTAGAATCAACAGTCAGATTCTTCCTTTAAAGACACACCCCAGGATCTTTTGCCGGTGTGCAAACAACTTGAAATTCCCATGGTATATGATGTTCACCACCACAGATGCCTTGGTGACGAATTGTCAATCCAATGTGCCACAGAGCAAAGCATAAGCACATGGAACCGGGAACCGCTATTTCATATATCCTCACCCAAGGATGGCTGGGAATCGACAAATCCTAAAAAACACCATGATTTTATTGATATAAAGGATCTGCCCCGAGAATGGCAGACATTGAATATTACGGTAGAGGTTGAAGCCAAGGCCAAAGAAATGGCCATAAAAAAGTTGATTAAGGAAATTGATTCGTATGGATATTTATGACATCTCTCTGACAACGCTTCAGGGCAAAACCATCTCAATGGCAGATTTTAAAGGAACGGTTCTACTCGTTGTAAACACGGCAAGCAAATGTGGATTTACCCCTCAGTTTAAAGGGCTGCAATTCCTGTATGAGACATACCATGACAAAGGTTTTTATGTCCTGGGATTTCCATGTAATCAGTTTGCCGGCCAGGAACCGGGATCAAAAGAAGAGATCCAACAGGTATGCGCCATCAATTACGGCGTTACCTTTCCCATGTTCCAGAAGGTGGATGTGAACGGAAAAAATGCCCATTCACTGTTCCGTTTTTTAAAAGAAAAACAATCCGGATTAACCGGCAAGGCCATTAAATGGAATTTCACTAAATTTCTCATTGATACTTCGGGAAACCCGGTCAAAAGATATGCACCTGTCACCAAGCCGGAAAAACTAATAAAAGATATTGAGCTGCTTTTAACGACGTGAGCCACATGATAAGCAGAAAGAATTTGTCTTTTGTATGCACCTATTGTCGATTTTGAGACAAGTCCTGATACATGACAATTCTGTTTCGGCCCTCCTCTTTGGCCTGGTATAAGGCCAAATCAGCATGTTTTATCAGAACCTCATGGGACACTTCAGCGTTGGGTATTGCCGATGCAACCCCGATACTCAACGTGACATGGTCTGAGACGAGAGAGCTTGAATGGGGAAGTTGCAGCTGCTCAACAGCCTTCTGGAGGCTCTGAGCAACGAACAGGGCATTTTCTGACTTTGTTTCCGCGAGAACTACAAGAAACTCCTCTCCACCGTACCGGGCAATAAGATCTCCCGACCGTTTAACAGTTGATTCCAGACATTCAGCAACCAGCTTTAAGCATTTGTCTCCGGATGGATGCCCATAGACATCATTATATTTCTTAAAATAATCTATGTCACAGAATATCACGGATATCTCATTTTTGCTTCTTGCCTGAAGCCCCCAGATCTTTTTGATATAGTCGTCAAAAACCCTACGGTTGGGAATTCCTGTCAGGGCGTCCAGGGAAGCCATCTCCTTAAGCCGTCTATTCGACTCAAGAAGCTGAGCCTCTTTTTGTTCTAATAAATAAAGCGTCTTCTGGCGCTCGAGTTCAAGCTGCCTATTTTGTTCAAAAATCAGCACCAAATTTTCAGAAAACGTATGAAAATCCCGTATCCATCCATTGGTCTTAGAAAAGGTATTCTGTTTTTGCATGATAGACCGTTTCAGGTGGCTCAGAAATTGGGCTGAATGTGTTTTAATACCTCGTGCAAATACCAGCGAAATGAGCAACAGCACGACCAGCAGTGCCAAAAAAACTTTCAGAGCATTCAACCTTATATTATGAATGGTGTTCTGAACAATATGAAGCGAAATTTCCGTCCCCGCCCAAAAGAAAAGAGGACAATTACCACCTTTGAACACAGGCACCCACACCATATGGGTCGGGCCTTCTCTCCAGATCCCCGGTTCGCCTTTCTGAAACAATTCGTCCAGTTTCGGAAAAACATCAAATCCATTTTTCCGAATGTTCTGAATGGACAGATAAGTACCGTTTCCACAGACCCAGTGAATTTTATGACAGGTGGCGGATAGGATGTTGATGTCAATATCGCAGCAGAAGATACCGACCTTTTTGCCTTTTAAAAAAATAGGCGTTAAAATCTGAAAAATAAGCTCATTCCCGCTTCCATCATCCCTGTTTTGCGCGATCAAAGGACTCAGATAAAAATCTTTTTCAGACATACGAGCCGTCTGGTCAAGCAAACAAGGCGCAATATTAATTTTTTTTACAGTTTCATAATGGTATTGCTGGGTGTCGGGATCTTTTATCAAAGAAAATTTGACGTGGCGATCCATATCCAAGATGTGAATATTAATAACCTCATTATGCCTCTGGAATGCTCTGGACAAGACACCATTGTATCTTTGCCGGGCAATCGTTTTATCAATGGCACCAGACAGATTATTTCCATGATCAAGGAGTTCAAAAGCAGCCGGCAGTTGAGATACCAAACCAATCATATTTTCATAGGATTTAATCTTGGATTTGAGCTGGTCTAAATCCTTTTGAAAATGGTTGAGCTGCTGTTCCTCTTCAAGAGCCGTTAATTCGGAGACCACCTTCTGCTGTGTCAAAAGAAAAAAAATGAGAATGGGTATAACGCCAACAAAAATCAGGAACACTAAAACAAATGAGGCAAGGTTGATCTGAAATTTCTTTTTCATAATTGACTTCCAAAATAGATGCACCCGAAAAAAATTAAACCGAGGGCTAAATAAAAATTGGGGAAACTGACATAAAATATTTTATGACGCGTTTCCCCAAGGCATGTCAAGGATAGGATAAGATTTATTTTTTAAAGAATCAATTGTTCTCTAATTTTTAATCAATTTCTTCGAAACCCAACTCCATGGAGGCCAGGCACTCTGAGCATTCCATTGTAGCATTTTCAAGATCTGGATATTTCTCTTTGATCTCTTCTTCGGTCATTGTTGATAAATGGCTGCAGCCGCACTGTGGGCAAATGCCTTTAATTCTATGTTTCTTTATTTCTTTTTCCGTCATGATTCTCTCCTTGTGATTAGGGGTCTTAACCAAACTACACTCTAAGTACGATGCGATTTTCATGCCACCATCTTAACTTTTTATTAAAATCGACCCCATACAAAAAAATCAACAGCGGTTTTCTTTAAAAAGGCACAGAACCTGAACAATATCTTTAAAATCAGCGAAGTGGGATGTCACCAGCTGTTAACTTAAAAAACTACACCTTAAATTGTTGCATCATATCGGAGAAGTCCTGGGCCATTTTGGATAAATTTTGTGCGCTTTGACTGAGCTCCTGGCTCTGATTGCCTACGTCAGCCGACACCTCTTCGACCCCAACAACGGACTGGGCAATCTCATCTGCCGCAAGGGCTCCCTGTGTAACGTTTTCATTAACTTCGACGATTTTCTCACTTACCATATGAATGCTTTGGGATATTTCCTGGGTGGAAACGTTTTGCTCCTCCACGGCGGCGGCAATGCCTGTCATGGCCTGATCACTATTTTTAACATCTTCTGCCAGTCCCGTTACCCGAGCGGTTAAATTTTCGGCCACGGACTTAATGCCGGCCAGCTTTTCATCTGCCTTCAAGGTGGCCTGATTACTGTCCAGTGCCAACTCGGTAATTTCCTGGGCAACAACCGCAAACCCCTTTCCTGCCTCGCCGGCTCTGGCTGCTTCAATCTTAGCATTCAATGCCAGTAACGAGACCTGTTCGGCGATGGTGCGGATTTCGTCGGTGACGGCATCCACATCGTGGGCCTGTTTACCCAAATCTTTAACCGCGTTAAGAATCTGTTCAAATCCTGTTACCAAATCGTCTATAACGGATTTGGATTCCGTGGCATTTTTCGAAATTTCACTAACAGTGGCCCCCATCTCTTCAACGGTAGATGCAAGCATCTGGACACTTTCCGACGCATCATCCATGGCCGTGGCAATTGTTTTGTTGGTGGCACTCATCTCTTCTGCGGCTGCAGATGCCTGGGAGGCCCTGTCAGAGGCATTGGAACTGGAGTTATCCAGGGTCTGGGCAATCTGATTCATATGGTTGGAGGCATCGGCCAATTCTGTGGAATTGGCTACGACCTGCCTGATTGTGCCGCCAAGCTCCCTTGTAACAAAGTTAAGCCGATTAAGAATATGGTTGATCTCATCTCCGGGCCCGATCTCATCTATCTGGGTAAAATTCTTTTCTCCAAGTCTGTCAGCGGTTGCCAGCACTCTGCCGACCTTTTTATTCACAAGTAAGACAAAAAGAAGCCAAATCATAGAAATGGTGACGATCAAACCAATCAAGGAAATTATAAAACTTGTCTTTTCAGCCGAGGCAATCCCTTCTTGAACCGGCACCATGGAGGAGAGCACTGATATACCACCTAAAACAGTCCGTTTCCCATGGCAGTGATAACACCTTTTCTCATTTAATATCGGTTCATTTTTAATAATATAGTCTGTCTGGTCCTGGCTTGTAATAAATGACGCATGGGAAGATTTCCCCTTGGTTATCATTTCGTCTACATCATTGATTGAGACACTGTTGGCATAATCGTCCATAGACTTGCCCACAGCAGATAGGTCGGTTGAAAATGTAATCACTTTATTAAAGTTATACACATACACCTTCATGTTGGCGACTTCTTTGTCCAACCGTTTAAACTGGGCCCTGACCGTATCGTTATCCCCGACGGCAAGCGCATCGAACATGCCGCCCTCGACAGCCTGAGCCAGGCTTAAATTTTGGTCATCGAGCTGTTCCATACCCAGGCGCGTCTGATTCTTGACGTTGAACCACAGGGAAATACCCATGACCAGGATGATAACAACACTGACAGGGAGCATTATTTTGATCCATAATCTGCTGTTAATCTTTTCAAAAATGGGGTTCATTATGCTTTCCTTGATTGTAATTAATGGGCGCCGCTATAGACCAGTGGTGTAAAATTGAATTCGTCAATCCGCCCTTTGTCATGACAAACAACACAATGGTCCATAGTAATCTCAGTAATAATATCGTCTGGATCCTCGGTCTCAACATGAACACTGCCGGGGCCATGGCAGACTTCACAGCCGGGATTTTTCAAGTCAGGGGTCTGACTTTCCGAGACGAACCCACCCGGCTTGCCATAACCGGTTGTATGGCATTCAAAGCACTCTGCATACTCTTCGGACGTAAGACTTTTTTCCATCTTTTTAATCTCCAGAAAAGAGTCTGCCTTTTTAGAGTACTTCATGAAAGTGTCATACTGCTCCTCATGGCAGTCCCTGCAGGCGTTTATCCCCACAAATTTTTTTTCTTCTGCAAAAACCGGCCAGGAGATGGAAAAGAAAAGGGCGGTTATTAGAGCAGTCATAAACTGAAAACGCATACATTTCTCCTAAATTTATCCCAATGTTATGTAAACGAAAGGACAGAACTTTTAGCGAACAGAACTTAAATCGTATAATCTATAATTTACCGTTAATACAAAAAAATGGCAATCACAATTATCAAGGCTGCCCACGGTTGTCGATGACATGTACAGCACATGCGATGCAAGGATCAAAGGAGTGAACCGTCCTTAAGATTTCCACAGGCCTGTCCGGATCAGGGCAGGGACAACCGATCAAAGATTGCTCCACAGGTCCTATTTTGCCGTTGGCGCACCTGGGCCCAAGGTTCCAGGTGGATGGTACCACCATCTGAAAATTTTCTATTTTTTTATTTTTAATCCGGATCCAATGGGAGAGCCCCCCTCGTGTTACACAGCAAGTACCAACCCCCTGGGCACTGTCCGGCATTTGCCAGGGGGTATGAATGGTGTTATCACCGGCATTGATCCGCCGCTCGGCTTCATCAATCCAATGTTTCATCTTCCGAACCAACATGAGGGTTTCCACCACCCGGCACACGGTTCTTCCCATGGTGGAAAAAAGATCCTGACTTGTCATTCCGGCGCGTTTGAAAAAATCATCCAGAAGGGTTCGTGTCTCTTTTTCCTTTCTTGCATAGGCGATGGCCCGCCTGGCCAGAGGACCCGTTTCCATGGGTTCGCCCTTGTATCGCGGTGCTTTTGACCAGGAATATTTTTCCTTATCGTCATAATGGGTATACTGGGGGTCAGTTTCGCCCTCATAAGGTGTTCGGGCAAGGTCTCCTGTATACCAGCTTTTGGCCACATGCTCGGTGATCTCGTCCAGGTTTAATTGATCCACGGCTGTCAGATCATTGCCCCACAAGACACCTGAAGAAAAATAGGGATTTTTTCCTGCAAAAAGTGCCATGGCCCTTCCCAATTCAAGCTGAACCCTAAGTCCCTCAAAGTAATGTGCGGATAAAATCAAATTTTCTTCCTGGGACAACCGATACGCAGGATTCCCCCCAAGAAAATAGGCATTTTCCAAAAATCCAAGTTGTCCCATATTTACAAAATCTTTGATTTTCTTCTGAACGATATACAAGTCTGCGGGGTTATCCCCACGATGACTCATCTGACCTAAAATTTTTCCGGCTTTTGAGGGGTCTGCTTGGCGTGCCGACGCCATATCGATCCAGTCAAAGCCGTGCAGATGATAAAAATGGACCAGGTGGTCGTGAACAATGAGAGTGGCCAGAATGAGATGACGAATCAGAATGGCAAGTGGCGAAATTTTAAGCTTTAGAGCATCTTCAATGGCACGAATGATAGTCAGTGCATGGGTATTGGTACACACTCCGCAGACCCTCTGGGTGAATACGGGCGCATCTTCGGGCGGGCGGCCTTTGAGGATCGTTTCAAGGCCCCTGAACAGCTGGGCACTGCTCCATGCATTCTTGACCTTGGCATTCTCGATTTCAACCTCTATCTTTAAATGTCCTTCAATTCGAGTCACAGGATCTATTAACAGGCGTTTTCCGGTGTATTTTGTTGCCGATTGGCTCATTATTTTGGGCCTCCTCTATGCAAAATAGAAAAGATTAACCTTTGGGACCATCCATGATAGGCCGGTAAAAAGGAGAATACTTATCCCAGAAATCAGGCTCGCTGCACCCTATACATGGGGCGCCGGCCTGGACCGGCCAGCTGACCTGATTAAACAGGGCTGTGGGACAGTTATTGTATGTAAAAGGCCCTTTGCATCCCAGTTGATAAAGACAATAGCCTTTTTTTGCTTCAGGACTGTCAAAACTCAAAGCAAATTCCCCGCGATTAAAATGCTTTTGGCGGGGGCATTGGTCATGAACCGTCTCTGCATAAAACATAGAGGGCCGGTTCCAGGTGTCCAGATAAGGCATGCCTTTGGTGAGCAGATAAAGCACCGTTCCCACAAAATTAGCAGGATTCGGGGGGCAACCTGAAATATTAATAGCATTGACCCCCACAGCCTTTAATGCCTCATTCACCCCCTTGGCCCCGGAAGGGTTGGGAGCAGCTGCCTGGACACCGCCAAAGCAGGCACAGGTCCCCATGGCAATGACGGCCTTTGCCTTGGATGCGACGCCTGCACAAAGCTGAAAGATTGTCTGTCCACCGACTTTACCGTACTCCCCGCCGTGAAATGTTGGAATGGCCCCCTCAATGACGCAGATAAAGCCTTCCGGGTTATTCAGGGCTTTTTCCAGTGCGCCATGGGCCGCATGACCTGCAGCGGCCATAATGGTCTCACAATAGTCAAGGGAAATGGTATTCATGATGATTTCGTCAAAAAAGGGCATATGGGACCGGAGCAGCGCTTCGGTGCATCCGGTACATTCAGCACCGTGCAGGTAGACGACAGACGGCCGTTTTTTGGCGATAACAGCATGGGCAATTTCAGGGATAAAGGACGGTCCCATTCCCATAAAGGCGGCCATGGTACCGCAATACTTCATGAATTCGCGCCGACTAATCTTTTTTTCACCATGGCTGAGTTTATACGCATGGAACAGATTTTTGCCGCTCATGACACTCTCCTTGTTGCTTAAAGCGGTTTATGGCATGCCGAGGTACAGCCCACAGGGGTTTTGCCCCCTTTTGTGCGGGTCCGGGTATGGCATCCAAGGCAACTGATCGGTTCGCTGGAATGCCATGCGCGATAGAATCCGGACGATTCTTGCGGATTTTCATCCGTATGGCATTGTCTGCAGGGAACAAACCGTCCCAGTTCCTGATCCGAATCTTTGTGATGGCATCCGAAGCAAGATACATTCATGGCATGAAGACCGTGGGGAAATTTTACAGGCCCGACCCAGCTGTTAAGCTCCGTGTTGCCGTCAGGCCGGTCCAGCACGATTAGCTCTTTGACTTCATAGGCCAATGCCGCCGTTGCCACGATCGTGGTGACAACCATCAGTGCCGCGAAAACGAGTTTTCTGCGAACCATATTGCCTCCGAAAAGAATGAAAATTGATCTGATATGGATATATACTAAATGAACAGAGACTGACATATCAACGATTGATTCATGAACAATTTCAATAGGATTTGTTAAAAACAGGCGAAGAAATGCTTCTTTGACGAATCTCACGAAAAATTCGCCATATATGGAACAAATAATTGTGCCCAAAATAGACATTGTGCTATGACAATCTAAAATTTTTCGCTATATTACAAGAAGCGGATCAAGCCATAACACATTATCGTCATTAAATAATTTGAATTTTAACTATATGGATATTTTTCATGAATTACCTGTTATGAAATTTTTTTAACCAGTTTGAATTACAACAAAAAGGATATAGATATGCTAAAGAGGCATAAACTCGGCACTCGCATATTATTCCCCGTTATCAGTATTATCGCCATTTTTTCAATCATCCTCTTTATGCTTGGTAATTCCGTGGTTGAAAAAATGATCTTCACCAGCCTTGACGCCACCATAGATTCAAAAGTTTCGGATATTCGTACAAGCATTGACAGAATATCCGGTAAGATGCTTTCTTTGGCATCACTTTTCAGCAGAGCAGATGCCGTCCAGTATGCATATGACATTGCCTATTCTGGAGATATATCAAATGGAAAAGCTCCGGAAATGGAGAAAGCAAGAAAATCACTGAGGTCCTTTTTCGCACCATTGGAACAAGGGTATCAAGAGGCCTTAAAATCAGGTAATTTCAGAATTCATTTTCACCTGCCGCCGGCACGAAGCCTTTTACGACTTTGGAAACCCGACCAGAAAATCAGTGACGATCTCAGGTCTTTTCGGGATACCATCCTTAAAATCAGTCAAGGCGACCATAAAGCGATCAAAGGAATTGAAATCGGAAGAGGTGGATTTGCCATCAGAGGGCTGGCACCTATTTTTTCAGACGACAACACGTATTTAGGATCTGTGGAGGTACTCTCGACGTTTGATCCGGTTGTTAAATACAGTATATCCAATAAAAATGAGCTTATTGCTGTTTATATGAACAAAGAATTCTTACCCATTGCCACCAAACTGCAGAACCCTGAAAAAAATCCAATTATAGGCAAAAATTTTGTTTTTGTCAGTTCAACCAACAAACAGATTACCGATCAGGTGATCTCATCTGACATTCTGATGTCAGGCAAAACGGTTGTCCACAAGAAAAGATCAGGGAATTACATGGTGGCGACGGTACCTTTGACAAGCTTCAACGGTCAGCAAATCGGCGTCCTTGTCTATTTGAATGATGCATCTGAATCATTTAAGAGTCTTTCCAATCTTAAATGGGGCACAGCGATGCTTTGCCTGATTCTTCTTTTGGGCATCGCCATACCGGTGTGGTTTATTGTCAAAGGTGTCACCGTTCCCCTTGGCCATGTCATAAAAAATTTGGACAATAGTTCAAACCAGGTATCCGATGCTTCGTGTCAGGTGTCCGAGGCCAGTATATCCCTTGCAGAAGGTGCCACAGAACAAGCAGCCTCCATTGAAGAGACGTCAGCGTCCCTGGAGGAGATCTCTTCGATGGCCAAAGGAAATGCTGAAAATTCAAAACAAGCCAATCGTTTAATGACCCAGACCAGCCATGTTGTCGAAAAAGCGGATCAGGCAATGGATGAGTTGACGCATTCCATGGCTGAAATCAATAATGCAAGCCAGGAAATTTCTAAAATCATAAAAACAATCGATGAAATTGCATTCCAGACCAATCTTCTGGCATTGAACGCTGCGGTTGAAGCGGCTCGGGCCGGGGAGGCGGGTGCCGGGTTTGCCGTGGTTGCAGACGAAGTCAGGAATCTTGCCATGAGGGCCGCAGAGGCAGCAAAAAATACAGCCCAAATGATCCAGGAGACCATTGAAAGGGTTAAAACCGGCAGTGAGATTGCCACACGGACCAATGACACATTTAAGGAAGTGAGCCAAAGTACGGAAAACGTGCAAACCCTTGTGGAAAAAATAGCAGGTGCATCTGATGAACAGGCCCAGGGGGTACAACAGGTGAATACTGCCGTTGCACAAATGGATAAAGTCGTTCAGCAGAACGCCGCCGGCGCTGAAGAGTCCGCAAGCGCCTCACAGGAACTGAATTCACAGTCAGAGCAAATGAAAAAATTCGTAAAAGAGTTGAGGGCCATTGCCAATGGTTCTACGGACAGTATAGAATAATAGAATGCTAAAAAGTTATCCCCATCGTTGCAGAAGTCACGCGGATGTTAGCTTCATGGCATCAAAATAATTTGGGCTTATGAAAAAACCACCCTTCAATTCATTGTATATCGCGGCCTTAAGCCTGCTCACTGTGTTAAACACATTAACAATCCGTGCAGCCGAGCAGGGTAACGCTTACAAAAACAGGACCAATCCGCTTCAATCGGCAAGTGAATTGGATTACCCGCCTTTTTCCATCATAAAGCCGGATGGCTCACCAGACGGCTTTTCCGTCCAGTTGTTGAACGAAGTCACAAAAGCCGTTGGCCTGAAAGTCAGATTTAAGGTCGGGCCATGGCATGAAATTAAGCAGGCACTTATTGACGGCAAAATTGATGTGCTCCCCCTGGTTTCATATTCAAAAGAGCGGGATACGTTTCTTGACTTCACCGCGCCATACCTGCGAATGCACGGCACAATTTTTGTTCGTAAAGGAGAAAATACCATCCATGATGAGGCTGACTTGCAAAACAAGGAAGTCATTGTCATGCAGGGAGATACGGCCCACGAATATGCGGTTAAAAACAATCTGACCACCCGGTTAATACTGACCCCAACCTTTGAAGAGGCCATGCGGTTATTATCTTCAGGAAAACACGATGCAGTCATGATCCAGCAGCTGGTGGGGTACCAGATTCTTAGAAAACTCAATATCGACAATGTGGTGGATATTGAAAGTGCCAGAGAGCAAAGCCTTAAACCGGCAGCCGAACCCATATCCGGGTTTGAGCAAAAATTTTGTATTGCTGTTCAGGACGGGAACCGAGAATTGCTGGAATTGCTCAATGAAGGGCTGACCATAACCATTGCAAACGGAACCTATGAAGCCCTCTATGACGAATGGTTTGGACCGATACTCCCGGAACCCGAAGTCTCTTTTTCGGACATCATAAAATACCTTGTTTATATTCTAATACCGATCCTGGTCCTAGGCGCGCTTCTGATGGTCTGGCTGTTGCGAAGGCAGGTCGCTGTAAAAACCCAAGCGTTGTCACAGGCCAACACAAAGCTTGCCGAAAGTCAGGAAAGATCTGCCCTTGCAATGGAATTTGCCAATGACGGCCTGTTTGATTGGAATATGGAAACCGGGGAGATCTACCATTCAGCAGTCTGGAAGCGCCTGCTGGGTTATGAAGACCATGAACTGCCCAATGACCTATCTATTTGGGAACAATTAACGTCTTCAGAAGATTTTAAACGGATCCAAAAGATGCAAAAGGAACTGATTAAAAGAGATCGGGATCGATTTAAAATCGAATTCAAAATGAAACACAAAGAGGGACACTGGGTCGATATTTTGAGTCGGGCCAATGCCGTTTTCGATGAAGAGGGGAAAGCAGTAAGGCTTGTTGGGACTCATATGGATATTACCGAACGTAAAAAAGCGGAACAGGCCCTTAAAAAATCGCTGGAGGAAAAAATAAGGCTGGAGACCGCATTGAACCAGGCCCACAAAATGGAATCCATCGGGAGCCTTGCCGGCGGCATTGCCCATGATTTTAATAATATTTTGTTTCCCATTGTCGGCATGTCGGAATTACTTCTCGAAGATCTTGAGCCCGACAGTGTTTTAAAAGAAAACGTAGAGGAAATCCTAAAGGCAGGAAAACGGGGCAGTGAGTTGGTGAACCAGATTCTTGCGTTCAGCAGACAGTCCGAGCATAAAATGCTCCCGACCCGGATCCAAAATATTCTTAAAGAAGTTCTCAAACTGGCCAGATCGACCATTCCGGCCTACGTTGAAATTAATCAGGAGATCCAGCAGGATTGCGGTATGGTCATGGCAAATCCAACCCAGATTCATCAAGTGGGGATGAATATCATTACCAATGCCTATCATGCGGTGTTGGAAAAAGGAGGAAGGATACGTGTTGGCCTAAAACAGGTCAACATAGCGCCTTCAAGCCTGGATCAGCTAAATATTGAAGCCGGAGCCTATGCCCTGTTATCCATTTCAGACAATGGGCACGGCATGCCCCAAGAGCTTATCAACAAGATCTTTGAGCCATATTTTACAACAAAAGAACAGGGAAAGGGAACCGGACTTGGACTCTCTGTTGTGTACGGCATTGTCGAGGATCACAAGGGAACAATAAAAGTTGACAGTGAGATCGGTAAAGGCACAACATTTAAGATTTATCTGCCGTTAATGAAGCAATCAGGCCACGTTGAATTTATCGACGAATCAGAAAAGCTCATAGGCGGAAAAGAGCATATACTCCTGGTTGATGACGAGATGCCCATTTTAAAACTGGGATCGCAAATGCTTGAGAGGATGGGGTATCAGGTTACAACACATCAGAACAGCGTTGAAGCGCTATCAACCTTCAAAGCCGCCCCCAAATCTTTTGACCTGGTTATCTCGGATATGGCCATGCCCAATATGGCCGGAGATGAACTTGCCGCAGAGCTTAAATCCGTAAGACCGGACATTCCGATAATCATCTGTACAGGATTCAGTGAGAGGGTTGACAATGAAAAAGCAGAGGCGAT
Source organism: uncultured Desulfobacter sp. (assembly GCF_963677125.1). Taxonomy (NCBI): domain Bacteria; kingdom Pseudomonadati; phylum Thermodesulfobacteriota; class Desulfobacteria; order Desulfobacterales; family Desulfobacteraceae; genus Desulfobacter; species uncultured Desulfobacter sp. Next base: position 5,808,148 of record NZ_OY781882.1, on the reverse strand, counting down.
AGGCATTGGCGGATTGCTGGCAAAGCCCCTTTCCAGATCAGCCATGCTCAAAAAAGTTCGGGAGGTTCTGGAAAGAAGGTAACATATGGGACAACAAGCATCGGAGAAACAATTGAATGTGCAAAAAAATACTATCCGGACTATGACATTTATGAAGAATAACGGAAGGTGAGCTATCAGCTTATGGCTGATAGCTCACAGGAAATGTATTACACAGGCTTTTTTGCCGGGGGCATATCTGTGTTGTTTAAGGTTTTTTCTGGACCATGTAATACAACACCGGGACCGCCATCCTGGAAATAAGCAGGGATGCAATCTCACCAAACATCAGCGAAATGGCAAGGCCCTGGAAAATCGGATCTGCCAGGATCACCGACGCACCCACGACAACCGCCAGGGCCGTCAGCAGCATGGGCCTGAACCGGATGGCACCGGCTTCCACCACTGCTTCGGCCAGCGGCAGGCCATGACCTCGGCGCAGTTCAATAAAATCCACCAGAATAATGGAATTTCGCACTACAATCCCGGCACCCGCCATAAAGCCGATCATTGAGGTGGCGGTAAAAAAAGCGCCCAAGGCCCAGTGTGCAGGCAGGATACCGATCAAAGAGAACGGAATGGCCGCCATGACCACCAGGGGCGTTATATAGCTTTTAAACCAGCCCACCATGAGCATGTAAATGAGCACCATAACTACGCAGAACGCCAGGCCCAGATCCCGGAACACCTCCAGGGTAATATGCCACTCCCCGTCCCATTTGATAGAGGGTTCGGCCTGGTTGAACGGCTGCTTTAAATTATAAATCGTGAGATGATCTTGGCTTCCGCCAAAATCCTTGGCCGACAGTTGTGCAACGGCTTTATTCATCCCAAGGATGGGATAGACCGGACTTTCTGCTGCGCCTGCCACATCGCCGGTTACGTAGATTACCGGCTTCAGATTCTTTCGATAGATGGGCTGTTCCACAGGAACCCGGCTTAAGGTCACAAGTTCCCGCAACGGCGTCAGGGCCGATGCCGGATTCCTGGGATTTCGCAATCCAATGTTCAAAAGAGAATCGATCCGGGCGCGCTCGGCTTTGGGTAGTTGAAAAACAATATCGATTTCTTCCTTGTCCCGGGGCTGGTGGAACAGATCCACGGACAATCCGGACAGGCCCATATTCACGGCTTCGGTGATGTCACCTTCGCTGATGCCGTGCAGGGCCGCTTTTTCCTTGTCCACCGTGATAATGGTCTTTTCACGATCATTTTCACGGTACCAGTCAATATCCACCACCCCATCGGTTTGGGCAAAAATCTGTTTGACCTTCTTGGCCAAAGCCAGGCGGGAGGTGTCGTTGGGGCCATAAACCTCGGCAACCAGAGTCTGGAGAACCGGCGGCCCCGGGGGCACTTCGGCAACAGCGATGGTGGCCCCGTATTTTTTGGCAATGGCCGCCAGTGCCGGACGCACGTTTTTGGCGATTTCATGGCTTTGCCGGTCACGATCCTGCTTGGATGCCAGGTTGACCTGAATGTCTGCCACACTCGGCCCTGAACGCATAAAATAGTGTCGAACCAAACCGTTGAAATTGTATGGCGAAGCCGTACCAGCGTAAATTTGATAATCGGTGACATCCGGTTCATGTTTGATTACCTGGGCCATCTCCATGGCCACCCGGGTGGTCTGCTCCAGGGTACCGCCTTCGGGCATGTCCAGAATCACCTGGAATTCCGATTTATTGTCAAAGGGCAGCATCTTTACCTTTACCAGGCCCAATACAACCATGGCACAGGAACCCAACAGCATGGCAATGATGATGCAGAAAAACAGGATGCGCCACCCGCCATGGGAAAGTAACGGGTCCATGATATGATGATAAAACCGGGTAAACGGATCATCCGGGGCATGATCTGGATCATGGCCCTTTACCACAACTTGTGTGTCTCCCGATGCCACCGCCTGTTTGCGTTTTAAAATATGGGTAGCGGCCCAGGGGGTAATGGTAAACGCGATGATTAGGGAGAATACCATGGCCGCAGAGGCCCCCACAGGGATCGGCCGCATGTACGGTCCCATGAGTCCGCCCACAAAAGCCATGGGTAAAATGGCCGCAATGACGGCCCATGTGGCCAGAATAGTTGGATTACCCACTTCACTCACCGCAATGATGGCAATGTCTTTAAAGGAACGGGACCGGTTCTCCGGCAGGCGCATATGCCTGACAATATTTTCCACCACCACAATGGCATCGTCCACCAGAATACCGATGGAAAAAATCAGGGCAAACAGAGTGATCCGGTTCAAGGTGTAACCGTGTAAATAAAACAGCAGCAGGGTCAACGCCAGGGTCGAGGGAATGGCCAGCATGACAATGATGGACTCCCGCCATCCTAGAAAAATCAAAATGAGTAAAGCCACCCCGAACACGGCAATGGCCATGTGAAACAGCAGTTCATTGGATTTTTCAGCTGCGGTCTCTCCATAATCCCGGGTGACGGTAACCGCCACATCGCCGGGGATCAGGCTGCCTTTGAGCTGATCTACCTTGTGTAGCACCTGTTCCACCACGTCAACGGCATTGGCCCCGGGCCGCTTTGCCACGGAAATGGTTACAGCGGCTTCCGGATCATGGCGGTCCTTGGTGCCGAACAGCACATAGGATTTGGGCTCTTCGGGTCCGTCAATAATTTTTGCCACCTGGTGCAGGTAGACAGGGTTGCCACTATGGACACCGATGACGATATTGCCGATATCTTCGGCTGTTTCCAAAAAAGTGCCGGTTTGAACAAGCATTTCCCGATTATTGGCCTGGGTGCTGCCTGAAAAACACTGGCGGTTGGCCTGGGTGAGATGATTAATCAGGTCAAAGGGCGTTAAATCCCGGGCTGCCAGCTGCAACGGATCAAACAGCACACGCACCTGGCGGCGGGTACCGCCGATCAATTTGGTCTCAGAAACCTCAAAGATGGATTTCACCTCATCATCCACCTGGGCGGCCAGCCGTCGCAGCATAAAATGGTCATAGGCTTTGGAATGAAAGGTCAACGCCAGAATCGGCACATCATCAATGGTATGCGGTTTGATCAACGGTTGGGAAACGCCGTGGGGGATTCGGTCAAAATTGGTTTGCAACTTCTGGTTCAACCGGACGATAGAGGTTTCCAGATCCTCGCCCACATAAAACCGGACAATCAGCATACTTTGTCCGGGCATGGAGGTGGAATAGATATACTCCACACCGGGCAATTCGTAGAGCAGCTTCTCCATGGGGATGCTCAAACGCTGCTCCACCTCTTTGGCAGTGGCCCCTGGCATGGCAACCATGACGTCAATCATGGGCACCTTAATTTGGGGTTCCTCTTCTCTGGGCAGCATGGTAATGGCCATAAATCCGAGTAAAAGCGAGGCAACAATACCGATCAATGTCAGTTTGGATTCAACAAAGGTCGCGGCTAACCGGCCGGCAAACCCCTGGTGTTCCGGCAAATTATGTGGTTCAGTCATGGGATTTCTCTGTTTGCGTTTGTATGGGCTGTCCGTCCACGAGATGGCCGTTATGTTGCACTATCACCGTTTCCCCAGGATACAGACCTGCCAAAATTTCCGTGAGACCGTCCTGGCGCATACCGGTTCGTACCAAGCGAAGATGGGCCTTGTTATCCGCAGCCACAAAGACGCGTTCCATCTGACCTTGGGGCAACACGGTGCCGGCAGGGACAAACAAGGATGTCTTGACCTGTCCGGGCAGCTTGACCCGGGCAAACTGCCCGGTGCGCAATTTCTCATTGTACGGTAAATCGATGGAGACCGGGGCGGTCCGGGAGACAGGATCAGCCGAAGGCGCCACCTCCGCCACCTTGCCGTTAATGGTCAGTCCGGCCGTTGGGATTATGACCGTAAGACTTTGTTCCGGCCGGACTTGCAGGACCAGACTTTCGGGCACGGCACAAACGGCCTGCAGCTTCTGATCATTTTCCATACGGAGCAGTACCGTACCGGGGGTAGCCAAATCACCTGCATGTACACTTTTTGCCGTGATCACGCCGGAGAAAGGTGCGGTGATGGAAGCATAACTGAGCATGGTCCGGGCCTCCTGGACAGCCGCGTTTGCCACGGCATACTGATCCTGCATGGATTTGACGGTTTCAGCGGTAGTGGCATGTTTTTTTAAAAGCTTGCGTTCCCGGGAAAGATTGCGCCCCGCCTGATTAAGCCGTGCCTGGGCCTGATTGAGCTGGGCCGCGATCTCCAGGGCACTGATTTTAACCAGCAAATCGCCTTTAGTTACTCGAGACCCTAAAACCACGGGCACGTCGGTCACAACCCCGGTCACTTTGGCGGCAATGGCCGCACGCTCAACTGCCTGCAGGGTTCCCACGACCTCAACAAGGGTGGGCACGGTCTGTTCAATTACAGTGGACGTCTGCACGGTTGCTGAAGGCAGCGCCGGAGACGCGTCCTGGGCCTGGGCGCCAACGCCCGCCAACAGGATCATCATCAAAACAAACATAAGATGCATACAAATTTTCATTGTGATAACCATTGCCTTAAAAATGTCATTGTTAACCAGTATCTCTGAAGAAATAAAAATTTTCATCCAACGAAGAAATTGGGCAAAAAGGCTATTTCTCAGCGTATTGCAGTAACCCGCAAGCCCGTCTTAAATTAGCTACTGCGATGCGGTGTTCCGCATTGGCCAGTGCGTGGCGCACCTGGGCTTCAGTCAATCTGTTTTCCGTATCAATCAGTTCGGAAGAAAGCACAAGACCGGCTTTGAATCGTTCCCGGAACAGCCGGGCAGACTCCTTGGCAGAAATCACCATTTTTTCGGTCACCCGGCACCGTTTGTCCGTCTGATCAAGAGTCAAAACCGCCTGCCGGATCTCCAGCCCATAGGCCAATTCCATCTTACGAAGTTCATCCTTTGCCTGGTCCAGTGCGATATTGGCCTGTTGAACCCTGGCATCTGTCTGTTTGCCGTCAAACAAGGTCATATTAATACGGACGCCGGCCATCCATGAATCACCGGAACCGTCTCCCATTTCGAATCCCTTGTCCACCTGATAGGAGCCAAAGGCGTCTGCCGTGGGATAGTAACCGCTTTTGGCCTGACGAATTTGGGCCTGCTTTGCCTGGATCAGAAACTGCATGGCTTTAATTTCCGACCGTTCTTTAAAATCAGGCCGGCTGGGAACAGGTTGTAACGGGGTATTAGCAAGAGCGATGTTCACCTGTTCTCCGGTCACCCCCAGCACATTCAAAAAGCCTTGCTGAGAAAGGGCAAAACCATGCTGCGCCTGAATCAGATCTTCGCCGGCAAGGGAGTGTTGAACCTGCAGGTTCAACAGCTCTTGTTTAAGCATATCCCCCTCCTCAAACCTGGCCCTGGCAACTCGAATTGAGGCCTCAATGGCCTGAACAGCAGCCTGCCTTGCACTGACATTTTCCCTGGCCTGAACAATGTTAAAAAAGGATTTGACCACGGCAAACCCAAGACTGCGCTTCACGGCGTCTTCTTGGAGCATGGCCGCTTTTTCCTGGGCATTGGCGGCTGCCACACCGGCCCGACTTCGCCCGCCGTTGTATATCCGATATGTCAGCTGCAACATAAACTGAAGATCGTCGGTTTCACCGGGATCGTTAAAATCAATGCTGTTGGAAAATACCCCCTGATTCAAGATGTTGCCAAACGAATACATGGGGTTATTGGTGCGAGAATAGCCGGCCTGAACGCCCAATTGCGGATAAAAGGCGGCGTTGGCTTCTTGTATGGCGGCTGCGGCTGCGGCAATTCGCTTTAAGGCAATCTGTGCGTCGGGATTATTTTTCAGGGCAAACTGAACCGCTTCAGGGCAGGTCCATACCTCCGGCACAATGTCCTGGGCAAAAACTGCAGGCAAGTGCGGCAAAGCGCTGCATAAAAAAATTGACAGAATCACGCGTACCACATCTATCCCCAACCATTTGGAACTTTTCTGATACCTAAAAACCCAGATCATACCTTATGCCCAACTTATATTTGATACTTTATTAAATTTGCATAACCCGATTTCATCTAATCTTTTACTGAACTATAAATTGATTTTCATCTTACCCGAAGTCAGTTCAAAACTGGAGAAAAAACTTGAGAAAATGACTTGGTTATTATAATTATCCTCCGGCAGAGCCGGGATAAATATTGACCCCAATCAATTAACCTTATTCCATAATATTCAAATTTTAAAGCTTTTGATACAAACGTTTTTAAAGTGATTGGATCTAAACCGTGTTGAATGCCACCATTATTATCATTGCTTTGATTTTAGGCAGTTATTTTGCCTTTTCCAAACGGCTGTCCCAATCTTTAAATTGGAAAGCCACGGTCACGCCTCTGGCGTCCATCATGGGAAGCGGTTTTTTAATCAGTGCACCGCTTCTGGCCGGCATCGTCGGCAACCTGGCCGTGGTATGTATGGCATTGCTTCTTGTGACGGCATACCTTGTGGGAGAAGCAATCCGGTTTAATATCCGTCATTTTGAACCCATTGAGAACCAGGGGCATGGTATCGCCCAAAGAGTGGCGTTCTTTTCCAGAATTGTTCTGACCTGTGCGTATTTCATCTCCATCACCTATTATCTGCAATTGCTGTCAGCCTTTCTTCTTAACAGTTTCAATATTAAAAACGAAGTGATGGCGAACTGTGTCACCACGGCACTTCTGGTGGCCATCGGGGGTATCGGCATGTGGCGGGGACTGGATGAATTGGAAAAAGTTGAAAAATATGCCATTGCCTTGAACCTTGGCATGATCGGGGCGCTTTTAGCCGGCCTGGGCATTTATAATGTTCAACTGGCCGCAGGCGGACTATGGGAACTGCCTCGAATTTCATCGGCCATCAATTTTCATGATTTAAGAGTGCTGCTCGGCCTCTTAATTGTTGTCCAGGGGTTTGAAACCTCCCGCTATCTGGGCCAAGAACATCCGGCAGAGCAAAGAATCAGCACCATGCGAACGGCCCAGTTGATATCCACCGGCATTTATTTGACCTTTATTGCCTTGGCAACAATCCTGTTTCATACAAACCTTGGATCGGATGTAACGGCAATCATCAGCATGTCAACGCCTGTGGCCGCCGTTCTGCCGCTGCTGCTCTCCGTTGCCGCCATCGGCAGTCAATTCAGTGCATCTGTGGCGGACACATCGGGGGCCGGTGGACTGATCCAGGATATCCTCCAGGACAGGATTTCCATACGCGTCACTTACTTTTTGATCATTATCATCACAGTGGCACTGACCTGGACAACCAATGTCAATGAAATCATTGCTTATGCGTCAAGGGCCTTTGCCCTTTATTATACCTTGCAATGCAATGTTGCATGGATTGTCGCCCGGCAAAACCGTAATAGTCTAAACAAATCAACACAACGCCTCTGGCTTTTTGGAGTTATGGCCCTGATCTGCCTTCTGGTATTTATCTTTGGTATCCCATCAGGGTAACGATTGAACAGCAAACAAAACCCCCGGCCCTGCAAAATCTGCAGACCCGGGGGTTTTTATCTTTAATTTACAGCCGGCAGGATTATCCTGCAGCCTTCATACTTTTGGGGCCATGGCCGGGAACAAGCCGGTCTCCCTCTTTGTCAAAACGGAAGTAGACTGTCTCGCCTTCTAAATATTCCCCTTTGAGCAATGCCATGGACAGCGGGTTTTCAATTTCCTGCTGAATGACGCGTTTGAGGGGACGGGCGCCAAATCCAGGATCGTACCCCTTCCGGGCTACAAACTTCATGGCATCATCATCCAGATGAACCGCCAGGTTCCTGTCAGCCAGACGCCGGTTCAGGCCGGCAATCTGGATGGCGGCAATATCCATGATATGTTCGCGTTCCAGGGCATGGAAAGTGATGATCTCATCAATCCGGTTTAAGAACTCAGGCCTAAACGCGGCTTTAAGAGCCTGCTGTACCGCCTGTTCCACATCACTGGACATACCGTCCTTGCCTGCTTCAAGCAGGATTCTGGACCCGATATTGGATGTCATGATGATAATGGTGTTCCTGAAATCCACGGTTCTTCCATGACCGTCGGTCATACGGCCGTCATCCAAGGCCTGGAGCAGGATGTTGAACACATCCGGGTGTGCCTTTTCGATCTCGTCAAACAGAAGCACACTATAGGGTCTGCGCCGTACCGCTTCGGTGAGGTATCCGCCCTGGTCATATCCCACATAACCTGGAGGGGCTCCGATGAGGCGTGCCACACTGTGCTTTTCCATGTACTCGGACATATCCAGCCGAACCATGGCGTCTCTGGAGTCAAACATGAACTCGGCCAGGGACTTGGCAAGTTCGGTTTTACCTACACCCGTGGGGCCCATGAATATAAAGGTTCCAATGGGGCGATCTTCGGGCTGCAGGCCGGACCGGGCGCGCCGCACGGCATTGGAAACCGCATCAATGGCCTTTTCCTGGCCGATCACCTGTTTTGAAATGTGGGATTCCATGGTAATCAGTTTTTCCTGCTCACCCTGGAGCATCTTGGAAACGGGGATGCCGGTCCAGGTGGAAACCACCTCGGCCACGTCCGCCTCTTCCACGTCTTCCTTGAGCATTTTGCAGGTCTGCTGCAAAGTTTCAAGACTCTGTTTTTTCTCCTCGATCTTTTTGTTCAACTCTGCAATGGTGCCGTAGCGGATCTGGGCGACCTTTTCAAAGTCCCCTGCACGTTCGGCAAGCTGGGCCTCGGTCTGGAACCGGTCAATGTCTTCCCGCATTGCTGAAATCTCCCGGATAATGGATTTCTCATTATCCCAGTGCAGCTTCAAGGGCCGGACCTCTTCTTCCATGGCCGCAATATTTTTCTCCAGGTGTTCAAGGCGCTCCTTGGACGCTTTGTCCTTCTCCTTGAGCAAGGCCTGGCGCTCAATGGCCGCCTGGGTCAACCGCCGCTGAATCTCGTCAATGGCCCGGGGCATGGAGTCAATCTCAATACGAAGCCGGGATGCGCATTCATCAACCAGGTCAATGGCCTTGTCCGGCAAAAACCGGTCCGCAATATACCGGTGAGACAGCGTGGCAGCCGCGACCAAAGCAGAGTCCTTGATCCGGATGCCGTGGTGCACCTCATATTTTTCCTTTAAACCCCTGAGGATGGAAATGGTATCTTCCACCGTGGGCTCTTTGGCCATCACCGGCTGAAAACGCCGCTCCAAAGCCGCATCCTTTTCAATATATTTTCTATACTCGTCCAAAGTAGTGGCCCCCACACAACGCAGACTGCCGCGGGCCAGGGCGGGTTTAAGCATATTTGAGGCATCTACTGACCCTTCGGCCGCACCTGCACCCACCACCGTATGCAGTTCGTCGATGAACAGAACGATTTCGCCTTCGGCAGCTTCGACCTCTTTTAGTACCGCTTTAAGCCGATCCTCAAATTCGCCCCTGAATTTTGCTCCGGCAAGCAATGCCCCCATATCCAGGGCAATGACCCGCCTATCTTTCAAGGTTTCAGATACGTCGCCTTCCACAATCCGCTGGGCCAGGCCTTCCACAATGGCGGTTTTACCCACCCCCGGCTCGCCGATGAGCACAGGGTTATTTTTACGGCGCCGGGACAATACCTGGACAATTCGCCGAATCTCCTCATCCCGGCCGATGACCGGATCCAGTTTCCCCTGGCGGGCCAACTCGGTCAGGTCCTTTCCGAATTTTTCCAAAGACTGATATTTATCTTCGGGGTTCTGGTCGGTCACCCGCTGATTTCCCCGGATATCTTTGAGCACGGAAAGAATCACGTCCCTTGTAACACCTAAACTTGAAAGGATTTCGCCGGCCTTGTCTTTACCCTGGGTCAAACTGATCAGGATGTGTTCTAAGCTGACATACTGATCCTTCATCTTGTCCGCTTCCTTAAATGCCAGATCCAGCATCTTACGACCGGGTTCGGATAGATAGGGCTGACCGCCGGATACCTTGACCATGCTGTCCAATGCAGAAGTAACTTGCTGCACTACCGCTCCGGTATCGACGCCTATCTTATTAAATATGGAGACAGCAATGCCCTGGTCATCGGTCAACATCGCCCCTAAAAAATGAATGGGCTCAATGGCCTGCTGCCCCTTATCAACCGCAAGCGTGTGTGCCTGCTGGAACAGTTCCTGGGATTTTACCGTCAATTTATCAAAGTTCATAATATATCTCCATTTTTTATTTGCATTACTTTTTGTTCTTTATGGTGTAAAAGTAATACCACATTTATCGCCGTCAATACCGAACTCAAATAAACTTTATCCTTGGGGTTAAAAAATGATATGATCAAACAAAAAAATAACAAGTGCCACCCCCAAATAAGGATCATAATCTATGTGGAAACCGGCTGTGTGCACCAAAGATTGCCCGGACACCTGTGGACTTCTTGCCAAAATTGAAGCGGGTAAAATAACAAAAATAAAAGCAGATCCCGATCATCCATTTACCCAGGGATTCATCTGTCGTAAAGCAAAATTTTTTCCGGACCATGTGCACAATGAAAACAGAATTCTAACCCCATTGAAAAGAAAAGGCCCGAAAGGCGCCGGTCGCTTTGAACCTGTCAGTTGGGATGAAGCCTTAGATACAATTGCAGCACAAATTCAAACCCTAATAAAAGACCATGGCCCCCAAGCCATACTACCTTATTTTTATGCCGGCCACATGGGGATTATTCACCGGAATGCCGGCCAGGCCTTTTTTCATAAACTTGGGGCATCCAAACTTCTTTTAACTATTTGCGGGCCGGCTGCCGGCGAAGGTTTTAAGACCACCCTGGGATCCGGGCCAAGCACGGACATTGAGTCTTGTGTGGATTCGGATTTTATCGTCATATGGGGTAGTAACACCCTGGCCACCAACGTCCACGCATGGCCCTTTTTCCTTAAAGCCAGGAAAAAGGGTGCCCGCATTGTGGTGATTGATCCATACCGGACCATGACCGCAAAAAAGGCGGATTTCCATCTCATGCTAAAACCCGGAACCGATGCGGCACTGGCGTTGGGCATGATGAATGTCCTGATCCAGAAGAAGCGAATCAATGAAACCTTTATTCAAAAGCAGACCATCGGGTATGAGCAATTAGCCCTGCGGGCTGCGCAATATTCGCTGGAAAAAACAGCTGACATCTGTGGGGTTCCGGCCCAGGAGATCAAAAATTTAGCGCTGGCCTACGGCAAAGCTAAAGCCCCCTTCATACGGACCGGCTGGGGACCGGCACGCCAGCTTCGGGGCGCCATGGCCATGAGAACCATTGCCTGCCTGCCAGCCCTGGTGGGGGCCTTTGACAAACCAGGCGGCGGCATTACCCGCAGTCTTGGCGGCTGGCCTTCGGATATTACCCGGCTCACCCGCCCGGATCTTTGCCCTGAAGGCACCCGGACGATAAATATGGTTGAACTGGGAAATGCCCTGACACAGGTTAATGATCCCCCGGTAAAACTGTTCTACAACTATATGAGTAATCCGGCAGCTGTTGCACCCCAGTCGGCCCTGGTCCACCAGGGACTTGCCCGGGAGGATCTCTTTGTTGTGGTTCATGAGCTGTTCATGACAGATACGGCAAAAATGGCTGATATTATTTTACCGTCAGCTAGTTTTCTGGAGATGACGGACATCTATAGATCCTATGGGCATAATTATCTGCGGCTTGCCAAGCCGGTTATACCACCGGTCGGCCAAAGCCGAACGAACCTGTCCATCTTCCAGGCCCTTGCAAAGCGGATGGGATTTAAAGAGGAGGTATTCAGCCTCAGCGAAGATGATTTTATTCAAGGATTCCTTGAACAGCCCCACCCCGGCCTGGAAGGTGTGGATCAAAAGGCGCTTATGCAGGGCAAGGCGGTTCGTCTTAATATTGCGCTCAACCCTTATGCTGACGGGTTTAACACCCCGTCCGGAAAAGTGGAATTTTTCTCCCAGGCCTGGCAGGACAAAGGGCTTGATCCCCTGCCCTGCGGTCAGGTTCTGCGAGATCCCCTGGACGATAAAAGATATCCGCTGGAATTGATAACACCCCCACATCCGCTGTTTCTCAACTCAGCATTTAATGAGATCCCAAAAATCAGGGAAATTGCGGGCCGACCAAGACTGTTGATTCATCCCGAAGATGCGGCATCTCGCCATATCATCCAAGAAATCCCTGTACGGGTATTCAATGATCGGGGGGAATGCCGGCTGGAAGCAAAGGTTACCACAGACACCCAACCCGGCCTGGTTGTGGCCGAAGGCATACACTGGCCGCAATTCATGGACCAGGGCAAAGGCATCAACCAGCTCACCAGTCAACAGTTGACAGACCAGGGAGAAACCTGTGCCTTTCACTGCAGCCGGGTGGAGGTGATGCCGTGACGCCATCCGCTATACTTTTTACGGGGTCATTATCATTGAGGCGATTTAAATAAAATGGAAGAAAATTTCATTCCAGTTAAAAAATCTCAAATTTCCTTGTTCAAAAGTTTTCCTCTGTTCTATTTTTCAAAGGAAAATGAACCGCTGCTCTATAAAAAGGAGGGCGAACGGCTCAAAGACGCCCGTATCAAGAAAAAACAATTTCCGAACCTTTTTATCCGCGCGTCTGACAGGGAAAATGCGTCCCATGCCCTCTATAAAACAATGAATGCACATTTAGAGGAAACTGTTTTCTCTCAAGGTATTGTACCCATACGGCAGGCGTTGAGTTCCCTTGTCCAAGAAGCCCTGGAAGGTCCGCTGAATGTTTCCGGCAAAATGCTGCCGGAAACCATAGAAATCCTGTTTCAAGGCTACAACCAGAATAAAATTTTAGTGAAATCCCTGGCAAAACTATCCAGTTCTTCAGATAAATTGGTGGAGCACAGTGTAAATATTTTATCCTTAACCATGCAGTTCTGTACGTTCCATAACTTTTCTCAGACAAAAACCCAAACCCTTGGTGTCAGTGCCATTCTTCATGATAACGGCCACACACAACTGCCCCCGGCGCTGCACAACACAAAAACCAGATTATCGGACACCCAGTTCAAAGAATTTCAAACGCATACCACAAAGGGATACCAAACCATTATAGACTATGAATGTTTTACACCCGAAATTGCCATGGTGGCCCTGGCGCACCATGAAAAATTAGATGGTTCAGGTTACCTCAAGGGGTCTACCGATATATCCGAGGAGGCCCAACTCATTGGGCTGATTGACGCCTATGAACCATTGGCCTACCGGGGTACCAGCCGCCATACAGACCCCCAAAAACCGTTCAATTCTCTGCAAATTTTAAAAACCGAGGTCATGGCAGGCAAATACAGCAAACAAATGTTTGTCAATTTCTGCTCCTGCCTGGCCTGATAATCTTGCATAAACTCTTATCCCATTTGCCCGCCATATGTTTCCAGGAAAACTTTGCAGCATGGGCTGATAGCGCCGCAATTTTTTCCTTATAGGCTTCAGGCTCTACCAAAATACGTTCCAGCCTGGTTTCCAGGTCAGCATCATCACGGTAAATGACATCAGGTTTTAAAGGCTTAGGGATCAATTCCGGGTATGACAAACGATTCGGGAGCAAAGGAAAGCATCCATGGGCCACAGCCTCCATCACTGAAATACCAAAATTTTCCTGGATTGCAGTACTGATCACCACACTGCCTTTGGCCAGCCACGTTCTGTAATCTTGAGCCTGTTCCTGGTACCCGCAAACAAGCAGTTCACCATCAAACCGTTGCTCAAGCCCTTTAAATTCATCGGGAACGGTATCATACCTTTCGCCCATCACAGCCAAATAGAAAAGAATCCCCCTGCGCTTAAGCTTTTCCAGTGCGACGAAAAAGGACTTTGGGTTTTTATCATATTCCCACCGGTGGTTCCATATCACCAAAGGTCTGTCAAGGCTGTCGGATTGCGGTTCCGGCACAACACAAGGCTTAGGATTCAAATCAATACCCGGATACAGTACACAGGTTTTATGGTGAATCTCATCCAGAACCCATCCCGGGCGAAGGTCTGGCATTTTCCGGATCAGGCGTTTTGCAGCATTGAAAAAGTCCTCTTTGTGGAAGTGTGAATTAAAGAATACGCCATCGGCAGCCAAAGCCGATATGATATTGGTAAATCCCAGATGAAAATCCCTTTTCTCACCAGGTTCCAGGGGATAGCTGAGCTGATTTTCATGGAAATACAAGGCCACGGGCGGACATTTTGGTCCTGCCAGAGCTTTAAAATCTGTAACATCCACCATATCCGTAGCCAAGACAAGATCATAATCGCTAAAATTTTTAATCTGCCGGACCAAAGCCAAGGCACTGCCGCGCATCCGCCATTTCCAAAATCTGGGCGCAAGGGATAAAATATTCACCTGGTGGCTGGAACACCGGGCAAACCCGTCGGCCACAGACTTGTGGGACCCGCCGTAGAAAGGCTCAAGAAACAATATTTTCAAAAGAAGCACCCTCCGCTGAATAAATCTCAACCCGCTTACAACCGGAATTCTTGGCGGTATAAAGCGCCTCATCTGCCTTTTTAACTGATTGGAAAAATTTTTCTGTTGTCAAGGATGCCTCAGCCACACCAATGCTTGTGGTGAGATGCACTTTTTGACCTGATTCCGTAAACAGTTCAAGACATTGAACTGTTTTAAGAACCTGACCCGCGACAACGGCCCCCTGCTCAATAGTGGCATCAGGCATAAGCAGTATAAATTCCTCTCCCCCGTAACGCGCAAAAAGATCCACCTATTTTATCACTCCTTCTGAGTTGTATTAAAATCGTCAATCTTCAAGGAGATTGACAGGGATTTTTGTTTTAGTTTTAACAGTTGCGCCATTGGTGTCTGAATTCTATTTTCAAGCCGTTCTATTGCTTTTTTTGTTTTTAAATTTTGCCTCACCAGCCGGCAGGGCTGTTATGTTTTTAATTTGTGCAACCGCTTTTTCCAGTTGTCTGATATCAGACAAAGAGCCGGATAGTGTATCAAATTTTTCTAAAATACCAATAGACTGTTCTATAATTTTACAGGGCTAACGCATGTAAAAATTCTAAGTGGCCTATGATCCTGGCGTTATCTACCAGTCATGCAAACATCACGTCCTCCAAATACTGTGTATCCATTGCCGCATTCAATCTTTTTGACTTGATGCTCCCTTTAAAACTTTTATTTTCTTTAAGCAGATTTAAGGCAATATGCCGAATTGCCGCAAAGTTCTCCGGCCCGAATCCTTTCCGTATCCTGCTCTCATCTTCCCGGAAAGCGATATCCAATACCCAGTGAAGTGAATTCTCAATTCCCCAATGACTTCTGACAGAAGTTCCAAATACCTGCGCAGTACAATCAAGACTGGATATATAATAACGCCTGTCACAACTTACTTCCCCGTTAACATTCCGGGTGCTTTCAACCATCCCCAAAGATTTTAAACCAGGCCAATTTTCTTTGTCATCAAGCCAATCAATATCACGGGTTATGACATTCCTACGGGTCTCAATGCGTCCATGCCCACCATCTACTGTTTCATATTCATCGAAACAGTATCCCTCTTCTTTCATATTGTTCATGTGGTCAAAAAAACGGACTGTATTTTCATAAAGGGTCTTGTGGTTTTCTTTTAATGCCAGAATGTAGTCACAATTACTGTCAATTATGGTTTCCGCAATTTTTTTCTGTGTCCCCATGGCATCAATGGTGACTATGCAACCGGATAGATCAAGCAACTTTAAAAGATAGGGAATGGCGGTTATTTCATTGGATTTTTCTTCCGTTTTTAGTTGCCCGAGAACTACCTGATTTGCAGTTGCCCAGGCACTAATCATATGGATGGCTTTTTTATCCTCAGATCTGTTATGAGAGCGTCTCAGGGTTTTTCCGTCTATCGCCACAACCTGGCCTTTGGTTTGTTTGGCTACAGAGGCAATCCAGTTTTTGAAACTATTTTGAAATTCTTGTGGGTTCATCCTTTCAAAAATTCGGTCAAAGGTATCATGTGATGGGATCCCATATGGCAATTCCAGGAATTTTGAAAGCCATCTCTTTCGCTTTTTTCCAAAATTTTCAATTTGTTCGTAGGTATCGGCCCCTGCGACAACGCCACATATTGCAATAATAATCACATCAATTAATTTATGGAGCTTGTTGTGGTGCCTATGATCTTCAATCGTCTCAAAGTATTTATTTATGTTGTTTTTACCCATTGGCAACTCCTTGTTTTTGTTGCCAATGGGTACTACAAATTAAACGAAAAATCTAGCGAAAAATATTCCTTTTAAAATCAAATAGTTACGTCATGTATGTTATGAAATGCTAACTTTTTTCCTAAAACCCACAGAATGCCTGCCATTTTTTTACATGCGATAGCCCTGTATAATTTTATGAACAATCGTATGGATTTCTCTTTCATATGCTTGGGTTTGCCAAAAATCACCCCCTGCCTTAAGCAAGTCCCGGCGTAATGGCAATTTTGAGTTGTTCGGTCTCTTGTTTCAACAGCTGAGCCTTTCATTAATCCATTTGTTACGATTTGGATTTACAAATTGAAAATATGGCGGCTTTATGTTAGGATAACTTATATTGTTCATCATTCATTAAATTGTTGGGGCAATAGTCATTCAGCCATGATAAAAGCTCATCTATCGCTCTTACACGGCTAAAATGAAAGGATATCTACGATGAAGAATTCACACGCTCTGGATATTCTGTTCAACCCCAAGGCGATTGTCGCAGTGGGTGCGTCCAGCAATCCCGCCAAGATAGGTGGTCGTATTTTTCGCTACACCAAAGACAACGGCTATACCGGCAAGTTGTACCCAATCAACGCTAAGCATCGTCAGGTACAGGGCGTACCCACCCTACCCTCCATTTCCGATCTGCCGACCAATGTAGATCTGGCCTACATCATGGTACCGGCTCCGGCTGTGGTCGAAATCATGGAAAAACTTGCCGAACGTCAGGTAAAGGCAGCAATGATTTTCAGTTCCGGGTTTGCCGAAATGAGCACAGAAGGCATCGCGGCCCAACAGCGGATTGCCGCTATCGCCCACGAATCAGGCATGCGGGTGCTTGGCCCCAATTGTATGGGTGCAATCAACATCGATAACGGTATGGTGGGGACATTTGCACGGACCTTTGATCAGGGTCTTCCCCCGCCGGGAGTGATCGGTTTTGCAAGTCAGAGCGGCGCCTTTGGCTCCTACGGTTTATATCGTTGCCTGGAGCGAGGTTTGGGCATCAGCCTGTGGTGCACCACGGGCAATGAAGTCGACGTGGATGTGGCAGAATGCCTGGAGTACATGGCACTTGACGAGCAGACAAAAGTTATCCTCTGCTACATTGAGGGCTGCCGAAACCGGGATCGGCTCATTCAGGCACTGGAGCTGGCCCGCAGCCGTCGCAAACCGGTTGTCATGCTTAAAGTCGGCCGGACACAGTTAGGGGCCATGGCAGCCGCATCTCATACGGCTTCGCTGGTGGGCGTCGATGCGGTCTACGACGCCGTATTCAGGCAATACGGCGTGCACCGGGTGAACTCCATTGAAGAACTTCTGGATGTCGCGTACGTCTGTTCTGCCGGTATATTTCCAAAGTCCAACCGTGTGGGTCTGCTCTCCAGTTCCGGTGGCATCGCCATACTGATGGCGGATACGGCAACCGGCTTTGGTTTGCAAGCCCCGGAGCTATCCCAGGAGGCCCAGGCCAGACTCAAAAAGCTGATTCCGTATTCAGCCACCCGGAATCCGGTAGATATGACCGCCCAGGCCACCTACAATCAGATGTTGGTGAAAGACTACATCGAGGTGGTGCTGGCACAAGATAATGTGGATTCTCTGGTCTGTTTTCTGCCTCCTGCCCGTACACCGGAATACAGAAAGCTCCTGCCTCCCGAACTAAAACGGTTGCGGCAGCAATATCCCGATAAAGCTCTGATATTGTGCAGCAGCGAAGAACCGAATGCAAAGCAACCCTACGAAGATGCGGGTTTTCTGGTCATAGAAGATCCGACCCGTGCCCTGCGCAGCCTGACAGCGCTTTATAACTACGGCCGTTCTTTTGCCCAGGCAAAGCAGGCAAAAGGAATCGAGTCGACAGTGCTCATACCCGAGCAGGCGATGAGTGAATACGCGGCAAAAAAACTGCTGGCCAAAGCCGGGATTCCTGTTATTACAGAGCGATTGACAACCTCTGCACAAGAGGCCCGTGCCGCGGCTCAAGCCATGGGTTACCCGGTGGTGATGAAAATCGCCTCTGCCGACATCCTGCACAAAACCGAAATCGGTGGTGTGCTGCTGAATCTCAATGGTCCCCAGGCCGTTGTTGACGCCTTTTACAAATTGATGCGTAACGCCCGGAAAGCAACGTCGAAAGCACGGTTGGACGGTGTAATTGTTGCCCCCATGGTGACGGATGGTGTGGAGACAATCCTGGGAATTCAGCGAGATCCCGTGTTTGGGCCGGTGGTGCTGTTCGGCCTAGGGGGCATTTTCGTTGAAGTGTTCAAGGATGTTGCTATGCGATTAGCACCCTTTGGAGAAGACGCAGCCGCACAGATGATTCGTGAGATCAAAGGCTTTGCGTTGCTGCAAGGAGTGCGCGGAAAAGGACCAATGGATATCGAAACCCTGATCAAAACGCTGGCCAGGCTGTCGGCCTTTGCAGCAGTCAATGCCGATCGTCTTGATAGTCTTGATTTGAATCCGTTCATCGTGCGTCCCCGGGGTAAGGGTGCTCTCGCTCTGGATGCATTGATCGTTCCATGTCAGTTCAGGCCCGCATCCGGCAATGATTCTCTTGCCCAACCGGATAATCCAGATCTTGATTTTGCTCCCGGCTTGATGGTAAAGTCCGCCTCATGATTGATTCTGAACTCATATCCCTGCATGGCGGTCATTCAGGCCAGTTTTGCTGCCATGCCCGGGACAGCCTTGAAGACCTGATAAAGGCTTACATCAATAAAGGGTTTAAAGCCGTCGGCATCAGTGAACACATGCCCCCGCCCGAACACCGTTTTCTCTACCCGGATGAGCTTGAGCAAGGCTTTTCGGTCAAGGATCTTGGGGATCGGTTTTCAAAATATTTTTTGGAGCTGGAACGACTTAAACAAAAATATAAGTCGGACATCCTGATATTTAAGGGGTTTGAAACCGAAACCGTCACCGGAACCCCGGCCCTGGTGCGGTCATTGATCCGAGAATTTAATCCCGACTATATTGTGGGCTCGGTCCATCATCTCAACAACAGATGTTTTGACTATTCCCGGCAGGCGTATGACGCCATTGCAACGGATTTCCATGGTCTCAATGCCATGTATACGGCCTATTTTGACGTCCAGTATGAAATGATCAGGGATCTGCGCCCCTTTGTTGTGGGCCATTTTGATCTTATCCGTATTTATGACCCTGATTATAAAACAAGGCTTGAGCAACCCGACATCATCAAACGTATCGAGCGCAATCTTTCTTTGATCAAAGATCTGGGACTGGTGCTGGATTATAACCTGCGGCCCCTTGCCAAAGGTGAAAAGAGCCCTTACCTGACCCCGGCAATCCTGGCCAGGGCAAAGGCGTTGGGCATTCCCGTGATTCCCGGAGACGACGCACACAGCAAAGAACAGGCTGGTATGTTCGTGGACACGGCGGTTCAGTCCTTAAAGGATATGGGTTTTTCCACAAACTGGCCCAGGCCCCGGTGCTTGACGCCCGCCTGAATTTCTTATCCCCAATTAAAAACGAATCAAATCTTAAGGAAACCGATGAAAGCCATTGTTCAACGGGTTAAAAAAGCCCATGTCACCGTAGACAACACCATGATATCCAGCATTAAAACAGGACTGGTGGTGCTTTTGGGTGTGGCCCATGGGGACACGGAAAAAGATGCCCAATACCTGGTAGACAAAATCATCAACCTAAGAATATTTGAAGATGACCAGAAAAAAATGAACCGGTCTCTCCTTGATGTCAACGGCGAACTTTTAGTGGTCTCCCAGTTCACGATTATGGCAGACTGCCGAAAAGGCCGGCGTCCCTCATTTACGGATGCAGCACCGCCGGAACCAGCATGCAGGCTATACCGTTTTTTTGCCGATAGGGCCACTTCACTGGGTGTTGCAGTAAAAAAAGGGAAGTTCCAGGCCAATATGGATGTGTCATTGGTCAACCAGGGGCCTGTCACGCTGATTCTGGAATCCCCCCAAAATTAACAATCCAACGATCAAGGATCAAAATACCATGAACCATCTCAGTATTATTCTGGTCCGCCCCCAGGGCCCCATAAATATTGGTGCGGTGTGCCGGGTTATGATGAACTTTGGGTGCACCCGGCTGCGTCTCGTCAGTCCCTGCAGTGCATATAAATCCCTTGAAGCAAAAAAAATGGCCCTGACCGCTTTTCATATCCTTGAACAGGCCCCAATATTTGACACCCTGGAACAGGCACTTTTTGACGTTCATTCAGCCTACGGCACGACCCGCAGATTCGGCAAATATAGAAAAGGATTTTTAACCCCGGCTACGGCGGGCGTACAAATCGAAGCCCAGCAACAGGCGCATCACAGTGCCCTGGTCCTGGGCCCCGAAGATACCGGACTTGAAACAAAGGACCTGGACCTGTGCCAGTATTTTATCACTATTCCCACCCATGACAGCTACCCGTCCATGAATCTGAGCCACTCCCTGGCAGTGCTGCTTTACGAAGCATCCCTTAAATCCGGTGCTTCAAAAAAATTCCATGACCCGGAAGTTAAAGACCCAGCCCGGGGCAAAGAACTTGAATCCATGTTCGCCCACATGAGAAAAACGCTTTTAGATATTGATTATCTTGATCCCCAGAACCCGGATCACCTGCTGCGGACCTATCGCAGGATTTTTTCCAACGCCGGATTGTCATCCAGAGATGTCAGAATCATCCGGGGGCTCTTAAGCCGAATAGACTGGACCGAATCCCAGCGCAAAGTAAACCAGGTGACTCGTCCCGAAGGCAAAGGTTAAGTCTACTCTGACCCTTTGCAGTTCACCTTCAATTCTCTCATATTTGATGACCATTCTCTTTAAAAATTTCAATAATTTATCAAACTGTCGACAGGCGGGAAAATCTGTGTTAAATTTCTATCATAATTTCGTTACATTTAATGCGTTGATAAAACTTCCTTCATTGTTCTGTAAATAGGGTTACGCTGGTATATCATCAATCATCCGTTGATGCGATAAAGCCGATACGCTCTCTTTTTTATTGCTGTTTTTTCAAACAAAAACCATCACAAGAAAGGAGCCGAACAGGTAGTGGTTATGATTTCAAAACGATTACTCAAAGCATCGGTATTGATTCTATTTTTACTTTTCCTCATATCTCCGATCAAGGCGCAAGAGGTAAAATCTTCTAAACCTATTAGAATAATCATCAATGATTGGACAAGTCAAATCGTAATCAGCAAAATCCTTGGTAGTATCTACGAATCCATCGGGTACAAGGTCGAATATCCATTTTACGCGGTGGATAAACAATTCGGGGCAATGAATCTTGGGTGGGCGCACATACAGGTGGAAATTTGGGAAGGCACAATGCTTGATGCCTTTGAGAACGTCAAACGAAAGAATGTTGTTGAGGTAGGGCTTCATCCGGCTTTGACGCGCGAAGAGTGGTGGTATCCGTCTTATGTAAAAAAATTGTGTCCTGGTTTGCCTGATTACAAGGCACTGAATAAATGTGCACAACTATTTGCCGCCCCCACAAGTCATGGCAAGGGTGTTTACTTAGGAGGCCCTTGGGAAAAACCGGATGCCAAGCGGATAAAAGCCCTTGGACTCAACTTCGTCATTCAAACTGCCAAAGATTCCGATGAACTGACGGGGGAACTTCAGAGGGCTGTGAAAAATGAACGCCCCCTTGTCATGTTCAATTGGACGCCTAACTGGACCGACTTTGCCTATGATGGTGAATTTGTAGAATTCCCGGCTTATGATAAGCGATGCGAATCAGATCCCAAGTGGGGTGTAAATCCCTTGTTTACCCATGACTGCGGTAATCCCAAAAATGGGCGGTTGTTCAAAGGCGCCTGGAAAGGTGTGGAACAAGAGTGGGCGTGCGCCTACCAGATACTTAAAAACATGAAAATGACCAACCACATGATTGCAGAGGCGGCCTTTTTTGTGGACATAGAAAAGAAAACCCATGATCAAGCCGCCCGAATTTGGATAGACCGTCATCGGGATACCATCAAAAGCTGGATACCGCCATCATGTTCTCATTGAAACATTCTTCTATTTCCCGCGCGTTCTATCTTTTAATGGTCGTTGTGATCTTTGCACCAACGGCGACAATTGGTACGGTTCTATGGATAATTGACAAAAATAAACTGGAAACTAAAAATAGACAATTTCAAGAAGATACGGCAAAAATCATTGCATCTGCCATGCAGCAGCCACTTTATGATTTTACCCCCCAAATTGATCTGCCGTTAATTGACTATATGTTAAATGACGAACGGATTCTGGCGATCCGGGTATATGATTTTGAAAATGTGCCGTTTTCAAACTATTTATCCAGTGACAAAACAATTGAAAAACACAAAACAATAAACAGGGATGTGATCGTTCAAAAACAGGTTATCGGAAGGATAGAAGTTGATTTCAGTAATGATATCCCTGCCCAGTTTTTTCAAATTTTCGGCATTACACTCTTAATCTTGATCGTGCCCTTGGCCATCTCCTCTATTATATTTCTAAAATTTATTCGTTATAAAATTATCAATCCGATTCACTATCTTGAAAAACATGCCGGTAAGATAGCGCGAAACGAACTTGATGAGCCCATTGAAGTCTCCAGAAAAGATGAATTTGGAAAGCTTTCGCAATCCTTTGAGATTATGAGACAGACATTAAAAGAACAGCTTTTCACATTAGACAAACGCGTACAAAAAAAAACCAAAGCACTGAAGGTGCTTAACCAATCTTTAATCGATCGGAATGCCGAACTTGAAAAGGCAAAAAAGACTGCTGAAGAGGCGGAACAAGCCAAGTCCGAATTTTTGGCCAATATGAGCCATGAAATCCGCACGCCCATGAACGCCATTATCGGCATGAGTCATCTGGCATTGAAGACCCATCTGACCTTCAAGCAGCGGGATTATGTCAAAAAAATAGACGCTGCTGCAAATTCATTGCTGGGCCTAATAAACGACATCCTGGATTTTTCAAAAATTGAAGCTGGAAAATTGGACATTGAATCTGTGAAATTTGATCTTGATGATGTTATGGCTGCGGCTGCAGACCTCACAACGATCAAAACAACGGAAAAAGGTCTGGAGCTGTTGGTACATATATCTCCCAAAGTGCCCCGTTGCCTCATTGGAGATCCCCTTCGTTTAAAGCAGATTCTGGTTAATCTGGCAGCCAATGCTTGCAAATTTACCGAGCAGGGTGAGGTTGAGCTTTTCTGCACCTTGGACGGGCAGAAAGAAGACACGGCGGTCCTGCGTTTCGGAGTGCGGGACACTGGGATCGGCATGACACAGGAACAGCAGCGCAGGCTGTTTCATGCCTTTTCCCAGGCTGACTGCTCCTTTACCCGAAAATATGGCGGTACAGGATTAGGACTGACCATATCCAAACGACTTTCTGAATTAATGGGCGGCGGTATCGGCGTCGAATCTGAATACGGCAAAGGCTCTACATTCTTTTTTACGGCACTATTGAAAATTGGCAATGAATTGGGTATGCGCAAGCAGGTGACGGCCGACGATGACCTGCACCAGAAAAAAGTGCTCGTAATAGACGACAATGAGGCCGCTAGAAGAATCTTCCAATCTTATCTCGAAAACATGGGATTCAGGGTCCAAACCGCTAA
Organism: uncultured Desulfobacter sp.; assembly: GCF_963677125.1. Lineage (NCBI taxonomy): Bacteria > Pseudomonadati > Thermodesulfobacteriota > Desulfobacteria > Desulfobacterales > Desulfobacteraceae > Desulfobacter > uncultured Desulfobacter sp. The sequence goes on along the minus strand of NZ_OY781882.1, from coordinate 5,784,362 downwards.
TAGTGGAATGTCTGGACTTGAAATGCTTAAAATACCAAGTGAGACTGATTCTTTTGAAATTGTTTTGTTAGACTGGAAAATGCCGGTGATGGACGGTATGGAAACCTGCCGACAGATCCATGGCATGAAGGACCTTGAGCCAATGCCCAAAATCATAATGGCCACAGCCTACGACCGGGCGGAAGCCCAGGACCAGGCACGGAAAACAGGTTTGGACGGATTTGTGACCAAACCTGTGACCCAGTCCACACTCTATGATTCAATTATGACAGCTTATGGACGTAACGAGACAAGCAAAAAGCAACAGCGTAATGATTACCTGACCAAGGCAAAAGCAATACAGGGGGCGCGCATTCTATTAGCCGAAGATAATGAAATCAATCAGCAGATCGCAGTGGAAATTCTGGAAAGTGCGGGCTTAGCCGTGGATGTGGCCAACAATGGTAAGGAGGCGGTAGATGCAATAAAAGCCCGGAAATACAATCTGGTACTCATGGACATTCAGATGCCCGAACTAAACGGTATACAGGCCACGGCCAGGATTCGTGAGTTTAAAACAGCCGGCAAACTGCCCATCGTCGCCATGACAGCCCACGCAATGACCGGTGACCGGGAAAAAAGTATTGCCGCCGGTATGCAGGATCATGTGACCAAACCCATTGACCCCAAGGAACTGTTCAACACCCTGATCCAGTGGATATTGCCTGTAAACACAGAACGTTCTGAAAAATCTCAACCCGAGACAGCACCTAAAAAGCCCAAGGAAGAAAACCTGGGTGATTTTCCGTCTGAACTGCCCGGATTTGATATCGATGATGGTTTACGCCGCGTTGGTGGTAACCGGGAATTATACCTAAAGCTGCTGGTAAAAATCCGTCGCAATTATGCCAATGCCGCCGCAGATATCCGTAACTTAATCGAAAAAAATAAAATGGAAGACGCCCAGCGTCTTGCACATTCCATCAAAGGCGTTGCCGGGAACCTGGGAGCAAAGTCGTTACAGTCCGCAAGTCTAGCATTAGAAATGTGTTTAAAAGAAGGAAATGGTCTTGATGATAGGCTAATGGACCGTTTCAGCAGTGAGATGGAAACCATTCAAACCGGACTTAAAACCATCAAATCCTAAAAAACAGTTTTTGGGTTGATCATCTGGTCCGGAATTAGTAAAGAAAGGGTTACGAAGATTATTACTACTATTGGCCGTGGGCTGAACTGATTCATCAATATCCAGACCCAGCCCACAACTAAACGAGAAAGTAATTCACAACTTATTAAAACGTTCTTGTAGAAAAAGCGCCCGGACCCTTAACCAAGGAGGGATAAACGCTTTTCCTGCCAGGGGATGATGGCTCCACCCCCTCCCCTGTACAGGAGGTCAAAAATCCGGGCCACTTTAGGCGGGAAATCAGACGGCCGGCTGAATTTTAAATTCAACTCTCCGATTGATGCGGGCGGCAGCCTGATTCGTGGTGCTGCGGATAGGAGATTTCTCCCCATGGCTGACCTCGGTCAGACGCTGGGGCTCAATCCCAAGACTTTCAAGAAAGTTCTTCACTGCATTGGCCCTTTTTTTCCCAAGGGCCATGTTGTAATCATTGGGACCACTTTGATCGCAATAGCCTATGATCTCAATACAGACGCCGGGATTGGCCGCTAACCATGCCGCCTGTTCCCGGACCAGGGTCTGGGCCTGTTCATCGAGTTGGCAGCTGTTAAAGGCAAAATAGACCTGTCTGGACAAAAACTGCTGTTTTTCTTCTTCTGAAGGTGATTGTTCCGAATCCATAGACACGGCACTTGCGTTCACTGCTTTTTCCTGGGTTTCGGAGACCTGTTCTTCAAGAACAGGGGGTTGGGCGTCCTTTTCACCAAGGACGGAAGTGTCAACATTTTCGGCGTCAGTGGTAATGACTTCAGGTGCCATGGGCGCTTGAGCATCGGTTGAAGACGCTTGCTGTTCAATAGTGTCGGCATCGGTTGCCATGGCTGTGGCGGATATGCAAAAAAAGAAAATCCAAAATCCGGTTACTGCCAGGACCAAAACGATTGAAAACCTGACCAGACGTGTTGCTTTTTCGCTGTTGCATTTCATTGTTCATTTCCTTTCTAAAAATTCGGGTTAATGCGGACAGTCTAAATTTTCCGCGTCCTTGGAATTCCTGTAGACAGCAACCCCCATGCCACGATGATAACATACTGAAATTAAAAATAATTAAAAACACAACGTCCATAAAACGGATATTTTGGTTACAAGGATTTCATCTCGGATTACGTTTCTTGCACGACACAGAGAAACAGACAAGTAGATTTTATGTGGATATGATAAGGATGAAAAAACGCTAAAAAATTTTATCAGTCGGACTTGCTAAAATGAATAGACTCAGGTTAGTCTTAACCAGAATTAAGAATTAATATAAAGCGGCTTCAAACGGGTCGCTTATAGGTGATAATAATGATGAAAAAAATATACTTCCCGGGCTATCCAATGTTACTGATTGGCCTGCTGTTGTGGACAACAGGAACGGCATTTACCCAGGAAGCCCCATCTCTGTCAAAGGGGCAAAAAGTTTATATCCCCGCATATTCACATATTTACACGGGGAACAGACAAATTCCTTCGCTTTTAACCGTTACTTTAAGCATCCGCAATACTGACATGACCCACGGCATCAAAATTATATCCGTAGATTACTACGACACCAAGGGTGTGCTTATAAAACAATACCTGCCTTCACCTGTTTTTCTCAAGGCCTTTGGATCCGTTCGCTATGTCGTGGACTATGATGACAAGACCGGAGGGTCCGGGGCGAATTTTATTGTTGAATGGCAATCTAAAAATGCTGTGAATCCACCTATTATGGAAACCATCATGATTGGATCGAGGTCTTCTTTTACATCCCGGGGGCAGGTCCTCATTGGTAAATAGAGTTCAATGCATCTTCAACGGTTTGAAATATTTTAAAAATGGAATAAAGCCCTGACAATTCAAACACATCTTTGACATGCCCCTGTAGACCTGAAATAATGAGATCCTGTCCCTTTGCTTTAAGATTTTTGGCAAATACAAGAACGACCCTGAGTCCTGCACTGCTCATATATTCCATCCCCAAAAGGTCCAGGATCACAACTTTCTGAACGGATGCCGTGTATGTCGCAATCTCTTTTTCAACCTTTGGGGAATTAGATGCATCTATTTTCCCTGCAACGGAAACAACAAGCGCATCAGGACGTTCATCTATGTTGATATCCATTTTACACTCCGATATTATCTGAATAAAAATTATGCTGTCCCATATTCGATCGCTATTGATGATTCCGGTGCCTCCTCCCATTGCATCGGGATCTCTAACAAGGAAGGAAGGAGGGATCGTGCATATATCAACTGAATGTTCTATTTACAGACAAGCGTCGAAACCAATCCAATACGTATATCATATTTCAAATTATTTGGGTATCAGCAAGCTGCATTTATTAACCCATCAGCCATAGTCCCAACATTGCATAACTTTTTAATTAATGAACAGCAGCACAATCAAACATGCAAGTTTATTGGCTTGAATTTACTTACTATAAAAGATAAATTGAAACATTACACGATAATTAACGATACCCCAACATTGCATAAAAATTTTAAATAAAGAAACAGGCTGATTCAATGGAAACAAAAACGTTTAAACCTGAAATTGAATCTGTTTGCAGTATCCAGGAATTCGTTAAGTCTGCGCTTTGTTTGGAACCGGCCAATAAAAATAAATGCTTTGCAATTGATCTTATCATTGAAGAGCTGATTATAAACATTACAACTTACGGGATCAAAGATTTAAAGACCGGGTTTATCGCCGTTTGTACCGGCATTGAGGATGAAGCCGTGTTTATTGGGATCACGGATAATGGTCCTGCATTTAATCCACTTGAACAAAAAGACCCTGATATATTTCTGCCCCTTGAATACAGACAACCGGGGGGACTTGGCATTTACCTTGTAAAACAATTTGTAAAAGATATCCGGTATGAGAGAAGGGATCATAAAAATTTAATACGTCTTTGGCTTGCTTGATGCTATATTTTTAACGCCTTTTTTACAGGCAAATCAATTATAAAATATCAACATCGCTTTACGATTTTATAGAATTTTATAGACCTGCAGGTCAACGGTAGTATAGGCTAATCATACTGAATGTATAATCAAAAGACTTGTTGCGATAGAAACTGTTACCGTTCAGATATATGAATATGAGGAGTGAGCAGAACCACAATGTTCTCAACGATTAAGGGAAAAATTTTATTTGCTGTTATTATAGTCATGGGGATCTCTACCCTGCTCAACATCTTTTCCACCCACCGGGATGTGGGTAACGCCATGCTGGCAGCCCAGCAGGATTCAGCTTTGAACATTCTGCACTCCCTGGATTTGATTATTGAAGGAGATTACCACAATCTTCTGAGAGAAAAGCGCTCACTCACTCTTTTAAAACGCAGCCAGTTAAAAGACACGGCCAAAATTATCGCATCGGTATTTGCAGGTTTTGCAGCCAAGGATAAATCACAGGATCCCCGCGACCTTGAACAGGCACTGTCCTGGCTTGAAACAGCTCCCTTCGATAATATAAACTATTATATTATCGATGCACAATCCAATATAACGGCATCTTCCAACAAACAGGTATCGCCCCTTTCGTTCAAGTCATTAAACGACGTCAAGCACAGAAACATAGCCCAGGTCATGCAGTTTGAAAACCTGACCCAAAGGGGAGATTTTGCAGCTTTCAACCTTGACCAAAGCCAGGAAAACGCGTCAGTGTTGGCGTATTTCACACCATTTACACCTTGGTCACTGACCATCGGTGTATCCGTTGATATCAGCCGAATCCAGGCTCTGGCGGAAAAACAAGAAAAACAAATCACATCTTCTTTGACCGATTATACCCAGGGCCTGAAAATTGCCGATAGCGGTTTTGTGTATATTTTTGAGGAATCAGGTGCGGCACTCATTCCCAACCAGAAAAGTAAGTCCCGGGCAATGAGTACCGTGGTCAATCAACTGACTGGAAATCTCATCAATGACGATATCCGTCAAAATGCGTCCGCTGAATTTTCACACTTTCGTTATCTGCCGGACAACCCGGATAAAAACGCAAGGGAAATGATCGCCTATTGTTATTATTTCAAACCTTTCAAGTGGTACATCAGTGTCATCATCCCTTTACAGGAAATCAAACTGCCGGCCCAACAACTGGTTATCCGGCAGAGCCTGATTATCGTGATGATGTCCATGGCAGGTCTTGTCGCTATTATCATCATCATAGGCCGAATTGCGACGCCGTTGCAAAGATTGTCATCCTATGCCAGAAAAATTCCGAAATTAGATTTCACCAAACCAATGGAAAAATCAACGCCGGTGGACGATCTGCCTGAAAAATACAAAGATGAGGTAGGCAATCTGGCGGCCTCATTTATCCTTATGCGCCACGAGCTAAGCCGGAACATCCAGGATCTGATCAACATTACTGCAACCAGACAGCGCATTGAAAGTGAACTGGGCATAGCCAGGGAAATCCAGATGGGCATGGTGCCTAAAACTTTTCCGGGACTGCTTGAATTTGATCAGATAGATCTGTATGCAACGTTGCAACCGGCCAAGGAAGTTGGAGGAGATCTGTATGATTTTTTCCAGCTCGATGATGACCATGTCGTTTTTACGTTAGGAGATGTTTCCGACAAGGGTGTTCCTGCAGCCCTGTTCATGGTAGTCACCCGAACCCTTATCCGGGTGTTCAGTGGAAAAGATGTATCACCTGCACGGATGATGACCAGTATCAACAACGTTCTAAGCTCCGATAACCCCCGCACCATGTTTGTGACCCTTGTCATTGGGACCTTGAATATTCGCACAGGCCAGGTTATATATGCCAATGGCGGTCACAACCCGCCCATTATTACGACCCGTGACGGGGCACGTTTCATAGAAAGCAAAAAAGAACCCCTTGTCGGTGCCATGCCCGGCATGATTTATTCGGACAGTACCCTGACCCTTAGCAATGGACAGGGCTTCATGTTATATACGGATGGTGTGAACGAAGCCATGAACACGGAAGGAGAGCCGTTTTCAAATCAACGAATGATTGATGAAGTGTCAAACAACAGGGATCTGCCGTCGGAGACGATTGTACTCAATCTTTTAGAGCGTATCAAAAAACATGCCGGCGCTGCTTCCCAGTCCGATGATATTGCCATGCTGATGATAAAATTCCATAAATAAATAGTTAACACCGTTATGAGCCACCTACTACTGAACCTGGAGAGACTGCGTCACAACATCCGTTTTCTGTCTCGGCACTGCAGGGAACATCACCTGGGCATCACCGGAATTATCAAAGACCCTTGTGCAGACCAAAAGATAATCAGTCAGATGATGGACTTAGGTTTTGAAAACATTGGAATATCAAAGGTGCCTGAATGCCCAATAACAAACCCGATCTTTTTTAAGAGGCCCATATACATTACCCTGCCATCAATCCATGAACTACCTGCTATTGTTCAGCATTTCGATACAAGTTTCAATTCTGAAATAACCGTTATTGAACAACTCAACCAAACCGCCATTGCCATGAATTGTTCCCACAGCATTCTTTTAATGGTGGACACCGGTGACTTACGGGAAGGTGTGATGCCCGACCAGGTGGTGGATACCGTGCGTAAAATTCACCAAATCAGCCCCCAAAATATTAAATTTGCAGGCATCGGTACCAATTTGGGATGTTGTGCCGGCACCCTGCCGGATGCACACAATCTTGGAATCATCTCCGAACTGGCGGATCAGATTGAATTTGAACTCGACGTTGAGGTCAAAACCGTGTCCGTGGGTGGCTCCGTAGTGCTCAAATGGATGCAGCACGACCAGCTTCCCAGCCGAATCAACAATATACGGTTAGGAGAGTCCGTATTTTTAGGCACCATCCCCACCATAAATCAGGTGCATCCGGATCTGAATACCCGGGTAGTCACATTCACAAGCGATATCCTTGAGATACAGGAAAAACGAGTGATGCCGCCCCAACGAAGCGGCAAGGATGCTTTGGGCGGCAAGCCTCAATTTGGCCGCCAGGGCATACGCAAACGCGCGATTCTCAATTTCGGCATTTGCGATACCTGCCCGTCGGGATTAACAGCTTTGATCCCGGGTATCCAAATTGTTTCTGTAAACTCCAACTATACCCTGGCAGATATCACGGATTGCAGTCATCCTTTTAAAGTAGGGGATTTTGTAGATTTCACAATGAATTACCAGGCGTTTCTCCAAAGCCTCATATCACCGTTTACCCAAATTCGTTACCTGGAATAAACCGACAGGCCGGTTGTTCTATGATTCAATGGGGAAAAAACAGATCTCGGATTCACCTGTTTTTGGGTGTCTTTATCATGCTGGTGCTGGCACTGGGGTTCAACATTCTTTTAACTTCTGCAACCCTTGAAAAACTGTATGTAGACACCTTTATTTCCAAAAACAATGTAATGGCACAGGATCTTCAGCGCAACCTGGAAACAGCGCTTCGATTCGGCAAAAGCATCGATAAATTCATTGGGATGGACAAACTGATCCTGGAAACCCGGCAGCATATGGCCTCTCAACAGGGGGAAGCAGAAAAATTCGCCACGAATAAAAATGATATTATTATTTTCATTACCTACCCGGATGGACATATTTTATATAGTAGCGAAACACAGGTTGTGGGTACAGACCTGCCTGATGCCGTTCGACTGTCAATAATCAAGGGCACAAAAAAACCTGTTAAAAGCAACTCGATAAAATATGAAGGCGTATATTATCTTTCCTTGCCGGTGAAACAATTTTCGCCTTCAAAATGGGTGGCGACGGTAACGGTTGCTTTCAGCCAAAAACAGATAAAATCCATGTTGCGCGCCATCGTAATGAAAAATATTGACCTGATTGCGGTGGTGCTTTTCATTGCCATGGCACTTTTATTCATATGCCTGCAATCTTTACCTCTGAATCCCCACAAATCTAAAAAAACGTTAGGACGAATCAAACTTAAAATCTCTGCGGCTTTTTTTGTTATCATCTGCCTGGCCCAGATCACTTTGAGCCTGTTCAATCTGTTTGAATTCAAAAACCATTTTCTGAATGCCTCCACCCAGAAAAGTCTTGTTATATCTAAATTGTTAAAACAGGATATTGAATATTTACTGGCAAAGGGCCTGGATATCCGGCGGCTGATAAAATTGGACCAAAAGCTGGCTGATGTCATTGCCGTCTCTCCTGAACTTGACAGCATTACCATATCCGATGACAAGTCAGCGCCACTTTACTCCGCCACCCAGCACGGTATGTATAACTGGACAAACGCAGAAAAAAACAAACTTTCAGACAGCGAAACGCTTTTTTTGAAAATTGACCCAAACTACACCGTCACCCAGAACCTGCTTAGCACACAGAAATTAAAAACCGGTGAATTGGCCGGCAAACTGACCATTCATATTTCAAAAGACTATTTGTTCAATAAACTTGAATCAATCGCCCTGGATTCCATCACAGTGCTTGGGATCTCTATTTTCTTTTTTGTGGAACTGCTGATCCTTGAACTCCAGCTTATTGAACGCCGGATTACACAAAAGACACGTACGCAAAGAAGGCAGGTGCATTACACATCCATCCGTCCGGTGGCGTTCATGCTTTTTTTCGGGGTAGATACCTGTATTTCGTTTCTTCCCCTCCACATGGCCGCATTGTACAACCCATCTGCGCCATTACTGGGGCTTTCCCAAAATATAATCATGGGCCTTCCCATTTCCACGCAGATGCTGTTCACCTCCATATCATTACTGATATCAGGTGCATGGTGTGACAAACGAGGCTGGGCTGAACCCTTTCTGATCGGGCTGTTTCTATCCGGGACAGGGTTTATCTGTGCCTGGCTTGCACCATCTTCTTTGTACTTTCTTATTGCTTTAGGTCTGGTAGGCATGGGTTACGGCCTGTCTTTGATGGCGGCCCAGGGATTTGTCATTGCATATACCACATATAGAAACAGTGCCCAGGGTATGGCCCAGCTGTGGGCCGGGGTATATGCAGGCAGTATCTGTGGTGGCGCTACCGGCGCAATGCTGGCGGATCGTATCGGTTATGCCCCGGTCTTTCTGGTGGGCGGCACGATTGTGCTGCTGCTGATCGTGTATACCTTTTTCATCATGAACGATGCTCTCAAGTACCCAAAACCAAATGTCCGGGCACATAGCTCCACTCCGACAAATCAAACGCGTCCTACAACCCGGGCCCCCTCGGTATTCAGTTTCCTGTTCAATCGTAAAATTTTCGCACTCATCGTATTTTACGGGCTTCCCTGGTATATCGTGCTTATCGGTTTTATGAATTATTACAGCCCCATCTACCTGAAAGGCATTGGCGTTTCCCAGTCCAATATCGGCCGGATTTTTATGATTTACGGCATTTGTTTAATGTATGTATCGCCCCATATTTCGAAACTTGTGGGCCGGTCCAAAGACAAAAAACAATACCTTGTCATGGGCAGTTTCATCGGCAGTCTGAGCATTGTCAATTTTTATTTTTTCAAAGACGTCTCCGGTATTATATCCGTTACGGTCTCCATCTTTCTTCTAGGACTTTCCGCCTGCCTTATTCCGGTCAGAAGTGCATATGTGCTAGATTTTCAAATCACCAAACAACTGGGTGGCGGTATTGCCATCGGCGTTTTGAATGCTGTTTTGCGCCTGGGTCAGGTGACCGGTCCCATCCTGTTTGGATGGCTTTTTATCACCTTGGGGTCAGATTCAGGTATTGCCGTAACAGCAGCGGCCTACCTGATTTTTACCCTGATCTTTATATTTATAGGTTAATCGGATAACTTTATGACACTGCATTCACAGTCCAATGCATCACAATATCTGGAAATGGTCTGCCATAAACTTCCCGTGGTAAAAAATATTTTGAACACCTTTGGGCATATGTCCCTTAGGGCATATACGGAACACTTCAACATCCCCCCCGGTCTATCCTTTCAGTCCAGGGATGACATCTGGCAAGCTGTTTTTGAACAAATTAATCCTATTCTGGGAAAAAACCTAGCCACGCGTACGGCCAATGACTTAACGGCGTCGGGCACGGTCATGACCACCACACACCTCGGCATTGATTATTTTGCCAACTCCGTACAGGGAAACCTGTTTTACGGTGCCGGCACGCTCATGGGCCGGCACAAAGGAACAACAATCCCGATTTTTTGTTTCGGCAATGTGCCGCTTAACAGCTCCACCTATGCCCGGGGACTTTTGGTATACGCAGGCGGATCAGGTGTCAAAAAAGAATTGCCGTTAAGATTACCAGTATTCCCGAATAATGAGAACCGAACCATGACCAGTCTGGCAAAACCCTTTTCCATGGCTATGCTGCAAAGGGCCATGCAAAGAACAAGTACATGGGAAAAAGAAAACCAGATCTCTAAAGTCACCACCCAAACAATTTTAAGCCTTTTGGAAGATGAATACGCCGATGACAGGGTACTAAGCCAGGAGACATACGCAACCCAGGCCATGATCGTCAACCAGCGGATTGGCAAACGCATGCTTAAAACCAGTGACCAGCCGCCGGATATTATATACTTAGAGATAGAAAAAATTACCGCCTTTTTACTGAGCAAAGACCTGAGCCGTAAAAACAGTCTTGCATATCGCATCTTTTTCAACACACCACTGCGCGACATGATTATTCAACATCTGGACGGCTGCCCAGGATGCTGGTTTGTCGACAGGCTCAATGCCAGACAGACTGCTTTGGGAAAACCGAATGCAACTGGGACAGGCACCATTTTTTTTTGGGGAATTGATGCGCATGGCCGCCGGATCCCCCTGTTATTCAAATCGATTAAAAACCATCTTTGTCTGTGCGGCAGGGATGACCGAGGCGATTATTTTACCATACATTTCGCCCGGGATGAAATTATCCAGGCACTGGAAGAACAAAAACTGTTACCATCTTTGTTCACCTGTTTTCTGCTCATCTGTTTTGCCAGGGGATTTAACTGTGTAGGCGGCGTGTTCCAAGGCGCATATCTCTCCTGGATGAAAAACGGTATTGCCGACAGCCTTGCCGCACAATCAGACGCTACGAATGAGAAAATGATACGTGATATACCCACAACGCTTTACCAGGACGGGATGCTGGCATTCATGAGTGCCGGCCAGGCCAACGAATTGTTACCGGCAGGCCCCATTGAAATCATCCAGGCCGGAGGAATCAATAAAGACGATCTGAATAAAGCGTTTGGCCTGACTGTAACCCAGGCCCATATGGCTGGTCTCTTCGGCGCGCTTAAAGATGCAGGCGCTCCAATTACCCGTCAATCGGGCTGGCAGCAGATGGTGGCACAGGCATGTTCCAGAGAGCTGTGGGGAAAAGTGCCTCTTTGTGGGCACCCGGCTGAAACGTAACAAAGGCCCTGCACATGGCCGGACCTTTTAATAAATTTTTAGTTAATCAACTTATCTTTTAGGGATTTCAATATCCTCAAATATCTCATCCGCCGCACTTAAAACATCAACAGGCGGATCATAACCGATCAATTCAGCCGTTTTTAAATTAATGGCAATTTTGGGTGGGTCTTCAAACAACTGCCCTATATCCCTGGGTTTAGCGCCGTTAAATATCTTAGCCATAGTCTTGGCATAAAACCGACCGACATATTGAAAATTTGCCCTGGAGATGCTCATTAAAAATCCATATTTCACCTGCTCGGAATGGGACTGGGTAAACGTAGGAATCCGGTATTTATTGGCGATACTCACAAGCTCAGGAATACTGTCAGCATTTACACCGTTCTGGGTAGTAACATAAATAGCGTCAGCGCTTTTCCCTAAAGCCGCAAAGCATCTTTTTACACTCTCCTCGTCTTTTCTGACATCTACGCTTTCATCTGTGGTGAAACAGGGAACAATTTTAAACCTGCGTTCATCGGCCACTTTTTTAACACTATCCAGTGCTGCAGTACTACGGCCCTGATCAGTATCCATATAAGCAATACCAAGTTTGTTGAATTTAATAATATCATAAAAGAGCTGTATCTGACGCTCATGGCGATAGGGATCAACCCGGGCATGGACATGATCGAAACCTGAATCTTCAACACTTTCAATAATCCCGGCAGCCAGGGGATCCGTGGTTGAAATAACAAGGGTAGGCACTTTGTGCGCATTTGTGGCAAGCTTGAGCCCCGCTTTAGTGCCGGCGGCAATGATCAGATCAATATCCTTTTTACTATTCAGACGGGAAATAATTTTCGGCACCATCTTCTCAATACGCGGCGTGTCCCAGCGACCCGTGTAATGCGCATCCTTGACAAATTCAATGTACCGGCTCTCAGTGCTGTTTGCCAACCACTGCCACAATTGAGCGGTCTGCTCACCGGGCTGATCCGGAATTTTGTTTTTTTCCATCCATCCCATATCCATCAATCCCCTGACAATCCCCAGAAAATTGAGTTGATAATTAATATATTCTCCACCCTCAAAATATCCAATGCGCCATTTTTTGCCATTATTCGTACTCGGTTTTATGCTGAAATCACCCTTATCTGCAGCCATGACCGAAACAGAAGAAAGCAGGGAAAAAAACAGTATTAAACAAAAAATCTTTCTAAATATTTGCATTGGCGCCGCCCCTTTCATTAAAACAACGGAAATAAAATATGGAAGTTACCCATATCACAGAATGAGACATTATTGATATAATTTCTCATAATTTAATTGTCTCGTAACGGGAACCTTTTTCAAAAACCGTAGGGAAATCAATGCAACAGATGAATTGAATTTAAATAACCAACTATGGCAGGACTACAGCTTATCAGCACTCCGCCCTAACCCACAACGAATATTGAGAGATTTATAGAGATTACACAGATTTTTTTGATAAAACGACAAAGTCCAACAAAGCAAAAGTCATGAGAATTTAAGCTTCAAAACACTCAAGATGCAGATATAATAGACTATCGCAAAACCTTGACACAAATGAAGATGAAATTCTCATGGCTTCCCGGAAGGAGGAGAATTAAAAAATACGTCCATTATCGTCTCATTCAACAATCTCCAGAATGACCCTTTTTTGTTCCTTTGCAGAGGCACAGGCAAGAATGGTGCGCATGGCCTGGGCGGTCCTGCCTTTTCTTCCGATCACTTTTCCTAAGTCTTCTTTAGCCACCCGCAATTCCAACACAAGGGTCTGCTGAGCTTTGATCTCTTGTACGTCAACCTGTTCAGGATCATCAACCAGCGCTTTCGCCATAAGTTTAATCAACTCTTTCATGAACGAATCTCCTTTAACCAAAATGACAATGAATTAGATATTTACATTACAACATTTAACTGTTTATGGCTGACTTTGTCGAAATAGTTGATATAGAATATCATAACTGGCTATAATCACAAGCCCTATTTGCAGTACTTTAAAGATTTTATGCAAAAAAGGGAATATAACGGGTAAATCTTTATTCTCAATACCCTATCGCAGACAAAATCGTAAAAACAATAAGACGAAAATAGTCATTACCCTTGACATCAAAATGGAATTCATTATTTTAGAGGGGTTATTATATTTATGTACCGGGAAAAATATTTTATTTCATTGCCCGATAAAATATTTATTTTTGGTAAGGGCATACAATTAAGGATGTATGAAGTGGTCACAGAAATTACAATACAGGATTCAGAACGTAAAATGCTGTCCGAAGCCGGGTATGGTGAGCCGGCAATTGACTATTATCTTGGAAAAAAACATATGGGTTCCATTGAAGATGCGAATCAAATTTCCTTTAAAGTCGGCTCTTGCGGTGATACAATGAAAATCTATCTAAAGGTCGATGAACACGAAATTGTGCAAGATGCTAAATATGAGATCGCAGGATGTGCAGGGGCTATCTCTGCAGCAATGGCGACAGTGGATCTTGTAAAGGGAAAAACCATTGAGCAGGCTTTAAAAATTAATGATGGAGATGTTTTCAGGGTTCTTGAAAGTATACCGGAAAAAAAGCATCACTGCATCCAACTGGCAGTCAAGACAATGCACCAGGGACTTGAGGAGTTTCAAACAGCGCACGTTTCTTAAGTGGGTTACCAGTATTGTTCTTGTCAGCATTTCACTTCTATCTGCCGGATGTGTCTCATCTAGATTCAGCGTTGAGACCCTGGCTAAATCCGATGTCAATATGGTATCGGATATCTATATTGACCAGACACTGACGCTTCTAAAGACACTTACCCAAAAATTATACAAAATGAATCCCGGGGAACTGGCTAAAACCCCGGGAGCAACTATAGAATCAAGGATCTCAGCGATCTTCAAATGCCCTGCTCCGCCCCCGGAGCCGGCCCTCACAGGCAGAAGATCAACCCAGGCCATGTTGGCGGGCCTCGAATCCGATTATAAAGGAGACCGGGTGTATGCGGTCATGTACGGACTATTCACCATGTTGCACATGGCCTTTAACAACAAATGCCACCTGTTCATGCTTGATTTTCTCTCCTCCCAAAATTTTTACAACTCCGCCAGAAACATAGAAATACTGGTATGGCGCCTGAAAAACAGACGTGCATCCACCGGCGAATTGTGCCTTATCACCAACACCTGGAAAGGGGACATACCCAATTTAAGCTTTGAGCGAATTTTTGGAAAACTCATTATTTTATCAGATACGATGGCCCTGATCATGGCAGAACGGGGGGACCGGTTTGTTAAACAGGCTGTCCACATAGCCGGCATGAGCTTTCTTCCTGTGGGACTGTACCCTTAATTTTCAGTTCTGCAGTGCTGTTTCAAATCGTATGACCTGCGCCCTGTAATATTCTTTTCTATCGGTCGAGATCTCAAAGGCTTGCTTTGCAACGGCCAATGCCCGGGCTTTATGATTATTCACATACAGCGCTTCGGCATAGGTATCCAATACATATGCTTGCCTTGTTATATCCACAGCCCGGCTGGAAAGATCCAGGGACCTGGCCGCATTTCGAAACGCTTTATCCGGGCATGTAACCAGAAGCCAGGCCAGGTTATTTAACGCATGGACATTAGCCGGATCAATTTTTAAAACATTTTCATAGGCCACGATTGCCTTCTCATATTGCCGGGCATCATAATAAAAATCACCCACCTGCACATATAAATCAGAATTATCGGGATCAAGCTCAAGCTGACGGTTTAAAATTTTTCCGGCAACAAATTGGGTAAAAGGGGTATTCAGCCAGCCATAACTCACACTATACCCAATCAAAAAAATGATACCGACAGCAAGTAGATATCCGGTAATCATTTTTTTCACTTTCCTATGGTGGTTTTGAATCATTCCCGGATTCATCCGGCACTTTTCCAAAAAACGAATACGCTGTCCGATGCTGAAATGATGCCAGTTTGGTTTGTCAATGGATTGGCGGCTTAGGGATGCAATCTTGTAAAAGGTTGAGATCAATGCTGATGGTGAATCTGTATATTTAAAAATATGCAGATCAGCCTGACGCTCAAAATGCCGCATGAACAGACCAAAAACAAACCGGAAATAGAGAATAAACAAACCGATGAGTACCAGACAGATGATAGCCGCATGGACTGTATCCTGATTGAACCCCCAAAAAGCCACCCCTCCATACAAGGGGTTTATTAAATAAATTATAAACATTAAGGGCTCAAAAAAAACAAAATTACAGGCTATAAATCCGGCGAAGAAAAACAGATAAAAAACCATGTGCCGATGATAGACATGACCGATTTCATGCAGAATCACACCTTGGACCTCATCATCATCCAGACAAGCAAGCAGCGCCGGTGTCACCAGAATATATCGGAATCGACCGACAATTCCCATAACACCGGCAGTAATCATGCCACCGCCAAACAGATTCCATACCAAAATATCCCTGTATCTAAGATCAGCCATTTGGCAGGTTTTTTCAATGCGCTGCCTATCAAACCCGGGAGCCAGGGGGCGACAGCCCCATAAACGCTGGATCAGGACGGGTCCAAACACAGAGATGACAATGACAAAAAAAAGGATGTAAATCACCTCTCCGGCCGTGGAGTTTAAAAAACGATTCAGTCCTTCAAAGGGTAAAAGCCCCAAAAAGTCTGCTAAAAGAGACAGAAAACACCAGGGCAGCATCGCGGGCAGACAAAAGGCAACATTGGAAAGGATAAAACTTTTTTTGGTCAAAGAAGCCGTAAAAAAACGCTTCTGAATCTTATAGGCAAAATTCCATATCAAAATCAGATAAAAAAGAAATAATCCAAGAAACAGCAACGCCCCCAGGGTAGGCACCCATTGGAAAACCGCAACATCATACAAAAGATGATTCACACGGAATCCATAAATATTTACGGCAAACAGCACCAGCGCTGCAATGGAAAGCCGTGAAACAGCAGTGTTCACCCGCTGGTCAATATCCTGTGCCGGTAGAGACTGCCCATGGACTGCCAGGCGATTGAAATAAATCCGGCAGACCAGTGCAAAAACAGCCGTTGAGGCCAGGCAGAACCCAATGGCCCCGGGATCAAACCCAGAAGGTTCGTCAAACAGTTCCGACGTGGTGTAAATGACCAGAGCTGCCAGAAAATATATAAAATTTGAAAACAAAGACCGAGTCCTATATCACCTGGCCTGTTGCAGCAAAGCGCTCCAGAACAATCCATGTTTTAACATCAAAAAGAATATTGTCCCGGCGTATACATTCGGCCGCCTGATCCTGGGAGAGCAGCATGACCTCAATTAGTTCGGAAGCCTCATTATGTTCGGTATTCGCAGAGCCTTCACATGCCACATACAAAAGGCTGATGCTTTCGTCTGTTAATCCTGATGAAGAAAATATCGCAGGGCTTTGCTTTATCACATTCGTAACGGTTAAGCCGGTCTCTTCATACAGCTCGCGCCGACCGGCCTGTGCAATACTTTCGCCGGAATCCACAAGGCCTGCGGGGAAACCATACTGAAAACCGCCCAACGGCACCCGAAACTCCTTGATAATAACCAGTTTCTTCTCCTGTTGATGAAACGGAACAATCACTACGGCATCAGGCACGGCCGAATTCTGCCTGGACGCATACAACCAGGATCTGTCCACGCCGGCAGTGTCTTTATACCTGGCGCGAATTAAGTTAAGGTAGGGATAATCCGTTATTTTTTCTTTTTCATATATGTCCACAAAAATCTCCTGATAAATAATTAATAACGGCCATGGGCCGGTCGGGTCTATTAACACCCAAACTCACTCTACAACAAAGATAGAAAGAATCCAGTTGATTGCTGGAGACTATCTTATAAAGCATAAAGTTAAGACATACCACTGCCTAATGCAACGTGAATGACCAGATTATTGGAAATAACAGCCACGGCCTGGTCTGCTTGATCTGTACATGGCGCAATTGCACATCAAAATATAAAAGCAATTTAAGAAGTTTATATGAAAGAACTGAATTAACCGATTCGTTTCTTTCATTATTTGTTGTGGCCCAACCTCGGTGAAAGACCAGGTCGGCCATGGCCGTTATTTGGGATGTTAACAAAAATGGCTTACGCCTACATTAAAAATTTAAACGAAAGCCGGAAATGGGAGGCACTGCCCAAAATGACAAAACAGTGCCAAATTTCATGAAATCCCAGGATTCGGGGAAAGGGAATGGGCCTTTTCAAACTGTAAACGGCAGCGGGATATAAAAAATTACAACTGGATGCGTTTAAAAAGCTT
Organism: uncultured Desulfobacter sp.; assembly: GCF_963677125.1. Lineage (NCBI taxonomy): Bacteria > Pseudomonadati > Thermodesulfobacteriota > Desulfobacteria > Desulfobacterales > Desulfobacteraceae > Desulfobacter > uncultured Desulfobacter sp. The sequence continues at coordinate 5,766,611 of NZ_OY781882.1, read as the reverse complement.
GTCTGCAATCTCCTTTCGGCGATAGGACAGCATGGGAACAGGTGAAGAGTGAAACATCTTTTCCGCAATCGATCCACTTAGTGCATGTAAAATCTCAGATTGACCCTTAACTTCCATGATTATGTTTCTGCTTTTTCACGCTCTATTGCCGCTTCATCACGAGCGGTTCGTGGCCGCTGCATTAAATAAAGCAGACCGTAAATTACCAATCCAATTAAATATGTCCAGTATCGCTGCCCATGGGGAATCCCCAGCCATGAAGCAATCTGATCCGGACGCATCAAAATAAACGTCACACACAGGAACAATGGAATTTCCCATTTTTTATTTTTGGCGACAAACCACCCCTGGGTTGCCGATGCAAAGGCAAAGTTGCCGACACAGGCCATAAGAAATATCAATATTCCCTGAAACCATGAATTCACATTATGCAAGATAAGGTCGGAATTAAAAATAAACATAAATGGTAAAATAGCCGTCCGGATATCATACATAAACCCCTGAATACCGGTCGCAATGGGCGGTGATTTGGCGATGGCCGAAGCGGCATAGGCTGCAAGCCCCACCGGCGGCGTATCATCAGCTAAGATACCGAAATAAAAACAGAAAAGATGGGCGGACATCAACGGCACGATAAACCCTTGAGCCCCACCAATGGTAACAATCGCCGGCGCGGTCAACGCGGCCATAACAATGTAGGTTGCCGTGGTCGGCAACCCCATGCCGATAACCAGGCTGGCAATCGCTGTAATAAGCAACATCAGAAATACATTGCCCATGGAAAGAACGTCGATAATTTCAGATATAAGGTTGCCCAAACCCAACGCGACAACCCCCACAATAATACCCGCCGCTGCTGTTGCCAGCGCCACGGAAACCATATTTCTCGCGCCGGAAGCAAGCGCTTCCAAAATCGTCAAAAAAGATCGCTTAAACGCCGGCAAAATCGGTGTGCCTTCCCGATAAGCCAAATATGGATACTGGAAAACCATAAGAACAAACAGTACCAAAATGGCGTTAAATGCCGCAAGCTCCGGCGAATGGCGAACGACAATCAACTCATAAAGCAACATGCAAAGAGGAATTAAAAAATGGACACCACTGAGCAGGGTTTTGAAAAATTGCGGCAGTTCACTTTTAGGCAGTCCCTTGATACCCGCTTTTGAGGCTTCAATGTGAGAGATGAAAAAAAGCGCAGCGTAGGAAGCAAAAGCAGGGACCGCCGCTGCTTTAACAACCTCAATATATGGAACATTTACATATTCGGCGATAATAAAAGCCGCCGCACCCATAATCGGTGGCGCAAGCTGCCCATCGGTGGATGCCGCAACTTCAATTGCCGCGGCTTTAGTCGGCGCATACCCCACTTTTTTCATCATGGGTATGGTAAATGTCCCGGTTGTTACAATATTTGCGATGGAAGAACCGGACACAAGACCTGTCAGACCGGAACCCATGATGGCCGCTTTGGCCGGGCCGCCCTTAAAACGTCCCAATAAACTTAACGCAAGCTGTATAAAATAGTGACCGGCACCGGCTTTATCCAGCATGGCGCCAAATAACACGAATAAAAAGACAATCGTGGCCGATACATCCAAGGGGATACCATAAATCCCTTCGGTTGACATGGTCATCTGCCCCACAAAACGCCCGAGAGAGGTTCCCTTGAAAGCAATTAAATCAGGCATATAAGGACCTAAAAACGAATAGGCGATAAAACCGCCGGCAATCACGGGAAGTGCCGGCCCAATCGTTCTTCTGGCCGCCTCAAGAAGCAACACAACCAAGGCAATCCCGATCACAATATCCATCGTTGTAGGTGAGCCGTACCGGGAAATAATCTGATCGTAGTTAATAACAAGATAGAGCGCACAATACGCCGCAAAGGCGGCAATGGCCATGTCCAGTATCGGTATCCGTTTATGGTTAGCGAAATATTTGAGGCCGAAAATAGGTTTCTTCAGCAAAGGATAATTAAGAAAAACCAACACCATGGCAAACGCGAGATGAATCGCACGAATATATGTCGAATCGAGAAGTACAAATCTTGGCAGAGAAAGCTGGAACAAGCTCCACGCAATGGCAATTGTTGGAATCAGATACTTTTGCCACCCATCCGGCTTTCGCCCGATCCCCTCTTCTTCTTCAGCAAGCCTTTTGGCTTCATCCAAGCCATCTTCCACCTTATCAATTCTAATCTTACTCATCTACGACCTCAAATGAATGATCTAAAATTAAACTGAACAACGTAAAAAAAAGGACCAAAAGCAAAACAGCGCCTGCTCCCGGCCCCCTAATAAATTATTTCATTAACCCAACTTCTTTATAGTACTTTTTTGCACCCGGATGCAACGGCGCGGAAAGACCTGTCAACATGCCTTCTTTGGTCAATGTCACATATGCCGGATGAAGTTTTTTGAACTCTTCAAAATTTTCAAAAACCTCTTTGGTGATCGCATAAACCACATTTTCAGGAACCTTAGCTGAAGTCACCAATGTTGCTTTCATACCAATCGTTTGTGTATCGGCATCATTTTGGGCACCCGGATACATGGAGGCTTTAATAACGGTTTTTGAAAAATAGGGGTATTTTTTCAACATGTTGTCTACACCTGTGATAGAAGTAAAGCGAACCTTACGGGCACCGGATGTTGCCTCTTTGATCGCACCGTTCGGATGACCCACCGTGTAGAAGAACGCATCAATACGACCGTCCTGGAGAATACTGGGGGCCTCAGACGCCTTTATGTATTCTGCGGTAAGATCCTTTTCAGGATCAATGCCGATGGTTTGTAAAATTTCAATAGCATTTTGAAGCTGACCGGAACCGGGATTCCCAAGGTTAACAATTTTCCCCTTCAAATCCGCCACATCTATAATGTTGCTTTCAACAGCCGAAATCAATGTGACCGCCTCATCATGAATAGAAAAAACAGACCGAAGATCTGTTTGATGGCCTCTGTCCTTCCATTCCGCAAGGCCCTTCATCGCTTGGAATTGCTTATCTGACTGGGCAATACCGAACTCAAGATCGCCACTCATAATCGCATTAATATTAAAAGCTGATCCGCCGGTTGATTCTACGGTTGCACGAATTCCATATTCTTTCTTTTTTATGTTGACCATTTTAGCAATAGCCCCACCTGTCGGATAATAGACGCCGGTAAGGCCACCGGTACCAATTGTCACAAACTGGGTTTTCGCATACGCCATAGGAAGGATCATCACGACACAAAAAATTAATGCCAACAGACTCACAACAACTTTTTTCATTTTCGCCTCCATTTCGTTATTTATAATATTTGCCAAGAATCCCTTCGACTATAGAAAAAGTTGAATCCCATTGCAAGTTTTAAACCCAGAATCCGAATATTTGCGATCAGAAGGACTGAAACATGCTAAAATCAGAATTTTATTATAGCGTATTAACTGATAAATTTGCGTTTCCCATTTCTTATCCTCGTGATTTTTGTTATTAAAAACACACTATTTTTTTTGACTGATTTGAGGAACTACGTCCCATGAAAAGCATAAAAGGCGATTTAATTCATCTCTCCCAGGAAGGGCGGTTTGATCTCATTATCCATGGCTGCAACTGTTTTTGCACCATGGGCGCCGGAATTGCTAAACAGATCCGCACCCAATTTCCCCAAGCCTGGGAAGCCGATCTTGCAACGGAATCCGGTGACAGGTCCAAACTGGGCAGCTATTCAAACGCATGCATAAACCTACCAACCGGGCGATTGTATGTGATCAACGCCTATACCCAGTATCACTATTCCGGGGATGGGGTACTGGTTGATTATGACGCCGTGGCAAAGGTTTTTGCCGCCCTGAAAGAACAGTTCGGCGGCCGTCGCATGGGGTATCCAAAGATCGGGGCCGGACTTGCCGGAGGAGACTGGAAAGTCATTAGTGACATAATTGATAACGCTCTATATGGCGAGGCCCACACGTTGGTTGAGCTTTAAAAATTCACGTTGAACCTTAAAATTTTTTAGGAAAAGGCAATTTCTCATCGTCACGTGTATTAAAGAAAGAATTGCCTTTTATGACAACTATTTATTCAATTCCTTGAGCACATCTTCTGTAATATCGACTGATTTATCCAGGTATCCGATGGCATTGGGGTCCTTCAGTATCATTGTAAATTTATTCTTTTTGGCAACTTTTTTCAAAGCACCGTCCGCTTTTTTTAAAATTTGGGCAACCAGTTCCCGGTCTTCTTTTGCAATCTCCTCTTTGGCATCTGCCACAATGCGCTTGTATTCTTTGATCAATGTATTCAACTCTTCAACTCGATCTTTTTTTTCCTGATCCTTGAGCAGGTCGGCTTCGCTTTCAAGATTAATCTTAATTTCATTAATCGTTTGCAGCTTCTGGTTGATCATGGCCTGCTTTTCTTTTCTGAGGCGGTTTATATTTTCCATGGCAGCTTTTCCCATGTTGGATTCCTTAACCAGCCGGTCCAAGTTGATATATCCAACTTTGTTGGCGGCAGAGATTGTATTAAATATTCCGCCTAAAACGAATAAAAATAAAATAATAGATAGAACTATAGTCCTTTTAGAAATTGACAACATTGTTTAATCCTTCATATCCTCAATTATAATAATTTGGAGATCACTGCTCGTATTGCAGTTTTTCCAGTTTTTCTTTGCACCTTTCAAGATCATTCCAGGGATTGTAAACATATTTAGGGTCTTTACGCTGAATCCAGAAATTATAATCTTTTTCTGCTTTTCTGCTTGCTATGTCCGCTTTTAGTTTTTCTATTTTGGAAATCAGTTGCCTTTCTTTCGGGTCCATTGTTTCATAGTTGCTTTCCGGCATGGCTGGCAAATTAGAATAATCGGGTTCATCACCGGACAATAGGACATGCGTAACATCACCGCTTTGGGTACTATCAAAGAAATGAATCTGTCCTATAATATCAGATCCCTCCGTATAGACCAAAGCAAAACTATATCCCCTGAGAAGACTGCTGATAACTTGGGTCACAGGAACCTGCCGAAATTCGACAGGGAGCGCATAATCTTTCATCCGGCTCAAAATGTAAATTTCAATATTGCTCACACCTGCCAACTCTTTCAAAAAACCGACCACTGAAATTTTATTTGAACTGCAGGATACCATACCGTTTTCATATTCAATAACCGAAGGCTTTACAGAAGCACTTGAAATGCTGATGCCGAAGATAAAAAAAATAAAAGCCGCCGGAAAAAATTTATATTTTATTAAATTTTTCATTGTTCGATTATTTTTTCTTTGTCTATTTTCTTTATATAATCCTGCAGCAGATGCTCCATCTCAATCATCCCCAGTTTTGTGAAAGGCTCTGAACCGTGACCTGCTTTTTTTCTGTATTTCTCGGTTAGTTCCTCGGCTATTTCGCTCAGTCTCTGGTTATGTCTAAAATTTCTATCCAGCTTCTTTTCAAGGTGGCTTATTTCAAATTCCAGCGTTTTATTTTTCGTTTCAAGATCTTTTATCTGAGCTGTCTTTTCTCTTTCCGACTTTACCGAAGCCCTATATTTTTCCACTACCTTTTGTCTGCTTTCTTGAAGTTCCGCTCTTATTGTTTTCAGTTTCTCTATTATTGTATTCAAAGATGCGATCTTTATCTCAAACCCTTCCAGTTGACTCCGGACAGCAAGTTTTACTTTTTCAAATTCCTTTATTTCCTTTATAAGCTTGGCATTCTTTATCTCTTCGGCCATTTTGACCCGCATACAGGTACCTAATTTTGCTTTCTCCTGGGCATATTTCTTTTGTACCGCACGGAGTCTTTTTTCACCGTCTTCAATATCTTTATTTAGAGATACGATTTGCCTATCAAGGCCATTTTTGACATACAGAAGATAACCCGTTCCGCCAAGTCCGGACAGCATTATCAAAATTATCAAGATGTTAACTATTTTTTTTGCCATTAATTTTTACCTGATTTTAAAATTCTGCATTTAGATCAAGCTGGAACGTATCCACAGACAGATCGTCCAACTGTGTATCCCCTAACATCTGCATGTCATCTATTTCGTTGGCACTCATCCATCTTGCTTTAAGCCATACATTTTCATACAACCCAAGTTCACCGCCAAAAATAAACCCCTTGGCGTTTGTCCCCCCAATATGGAAATCTGAATCAGTAAATGCATCGATGACCGCATCACTTTCAAGATAGCGGTACTCGACAAACAAATTCCAGGCCCATCTCTGTCTTGGTTTAGGATATCCAACCTTTAAACCAATCTGGTATCCTGTGTCACCTGAAATGCTTTCAATATAGCTTTGCGAAACCCCTGCTTTACTAGCCATTTCGCCTGCATCATACCCAAGGTTTTTAACATAGTCTGCATACAGGGATATACAGATCGGATAAAAAAGAGAATTTGTGATTTGGCCAGTTATGTTCAGAAGTTTAAAATCTGCCAGCAGGCCATAGGTCGTTCCATTGGGATCTACGGTCTGATCCATATCGAAGGTTGTGTTACCCTTTTGCATGTATTTGGGGGCCATGCGGGCAAGTTCTTGTTCGTCTGCTGTTGTTCTGGTGGTACTTGTTATCGGAAAGCCTTCAACATTATAGTAATCATAATACGCTGCCGCAATTTTGTATTTCCATCCATATCTTGGCCGGTGTTCAAATCCTATCTGTCCGCCCAAAAGATATTTATCACTTTGATTCCATTCCGATTCTTCAAGGGGAAAATATCCTGCCGTAAAAAAACCGCTGAAATTATTTATCTTATTTGTATCTGAAATCAGTTTAACTGAAACGCCTTCAAACGCCAGATCACTGTCCCAGACAAGATTCGTGGACATCCAGGGATTTTCCATAATACCGCCTGTAAGTGAAATTTGGGGAATTTTTCCTCCCCAAACTTCTGCTTCCGGCTTATATGTCCAGTCAACGTAAGCCCTGTCCAGTACAATATCAGAATGGCTGCTGCCGGCGCTGCCCAATGTATGGTTTGTTGAAACCGGATTGTCTATGCTTCCGGTAGCAACCCTGAAACCCGCCGTAACCTTTCCTGTGTTGACTTCGCCCGGGTCGATCAGGTCTGCTTTTGCTGACACCCGAAGTCGGATTCTTTGTCTGTGTCTGTCGTTCGTCGTATTGAGATAAGTCCCCGGGTCGCTGGGATCTTCGATGTCAGTCGCATTATTTTCATCAAACAAGGTCGATTCGTGCCTTAAGCGGATATCACCGCCAAAACGTATCCGTTGCGCCCAGGATGATTTTTGAAGCATGGGCTTATGTTCTTCGGTCATCATCTCCTCCAACCGTTCGACCTCTCTTTGAAGGACAATGGTCTTTCTGATAAGATCGTCAGACCTGAATTCATAATTTTCTTTCAAGTCGCTTAAATCTTTTGTCAGTTTTTCAGTCATACCCTTTGAAACATTTTTGATGTATTCCTCCTGATTCTCCGGAGGCTGGATTGTGATCGTCTGTTTTGTCTGCACAGCTTGTTCTTTGTAGCGTTTTAAAAAGCCTAGCGCTTCCTCATCATTAATTACCCCTTTTTCTTTCATCAGTTCTATCAGTGCTTCTGTGGAGTCAAAACCGTCTGTCTTTTTTATATCCGCAGCAAAAACACCAGAGCAGTGAAGACCTGTCACCATCAACACCAAAACTACAAAAATTGAAATTTTTTTCCAGACAGTAAGCACTTTCAAACACTCCATTTTATGTGGTTTCCTAAAATCATTTCAGCTTTTAAACGTCACTTTAATTTTCAGCAATTTAGGCATCTCGTCAGGCGGTATTTCACTGACCCTGAACCCCGCAATTGCCTGTTCTACAGCATCATCCACTTTTGAAATCCCAGACGATTTGGGGATGCTTCTCAGGACCATATTTCCCTTTTTGTCCAGCATTATCCAGAGCAGCATTTTATGCTTTCCGCCAGGAAGGTCCTCCTTGCCTTCAAGATAAGAATTAACCTTTTCACGAATCTCATCCTGAAGCATCCGGGTGTACCAGGCATATCGCCTTAACAAAGACTTGTCTCCACCGCTGCCCCCGATCAGGGAACGCCCCCCTTTTTTCGCCTTGAGGCCAAATCCGTCGGCACCACCGGTCCCATCGGCATCAAGGCCCAAATCTTCTCCAGGCGGCGCATCATCGTCCATGGCATCATCCATATTCTCTTCAACCGGATCTTCAAGCTTTTGTTCAACAATCTCTTCAATTTTCTTTACCTCCGGTTCAGGCAATTTCTCCTTTATCTTCGGAGGTGGGGGCGGTTTTACCAGGGTGACCCGCTGTATCTGCCTTTTGCGCACACCGCTGTCATTTTTCAAAAAAAATTTCAAAACAAAAAAGGAAAATGTACACAAACAGATAAACACCAGAAAAGAAATGCCCACAATTAAAAATTTTTTCTTATTTTCTGCGGTGTTTTTCATTGTCTATTTCACCAGTTTTTGGGTAACAAGCCCCAGTTGAGATATTTCAAGTTTCTGCATAAGATCCAGCACATCCATGACGTTCTGGTAATAAATCTTTGCATCACCCTTTATAACCACTGGAAATTCCGGATCAACAGCCTTATGGGCACGCAGGTTTGTTTCCAGCTCTGCCATGGTTACGGGATATGCATCTAGATAAAGCTGCCCCTTGTCGTCAATTGTAATCGCCTTTGTCTTTGGTTTTGCAAGACTTGGCACATCACTTGCCTTTGGCAGATTCACCTTGATCCCCTGGACAGATGCCGTAACAGCAATGATAAAAACCACAAGAAGGGTCCAGGCAAGGTCCAGAAGCGGTGTTACATTTATCTCATCAAAACTTTCCTGGCTGTAAAGATTTCGTCTCACCGTTTTTCTCCATAAATCGAAGCCACTTTCAAAGCAAACTGGTCAACAAAGATACCGGAATCCGCAGTTATATCCCTTATTCTCCCTGCCAGGTAGTTGTATCCGAACAGAGCTGGAATCGCGACGATCAGTCCGAAAACCGTCGTGGACAGGGCTGACGCTACACCGGGAGCAATGGCCATGATATTGGCCTCCCCGGCTTCTGCCATTGCAGCAAACGTATTCATAACGCCCCACACCGTCCCTAATAGTCCTAAAAAAGGTCCGCCTGAAATAGACATGGTCAGGACAAGAAGCCATGCATTCATCCTTTTGCTTTCATCAACCAGACCTTGTTCAAGGGTTGCCTTGAATGTGTCAAGTTTGACTTGTGTGATTACCGGCTTGTTTTCCGGGATGTCGGACCCCACAGAATCAGCGGCTGTTTTCGGCTGTTTGAGATCAAGTGATTTGCACCCGTTCTCATATATTCTGTAAAGTCCTGATCCATTAAAATTGTTTGCACCCGCCGGGAGTTCAACCGGATCATTTGCCTGCCGGTAGGTATTTAAAAATGTTTTATTTCCCTTTGCGGTACTGAATAAAAAAACACCCTTGCTGATCATGACCATCCATGAAATGCCGGACAAAACAAGCAAAAGGCCGATGATCACAAGCCCGTCAATCGTTATATTTTTAAATATGGTTGCAAGATAAAAAACGGGCAGTCCGCCGGAACTTTCATTGATCTCTTCAATGGCATATGAACAAAGGCTTGCGTCAGGTCCCTGGGATGTAAAAAGCCCCCTTATCCATGCCCCGGGCCTTGAAATGCCTGAGATTCTGAGTTCATCCATATCGCCGGAAAAATAATGCGTCCCGTCATCACCGCCGCCAACGAAAACATCTCCCGTGATTCCGGTCAGGTCCGCTTCCGCTTTCATCCATTGGGTTTCCGCACCATCAAGATAAATGACAAGCTTACCATCAGGGTCAATGGTTACGGCAAGATGATGCCAACCCTCCAGGGGTAGGTCTGTGGTCTGTTCCAGACTGTGAACAATCTCACCCGCCTTAATTTCAGCCGTAACCTTTGTTCCGTTTATACCGATTGAGATACTTTTCTCACCTGATTTTCTATGAAAAAGCCAGACATCATCCTGTTCCTGGAATATTTTGATCCAGGTTGAAAAGGTCAGGCCTTTGTCAAAAATCAGGGCCGGGTTATCCGGAATTTTCATATGTCCGGCACCGCTGAATGTGGCCCCATTGCCAATGACGCCGGCAAGGCCCTGCCCGGCAAGGTATTCTGATGAATGAATGGAATAAGATGCGGCATCCTGGGGTGTACCTTCAAACTCGTTGAAATGATAAACGGCCTGGTAGAGCGCATCAAAGCTGTTTTTACTGTCCTGGCCTGAGACAGCACTCTCATTTCCGTAGTAAATCCAGAGGCTGTTTTGATTGCTGGACGGTGCCATATTAGGGATCTTGACCCATACCAGGGCAATCTCGTCAAAGGCATCGAACATCTCTATATGGTATTTCAAAAGCGTGGTGTCATCACCGTTGACAAACCGCAGATCCTCTCCGTTTTCCTTAACCCTGGTGAAGTCAAAATTACCTGAATGCAGCCGCACAAGAACCGTCAAATCCATTAAATTCTGCTGTATATACGCACCGGATGAGGACGTATCCAAGGCCACTTTTTTCCTGTATTCCCAATCTTCATTCCACCACGCATCTGCGTTGGGAAGACAAACAGACGACATGATTATCATCATTAAAAAACAGCCCCACAAGCTCACAACTATTTTTCCAGGCTTCACCTTACCCCTCCATTGTGCAGTTTTTCTCTTCTATGTTTGCTTATCTTCATCTTCATCGTCATCCTCATCGTCATCCACCTTTCCAAATCCCACGACTTCAACATCAACCCACTTAGGCTCAAAAGTGTAGTTTTCCTGTGACGCATCTGAAAATCGTTTCTGTGCTGAAGCCAATTGCGTATTTTCCTGTCCGGCAAGGCTGGTATCCGAAACGCCGCCGCTACCGGTAAGCCCCCCGATTGAACCGGAACTGTCAGAGGGTTTTGTAAACCCGATAGCAAGTCCGGTTGTCTGAATATTCTGGGCATTGAGGACCTGCTGTGCGGCCAGGGTGACATTATTGCCGGCAATCCCGGCTTCTCCGGCGTCAATTTCCCCTTCCCATGCCGTAGCGTAGATATCGCCCGCATCATTATAATCGGGCGCAGTGGCCCTGACACCGCTGCCTACTGCAGGCGGTTCGTACACAACTTTGTAGGTTCCGTCAGTCTGTTTAACATAATACGTTGTTGAAGAGGCCACGGCGGCTTTGGATCCCCGACCTGCATTAATGTCACCGTAATCGGAAAGAATATCGATGTCTCCCCCGGCAAAAGTCATCACCCTTGATTCATTAACGTTGATATCATCTTTTGCATAAATTTTTATTGCGCCGCCGGCGGTTGTATAGATGCCTGAACTCTCTTCATCTTCGCTTGCTTCGCCGAGAATCGGAGGAGATGCAATGGATGAAAGCCCCACATCAATGGTGCCGCCGGCAAGGGTATAAATATTGCCGCTGCCGCCGCTGGTGTAGATTTTGGAATTCACCAGGCTGATATTTCCCTCGCCGCTTGATGACCCGTCAAAAAAGAAGGAAATTACATCTTCCCTGGCATCGGCCACAACCTGTTCTGCCAGGGTCTCATCCCCGTCTGAGCGTGCCGCGATAAAATCTATCCCGGCCTGGCGAAGCTGATCAAAAAAAGTATCGATTTCATCTTTGATGATATTTTTTGCATAGCCCGCAATCACAATGAGGTCGTTCACGATGAGATCGTTACCGCCATTGTTAAGAATTGTATTTGTAACGCTTCCTGTTACCTGTATTCCGTCCGACGCGCCAAGATCAATATTGTTTGCCGCCTGAACCAAGATCAGTCCTGGGCCGCCCACAAGGATTCCCGGCTCGTTGCCTTTGCTTACATTCGTATTGCTGAAATAAATATTTCTACCGGCATAAAACACCGTACTGTCTGTTTCATGAATGTTCTGACCGACATACTTGATATTGGCGATGTCCCTGCCCGCAGTCAACACGGCCGCCTTGGGCACTGCCAGCTGAATATCCCTGATATCGTTACCTGCCTCGAAAACCGCGGGCGTATAATCATCTTCGCGGACCAATGGAAATGTATCTGCATGCAATTCATAGGTTTCCAGATCACTCATCTGACTGACACTCTGAGTTTTGCCGACTGAATGATCCCCATAAACGTCCTCAGGGTCCAAATCAGACATATAAATACCGAAATCAACCATCGTATCAGACCCGGAATCACCTGTAATATCCCTGCCTGCATAAATCTCGATGTTGCCTGAAGCTGACGGCGGCATATAAAACCGGTTTTTTATCACAACATCCCGGCCCGCTTTCATATAAAGGTCCGGCGGAAGCAACTTGGCCCTTCCCTGGTCCAAACTAAAACTTGTATCAGGCGACCCTGTCAGGGTGATATCCCCGGTTCTTGCCGTCATAGCCACGGAAGTCTCCTGGGTGTACTGCAGGTTCCACTGATAATTGTCAGACAGCCCATCGGCGGCAATACCGGGGTTAAGAACCGATGCCAGGATTATGTTGCCTTGGGCGCTGAGCACAGCCTGGGAGTCAAAGAGTTCAATGACCTGATCATCGCTCATTGAACCGATGCTGCCCATGCCGGCAATTTCCAAACTCCCGTCCTTATTTAAAAAACGGCCGTTAATATCTCCCATGGCACTGACGGTAAGATCACCTTCCCCGAAAGTGCCTGCCTGGCCGTAAAAACTGCCCAGAGCATTAACGGAGACATCTCCTCCGCCCATGGCAGCAATACCCTGGGTGGCGGATAAGCCATCGTAATTGGCCGACCACACCCCGTCAGTATCAGTCAATTCATCTATCCCGTACCATGCGTCGGGGTTTAGGACAAAATTCTTTGATCCCGAATTCGTTGTGAGCATGGTATTCACATCACCGCCGGTCAGTATGGATATGCTGCCGCCGCTGTTCCATTGACTGTATTTTTCCTGCTCTGCTTGTGATGCAATGGGTAATATAATATCTTTTAAACTATCCCAAAGATCTCCGAAACTATCCGCTAACGCATCAACATCGACAACAGGGCTTTGGCCGGTTGTTCTTATGGTTCCCAAATAATAGTCACCATTAATCGTTGTCCGCAGAAGATTAAGGTCGCCGCCCACATCAAGTGAGATATCCCCGGTAGCCGTCTGGATCACACCCCCCTTAATATTTAAGTCCGCTCCTGTCTTTCCCCTTATTGTTCCTGAATAGGAGGCAAGATTGTAATTAAGGTGATTGTAGCTCATGTAATCTTCCTGAAGTGCATTTCCCTGAATTTGACCTATGTTAGTGGAACCGCCGGAAGCAAAATTTATATTGCCGCCTTCGGTGTAAACCATCACCTTATCGGCAAACGCCAGGTTCCCTGTTCCACTCTGGACTGCAAAGGGATCGGAGGTCTGGATAATCTCACCGCTTTGTGTAAGCACCGCGCCTGCCTTGAAATTAAGAGAGGCTGTCAACTGGGCAGTATTTTTCTGCAGATCCATTGCCGCGGTTTCATAATCGAGAATATCGTTATTGACGGTCAGATTTCCGCCTGCGGCAAAACTCAAGGCTACCGGTGCATCTTGGCTTCCAAACCGCCAGCCGGTCAGATCAATATCCGTATTGATCTTCATATCACCGCTGGTTTGAACTTCTATGCCGGCAATCAGGGAAATGCCGTTTACACTGCTTCCTGCGCTGGATATAAAACTGGAGGCATCTTGCTTCCAAGCAGTTAGATCTGATGCAGTAATCTGGGAATCCTGGTAAGTTTTAACCGCTTCTATGATACTGCTTGATGCGCCGATAATTTTCGCATCATCATCCATATCGAGGGTTATACCCGCATTGTCCGCAGTCCTTGCGACCCTCAAATAGACGGCCCCACCGGTTCCGTCATCGGCTGAAACATCTAGAACAGATTTATTCAAATGCATATAGCCGTCATCTCCCAGGCCGCTGCCGAGGATGATGCTTCCGCCGTCTTCACCCGTGCCGGTACTGCCGGCATAAATCCGGGTTGATGATGAGAGTGTAATCGTCTTCCCGGAATATATCTCAACCAGCCCCCCGGTGATGCCCGAGGCGTCAATAACAGAATCGATATTCACATCTCCGGAGTATGCGGAAAGCCTAAAATTTGATGTTGTCACATCAGCGGCCAGGGAAACATCCCCCTGTTGTATTGTCAAATCAATGGCGGTACTAAAATCGTTTTCATTCAGCTTTTCAACAAGCCCGGAAAGATCGCCGTAGGTCTGGGTGTTCATAATAAATGATCCACCCTCTCCTTGGACCGCACTTGCTAAAAGTGTGCCTGAAATTTCGGCGTTACCGCTGGTGCTCTCCACCCATATGGTTCCACTGCTGCCGTATTCACTGCCTGCTGAAACATCTGTCACAGAGCCCTCAGAGAGAACGATATTTCCGTTTTCGGCCTCGTATTTCACAACACCGGCATCATAATAGAGATCATCTTCGGAACTGCCGCTGACAGACACCTTAGCCGTGTCTCCCATTGTAACCGCATCACCGGTTCCGGTACCCGTAAAGCCGATAAAACCTGAACTGACAACGACAGTGCCTTGATTTGAAACCGTATTACCTGTAAAAGAGAGGCTGCCGCCGATATTGTCATTGGCGCTTCCTTCACCGCCCCCCTGTAAAATATCTATTTCCCCTGATCCGCTGTCCACATCAAAATCCAGGGCTTCATAGGCAATTGTTTCCCCGTCCTCTTCAAGATAGAGCCGGTATGAGCCTGTGGTCATGGCGGCTTTTGCCACAAAATCCGCATCCCCCGTATAAACGGAACCTTCACCCACAAATGTCAGGTTATTTTCGCTGATAAGAGAAACGGTTTTAAAATTGGAAAATTGGATATCTCCCTGGCCGATGTATATTTGCTCTGCAACAAGTGAAAAAGAGCTATCTCCCTTGGCATACGTACCGCTGTCGGTTTTACTCGTCCCTGTATTATACAGTGATATCTCTGCTGTACTGATAGTAAACGTCCCGAAGGTTTCTTCCCCTGAAACATCTTCAACCAACGGCGTATCAATAAATATCTCGGCATTTTGGGCTTCAAGGTTTACGACACCTGCGAATCCTGTCTTTTCCCGGCCGGCAAGCGTGATCTGTTCGAGACTTGAAAAGCTTTCCCAAAATTCCGGGTCAACAACAAACCCGTCACTGAACGCCTGCTCATGCGCTTGATCAACGATATAAAGCGTATCCGAACTTAAACTGATCTGCTTTTGCGCCTCAATATCTCCTCCCCTGACAAGGCTTGCGGCATCGATTGATATTGAATATGAAGACCTGAGAAAAGAGTCCTGGGCCATGATCAGGCTGCCTTCCACTGACAAAAGGCTTATCGAACTGCTCTCGCCGGTGACTTCAATGCCGGAATTTTCATAAAAAATAATGTTGTTTATGGCTGTCAGGTTAATGTTTTCCCCTGTGAGCACGCTGTTATCTTCAAAGGTTATGGTCTCTGTAAGATTGCTGCTTCCGATATTCAACTCCCACAAGCCAGCTTGGGACAATTGTTCTGCATCCAGATATAGTGTTCCGATCAGACCTGAAAGCGTCTCGTCCTCTTCAAGACTGGTGTCAAAATCAAAACCGCTTCCAAGATCGGCCTTTGTGCTGCTGAAAATTACATTTTCACCACTTAAGGTCACAACACCTGACTGGTAATTGCTGTTTTTTGCCGTTGCTGTAATTGCATTATTCAAAATAGTCGTATTGGAGGTGATCTCAAGACTGCCGCCGTTTCCTGTGGACAGCGACACATATTCATACTCGCCTTCGGACAGCACATCGGAAGCTAAACGGACCGTATAAAGATTGGCATCTGAACTATGGTATCCTGTCAGGCTGTCCGCGTCATATCCAACAGCTAGCACATAACCTTCAGCGCTTGTGTTGACACCGCTGTCGGAGTCAAGACTGCCCTGGAGTTCAAGGACTACCGCTCCCTCCAGAAACGCATACGCTTCGGGTAGGACAACATAAACGCCTTCGTCCAGAAGGCTGTTCTCTTCAAGATATATTGCCTGGCCCGGCAGGTATCCCATCACATTTTCCGCAGGCAGAACGACAAACCGGTTTGATACGGTCAACGGATCAAGGGAACCGCTGGTGCCGGAGATAAAGGTGTAGCCGTAAACGCTTTCTCCACCTGCCAGGTTGATTACGGCATTTTCTCTGCCAATTACTTCGTGGGCACTCAGAGTGATCTGTTTCTCCGGCAGTTCTTCCGACGTTAGATATGACGCATCGTTATCATAATCTTCCAATGCCCCGGTACCTTCGTCAACATCGCCATAATTCACATCGACCTCAAGGGCGACGGAAAGCACACTGTCATCCCCAAGGTAAATTCTACCTGTTGTTTCATCGGCATTAAGCGAGATATTGCCGCCGGGTGCTGCAAGCACGCCCCAGTGATATATATTCGGGGCATTCAAAACCAGGGAACCCAAGGCGGAATATATGGGCGATGTGTTTGTAATACCGGACCCAAGTGTGGTGATATTGCCGCCCGCGTTTATATTAAACGACGAACCGCTTGTCGGGTAAATTCTTGAAGCGGTCAGGGTAAGATCATTGTCAACGGTGAATGCACCCTGGGCGCCGGTTATCTCTCCCTCTAGATAATCGTAGTCCTCCAGCCTGATATCATACAGGGCATTTAATTCCACCTGGTCAAAACCGCTTGCTTTCACATCCCCGGTAATATCAATAAAGCCTGAATTTACCGCCAATGAGGCCACATCCTCACTCGAATCGCCATCCAGGACCTGATAGGAATTCAACAACTGCATCCAGTATGTATTTAACGTGACGCTGCCGCCTTCGGTTCCTGTTATGACCGGAGTATCAATCAAGATACCGCGCGTCATGGAAACCTCTCCCGACCCCATAAAACTGACTGTTGAGCCGCTTGCCAGCTCCAGGTAATCAAATCCGCCGGCTGCAATGGCATTCAACTGTTCAACGGGGATATCAAGATCTTCATCATTTAGCGCTGTGATGTAAAAGGAGCCGCCTCGCAGGGTGTCAAGATGTTTTTCTGCCAGAAATACGGTATCGGTGTTTAATTCGCCGCTCTGATCTCCAAAACTTGAGAATGACAGACTGATGCTCCCGGGCTCGGATGCGGAGGTATAGGAATAGAGCCTGCCCTGTTCGTCCCGCCTGTACATAGTGACGGGCTCTGCCCCGGACACGTCAATGGTCACACCATCCTCTATGATCAATGCACTGTTGGATGAAAGAGACACTTCCCCGCCGTCTGCGGGTGCCCATATGATCTCACCGCTGTCCAGATAACCGCTTTGATAATTGAATCCGCCGGCATCAAAGACCGTCCCCTGCCGGATGCACAGGGAAAACTGATCCAACGTTGATTTTGAATTTACGGAGATGGTACCGGCAGGAGCTGAAAAACTACCCGAGATATCTACCCCAGGCCCTTTGATATTAATCTCCCCTTCCGGGGCAACCTGGAGGGATGCATTGTCTTTGACGGTTACGTAGCTGGATGCTGAGGTCCCCGAACCGACCGTGGTATATGGGCTGAATCCGTCTGTGGTGCTCCCTGTGGTTCCGGCTGTAAGGCTAATTGCAGAAGACCCTGCATATTCCAGGGGGACAGTCACCTGCTTAAGGAGCCCTGTACTGAACCTGCCGGGACTTGTAAGGCTCAGCTTCACAAGAGACGGGGAGAGTGAAACATTTTCTTCCAGGGTGATATCTGTAACGGCTTTAAGCGTAATTTGAGTAAATCCGGTATCATCAAACCGGTTATCATCAATGATCAGCAGTTCTTCATATTCTTCGGGCAACGGGTCTTCACTGGAATATTCATCGGCTATTTCAGGCAGATCATCCATGTCGGCCACGACCCTTACTTCTCCGGCATGCAGGGTTATACTGCCTCCGTCATTGCCGTACAGCGCCGTTCCCGTAACCGTGCCGTCCAGGATGATCGCCCCACCCAGTATCTCAATTGAACCGGCATCCCCTGAATCCAGGATGTCCCTGTCATCTCCTATGATATAGCCGCCGCTGACATCCAGGGTTGCCCCTTCTCTTAACACGACACCCTGGCTTTCAATGGTCTGATCACGGAGAATAATACTCCCGCCGTCCATCAGCCCGAACGAATCATACTCGGATGTTCCCGTAAACGCCCCGGTATAATTATCAATTATTTCACCTGCCGTACTGATGATGGAGCCGGCAACCAGCTCGATTCTTTGCTGCCCAAGTTCCTCAATACTTACATAATCCGGGCCGGCAACACTACTTTTATTGCTCATAATACTTAAATCGACGGTTCCGGAAGGCACCTCAATGCTGCCCTGGTGAAGGATTCTTCTGGCTGTCATTGTCAGGCGCCCGCCGGCTGCAAGAGTTATCGTTGTATCTGCTTCGGTCACAACCGAGCGGGTCGCATTCAACTGGAGAACGGAAAGTCCGGAATTATTGAGAAGATCATCTGACAGCCAGGTTTCCCCGTTTCGTTCTTCGGGTAGAAGAGACGTTTCCGGATCAAAGTTAGTCCCAAGGCCCGATGTGGTATTTTTTATCACGATGGCATCCACAACCGGATCTTCATCCTCGTAAAACTCAAGGCTGGTGGTCTCATCGCCTATAATAAGCGTCCCGCCGGATGGAATTTTTGTCCCGATTGATGTCTGGTATCCTAAACTGTCAACCGGATCTGTCAGGTTTACCTGGTAATATCCCTGCACGGCTGACGCATCCAGATTACCTTCATAAAAAATCTGTTTCGCACTCATTGAAAGCGTGCCGGCATCATAGCCTTCCGTATGTTCAGATATGTAATCGGTGTATGCCTCGCTGAAATTTTCGCCATAATTGATCAGGCTCTCATAAACCAGGGTTTCAGGCGCATCGGCAATATCATATACAACACCGTCGGAGACGAGTTTGGTTGTCTGTACATATCCCCCTGCATAATGGATTCCCCCGCCTGAAATATCTATGGTTGCATTGCTGTCCACAATGATATCGCCCTGACCCGCCTCAAGTGTCAGGGTGCCGCCTTCCATGCTCTGCTCCCATACAGACAGGGTTCTGCTGTCCAGATGATCACTGATGTTGCCGATGGACACCCCTTCATGCAGCAGAAAATAAATGGTCTCGCCGGAAAGAATTGAATTTTTCTGCAAAAACTCGTCCCTGAGCTCCAGGCTGTTGAGCTGGGCTGATAAAACCGCATCAGAAGCACTTTTTTCCACCCATGATCCTGAAAGATCGATACTGGATCCCGGCGCAAGATAAATTCTTCCTCCGTCCCCTGCATCAATGGTCATCTCCCCCGAGGGGAAAATGATATCACCATAGAGTGCCACGCCGGGCCATGCCCCGTCACTTTCGACTTCATCGTTAATGCTGATGTTTATCTCCCGGCCGTCTGCAAACACTTCTGCAACGGTTGGATTTTCCAGTTCTTTTAAAGACGAATTGATCGTAGAATTTTCACCGGTTATAACCTTTTTTGAAGCCACCAGCTGGATGGAACTGCCTGTCACAACGGTTGAAAGTGAACGAATCAATCCGTCATGTTGAACAATATCACCATACAAACCCACCTTGCCCACATCCGCCAGGATTTCACCGGTTTCACTGTTAACAGCGTTTCCTGAATAGTCCGTATCAACAGTTTCTCTGGTATTTTCTCCGGTGGAGCTTACTGTCGTGGTCCATTCAAATTCGCTTGCCCCGGCAAGGAATATCCGGCCGCCCTCCGAAGAGATGGTCCCGCTGTTTTCTACATTGCTGCCAAGCAGAAAGATATTTCCGCCGGTTGACGACGCTATGGTTCCGCGGTTGGCCACATCACCGGCATCATAATCTTCAGCCTGGTATTTCCATATGCCATCCTGGAGATCATCCTCCGCAATATTCAGCGAACTTGCCACAATCGAGCCGATGTTGGTCCTGGACCCCTCCCCGAACAGGATCCCGTTCTGATTGACAAGATAGATACTGCTGGTGGCAGTCAGTTTTCCATAAATTTGGCTAGGAGATTTGTCATAAATCCGGTTAAGGGCAACCCCGCCGTCCACCTGCTCAAAATGCGTATGTGAATCACTCCCTATGTCAAAGGATTCCCATTTGATAACCACCTTTTCATCCGTCTGATCCACTTGAAGGTAATGATTTTCAGAATCGCTGGATGCGCTCCACCCGCTCTGAGTCTGCCCTGATACCAAAACCGGCAAAGCATCAGATGCAGGCGCAGATACGGACTGGTGGAGTGGCTTTGCAGACAGCCAGGCAGGGAAAAAAGTAAAATAAGTACCCAGGAAAAGCACAATAACGCTCTTTGTAATCTGCGCCGGTAAATTTTTCATGATTACCCCACGTTTGTCTCCACTAAAACCTTATAGCGGTTTTAAAATGCAGTTCAATATCACCTGACTGTGTGTCGTCAGTATCTTCAAGGGCAAACCCCAGATCCAATTTAAAATCTATGATCTCTTTCCAGTTCCCGGTCAGGCCGATGCCTGCACCGTGAATAAAGTCTCTATCTATTTCACCCTCTAAAGGCTCCATGACATCCAGGTATGCGAAATCATAAAATAGGTAAGGGATTAAGACATGCGTTTTTAACAGGTCCGGGGCAAACAGTTCAATTGTGCCATGCAGGGCATTGTCCGCCATGATCTCCGATTCCTTATATCCCCGGACACTGCCGACGCCTCCGGCAGAGTATTGTTCATTATTGATCAGGGGCTGATCAGCGATCTGTCCGTCCAGCTTGAAAAACAATGAACACTGTTTGGGCAGTTTCTGGCGGCGTTCCATGCCTGCGGTAAGATAGATATAGTTGCCGGTGGACCCGTACCTTTTATCCTGGAACTTATCCATATCATTAACAAACAAGTCTCTAATCAAAAAATTGAGATCCGCACTGAACTGGGTAATTCCGGTCCGGCCGACCAGGGATGATGCATACCCGAAAGAAAACGGCAGATATTCAACCGGGACAACAGTCCCCTGGGTGTCTTCCTCAAAATCTTTCCAGTCAAATCCCAATGTCAGGCTGTGATCGTAGTTTCGTAGGGATGGCAAGGGAATCAGATTTCGGAAACCCACAATCGTTCCTTTGCCAACGACATTAAATCCTTCGCCGCTGGCGGTATCACTGTCTGAATCAATAAAGTACCCGATGAGCAGATGATCGTTGTCCCATGGTGCCGGAAGGGAATAGGATGCTGAAAACACCATCACTTCATCCGTATCCTGGGGAGAAACCTGGAACTGGCCGCTGATTGAATGCCCTTTCTGCCACAGATTGTCATAGCGGATCAGCCCGTTGAGCCTTGTTTGGGTTGTGGTATGGGTCGAACGATTATTGATTTCAAGGCTGCCGTGGAGGGGCAGGTCATCTTCCACATTCAGCTCGACATTGATTGTGCCAAGCTCTTTTCCGGGAATCAGGACAGGGGTCACTTTAAGGTCAGGGTTGCGGTTAATACGGGTCAGCTGCTCCCGGATTTCAGGCAAAAACAGAACTTTGCCGGGCTCTAATCCCGGAAGCCGGCCTAAAATATTCTCCATGGTGAAATATTGGTTCCCTTTCACGTAAACCCTTTTTATCCGGCTCTCGATCACCTGCAGCCGGACAATACCGTCATCAACCGTCTGTTCGGGAATATTGACCAGGACTGCCGGATACCCGCAGTTATGATAGAGCTTTTCAAGGGCATCCCTGGCAAGTTCTACGTCTTGTGCAGTCCTGCCCTCTCCTGTAAAGTCCTTGACCACGGCAGTCAGCAGCTCCTTTTCCAGCACATGATTGCCCTCAATATAAAATGAGTGAATAACAAAGCTTGGTTCTTTAGCTTCAGCGGCCTTTCCCGAAACAGGCATTATTATTATCAAGGCCATGACAATGACGCTGAAAATATATGGACATAAACTGCAACCGGCATCCCTGCCTAACCGCCTGATCTGAATCATCAATTACCTACTTCGGTGCCTACTTTGGTATCTGCTTTTGCAATATCCGTGTTTAAAATCTTTTCAAGTTCCGGCAGTAAGTTGTCCGCACTTTTAAACCCTTCCATCTTTTTCAGGATTTTCCCGTGATAGTCACTGAGCACAATCATGGGAAAGCCTTCCTGCCCATAAAATTCTTTCAAATCCTGTTCTGTATCTGAATTGGCTTTGATCCATACAAACCGGTCCGCCAGCATTTTGATGCGGGGATCTTCAAATGTTTCAGAAAACATTTTTTTGCACCACCCGCACCAGTCTGCGTAAAGCATGATGACCTTATTTTTTTTCTCTTTAAAAGCGATATCAAAACCCAGGTCATGGTCTTCGATCCATGCCAGTTCAAGCCCTGCAAATTCCGAGGCTTTGGTGATGGAAAGCACTTCAAGGTCAAGAATCATTTTTTTGCCGGCATACGGGTGGTTGAAATCAACCAAAAAACTTTTTTCATCCGCTTCAATAATTTTGCCGGTCTTTTTCCCCGCTGAAAATGGTGCCCCGTTTTTTGCTTCAAGTGACATTGTAATAACACCGTCTTTCACAGAAATTGTGGTTTTACCGATGGCGTCATCCAGAACAGCGCCGTTTTCGGCGAAGTTGTGTATCATAATCTTCTGGTCGTCGGCGTGGATCACCTTGGATTCAAAATATGGTGTAATGTGGATCGGGTCATTTTCCCGGGGCAGGCTGTTAAACTGCTTTTTATAGTCTTGTGCACTGATCTCAATATCTACAGGCATGGTTCTTTGGGCCGCAAACGTCTGTACATTTTCGGCTTTATGAAGACCGAAGGCATTTTCCGGCGCGAT
Organism: uncultured Desulfobacter sp.; assembly: GCF_963677125.1. Lineage (NCBI taxonomy): Bacteria > Pseudomonadati > Thermodesulfobacteriota > Desulfobacteria > Desulfobacterales > Desulfobacteraceae > Desulfobacter > uncultured Desulfobacter sp. The sequence goes on along the minus strand of NZ_OY781882.1, from coordinate 5,743,815 downwards.
GACGGATTTTTTCTTTTGGTTTAGCTTCATACCAAGGATTTCCTGGGCAATGACACCGCCCTGCCCTGCCGTCATATTCCTGGTTTCGCCTGTTTCTTTGGTAATCAGCGCACCGTTTTCCAGAGAGGCTTTGTATGATATGTTAACCAGGTCACCGGGCTGGACGAGTCCGGCAATCTCATCCAAATTCACATTCACACTTGTTTTACCTTCGCTGCGCGCTTTTTCGATGGCATCGGTAATTTTCTGATTTATTTCATCTTTCCCGACCGTTTTCAGGTTCTTATCTGTTTTGCCTGTCTGCCCAACCACTGTGCTTTTATGGGGTGTCTGAGCCGCACAGGAACCAAGCAGCAACAGACAAACAGCTACAATTCCCACCAGTTTCATTTTATCAGATTTCATTTAGTTCCTGCTTTCATCAACGCATCTGTTTGTTTTTCCCCAAGAACCTTTACCCGGCATGTCAAAGTTTTTCCGGCAAAGGGATGACCGTAATCCACCTTGATTGTATCTTCAGTAATTTCGCTCACCTCTCCGATAACCGGACCTGTCTTTACAATCGTTCCGGGCACGGACTCAATGGTGGTCACCACCATGTCCCCCTCAATACTGTTCACTGCCTTTCCCCAGGGGGTATCATTTTCGCTTCCCTGGGCAATAAATTCGGTTTTTAAGTGTCCGGCAGAGACTTCAAGCACCTTAAAGATCGGCTTGCCTTCGATCCTAATAATATCACCGGGGGCAGGTTCAGAGTCACCATACAAGCTTTTAAACTGGTCAACTGGTACGGATTGTATTTTTGGGGTTTTACTGACCCGCTTTATCACCCGGTAACGGTTGTTCTCTTTCATCCCTTCGGGTATTTCAGATTCAATAAAGATTGTTTTTTCTTTACCGATCTCCATGCCCGGCAGTTGAAGGGAAATTTTTGTCAATATTTCAGGCTCAACCATTTTAAGTTTGTCGTCCCACTGACCAGGAGCTTCCTCACCGGCTGTCAGATCAACGGCGCTGTATTCATCATGTTCGATAAAGCCGTTTGATTTTTTTATTTGAGAATTTTCAATGTCGGAAGTCAATGTGGTGGAGATAAGTTCTTTGGCTTCAGTCACACATGAATAATCAACTTGTACCTGCCGACCTTCCTGCACCACCTCAACCGATTTCAGTGCTGTACAGCCTGTAAGAAACGTCATAATCAAAGCAGTTAAAATAATTTTCTTTTTCATTTTTAAAAATTCTTTTTAAGTTTAAATTTTCATGCAAATTAACTATGGCAGCCCATTAAAACCAAAACCCAATTAGCCTGTGACTAGCTGCAAATTGGCGTTTGATTAGCCCCGTGATCATCCCCTGCTGAACAGCAAACGGGGCCGCCATACAGCAGCCCCGTTTTTATTGATACTTTTTGCTACAAGCGAATAATGTTATTTCTTCTGCGGCAGAGCGAAATCATCCGCTTTCTCATATTTCATGGCATTCTGGGAAGACCAGTAATCAGCCTTTGAGCTGGGCAGGTTTGCCTCGAGAGAAGCAAAAGCGCCAAGATCTGTGATAAGAGCTTTAGTTGCAGTAGGCTCAGCAGTTTTGTAGTACAGCCACTGGGCTGACCAGAAGGTGTCTATACCATTCTGCACCAATTCTTTTTGGGTTAAGAATGGCGAATGGTTAGGCCGACAGTCGGGACAATTGGGAAAATAAACTCTTTTAATCTGACCATATCCTTTGCTGACGCAATTGGTACCGGGAAGACATTTGTCAAAATCCGCATAACCAATGGCACCTTCTGTCTGACCAACACATCTCATCATGTCGGAAGAGCCTTCGTTAAAGTAAATTTCAGCTTTTTCTATGCCATAACCAGCATACAGATCTGCTGTGGTTTTGTTCACTTCTGCAGTCGGCAGTGAAGCATCTCCCCTGAACACGGCTGCATTCAACGTTGCAACAGTACCGGAACCGGCATGCCTGTGACACAGAACCACCCGCATATCCACAGACGGATCGAATTCGCTCCAATTGGTAACCTGTCCACTAAGGATAGAAACAGCCTGGAGACGAGTCATAGTATCGATGGGCACTGCATCATAGCTGCCGTCGTCTGCACCGTTGTTGGCAAAAAACCCAAACGGGACAACAACAGGTCTGATATTCTTAAAACCATCAGCTTCCTGCATGGAAGGCAGATCATCCGGATATATAACCTGACTTGAAAAAGCACCGCCACCAAGAGGGCCTTCAAGCTGGCCTGAAGAAGTCTGGGCAAATGTTTCAGAAGCAACATCGGATGCACCGATTTGAACATCCTGGCAGGAAAGGCTGGCTGCAGCGTCGGGCAGTGAAAGTACCTGGCCGGTTACGGTTGCATTACCCAAATTTGCCTGGAGACGGTAACCCCAGTTTCCGGTAGTGGTATGGCAATCATCAGCATCCCAATCTGCGTTGTTAGATTCAGAAACCGCCCGAATGCCATCATAAGATGCTTTGGAGGTATATCTAATTACAATCGTATTGCCATCGGCATCCCCACTACCAGAGAGGGTTCCGCCATTGATCGCTACAGCAGTGTTACCCGCGCAGACAGCAGCACCTGTGTCGCGGCTTTGCACTTCCGTATCCAAGGTATAAATATCACCTGAAGCACAACCTTGATCCGCAAGGAAATCTGCGGCTGCATTTGTCCAGAAAGAGTACTGTGCAGAGGCACCGAAAAGGTTTACTTCAATCAAGTCTGCATTAGCAGCACCGGCTGAAAGCATCAGTGCGGCAGAACCGATTGCCATTTTCTTAATAACATTTTTAAACATTTTTCTATCCCTTTATAAACTGTCGTTTTGTATTAATGTTAGCTCATTTTTCTGCGGAGACCGACAAGACCAACAAGGCCGGAACCAAGCAGTAATATTGCGCCGGGAACGGGTACTGCAGAAGCAGTTTGGTTCAACACGATAGATCCGTCAGCGTTAAAACTGATAACCGCCACGTAGTTGTTATCTCCGTCAGGTTCTAATTCGCCAAGAAAGAACGAATAAAGATACATATCAACGCCTTCTTCAGTGAGTACAGCTTCACCAAACGAAGCGTAGCTATTGTTAAAGCCAGTATAACCACCATCTGCACCGCTATTCAACTTGGTGTCATAGGAAGAGGGAAGGTCCATACTATGCTCCCCTAAACTGATAACATCACAAGCACCAGTGAACATAGTCTCAATGTTGTTATTAGCAGTTGCTGCAACATCAACAGTCAGCCCATAATATTCTCTTTGGAAATATACGCCCGGCAGCATTTCGACATTAGTATAACCAAACAGCCCAATTCTATCATACTCAAGAGAAAAACTTCCTGCTGCTGCAAGCTCAACATTTGATGCGGATAAATCCATAGAGGTAAGATCGCCAATTTCGATTACATACTCAGTAGCAGTATCGTCATCAAGGAACGCTACACCAAGATTACCAGCAGTGTAAGCTGCAGCATTGCCTGCTACAGCAAAAAGAGAAACAGTAAAAGCCGCCACAAAACCTACCAACAATTTCTTCATTTTTTTCTTCTCCTTAAAATAAAAATAAATTTAATTCCAACTCAATTTCTCTCGTAAAGATATGGTGCGGCTCGGCTGTCTTGTTTTATTTTTCTTTTTTTTGTTTTAATTTTAATGGATCGGCTTGACATTCAATCTTTGGGACTACCCACCTTCAACCCGTATGCTTGATCGTCTTTCCGTATCCCTTTTTTAAATAACAAGACCCTTGACTTTCCGGCCCCCGGTCACCCGGGGTGTGGCTTTTTCTTATCTTCGAGATAGAATATATCCGATTATTTTTAGCCCAGAATTAACGTAAAATTAGCCTTAATTTAAATTTAAGTTAGGTAGGAAAAACCAATATACTACTCAGATTAACTACTTGGTTTTATATGTAAAATTTCAATATATTGCTAAAGTAAGTCTATTGTGTTTTTTCTGCTCGAACTTTCATCAAAAAGAGCAGTCCAATCCCCAAGGGGATCGCCTGAGTGCACAAGAAATAAACAATCTGGGAAACGGCCTCAACCCACTGCATATGAAATGCCGTAATCCACGTATTGCATATACGAAAGGCGATCTGAAGCAGTGTCAATACAAAAAAAACAATTGCAAACCAGCGAAGCCGGTCAGACAGTTTAACCGACTTGGCAGCAAACAAAAGTCCGGTCATTGTGACAAGGCTGAATGACTGGTAATAGAAATCATGGGTAAGCGGTATGATGATCTTGTATGAGGCTGCGGAAAATATCTTTTCAACGAAACCGTCCACTATATTTTGATACACTCGGTTCAACGGCAGCCAGAGAAGAAACGGCACAAAGGAAAAAGAAAGAAATCGAAGAAAAAACCCGGCAGGCCGTTCTAAAAAGTCAGGATCAGACACCTTACGGCACCAGCACAGACACATAAACACGACCAAGGAAAGCATGCCCAACTGCCCCAGGTAGATATGAAATACGTCGAATAGGTTTGGGTAAAATCGGCCGATCATCGTGATCGCACCAATTCTCATGCTGTTGATAATTGAAATCAATACAACACCGACTACAATGCCGATCAGTTTCTGAATCCGGCCGGCCGGGAAAGCGATTATAAAAGCGGCAAAAAGAGCAATCAAATGAATGGCCGAACATTCGGAAATTACGTTGACAGTGAAATCTTTCAGACAGATAGTCGTGCCCCGGACCATGGGTGCCGATCCCATCATCCGCATAAAAACGGCGGAAAGGTTTGCTGTCAAACGGTTGATCGGACCATACCAGGATTCAGGAATAAGGCTGACAGGAATTATTATAAAAGCTGCGGAAATTAAAAAAGTCCATGTGAACGAACGGCGTTGCTTTCGAGCCGGGGATAGATCCTGTTTCGAAGGATTGAACGCATCCCGGTCAGCTCGCTTATGCAATTTTATTCGTTTTCCGCGCATAGGGAAAAAGCACAGGGCCTTTTGACTTGGGAGTCTTTAATTCAAAAAAATATTATTAACCCGCGAATCACTCTTTATATCGATACCCCACACCTCTGACAGTTTCAATGACATAGGCCTTGGGCTTCAATTTCTTGCGCAGGCCCGAGATCACGACATCAATGCTCCTGTCCGTAACGGCATAATCCGTACCATGTATGGCATCCACGATCTGGTTGCGTGAAAACACCCACCCCTTTTTACTGGCCAGAAAAGATAACAACTGGAACTCCGTCAAGGTCAGGTTTACGGGAGTACCGTTTACCTTGACCTGATATCTGTTCCGGTTTATGACAAGCCCGTTTTCCAAATCATCTGCATTCTCTTTGACAGCTTCAGGCACATGCCGTCTTAAAATAGCCCGGACCCTTGCCAAAAGCACATCTATACCAAAGGGTTTGCACATATAATCCGTGGCACCGGATTCAAGGCCTGTGATGATATCGGCATCGCTTGACTTTGCCGTGAGCATGAGGATGGGAATATTTTTTGTTTCCTCTTTCTGTCTTAAATATTTGGCCACATCAAGGCCGCTGATACCCGGCAGCATCAGATCGAGGATGATCAGATCGGGAACATGAGCAGTGGATAGTGATATGCCGTGCTCTCCTGACAATGCCGTGAGAACGGAATACCCCTGCCCAACCATATTATACTGAATTAATTCAACAATATCCTCTTCATCATCAACAATCAGTACGGTTTCCATATAATTCGCCTTCCGGTATAAAATCAGGATATATGAATTTTTAATTCACCCAACAAACAACTCATTCAACTATATTACTATTGTTAGACTTTCTTCAGCATTCCATTACAGGGATGTTTTCATGTTGCTCCGGCTCAAATTTGTCATCTGGAACAAAACTAAATGTCAATCAGGCAATAATAGCTGTTATCCAAATCTGCCGGAGATATAATCCTTTGTCTGTTTGAAATCTGGGTTGTCAAACAGCACCTGGGTATCATTAATTTCCACCAACTTTCCCATGTAAAAGAATGCGGTTCGGTCTGATACCCGTGCCGCCTGCTGCATGTTATGGGTTACAATAATAATGGTCAGCCGGTTGGACAGCTGGGCGATTAACTCCTCGATTTTCTGGGTGGCAATGGGATCGAGCGCAGATGCAGGTTCATCCATGAGCAGGACTTCCGGCTCAATGGCAAGGGCCCGGGCAATGCACAGCCGCTGCTGCTGCCCTCCGGAAAGCCCCAAGGCGGAACTGTCCAGCCGATTTTTCACCTCATCCCAGATGGCCGCTTGTTTCAGGCTTTCTTCAACCTGACCGGCAATGACGGTTTTGTCCTTGACCCCGTTCACCCGCAGGCCATAGGCAATATTTTCAAAAATAGACTTAGGAAATGGATTGGGTTTTTGGAACACCATGCCCACCCGCCGCCGAAGGTTCACTACATCCACGGACGGGTCATAAATATTATCGGTACCCAGCATGGCCTGCCCTTTTACCCGGGTTCCGGCAATCAGGTCATTCATCCGGTTCAGGCAGCGCAGATAAGTGCTTTTGCCACAGCCTGACGGGCCGATCAATGCGGTTACCTGATTTTCCATAAAATCAATACTGATGTCATGCAAGGCTTGAAAATCACCATAAAAAAAATCTAGGTGGCGGGTACGCATTTTAATAACCGGTTCCATACAGCAAACTTATCCTTTCAGTTTCCGCCTCATTCGCGATCTTAAATAGATGGCCAAAGCGTTCATGCCAAAGACAAGAGCAATGAGCACCAGGGCGGTGCCATACTGAAGATGACGGGTGGCCTCAATGTTTGTCCCGGCTGTGGCCAGTACATAAATATGATACGGCAGTGCCATGACTTCATCAAAGATTGACCCCGGCAGTTCCGGGGTAAAAAATACGGCCCCAGTGTACATAATGGGGGCGGTTTCACCGGCAGCCCGGCTCATGCCGAGAATGGAACCTGTGATAATGCCCGGGAGCGCACTGGGCAGCACCACCCGCAGGATGGTCTGCCATTTTGTGGCGCCCACGGCAAGGGAAGCTTCCCGGAAGGTATCCGGTACGGCCCGCAATGCTTCTTCAGAAGCCCCGATGACCACCGGCAGGGTCATGATGCCAAGGGTCAACCCGCCGGCAGCAACAGATACGCCCATTTTCAAAACAATACAAAAAAAGGCCAGGCCAAACAGCCCGAAAACAATGGACGGGACTCCGGCCAGATTATTAATCCCCAGCCGGATCAGGCGAACAACTTTTCCCTGGGTGGCATATTCGTTTAGATAGATGGCAGATGCCACCCCAATGGGCAGGGCCACAACAATCGTGACAAGGCACAATAAAAAAGTCCCCAGGATGCAGGGAAAGATTCCCCCTGCGGTCATACTTTCCCGTGGGGCCTGGGTGAAAAACGCCCATGAAAGGGCCTTGCCGCCCCGCACCAGAATAAAATAGGTCATCACCATCAAGGCTGCGCCGTTGATAAGTGCTGCCAGGCGAATCAGAATAAAAACCAGGTTCTGGGTTATTTTGCGTCTCGTGTTCACCATTTACAAAGAGGCCTCGCCGACCTGTCTGAAGCGGTAGGATATATGGTCGGCAATCATGTTAAAAACAAAGGTGAATAAAAACAACACAATGCCAATGGCAAACAGGGCATGGTAATGTTCGCTGCCAAAGGGGGCTTCGGCCATTTCAGCGGCAATACTTGCCGGCATGGGCCGCACCGGATCAAACACGGATCCCGGAATCATGGCGGCCCCGCCCGCCGCCATCAGCACCACCATGGTTTCGCCCACAGCCCGGGACAATCCTAATATTACAGCCGTGCAGATGCCTGACAAAGAGGCCGGTACCACCACCCTGACAATGGTCTCAAGATGGGTGGCACCCAGGGCAAAGGAGGCTTCTTTCAAGGCCATGGGGACTGAAAAAATAGCATCCTCGGAAATTGAACATATGGTGGGTACCGCCATAAAGGCCAGCATCAATGAGGCATTAAACAGGTTCAGTCCCACAGGAATTTTAAACAGATCCTGAATAAAAGGGGCCACCACCACCATGCCGAAAAATCCAATCACCACCGACGGCATGGATGCCATAAGCTCCACAATGGGCTTAACCACCTCCGCCACCTTGGGAGAGGCAATTTCCGACAGGTATACCGCTGTCATGATCCCCAGAGGAATCGCCATAAGACCGGATAACATCGTAACGCTCAATGAACCTGTAATCAGGGGCAAAATACCAAAAGCCGGCGGTTCATCCGTTGGGTACCAGTAATGGCCAAAAATAAAATCCCACAAGCTGACATGGGATAAAATACCGACGCCTTCTTTACACAAAAAGACTAAAATCAGTCCCAAAGCGGTGATAGAGAACAACGCCACAATGAAAAAAAACGAATGAATCCCTTTATCGGTAAGTTTGTGTGTCATGTGCATCTTGTCTTAAAACAAGGGAATGGATCCGGCCTCTCTCACCAGCTCCTGACCTTTCTTTGACAAAATAAAAGATAAAAAGGAGATGGTGTCACCTTCGGGCCAGCCGTTGGTAAACATGAACAATGCCCTGGAAATGGGATAGATGCCGTTTAGGGTGTTCTCTTCGGTGCCCTCAATCCCGTCAACGGTCACAGCCTTAAGATCTTTATTCAGGTATCCAAGTCCGATATATCCGATGGCACCGGGGGTATTGGCAATGGCTTGGACAATCCCGCCGTTGGAAGGCACGGTCAAGGCGCTGGGCACCACCCGTTCCTTGAGCATGACCAGGTCTTTCCATACGCCAAAGGTACCTGAAGAGCTGTCCCTGGATATCACAACGATTTTACCGGGATTCCCGCCCACCTGCTTCCAGTCCCTTATTTTTCCAAGGTAAATGTCCTTTAGCTGGGTCATGGTCAGGTTGGTTATTGAATTGGATGGATTAACCACCGGGATAATCGCATCCAGGGCAATCCTGAAAGGTACGGGATAAACCCCACGGTTTACGGCTGTTTCCACCTCTTTGGTCTTAATGAACCGGGACGCATTGCCGATATGGGTGGTCCCGTCAATAAGTGCCTTAATACCGTTGCCGGACCCGCCGCCGGAAAGAGAAATTTTCACATCGGGGTACTCGGCCATATAGGCTTCTGCAGCCTTCTGGGCAATGGGAAGAACGGTTGTAGACCCCTTAAGGACCAACTCCCCGGCAAAGGAGATATCGGTCAACATTATAAAACAAACCACAAGTGTAGAAATACCTGCCAACATTTTCTTCATTAGTCTCTCCTGACACAAATTAATTTAAGGAACTTAGGCAAAAAACAATCTATCGATTATTATTAATCGTATTTGAACTCTACCTATTCGTTAAAATGCTTGAGATTTATATCTTTATAATGTTTGAGATTTATAAGTTTTATTAAGCCAATCTATATATTTCGTTACGATTTTATTAAAACCATTTCTCAAGTCAGGTATATTCCCTGAGACAATTTTTAAAAAAACTAAATTAAGGTTTGCACAATTGGAAATTTTATCTTAGTGTCTGAACCCAAAATCACCGATATAAAAGGCTGCAGAGTAAAATTTTTGCGTCCGAAAACGAGTTGGGTGCGGGTAGCGAATATTAACAATTTAAGATTAAAGACTTAAAATAATGATTAAAACAGCAATAATAGGCGCATCAGGATATACCGGCCTGGAACTGGTCAAACTGATTTCCAATCACCCGAAGGCCTGCCTTGAAGCAGTAACCTCGAACTCGTATCAGGGAAAATCATTTACCGACATTTATCCGTCCATGCGCGGATTTGAATCCCTGGTATGTACACCCTTTGATGCCAAGACGCTTTCAGGCAAAGTAGACGTTGCATTTTTAGCACTTCCCCACAAGGTCTCCATGGATTTTGCGCCACAACTTATAGAGCAGGGAATCAAAGTCATAGACCTTTCAGCGGACTTCAGGTTTGATAACATAAAAACATATGAAACGGTATATCAGCCCCACACCGCCCCAAAACTCTTAGAAGAAAGCGTTTACGGTTTGTGTGAAATCAACCGCGAACAGATCAAAAATACAAGGATAATAGGGAATCCAGGCTGTTACCCAACCTCCATCCTTGTCCCGCTGATTCCACTGCTCAAAGAAAAGCTGATTTCCGCTCAGGGCCTGGTTTCTGATTCAAAATCCGGGGTCAGTGGTGCAGGCCGTTCTCTCTCCCTGACCACCCATTTTTGTGAGGTAAACGAATCCTTTGGCCCCTATAAAGTTGGCAATCACAGGCATACGCCTGAAATCAACGAAGTGTTGACCGATGCGGCCGGAACGCCTGTGTCCCTGACCTTTGTTCCCCACCTGGTACCTGTAACCCGTGGAATGGTTTCAACTATTTATGCCCAAGTCCGCGAAAATATCGACGAAAAACAAATTCGCGACACCCTTAAAAAATGGTATGAAAATGAACCGTTCATCAGGCTTCTGCCCCCGGGTAAATTCCCGAATATGTCCCATATCAAGGGAACCAACTGTTGCGATATCAATTTCCACCTGGAGCCTGAATCGGGCCGACTGATAGTGGTTTCAGCCATTGACAACCTGTTAAAGGGTGCTGCCGGCCAGGCAGTTCAGAATATGAATATCATGTTCTCCATTGACGAAAAAGCAGGTTTGGATTGGGTGGAAACCCCGCTATAAGCGCATTTTCACTTGACACGGATGTTAAAAAACTTGTACTAATATGCAAATGGAAAGCCGAATCAAAATATGGTTTCATTCAAGTAACAATTCAAGGATCAGAGAAATTTCGCTGAGTAAATCCTTTTTACTTTGTTCTATATTTCTCTTCCTTTTCTGCGCCGGAGCAATATCCTACTTCGGCCATGATTACTATTTGCTTAAAAGAGCTGACCTTAATAACGCCGCCCTGCGTGAAACAATTACCTGCCAAAAAACAGAAATTGAAGACCAGAGACGTCAAATTCAACTATTTGCCGGAGAAATTCAGGGATTTAAAGAAAAAATCACAACACTTGAACAATTAGAAAACCAGCTACGTCTCATTGCCGATATTGACAAATCCGGGCATTCCTCAGGCCTTTTAGGCATCGGTGGCGTATCAGAAACAGATCTTGATCAAGACCTGCCCCTTACCACCCGCCACAACGCGCTGATACGGGAGATGCACCATCAGGTAAAACAGATCAGAACTGTTGCGGATAAAGAAAAATTAGATTTTAATGAACTGATCAACAAACTGCAAAAAAAGAAAAATCTGCTGGCCGCCTCCCCGTCCATCAAACCGGTCTCGGGTGTTATCACCTCGCCCTTTGGCTACCGCAGATCTCCATTTACCGGAAGGAGAACCTTTCATTCAGGCCTTGATATCTCCAATCGAATGGGCACTAAAATTGTTTCAACTGCGGCCGGCAAAGTGGTTTTTGCAGGGAGAAAATCCGGATACGGGAATGTTGTCATCATTGACCACGGATATGGGAAAGCCACCAAGTATGCGCATCTAAGGGATATTCTGGTGAAAAAACGCCAACATGTTAAACGCGGAGAAGCCATTGCCACCTTAGGCAATACCGGTCGGACCACAGGCCCCCATCTTCACTATGAAGTTCTTGTCAACGGAACCCCTGTCAATCCCGCAAAATATATCCTTAATTAATTTTCATCATTTTTAGCCGCTATATTTTGTTCTATCTAAAAGAGAATTCGTGTCCACCCCAGAAAAAGGGCACGAATTATTTTTTTTCTTTTATTTCCTGAAAGAATGCTTATATGTTGTACTGACAAACTTAAATGACCTCTAAATATAAACAGGCAGCGTTTACATGGTACTCAATCTTCTGACTAAACTCTTCGGATCCAACAATGACAGGATCCTTAAAAAAATCCAGCCCATCATTGACCAGATCAACGAATTTGAGCCCCAGATCCAGGCTCTATCAGATACCCAGATCGGTGAAAAAACAATTGAGTTTAAAAACCGCCTGGCAAATTCGGAAACCTTGGACGACATTCTTCCCGAGGCCTTTGCTCTGGTCAGGGAGGCATCAGTTCGAACCCTTGGACTTCGCCATTATGATGTCCAGCTCATCGGCGGTATTGCATTGCACCGCGGCATCATTGCAGAGATGAAAACAGGTGAAGGCAAAACCTTGATGTCCACCCTGCCCGCCTACCTCAATGCCCTTACCGGCAAAGGGGTTCACATCGTTACGGTCAATGATTATCTGGCTAAACGTGATGCAGAATGGATGTCCCAGGTGTATAATTTCTTAGGGCTGACCGTAGGCGTGATCCTACATGACATGGGCGCCCAGGACCGTAAAACAGCCTATGCCGCCGACATCACATACGGCACCAACAATGAATTTGGGTTCGACTACCTGCGGGACAACATGAAATTCGACCCCGAGGAACTGGCCCAGGGCGAGCTGAACTTTGCCATTGTGGATGAGGTGGACTCCATTCTCATTGACGAGGCAAGAACCCCTTTGATTATTTCAGGGCCTGCTGAAAAATCCACCCACCTGTACACCCAGGCCAATACTATTATCCCGGCGTTTGAAAAAGAGACCGATTATACCTTTGATGAAGAATCTAAAAGCGTATCCCTTACCGAAGACGGCATTGCAAAGGGAGAAAAGCTGCTCAATGTGGACAATCTTTATGATCCGGCCAATATTGAGCTTTTGCACCACCTCAACCAGGCGTTAAAGGCCCATGTCATTTTCAAACGGGACACGGATTACATTGTAAAAAACGGCCAGGTTGTCATTGTGGATGAATTTACAGGCCGGCTCATGAGTGGGCGGCGCTACTCGGAAGGTCTACACCAGGCCCTTGAGGCCAAGGAGGGGGTTAAAATTGAAAATGAAAACCAGACCCTTGCCGCCATCACCTTCCAGAACTACTTTAGAATGTATGAGAAGCTGTCGGGCATGACCGGAACGGCAGAGACGGAAGCCGAAGAGTTTAAAAAAATTTACAACCTGGATGTGCTGGTCATTCCCACACACAAGCCCATGGTCCGTGAAGACCGGGCAGACTTGATATACAAAACCCAGGCGGAAAAATACGATGCCGCCATCAAGGAAATCATCCAGTTGCACAAAAAAGGACAGCCTGTGCTGGTGGGGACCATTTCCATCGATGTTTCCGAATCCCTCAGTGAAAAGCTCAAGAAAAAGGGAGTCAAACACAATGTGCTTAATGCCAAACACCATAAAGCAGAAGCCGAAATTGTTGCCAATGCAGGCCAGAAAGGCGCTGTGACCATTTCCACCAACATGGCTGGTCGCGGTACGGACATCAAGCTGGGAGAAGGGGTTAAAGAACTTGGCGGACTTCATATTCTGGGCACATCCCGCCATGAGTCCCGGCGGATTGACAACCAGTTGCGGGGCCGCTCCGGCCGCCAGGGCGATCCGGGAAGTTCCCGGTTTTATTTAAGCCTGGAAGATGATCTGCTCAGAATTTTCGGCGGTGACCGTATTCATGCAGTTATGGACCGGCTGGGTATTGAAGAAGGCGAACACATTGAGCATAAATTTATCTCCAAGGCCATCGAAAACGCCCAGTCCAAGGTGGAAGGGCACAACTTTGAAATCAGAAAGCACTTGCTCGAATATGACGATGTCATGAACCAGCAGCGGGAGATCATTTACCGTCAGCGCCGTCAGGCACTGACCTCCAAAGATCTCAAACAGGCAGCCCAGGATATGATGGAAGATGTCTCCTATGACCTCGTGGAAGGATTCATGTTAGACAAAACACCGCTTAAGGAATGTGATCTGGAGGCACTTTCATCGGCCATCAAAGGTCAGTTCAACATGGATTTGTCATTGGATAAGCCTGTTCAGGATAATTTTTCGGCTGACCAGTTGGGTCAATTTATATTTGATGCAAGCCAAGCCTTGTACAAGAAAAAAGAAGAGATATACGGCCCTGAAATCATGCGCCACGTTGAACGGTTTATCATTCTTCAGACAGTGGATACAAGATGGAAGGAACATCTTTTAAATATGGACCATCTAAAGGAAGGCATTGGCCTTCGGGGGTATGCCCAGCAGGATCCGTTGCGTATCTATAAAAAGGAAGGCTTTGATATGTTCCAGGACCTGATGAATCGGATTAAGCAGGAAATTGTGGACATCTTGTTTAAAATTCAGATCGCCTCTCCTACCCAGGTTGAGGAGATGAAACAAGAAGAACAGCAAGATCTGACCTTTTCTTCCCATGCTGATGAATCCGCTTCCAAACAGCCGGTCAGGCGCTCATCTGAAAAGGTCCAAAGAAATGAACCCTGCCCCTGCGGTTCAGGCAAAAAATATAAAAAATGCTGCGGACAATAACAGCCAACGGCCGGACTTGGTCACCAATACCCAAAATCAACCCACAACAGAAAATGAACGTATTTTTTACAACATACTGGGCCTTTAATGTAAATGAATTGAATCCAAGGTTAATATGACAGCCACTGATTCCAAAACGCGCCCCAAAGTCACACAGGACACAAGAGAGGATCGTCCGCCAATGTATAAAGTGCTTTTGCATAATGACGATTATACAACCATGGAGTTTGTGGTGGATATCTTGGTCCAGGTATTCGGAAAATCTCTTGAAAAAGCCACACAAATAATGCTTAATGTACACAATAAGGGAAAAGCCGTATGCGGTATTTATCCCCGGGAAATAGCTGAAACAAAAGTCCAGACAGTGCATAATCTGGCAAGCAGCAAAGGGTTTCCCTTAAAAAGTACAATGGAAAAGGAGTAAATGGTATATGATCAGCAAAGAACTATCCACAGCTCTCGGGTTTGCCGTTCGGGAAGCAAAAAAAAGAAGACATGAGTACGTCTGTGTCGAACATGTTCTTTACGCCATTGTCAATCATGAAGCCGGACTTGAAACCATTGAAAAATGCGGGGGCAGCCCTGATCACATCAAAGAGGATCTTGAAAAATTCTTTGATGAAAAACTGACCAAAATAGAGACCAGTGAAGAGTATGTGCTCCAGCAGACCATTGGATTCCAGCGCATGATTCAGCGTGCCATCAATCATGCCAGATCTGCTGAAAAATCAGAAGTAAATCTTGGGGATATCCTAGCATCCATTTTTCAGGAAAAAGATTCCCACGCGGCCTTTTATCTGGAATCCGAAGGCATTACCCGCCTGGATGTACTCAGACACATCTCCCACGATGGGGATAAAGAAAAGAAAGAGCCGTCTGGGGAGAACAAGCCCCAGCAACTTTTCCAGCAGGCCGACCCAAAACCCAAGCGTCCGAAGAAAAAAGATCCTTTAGCGTTATTTACTTCTGACCTGATAAAACGGGCTCAGGATAAAAAAATTGACCCCCTGATCGGCAGAGCGCTTGAAACCGAGCGGGTGATGCAGGTTCTCTGCCGGCGGCGGAAAAACAATCCGATCCTGGTGGGTGATCCCGGTGTTGGGAAAACCGCTATTGCAGAAGGCCTGGCACTAAAAATAAACGACAAGACCGTGCCAGATCTGCTTGAAAACTGTGAACTGTACTCTCTGGATATGGGCTCCCTTTTAGCCGGAACCAAGTACAGGGGTGATTTTGAACAGCGCCTCAAAGACGTTATTTCCGCTTTGGAAGAAAAGGAAAACGCGCTTCTGGTGATTGATGAAATCCATACGGTTGTGGGCGCAGGGGCCACCACATCAGGCTCCATGGATGCATCCAACATACTTAAACCGGCCCTTTCCTCCGGCGATATTAAATGCCTGGGAACCACCACCTATGAAGAGTACAAAAACCACTTTGAAAAAGACCGGGCGTTTTCCAGGCGATTCGAAAAAATTGAAGTGTCAGAGCCTAGCGTAGAAGAAACCACAGAGATCCTCAAAGGTCTGCGCAGCAGCTATGAGGAACACCATGGCCTGAAATACCCGGATAAAACCATAGAAGCGGCGGCCTACTTGTCTGATAAATACATTAATGACAGATTCTTGCCGGATAAGGCCATCGACGTTATTGATGAGGCCGGTGCCTTTTTAAAACTTCAGGCAGACAGCCGGCGCAAAAGTGTCAGCCCCAAGGATATTGAAAAAATTGTGGCTAAAATAGCCAAGGTTCCGGTTTCCAGTGTTACGACTGCAGCAGACAAATCTTCCCTGGAATCTTTGCCGGGCAAGCTGCTCAACGTCATATTTGGCCAAGACGATGCCATCGAAACCCTGACCACTGCAATCAAAAGATCCAGGGCCGGGCTTGCAGCTCCGGACAGGCCGATTGGCTCCTTTCTTTTCATGGGTCCCACAGGGGTTGGAAAAACTGAAGTGGCCAGGCAGCTGGCCGCCAACATGGGCATTAAATTTTTACGCTTTGACATGAGTGAATACATGGAAAAGCATGCTGTATCCCGGCTTATAGGTGCGCCTCCGGGATATGTGGGGTTTGAACAGGGCGGTATTTTAACCGATAATATTCGCAAATCTCCCCATTGTGTGCTTCTTCTGGATGAAATTGAAAAGGCCCACATGGACCTCTACAATATTCTGCTCCAGGTCATGGATTATGCCACGCTTACCGACAATAACGGCAAATCCGCTGATTTCAGAAACGTCATCATTATCATGACTTCCAATGCCGGGGCCAGGGAAATGAGCAGCAACAGCATCGGGTTTGGATCACAAAATGCAAATACCGATTCCCAGAGCATTAAAGCGGTGAAAAACACATTTAGTCCGGAATTTAGGAACCGCCTTGACGGTATTGTCCAATTCAACCATTTGTCTGAAAAGGTCATGGAACTGATTGTGGACAAAAACATGAAGGAACTCAAAGCCATGCTCAGTGAGCAGAGTATCTCTTTGAGCTATTCAGCAGCTGTCCGGGCACATCTGGCTAAAAAAGGCCATGATCCCAAATTTGGCGCAAGGCCCTTGGCACGTCTGATACAAACCGAAATAAAAGACAAGCTCACGGATGAGATTCTTTTTGGACAGCTTTCAAAGGGAGGCAAACTCTCCATAGGCTTAAAGGAAGAGAAACTGACATTTAATATTAAATCCAACTAATGCCACTTTTCAGGCTATCTGAAAAAATTGAATTTCCGCCGGCTTGGCTGGCACGGCCTGACGGTTTGCTATGTATCGGGGGAGACCTGTGCCCAACGCGCTTGACCCTGGCGTATAGAAGGGGGATCTTCCCTTGGTTTTCCAACAGCGAACCCATTCTCTGGTGGTCGCCTGATCCCCGGCTGGTTCTTTTTCCTTCGGAAATCAGGGTCTCAAAAAGCTTAGGAAAAATTATTCGAAAAAATTATTTCTCCATTCGGATCAATACCGCGTTTGAACAAACCATTGTGGCCTGTTCCCAACCCAGGCAGGACAAGCCTGATGGCACCTGGCTGGTGGATGAAATGATTGATGCCTATATCACCTTGCACAAAATGGGGATCGCTCACTCTGTGGAAGCCTGGCAGAATGACCAGCTGGTAGGTGGCTTGTACGGGATTAGTTTGGGAAAAACCTTTTTTGGAGAATCCATGTTTTCCCGTGTTTCGAATGCATCCAAGGTTGCCCTTGTGGCCCTTGCCCGGGAATTAGACTTTCAGGGGTTTGGGATGATTGACTGCCAGGTCACATCCGGCCATCTGCTTCGCATGGGTGCCCAGGAAATCACAAGAGATCGGTTTCTTGACATCTTAAATCACGGTATCAATCAAAAAGTTCCGGACAGCCTATGGCGGTCCGGGCGACATATTCTCCCCCAAATCAAAACAGCTTCAAACCCAAACAGGATCGCACATGCCGTATGAACAATGTAATATCCCGACTTGACAACCCCGGGTTCATGGCCATTATGCATTAAGATATTTGTTGAAGTTTTATAGTAAATTATCAATATGTTGTTAGTTTTATAATGTTTTGTTGTGGATTAAGCCTGGGGAGCGACAGACTAGGTTGCCCCATGGTTGTTAGGAGTATTTTATGCTGTTCAAACTGTTTCTATGTTTTACCCTGATCCCAGTGGCGGAACTATATATTCTTATTCATCTTGGCGGAATTATCGGCGGCTTCAACACCATAATTCTGGTCATTCTAACCGGATTCCTCGGTGCCTATCTTGCCCGGATGGAGGGCTTAAACACCATGATGAAAGTCCGCCGGAATCTAAACCAGGGACTGATGCCGGCCGAAGATCTTCTGGATGCATTTATCATCCTCATTGCCGGCTTGGTGCTCATTACGCCCGGACTTTTAACGGACACGGCAGGCCTTTTGCTTTTATACCCCCCCACGCGAAACAAATTTAAACGCTTTTTAAGAAAAAAATTCGACGAGATGACGGCCAACGGCAGCATTAACATCACCCGGTTTCATTAGCCCGGACAGGCAAACGGCATTCGATGGAAATAAAAGAACGCATCCTTGAAATGGTTCAAAAAAGGGAAAGCGATTTACCCACGCTCCCGGCTGTTGTGGATAATCTGATCCGGGCCGCTTCCGACGAAAAAACAACCACAGAAAAATTAGCCAAAATCATTTCATATGACCTGGCCATGACCAATAAGCTGCTCAAGCTTGCAAATTCCGTTTATTATGCCCAAAAAAATAAAGTCGAGACGGTTAAACGAGCCATTTCCGTTATCGGGTTTGATGAAATTATCGGCATTGCCCTGGGCATGGGAATCTTATCCAGTATATCAAAAACCTCGGACTTGAGTTTAGATATGAAAGCATTATGGATACATGGCATCGGCGTGGCTACGGCCTCAAAGCGACTGGCAAGGCAAACCAACCCGGGTATTGCAGGAAAAATTTTTATTCCGGCCCTTCTCCATGATATGGGCAAAATCATTTTTTCTATTTATTTTAAAAAAGAATATAACGAAGTCCGGCAATATGCATTGGAAAACAAGCGCCCCCTTTATTTCAGTGAAAACCATCTATTCAAGCTGGATCATGCGGCATTATCCGCCCTTTTAATGACACGTTGGAATTTTCCTGCATCCATCATCCTGCCCTGCAGGTTTCATCATGTCCCGGAATCGGCACCGGCAAAATACCGCCACCAGGCCATGATCATCAATCTTGCAAACTATCTTACACAAAAAGCCCAACTGGGTCATTCCGGCAATCCGGCCCCCGTTACCATCAAAAATGCACCCCAAAAAATCGGCATAAATGAATCGGGCATGATGCAGATTATAGAGTTGCTAAAGGCAAAAGAACCTCAGATTAAGGAATTTTTTAAAATCACCACAGCTGTTGCCTGATCAATTCACAATCTATTTGCAATAGATATACACAGATATCAAATATCTTTAATCAACCGCTCCCCATTACAATCCCTGGCAGCCCTGTCAAACCTGTCCAGGCTGTCCTCCAAAGCCTGGGCCAGCAGAGTGCCTGCCGTATATGCCGTTGGATTACCCTGATGCTCCACGGCACAAAGGACATCCATAATACTCATGCATTCGATATCCATAGCAGGCGTGTACCCGGTGGTATTGCCTTCAAGATTGACTGAATACAAAACATCAGCTTCCATCAGCATCTCCAGAAGATGGTGAATAATGGTTAAAGGCAGATTCAGCTCCCTGGCGATACAGATATCTGTGGCCGGCGGCTTTTTTTCGGCAAACCGCTGAACACATCCTTTGACAATCTCCAGCATGGCAAGTTTTCTGGCTCGATTGCTCATGGCATTTAAAGTCAGATCCGGGGTTTTTGCATTGTCGATATTCTCCCACTCAAATGCGATCTCTGCGCCGTAGAGCAGTACCCCCCAAGAAACTTGCAACCAGATTAAAAACATGGGCAATGCGGCAAAACTGCCATAGATGGCATTGTAGCCCGTAACAAAAACCTGAAACTTTAAAAAAGCGGTCTGTATAATCTGAAATAAGGTACCGGCAAACACCGCGCCTGTGGCCGCTGCCCTGAAATTCACTTTTTTGTGGGGCATGATCACATAAAAAAACATGAACAGCGCCCAGGTGACCACATAGGGAACGACCTTGATAAAAAAGGAAATAACACCTTTAATGTCAATGGGAACACCAAGATAGGCCCAGAAGGATTCAAGGTGAGGAATCATAAACAAATTTACAGATCCGGACAGAACGCCCAAAAGGCCTGCAGCCAGAGCAATGGTCAGATAATCAGTGAGTTTTCTGATCAACGGTCTGCCATCACTGACCCACCAGATGCGGTTAAATGTATCTTCAATATGAAACATCAATTTAATTAGGGAGTATAAAAGCACCAGGACGCCAAGCACGGCCATGAGCCCACCCTGGGTTTTTTCCAGCAGATTGTTGGAGAAAACCAGAATATTTTGAACAATCTCCTCATGACCCTCAAATAAAGACATTACCTCTGCCTCAAGGAACTGCCGGAACCCGAATCCTTTGGCGATGCCAAAGGCCATAGCCATCACAGGCACAATACTCAAAAGGGTGTACAGACTCAAAGCCGATGCCCGCAAGGCACAATTGTCCCGCTGATACCCCTTGGCAGCCCTGTAAAGCACCCGGATCGCCTTGGCCCGAAACGACTCAAATGAGAAGGCCGGTATCGGCTTCATTTTCGATTCAACCATACCTTCAGGCGTTTTAAACCTTCCTGGGTGGAAATTTTGGGTTCATATCCCAGGTCATTTTTTGCCCGGCTGATATCAAACCAGTGGGAGGTGGCAAGTTCCTTGGCAGCAAACCGGGTCATGGGAGGATCCTTTTTAATACCAAATGTTCGGTAAATGAATTCAAAGAGCCATCCGGCTGCATAGGCGGTTCTTCCAGACACATGCCCTTTAATGGGCGGCAGGCCTGCAGCAGCCAGAAACCCATTGGCCAAAGTCCATTTAGACATGGGCTCATCCTGGCTGATAAAATATATGTTTCCGGACAGGTCATGGTTTTGGGACAACTTTTCAGCGGCCAGGATATGTGCATCGGCTGCATTGTCCACATAAATGGTATCCACAAGATCCGTATCCGGGCCAATGATCTTCAGGCGTTTAGCCCTGCTGATAATGCCCGGTACCAGGTGGTTGTCTTCGGGACCCCAGATCAAATGGGGCCGTAAGATGATAACGCAAAGCCCTTGCTCCGCCGCGTTAATCACCTCTTTTTCCGCCAGCGCTTTGGTTTCAGGATAGGGAGCCAAATATTTATCCGGATAGGGAACCGACTCATCTGCCCCGTGCATATCCTTGTCATCAAACACCACTGAAGGTGAACTGGTATGAATCAGCTGCTTCACTTTATGTTTCATACAGGCATTAATGACATTGACGGTTCCGGTAACATTAATACGGAAATATTCATCATAAGCGCCCCAGATACCGGGTTTTGCGGCAACATGAAACACGGTATCCATGCCTTTTAAGGCATCAGACACAGCATCGGCATCGGCAAGGTCTCCCTGTATCTGGGAAATACCCAGGTTATCCAATTCCGTATACCGGGACCGGGAAAATGAAAAAACATTCTCTTCTTTATCAACTAATTTTCTGACCACCGCCTTTCCTAGGAAGCCACCACCGCCAGTAACCAAGGTATTTCCCAAACTCATTTTCTTTTCACCACCTGTATATCTGAAATTTTATGAATATTTGCTAAATCTTTTCTTGACAGACCGCAGCTTTTTTTATAGAAATAACTCGCCTTTCAACTGAGCGGGAATAACTCAGTGGTAGAGTGCGACCTTGCCAAGGTCGAAGTCGCGGGTTCAAATCCCGTTTCCCGCTCCATCTTTTTTTCAATCCACTTAAAAATCTAATTTAACGCCTAAATTATTTTTTAGAGCAAACTCATAAACTGAGGATGCCACTGTCAGATCAAACAAGGCCATGCCCACAGACTTGAAAAATAAGGTATTGAACGCCGGATCCTTTTTCTGTTCATCGGTCAAGGGGGAACGGACAAGGCTTGAAAAACCTATCAATTCTGAATTTTTGACAAGGCCTTTCGCCAGGGGCTGACTCAGATCGCCGGCCTCCTTTGATGCAAAGGGGGTGTCCACATAAATACGATTTGCCGTTTCAATGACGACATCGGGAAACTCCTTCATATCCGGCCTGAATGATCCAATGGAGATAAAGGTTTTGCCCTTTACCAGTTCGGGATCATTGCTGAACACCGGCGTCTTGCTTGTTGTGGCGGCCACGACAAGATTACAGGCCTTGACTAGACCGTCTGCAGTCTGTGCCACCTTAAAATCGACATCAGGATACTCGCTTGCAAGGCCGGCGACCCTTGCCCGGGCAGTCTCGGCAGAACGATTGAAAATCATCATCTGCTTTATTCTGCGATTGTGCAGCAGATACCTGGCCTGGGCCATCCCCTGGACACCAGCGCCTATCACACCGGCAGTTTCAATGTTTTCACGTGTTAACATCTTGACGGCAAGCCCGCCCACAGCCCCGGTACGCTCGGCCGTAAGAGCGGCACCGTCCATGACAGCCAGCGGCATGCCGGTTTTATTGTCCGCCAAGGTCATAATCCCGTTTACTGCCGGTGCCCCCAATTTCGGAGCGTCCGGAAAGACAGAAACCAGTTTGGTTGCAAAATAGTTACTTTCAAAACAGGGCATTAATAAAAGGGTGTTCTCGCCATTCTGAACGTGAATTCGGTCTGGCATTGTATAGTTTTCATCCAGGAGCAACGTGTAGGCCTTGGAAATGGCGTTTAGAATCAAAGACCGGTCAATTTTTGCAATATCTTTTTTGCCAATATAGAGCACGACGTTATTATCCTCAATTATTTAAAAATCATAGATTCCACATACCACAGCCATAAAAAAAAGGCCATGGGAACCACTGACGGTATGCCTTGGACGCCAATTATGTTACAACCGCTCCATCAATTAATACAAACGAGAGAAATAATTATGGACAAAAAACAAGAACAAGTCTTATGCATTGACAGAAAAAACCTTCCGGCGTCCTGGGTAACTCCCAAAACGGTTCTTCCCATGGCGTTTAGCACATTTGCAGCAACATGCACCAAAGCTGAATTTTCCTTTGTCCGCCGGGACATTGCCGAAGAAGACAGACAAAAAAAACAGATCATTCCGTATATTCTTTTGCAAACAGCCGATGGCGGTATGACCGCGGCCTACAACAGACAGGGCAGCGAAACGCGGCTTCATGACCTGTGGTCCATAGGAATCGGCGGCCATATCAACCCGGAAGACACAGCCATGGAAACAGATAGTTTTGAAATTATTTTAAAAAGCGGTATGCAAAGGGAACTAGATGAAGAACTGACCCGGAGAATTGACACAGATCCCATTGAATTCTTAGGCATTATCAGTGAAGATCTCACAGCGGTGGGCAGCGTTCATATGGGGGCGGTCTTTGTGATCAGAACACAAGACCCCAAAGGCTATTTACCCGGCGAAGAGTTACACAGCTTTATCTGGCATGCAACACCAACGCTTTTGCGACTAAATTTAGAACTGTGGTCAGAACTGGCCCTGGAACTTGTCAGTCAATGAATCCAACATCTTAAATGCAACAGAACCTTTTTTTTTCAGCACCTTTGATCCCCGGGTGATTTTACACAGACTGATGCCGTATTTTTCAGCAATTTTGCGTTGGGTCATTCCCGCATGCAGATCTTTTAAAAGCTTCCAGCGCAAAGAAAGGTCCGAAAGCTCCGCCGGTGTAAAAATTTCTTCAAAAAAAAATTCCAGTTCATCTTTGTTTTTAATGGATAAAATGACGTCCAGTAATTCCTGATCGATACGCATAAATTTTTTGCATCCTGGTGGTCTATTTTTTTTCAGAAAATAAATGAACCCTGTAAGTATGAACAGTCAGACTGCCTTTGCCCCATTCATCGGCATCAAGTCCGGCTTTGAGACACAATTGGGATAAAAAGGAAGCCGGGTCAGGCAATTGTTCCCAAACCTGGGGAAGAAAGGTTGCCTGCCTGCGTCCTTTCTTAATAATCACGCCATCCTTGAGCGGTACAAGTCTTTGGAGCAACTCCTTTGCCTCATCGTATTCGAATTTTTCAGGCGGAGACAAAAGACTGATCTCCAAATCCACCTGGTCAAATTCATCCCCGGAAAGGGGCGCAAAACGCGAATCCTTGAAAGCCGCAAGCCTTGCAATTTCTTTAATTCCTGTTTTCAATGATTCAACCGGTTCTATGACACCAATGCAACCTCTTAGACTGCTGTTTTTATGCAAGCTCACAAACAGCCCCAGTTTAGTTTCAAGAAAGGACTGATCTAAATCCATTTGCGACTTATCCACAGGCAACCCGAGTTTTTCGGCAATACTGATACGAGCCATTTCCAGCAGCATCTTACCTTGCTTGTCACTGATCATTTTCCAGCGTACCTTTTTAACTGTTAATTAATGATATCATATACAAACGTAGCATCACCCAACCCAGAAAAAAAGAAAAACTTGCTCCTTCTGATATTCCACGCCCGGGCAATGTTTAACAATTTCCAAATAAATAGAATTTTAAAAGAATAAGACGGAAATAAGCGGAAAATTAGTTTTTTAAAAATCGACAATTCGTGGAACTATCTAATTTAGGATAATAAATCTCCAAATTTTTTCGTTAATTCTACATAATCCGGTTTGACTTGAATACCTTTCTAAATTATCGTGGGGTTTAATTGGCTTGTTAGATTTGAAATATTAAAAATCAAATCACACGCTAAAACAGCAAGAAACATAATAGTTAATGGTGATAAATGACTGTCATTGATCAGAAACTGGTGAACAAACTAATAGAAAACGGGGTGGATATAGCCTTAATCCCAGGGTTTATCCGCAGCCTGGCCAACGCGTTCCTGATCAATCCGAACATGTCCTATTGCCAAGCCCGAAAACGCCTCAAATACCTGGGATGGGAAGACATTGAAATTGATTATCATACTTTCTCTTTGGCAGTGAATGTTCTTGAGACAAAGGGACTTAAGCGTCTTAAGTACAAATCTGCGCCATGGTATTTATCCAGCTTTAATGCTGGACAGTCTCCGGTAATCTATTAGAAGCTATCTTAAAATTTTAAGATAGCTTCTACACGCCGTTAAAAAAAACAACGATTATTCTATTTTTAATTTGTCCTCAAAATACCTGTCCACCAAGGCTTCGGCAAGTCCCAGGTACGTTTGGGGTGAAAGCGCGCCCATACGTTCTTTGACGTCATGGGGCACCTTTTCAAGGCCATCCACAAACCGGGCCAGATCCTCTTTTTGAATCTTTCTGCCCCGGGTCAAATCTTTGAGCCGTTCATAGGGATTATCCTCACCATATACCCGCATAACGGTTTGGAAGGGTTCGGCCAGAAGTTCGGGGTTATCGTCAAGATCCTTTTCAAGCACCTTTTGGTTTAAATCCACTTTTGACAAGCCTTTTATGGCATTTTTTATTCCAATGGTAAAATACCCGAATACAGTGCCAAGGCTGCGCAGCACTGTGCTGTCACTCAAGTCCCTCTGGAACCGGGATTTCTGCAGCTTAACCGCCAAATGCTCCATCATGGAAATCGCAAGGCCCATATTCCCTTCACTGTTCTCAAAATCAATAGGATTAACCTTATGAGGCATTGTGGATGATCCGGTCTCACCCGCCTTAACCCGTTGTTTGAAATATCCCAAACTGATATATCCCCACATGTCACGGTCGAAATCAATCATTACCGCCGCAACCCGGACCATAGCATGGAGTACCCTAGAAAGGGCCGTATTTGGATTTATCTGAGTGGTGTATAAAATGGGTTCAAGCCCCAGGAAATCCCTAAGAAACCGTTCAGAAGCAGCCATCCAGTCAATTTCAGGAAACGCAAACACATGGGCGTTGTAATTGCCTGTTGCCCCGTTTATTTTTGACTGGATTTTGGTATCTTCCAGCACCTGAATTTCTTGGTTCAATCGCCAGGCAAAATTAACAAACTCTTTGCCCGGGGTCGTGGGCGTAGCAGGTTGCCCGTGGGTACGGGACATCATTGGGATGCTTTTATAGGCCAGGGCTTTTTTCTCAAGATCCGCCACAAAGGTTTTGAGCAGTTCTACTACCATGTCCTTGCCTTTTTTAAGCATCAACCCATATGCCGTATTATTGATATCTTCGGAAGTGCATGCAAAATGGACCCATTCCCGTATGGGAGCAAGCCCCGCCGCATCCAATTTTTCTTTAATAAAATATTCCACGGCCTTTACATCGTGGTTGGTCCTGGACTCTATCTCTTTGACCCTGAGCGCATAATCCTCATTAAAATCATTTATTAAAACCTCAAGGCCGGATAAATCCAAGGCCTGGTCAGCTTTTATAACCTCATGGACCTTTAAATCCGTTATCAAAAATTTCAGCCACTTAAGTTCAACGTGAATCCTGTGATGAATCAGTCCGGATTCACTGAAAATAT
Organism: uncultured Desulfobacter sp.; assembly: GCF_963677125.1. Classification (NCBI taxonomy): domain Bacteria; kingdom Pseudomonadati; phylum Thermodesulfobacteriota; class Desulfobacteria; order Desulfobacterales; family Desulfobacteraceae; genus Desulfobacter; species uncultured Desulfobacter sp. The sequence continues at coordinate 5,717,468 of NZ_OY781882.1, read as the reverse complement.
TTGAAAGAACACCGGTAAGACGGGCATAACGTCCGTCTATGGGTGTGATGGATAACACCTGTGTCATTTTCTCTCCATGATGAATAATTTAATATGAACGCCTGTTAATTTTTTATCTAACAAATAGCAAACTATTGAACAATAAACAATGTGTAAACAGGCACACTGAATCCAAGGCAAGACATCATCGGCATAATACAATCACCATGTTGATTTTACAATTAAATACAATAAGCGGCCAACCATATCTTGACAATCCTTAAGGATTTAAAGTATTTTACGAACCTGTTTTTATTAATCTTTCAAGAAGCGAGCTTTGTGTGCCGCAGGAGTAAATAGTTATTATGGCACTGACCAAAACCATTATTGCAGAAAAAATACAGAATGAACTGGACCTGTCAAGAACCGTTGCCTATGATGTCATGGAAGAGTTTCTTGAAATCATAAAAGAGACCATTTCAAGTGGTGAAGATATCATGATTTCCGGTTTCGGCAAATTTTGTGTAAATGAAAAGAAAGCAAGAAAAGGACGCAACCCTGCAACCGATGAAGAGATGACGCTTCCGGCCCGACGGGTTGTCACTTTTAAATGTTCCGGAAAACTCCGGGATTTGATTAATTCAGACAGCCAATAAAACAATGTTTTTATCCGACCAGACGATCATCAACATCATTCTTGTTACACTCATTGTAGACTATACAATGAATTATGTGGCTGATCGTCTGAACATCGGCCGACTCACAACGCACCTGCCTGAAAAATTTTCAGATGTTTACGACAAAGAACGGTACGAACAGTCCCAAAATTACCTGAGAGTCACCACCCGATTTGGCACGATAACGTCAACCATTGATCTTGTTATTCTATTGGTTTTTTGGTTTACAGGCGGATTCGGGGCCCTTGATGGTTTTGTCAGGCAAACCGGATGGTCTTCCATTGGCTGCGGACTTTTATTTATCGGAATCCTGGCAGGGTGCAAATTTATCATATCCCTGCCCTTTTCCATCTATTCAACCTTTATCATAGAAGAAAAATTCGGGTTTAACAAAACCACACCAAAGATTTTTATTCTGGATTTGTTTAAGTCCATGATTTTATCCCTGGCGCTGGGCATCCCCCTGCTGTCTGCCATATTCTGGTTTCTGGAAAGCACGGGCCCCTGGGCTTGGATAATCTGCTGGGGTGTGACCACCGTGTTTATACTGGCAGTGCAATACATTGTTCCCACATGGATCATGCCGTTATTCAATAAGTTTACCCCACTTGAAGATGGTGAATTAAAAGACAAACTTTTTGCCTATGCGAAAACCATTGATTTTCCTTTGACCCAGATCTTTGTCATGGACGGCTCCAAACGCAGCACAAAATCCAACGCGTTTTTCACCGGGTTTGGAAAAAACAAACGTATTGTACTGTTTGATACGTTGATCAACGCCCACACCCCGGACGAACTTCTGGCCGTACTTGCCCATGAAATGGGCCATTTCAAGAAAAAACACATTCAGCGCCGTCTGATCTTCGGCATTCTTCAGATGGGGGTAATTTTTTACCTTCTGTCTTTATTCATCACCCAGCAAAGCCTTTTTACGGCATTTTATGTGGATACGCCGTCGATATATGCTGGCCTTGTTTTTTTCAGTATTCTGTTTTCCCCGGTTGACCTGGTCATCTCCATTATCATGCAGTTCTTTTCGAGGAAAGACGAGTACCAAGCAGACCATTTTGCCACAGTGACAACAGAAAAGGCCGGGGCGCTAATAACGGCATTAAAAAAACTCAGCGCAGATAATCTTGCCAACCTGACCCCGCACCCCTTTTATGTATTTTTAAATTATTCCCACCCGCCACTGGCCCAGCGTGTCGAAGCCATGGAAAAACTTGAAGGGAAGAATTAAAATTATGAAACGGCTTTTAGTATTTGCGGACCTTCACGGTTATCTTTCGGCCTGGCTGACGGTAAAAGCTCTGGCCGACCCCGGTGATGCCGTTGCCATTGCAGGAGATTTATTTGACACAAGGTATGGCAGTTACAATGAGTCCGATTTTGCGCCGGAACAGATCCGATCAACGATGGCCGACCTGGATTTTAGATTTTTTTATATCTACGGCAATTGTGACGTGGAAGGTTTCTGTAAAGGTTTTTCCCACGAACTGAGTTTTGAGGCCTTTGATAAACGCATTTTCATGCATCACGGGCATAAAGATCCCATGATTATCCCCCGGGGTACGGATATCGTTATCCAGGGGCACACCCATTTGCCCCAGTTAGAAAAAAGTCAACATTATATCCACCTGAATCCCGGCTCCATCGCCGTTCCCAGAAACGATACCCCCACCTTCGCCGTCATCGAAAACAACAGCGTAAGTTTGATGGCGCTGTCCGGTAAAAAGCTGGCATCACTGGATTTTTAGTTTTTTATTTCCCCTTCCCCATCCCCTCAACCGCAACAGATGCATGTCGCGTTTATTGATGTTATTTCACCGATAATACCGGTACAGTTGAATTAATTGCTTCATTAAGTTCTAACTCGATATTCTCCACGCCGGCCATAATTCTTTGGCGTTCAAACACTGAATCAAAATACGTTTAATAACAGCCACAACCTGAACTATTCTATCAACACCCTGATTAATTCCACAACAAAAAGCTCTCATACACGGCCAATTATTAATTTTAAATTAATTTATTTAAAATAATTACATTGACAATGAAATTATTTATTAATAAGTCACATATGTTTATTTTAAAAAACTATTTTAGTTTATTGTTCAGTTTATTTTACCTTTAGAGAAGCCGACGACTGTTTTGACAACCTTTATCTTTTGCAGGTGCTTCATAAATCGAAAACGCTAATTTAGAGAGGAGTTGCAGATCATGGACATGAGATTTTCAAAAGGCAATGATGTACTGGGAACCAAAAACAGAGGGGATGCTTGTGAGTCAAGCCTATGCACCTTGTGCCGTGCAGACTGTGTTGGAAAATGTGAAACCTGGCTGTCCAGCATGAAGGGGCGTAAACTACTGTACCCCCGCAGTTTTGGTCTGGTAACAGCCGGAGCCAACAACACCAGCCATGTTGGAGTTTCCTACAACAGCCTGAGAATCCAGGGATATGCCTATGGGGCCAGCGGTATGACAGACGAGCTGACCAACAGCCCGGATGATTGTATTTTCCCCAATGTTTCTCTGGAAACCGAATTTGGTAAAAAACGGAAGACCAAGGTGAAAATGCCTTTGATGACTGGTGCGTTAGGCTCCACATTCATCGCAGAGAAGTACTGGAACTCCTTTGCCATTGGCGGCGCACTTGTGGGCATACCCGTTGTCATTGGAGAAAACGTCGTAGGTGTTGACCGTCATTCTGAAATCTCAGGCATAGAAACCAAGCAGGGGAAAATACAAAGTGCACCGGAACTGGACCGCCGTATCGAGACCTACCTGCGATACCATGATGGCTACGGAGCCATCATCGTTCAGCTCAATGTGGAAGACACCCGAAATGGCGTGGCCGAATACGTAGTGGATAAATACGGGGAAAAATGTATCATTGAGTTAAAATGGGGACAGGGTGCTAAAAATATTGGGGGAGAAATTCAAGTTCGCTCCCTGGAGTACGCAACCTTTCTTAAAGATCGCGGTTACGTCGTGGACCCGGATCCCTCAAAGGCAGATGTCCGTCAGGGATTTGAACAGGGCGCCATCAAATCTTTTGCCCGCCACAGCCGACTGGGGGGAACCCATCTTTCCTCTGTGAGCCAGGTCCAGGAAGACTTCATGAACAGCGTGGCATACCTGCGCAGTATCGGATTTGACAGGATCACCCTGAAAACAGGCTCCTACGGCATGGAAGAATTGGCTATGGCCATCAAGTTTGCTACAGATGCAGAACTGGATCTGCTCACCATTGACGGTTCCGGCGGCGGCACAGGCATGAGCCCCTGGAACATGATGCAGAGCTGGGGCGTTCCTTCGGTAATTCTCCATGCAAAGGCCCATGAATATGCAAGTATCCTGTCTGCCAAGGGAAAAAGCGTTGTGGATATGTCCTTTGCCGGTGGTTTTGCACTGGAAGATCATATTTTCAAAGCCCTGGCCCTGGGGGCTCCCTACACTAAACTTGTGTGTATGGGCCGGGCAATCATGATCCCGGGCTTTTTAGGCGCCAACATTGAAGGCGCTATTTGCCCTGAACGCCGGGCCGAAGTGAACGGAAACTGGAATGAACTGCCCAAAAACGTTTTGGAAGTGGGCAAGACCGCAGATGAAATTTTTGCCTCTTACCATGATCTGGCAGATAAAATCGGAAAGGATGAAATACAGAATATTCCCTATGGCGCCATAGCCTTTTATACCCTGGCGGACAAACTGGGGTGCGGCCTGCAGCAACTCATGGCCGGGGCCAGAAAATTCTCACTAAACAAGATTACCCGGCATGAAATTTTTTCCGGCAATCGGGAGACGGCTGACGAGACAGGTATCCCACATGTTGCAGACGTTAACGATGAAAGTGCAAAAAAAATTCTGAACTCATAACTTGTGTCTAAGACGAAAAGTTACCTAAATCCAAATCCCAGGCAGCTGGGTAACTTTTCGTCCAAACTCGATCCACCTATGCTTTCATATTGATCCAGAACAAAGTGGCAGGCTCTTTCAGGGGATTGGCCCACTGACTGGGAAAATCTTTGCCAAGGAATATGGTGTCCCCGGCTGACATGTCCTGGGCTCTGTGGTATAGGGTCAGATCAAGGCGGCCGGACACCAGGTATCCCAACTCAGGACCTTTGTGTACCATAAAATGAGCGTTGATCCGCTTTTCCGGAAGAACGGTTATCAAAAATGCATCCATGGGCAACTCCAGGTCGGGCGGGGTCAATTGGGCGATTTCAACACTGTTTTTATCCAGATCTGATCGAATGATGCGCACAGCTTCATCACTGGAAAAAATGTCCCTGGGACCGGGAATCCGGGGCCTGAAGAACGAAGCTACGTCCACGGAGAGATTTTCGGCAATGCGGTAAAGCGCGGGTAAAGATGGGAACACATGGTTGCTTTCGATCTGTGAAATGGTAGAAGGGGTAACCCCTGCCAGGCGCGCCAACTCTCTTTGGGACATGCCTTGGTGGCTGCGAAATGTCTTAACGGCCTGGCCCAAATCCAGGACAACAGCTTGCTTTGTGCCGGATTTGGGGAGCTGAATTTCCCCGTTTTCACAAAAATAGGGCACCGGAATGCCAAGATCGGCGGGATACCGTTTATCGGCCTTAAGCAATTTAATGCATGAGCGGCCCTGGGTCATGGTCAAATCCACAGCCACCTGGGCGATCTGATTGATATGCGCCCGCAACCGGCTCGAATGGGCGTTTTTTTCAACAATCCAATAGGCAATGGTATCCATCTCATAAAGCCTGGGACAGGAATGGGAGTAAAATTTGAGGATTTGATCCTCCCCTTCCCACAGATCCTGCATCCCTGTGAGGCTTTCCATAACAAAGCGCACATCTCCGGAAAGTGTTCGGTGCAGGGCATCAATGGCATCAAGTACCGTATCCGGCTTCCAGGGGTCGGTCACCCGGATAATCTGATAAGGCCACTGGGCACCGTCTTTTTCATAAAATTTATTGAACACTTCAGCCTTGTCACCCTTACCATTGGTAAAGCAGTCAAGGATCGTCAACTGGGGGTTATCCGCCAGGGGCCCCAGGGTCTGGATCAAATTTTTCGGCGACCTGTCAAAGGAGACATATACAATGGGTTTTTCCTGCTGGTGAGATGCCTGGATGAACTTCATGCAAAAAGGATAGGCTAGACTGCCGGCGTCATCATACAAAACCACATTGTCACCGATAAACAGACCGTTAAGCAACCGATCCAGCCCGGGAATTCCAGAAGACACCTTTTTTTTAACCATAAATAATAATTCCAAATCCTTTTTTAATTAAATGTTCCGTACTTGGAATCAACGTCTTTTCACCGGCGACACCGGTGAAATTGGGCTGATTTTTTCCACTGGTCCCACGCCTCTGTTTTTCATGTGCCCCATATTTCTTGGACGACCGGTGACTGGATCAACATACTTTCTATAGTTGACATACCCCCCTGAAGGGCTGGGTTTCGGATGAAACCTGGACTGGATACCAGCCGGATTATGATTAACTGCGTTTTGGAACATTGTCTCAAAAACTGTTTTCCTTTTCCTGACAGCGGTTTTTGCCCGGCAAGGTGTCTGGAGCGTTGACTTTCGTCCAAAACGGTTTGCTTCTTGGGTGGGTGTCTTTTCTCTTTCTTTCCTAATTTTTTTTAACCCAGCGGCCAGGGCCGAAAGAAATCGCTGAAACCCAGAGCTTTTACCTTGGGTTGAAGCACAACCATGAGTCAAATCCGAAGAGCTGTGGCCGACATCCTCTTCGACAAGGGTATCCGGCAGCAGGGGCAACAAAAAATAAAAGGCCGCATTAACCTGTTTCATTTTTTCTTCTGCGGTCTTTGCCTTCACCGGATCGTTTGCAAACCTGTCCGGATGCCAGGTTTTGGCAAGCCTGCGAAAGGCTGTACGGGCATCTGTGAGGGTGGCCGACGGTGCAAGGCCTAAAATATTCAACCCAGTTTGCTTATCCATAAATCCAACCATACCCCCGGGGCCCAAGCACGGTCAAGTATTTCGTTCAGACACTATTTCAAGCAGACCTGTCGGGACAATCCGATATGATGGCGGACACTTGGTTTGAAAAACAAAACCGGGCATGATAATATTCCTTGCGCTGACACATGGCCCCAATTGGACTTGAAAGGCCCTTGTGACGGCTGGATTCTTTATTGTCCGTTGATCTGTCTTTGTGAGCCTTTAAGGAGAAAAAATGGCATCCAATGAAACTGAACCTACCCCCGGCAATATGACGCCGGACCAGAATGCATGGTTCACGGCGTTCTTTCTTGAAAACCATATTGATCCGTTCGCCTATCCCACGAAAGTCGGGTCCCGGGAGCAGATGGAGTTTATGGTATATCCGGAAAATGACGAACGGTTCTATCCTTGTTCCGACACCATGTTTTCTGCAATTATGTCCCGGAAAAGGCCACGGTTTTTGTTTAACCGTTACCGTGAAGTGCTTGACAAAATTTTTGCCATAATCGAAGCGTTCATTGATTCAAAATATGACCGGGCATTTCTATCCAGCCTGATACAGATAAAATATGATAACGAGATTCAAAGCCGGCTGCTCATACCCTCCCGCCTTGAAAAACGCCTGTATAAAATTTTTTTGAGCCGCACCCACATAGAAGACCCTTATGAAAGCCTCAAAAAAAAGGAAAACGCCAGGGCATACAGATTCATGGTCTCGGAATCCTTTAAAAAAGCCTTAAACGAAGTTAACGGTGCCATGGACACCATGAAGGAATTCACCCTTGACCAAGTTAAGACAAAGATCAATGAGATAGAGTTCACACGGCGACTTTCTCTTTTGACAGCCTCCGGCCTGTGGCAGGATGACGATTTCAGGGTACCCTCGACGTCGGCCATAAAAAAAATGTTAAACGCCAAAGTAACCGGGAACGGCATGGAACGGCTGCTTGAGCTGGTACACACACCAAAATCAAAAATTCTGTGGCTTGCCGATGAGTCCGGGGATGTGGTGGCGGACATCGCCATTGCCCAATTCCTTGCCAACATTGGCCATGTGGTGATCCTTGCCGTCAAGGAAAAACCGTTTTTTAAAAAAGTTTGCCTGAACGACACCCGTACAGACCCGGTATTGGCCAAAGTCCTGGACCAGGCCCATTTCATCCACGACAAAGCCATCAGTAAAAACAAACTGGTACAGCGTCTGAAACAAGATGAACATCTGTATGTGATATCCGACGGCACCCAGGAAGCACTGAATCTTCTGCTGGTATCCACCACCTTTTCACGAATTTTCAAAGAGGTGGACTGCGTTGTGACAAGGGGATCTAAACAAAGAAACCGGATAATCCAGACCCATTTTAAATTTACCAGGGATGTGATCAATATCTGCGCAAAAGGCAACAGACTGGACATTGTCTTTAAACCTATGCACCCTGACGTCATCAATTTCAGCCATACGGATCTTGAGGAAAAAGCAGATAAAATTATCTCTAAAATGAAGCAGGCCAAAAAGAAAAACATGACCGTGATGTTCTATTCGGGTATCATTGGTTCCATCCCCGGCAAAATAGATGTGGCAATAAAAATAATGAGCCGTTTTGTTGAACATTTACAAAATCAGTCCGCCGACTTGTTTATCATCAACCCCTCTTTATATTATGAACCGGGCATGGATGCCGATGATCTGATGTATATGTGGGAAATTGTTCAACGCAGTGGTTACATTGATATCTGGCGTTTCCAAACATCAGAAGACATCGCCCAAAGCTTTGAAATCATGGGGAAAAAAGTTCCACCGGAATGGATTGGAAAGGATGCCACCTACTCCACGGGCTGCACCAAAGAGATGCGCATTGCCCAAGAGGTACAAAAAAAGAATCCGGAAATGCAGCTTATGGGACCTGCTGTGGACAAATTCATGCGCCGGGATGAATATGGGGTGGGCTCCATGTATGATCAGCGCCTGGCCGGAATATAAATATAAAGGATAGAATTTGAGATGACTGTTTTTGAATATAACGGACTCACTGCTTCCGGCAGAAAAACATCGGGGATTATCGATGCGGATAATACAGATGCCGCCCAGGATGAATTGAAACAAAAAGGCATTTTCCCCACCTCAATCCTGCGAATTGAATCAGGGGCAGGCGGCATTAAAACAACAAAAGGCTCATCCAAGGGAAAAACATTTAATATTCCCCCTCTTTTTTCTTCCGTAAAATCTTCGGAAATCACCATGATCACGCGTCAGTTAGCCACGCTTCTGGCCGCGGGATTCCCCTTGCTCAAAGCCCTTGCCACCCTGGTTCCCCAGGCCAGGACCAAGGCATTTAAGCGTGTTTTGTCCAGGGTCAAGGATGCCATTGAAGAGGGATACAGCTTTGCCGACGCGTTAGGTGCACACCCCCGGGTCTTTTCTGCGGTGTACATAAACATGGTCAAAGCAGGAGAGGCTTCCGGCACGTTGGAGGTTGTTCTAGATCGTCTGGCTGATTTCAGCGAAAAAAGAGAGGACACAAAAAAGAAAATTCAAGCCTCCCTGGCCTATCCGGTGCTCATGGCTGTCATTGGTTTTCTTGTACTTATTTTTCTTTTAACCTTTATTGTGCCCAATATCACAAAAATATTTACGGATATGAACCATGAACTGCCCATGCCGACCCAGATGCTTCTTGGTGTCAGCGGCATGGTAAAGGCGTGGTGGTGGTTGATCATTCCCTCACCGTTTTTGATCCTATTATGCCTGTACGGAATTCGGAAAACAGATAGTGGGGGGCGTATTCTGGACCGGATCATTTTATCCTTACCGGTCGCCGGCAACTTGACCAAACAGCTCATTGCATCCCGATTTTCCAGGACTTTAGGATCGTTGCTTGACAATGGGGTGCCGCTTTTAACAGGTTTAGGCATCACCAAAACCATTTCCGGCAACCGAATCATTGCCGAACTGATCGAAAAAGCTGCTCAGACAGTGGAAAAAGGCGGCAGCCTCGGATCTGTTCTGGAAAAAAACCCTGCCTTTCCCGACCTTGCCGCCCAGATGATCAAGGTGGGAGAAAAAAGCGGTGAAATGGAAAAAATGCTGGAAAAATCAGCCGAGCTGTTTGAAAGAGATGTTCAAACGGCCATTACAGCCGCCACATCAATCATAGAGCCTTTGATCATTCTCATCATGGGCGTAGTCATCGGATTTATCGTCCTTGCGGTTTGTTTGCCGATTTTTGAAATCAACCAGTTAATAGGATAAGATAAATTATAATTATAGATGGTAGGGCGAAATAAATTTTTTACTGGGATGATGGAAGATGCGAACTTGCCTCCTTCAACCAGATCAAGGGCACAAAATTTCGTATCTGTACTATCCGGCAACAACACGTACCGGCAATAAAAAAGCCCCAGGAGGATTATGGAACAGATTAACAACACTGGAATGACCCGGCGGGACTTTTTGCGGGGCTGTACAGCAACGGCAGTAACCTTAGCAGGAACTGGATTTTTCCAGGGATGTGCCATTGATCCGGTCACCGGACAACAACAACTGATGCTCATGAGCCGCGATCAGGAAATCTCCATAGATCGACAACAGTCGCCCTTCCAGTTCTCTTCGGACTACGGTGTCACCCGAGATGAAAAACTGAACCGGTATGTTTCCGAGGTGGGCAGATCCATGCTGACTCGGGTGCATCGACCCGACATGCCCTATAATTTCCAGGTGGTCAATGCCACCTATATAAATGCCTATGCGTTCCCCGGAGGCTCCATTGCTGTGACCCGTGGGATTTTACTCTCTCTTGACAATGAAGGCGAATTGGCCTCACTGCTGGGGCACGAACTGGGGCATGTAAACGCACGGCATACGGCCGAACAGCAATCCAAAGGACAACTCTCGTCCATTCTGGTGGCAGGCCTTTCAGCGGCGGTGGAGACCCAGAATGCCGGACTGGGCGATTGGGCCCAGAAGCTTGGAGGACTGGGCCAGGGGCTATTTCTGTCCAAATACTCCCGGGATAATGAACGTGAAGCCGATGCATTAGGGCATCAGTACATGGCCCAGTCCGGATACAACTCCCAAGGTTTTACCGGCCTGATGGAGATGCTCAACGAACTGAATACCCAAAAGTCCAGTTCAACCCAGATGCTGTTTGCCACCCATCCCATGAGCCGGGAACGATTGGATGCTGCCAGAGACAGAGACAATGGAATATACCGGGACACCCACACCCGGAGCCTGTACCGCGACCGATATATGGACCGCACAGCGAATCTAAGGTCTCAAAAGGCCATGATCGTCAAACTCCAGGAAGCGGATAAATTTCTGGCCAAAGAACAATATGACCAGGCCGAGAGTGCGTTGATGTCAGCACTCAGATTAAAAGACAATGATTATACCGCTCAGGTGATGACAGCCAAGTGCATGCTGTTACAGAAAAAAGTTCGGAACGCCGCGTACCACGCCGGCCTTGCCAAACAGATGTTCCCCCAGGAAAACCAGGGGCATTATGTTTCAGGAATTGCCAATCTATCTTTAAAAAAACCCATGCAGGCCTATAATGATTTTTCGGCATGCAGCACTCTGTTGCCGGGCAATCCCCAGATAACCTTTTACAAGGGCTATGCCCTTGATATGGCCGGTCAAAGACAGCCGGCAGCCCGTGAATATGCGGCATATCTCAAAGCGATCAATTATGCGTCAAACAAGTACAGCCAACATGCGTATAAACGGCTAAAAGCTTTGAATTATTAAATCATCATTATACCCATGACGATCAGACAAGCGAAAACGACTTTTAAATAAAGATCTTTTTTAAAAAATCGGTAACAAAATGTCCCCAGGGCTGTGCCCAGTAAAACAAACGGTCCTGAAACAAGAAAGGTTTTAAAAACGATAAGGGTGGTTACACCGCTTATCAAATGGGCGGTGATGACAATGTAGGAGGAAAAACAAAAAAAACCTGAGAGGGTGGCCTTAATCTCGTCTTTGGTCCAATTATTTAAGGTGGTGTAAATGATAGTCGGCGGCCCTCCGGCACTCAACGCCGCGCCAATGGCGCCGGTTAAAAAACCTGCCACATATCCCCACCGGTGGTGAAGCCGCTTGGGAGGAATAGTGCAAAACAGATTGTACACGCCATATCCGATCAAAAAGATGCCCATCAGCGTCTGAATGATATGTGAAGGAACGGTTTTTAAAAGGGTAACCCCGACTGCAATTCCGGGAACGGAACCCATACACAGTGGCCCGATCTTTTTCAGGTCAAACGATTGCCTCAGCTGAAGAGTCATATACGTGGCAATCACGGTGCTGGCCAAAGAACACAGCGGAACCGCCGTTTTGATGTCTATGATCAGAGTCAGCAAAGGGATTGCGATCAGGGCAGACCCAAAGCCTGAGACCCCCTGAACCCACCCGGCAATAAACAAAATAAGACAGATACTTATAATTACAGATATAAGCATCTAATCAGCCGGGCGTTGGACTTGAACGTACATATTCAACAACGCCACAGGATCACCAAATTGGGTGTAGACCGCAACATCAGCTGCATCTCGACCAAAAGCGATGGCGATACGACCACCTTTCAGGTCGGGCTGCGTCGGATCAAATGTGTACCACCGATTTCCAACATATGCCTCGAACCAGGCATGCAGATCCATGGGCTCAAGGGTTTCAAGGTAACCCACAACCATACGGGCAGGTATGGAGAGCGCTCTGCAGCAAGCGACCCCCAAATGGGCCATATCCCGGCATACACCGTACCCAAGCTGGTTTACTTCAGAGGCACTTATTATCTGTTGTCCGAGCCCAGGAGTATACCGTATTGACTCCCGGATATAATCAACAATGGCTTCGCACTGATCGTATCCCGAAAGTCTGCCAGTCGTGATCGATGCAGCCATTTGGGTAAAACGATCCGATTCACAGAAACGGCTTGGGTACAGGAAGGGCAGTACGCTATCCGGTAACTGCTGCACTTCGATAAACGATGCACCCGGCGCTGTGTCTGCGGCTTCTGCGGTTTCGATATCAACTGATGTACTAACTGAAAAAAATCCGGCCGGCGCGACGAGCCGTTGACACAGATTACCGAACGAATCCGTGAACTCCACTGCGGGGACGCTGGGCGCTAAGATATAAGATTCACGAGCAATCCACTGCCCGCCCCCACTGCGGGGACGAAGCATCAACAAAAATGGAGTCGGAACCGGTATTTGAAATTCAATTAGACAAGATGCGTTTAGCCACATGATACTCCTTAGCTGAGAACTTCAATGATGGAATCCTTCTTGAAAGACTGGCAGGACAAGCCCTATTCCTGGGTGACACGCAATACTTCACGAAGGGACGTGATGCCTCGGGCCACCTTGGTCAGCCCGTCGGCCCGCAGGGTTTTCATGCCTTTTTTAATTGCGGCATCTTTGATCAGATTGGCATCCGAGGTTTTTAGAATAAGTGATTTCAGCTCCTCATCCAGTGGGAGAATTTCCATAATGGCCTGGCGTCCCCAATACCCCGTGTTAAAACATTTTGAGCAGCCTTTAGGTTTGAATACGTTCTGCCCGGGGGCAAGACTGTTTGTGCTTTGAAAACCACTCAAATCCGCATCGGAAAGCGTAAATGGCTCACGGCAATGGGGGCAGAGCACCCGGACAAGACGCTGAGCAATCACATGATTCACCGCGGAAGTAATCAGATAGGGCTCCACGCCGAGCTCCACCAGGCGAGTCACCGCACCGGGGGCATCATTGGTGTGAAGGGTGGAAAACACGAGATGTCCTGTCAATGCGGACTGAATGGCAATTTCAGCGGTTTCAATGTCGCGGATCTCACCAATGAGAATGACATCGGGATCTTGGCGGACAATGGACCGAAGCCCCCGGGCAAATGTCAGGCCTGTTTTCTGATTCACCTGGATCTGTCCCACACCTTTTAAGTTGTATTCAACAGGATCCTCAACCGTTATGATAGAGCGGTCCGGGGTGTTGATTTCAGATAGCCCCGCATACAGGGTGGTGGTTTTTCCACTGCCCGTAGGCCCTGTAACCAGTACAATGCCATGATTCTGCCGAAAGATTTCATGCAGGTGCCGCTCATTTTCGGAAGAGAGCCCAAATTCCGATATCTGCATGAAATATCCGGACTTATTCAACAATCGAATAACCAACCGCTCGCCAAAATTAGTGGGAACCGTTGAGATACGCAGGTCAATTTCCTGGTTGCCCAACCGGACCTGGGCCCGGCCGTCCTGGGGAATCCGCTTTTCGGCAATATTCATTTTGGCCATGACCTTAACCCTGGAAATCAGACTGGACTGGAACATCTTGGGCGGGGTCATCATGGGATATAAAATCCCGTCAATGCGGTACCGGACAACGAGTTCATCCTGAAACGGCTCAATGTGAATATCGCTGGCACCCGCTTTAACCGACTGGGAGATCATCTGATTGACCAGGCGGATGACCGGGGCATCGCTGGTGTCGTCCAGGAGATCTGCAGTCTGCTCAATGTCTTCGATATGGAGGAATTCTTCATCCTCCATGTCGTCCATCAATTTTTGAACATTGTGCTCGTCCTGATCATAAACGATATTAATAGCACTTAATATCTCGACTCTTGCGGCCAAGGCCAGGGTATAGTCTTCAAAGCCTGCATGCATGGCCACCTCATCCACATAGCTTAAATCCGATGGATCATTCAGTGCAATAACCGGCGTTTTGTTTTCAGGCTTAAGCGGAACAATAAGATTTTTTTTCAAAAACTTGCGGGTAATCTTTTCGGCAACGGAGAGATCCGGATTTAAAAAAGCAATATCCTCCAGGAATTCAATACCGTAGACCCCCCCCAACGCTTTCAGAGACTGGGCTTCGGATACAAGTTTCGTGTTACAGGCCATGTCAGCCATCCGAGCCGGATCTTTGAAACAGGCCTCCGTGATTTTTTCCTTTTGGTCACGGTCCAGAGCGACAAATGTTGTCAACTGGTCAATAAACTGCTGGATTAATTTTTCCATATCAATTCAAAAGCATGCTTTTTACAGGCGCATCTTCATCATACAATTTGATCTCCTGTTTATGAAGTTGGTCCATCGTATCCTTTTTCTCCTGGTAAATCTTTTTTGCCTCCAGGGTATTTTTAACTACTTTGGGGGTCAGGAAAATAAAAAGATTGGTTCTGTCGCTGCCCGAAGACTGGCTTTTAAAGGCATTGCCCAAAAGAGGTATATCACCGAGACACGGCACCTGGTTTACATCCTTGCTCAGGTTCTCGTCAATCAGCCCCCCAATCACGACGGTATTTCCGTCTTCCACAATAATGGTCGTCTCAAGCTCCCGTTTTAACGTGGTGGGTCGGTCCTCGGAGGTCGTATTTGCATTGTCCAGCTTGGTAACTTCCTGATAGAAATCAAGTCTTACCAGCCGGTCCTGGCTAATGGAAGGGGTGAGCTTCAGGGTAATACCCACGTCTTTGTATTCGTATGTATTGTAGGTCGTTGAAGACGTATCTTCAGTCCCCCCTTTAGTCTGGTAGGGCACATTTTTGCCAATGGTGATGGTGGCTTCCTCATTTTCTGTGGTCAGAAGTTGAGGTGTGGACAAAATTTTAACATCAGAATCGACTTGGGAGGCCTCGATAATAGCCTCAATGCTTCCACCGAAAACCCCCATGGAAAAACCGCTACCCACAGTTGACTCCGCCAAAGAAGGCAAATCCACAGAAGTCGAAGTATCAGAGGAGCTGAATCTGCCAAACCCTGTACTATTGCTATGAACATTTCCTTTAGCCCGCCATTCCATACCCAGAGCAAGGGACCGCTCCGCATTCATTTCCATGAGCAGGCACTCAATATAGACCATGGATCTCGGCACATCCAGTTTTTTAATGACCTCTTCCAACACCGGATAATCATCTTTATCCGCAATAATAATAAGCGAATTGGTAGATTTATCTGCCGTAATTTTTATATCCTCAGACAAAAGCGGGGCTTTTTTCTGGCCGGTCTTTTTTGAATCATTACTGTTCTTTTCAGGAATCTCCTGGAGCACGGCAGCCAAATCCTCAGCCGTAGCATGCTCAAGATAATAGACCCGAATCTTTTCTTCTCCTTTGGGGACTTCTTTATCTAAGGCTTCCACAAGTGCCGTAATCTGAGAACTTTCCTGTTCACTGGCCAACAGGATAATCGAATTGGTCCGTTCATCGGCCACCATTTCCACAGAAAGGTCATTGCTGCTTTTTTTCCTGCTTCTTGAAATTTTTTTCGTTTTTGCTGAATAAATCTTGGTCAGATTGGTGACCATTTTTTCAGCATCTGCATATTTGATGGGCAAAATGGTAATCTTACGGCCTACCCCTTCCACATCAATGGTTTTGATCAATTTGAGCAACCGGTCAATACTGGCAAGGGTTGCGGTGGCGATTAGCATATTTGAATCGGCATGGGATAAAAGGAGACTGCCTTTTGCAAGCATGGGGGACAAAAGGGATTTCAACTCATCTGAACTTGCGTAAGTCAGGGGAATAATTCGTGTAACAAGCTTATCTGATGTCCGTTCCGTAAGCATTGCCATACGGGTGTCCACATTGTCGCCCCTGGCATCTGCAGCAGGAATGATCTTTACGACAGAGCCAGTGTCAACCGTGGCAAACCCGTAAATATCCAAAACCGATTCAAATACCTTGTACGCTTCATCCACAGATATTTTTTCAGGAGAGATAATGGTAACCTTTCCCCTAACTTTGGTGTCCACCACAAAATTTTTATTCGTCAATTTGCTGATAAATTTGATGAATACACCGATATCAACATCATTGAAATCCATAGACACAAATTCTGAAACATCCTGGTTCTGCGCCGCCTGCACAGGACAAAGCCCAACCAGGGCCAACACAATAAGGATCAGGCAGAAATATTTTACATTGAACGAGTTGCGACGGTCCTGCAACATATTTGGTCTCCTTTGGTTTTTCATCGGCACGTTTCTTTATTGCCGGTTAGGCAAACGACAAGCCTCAAGTTCTATTTTCCTTTTTTTCCTTTAACGCCAGGGTCTGGGTTTCAATTACAGCATCCAGGAACTGTCCCTTATCACCGGACTTTGTCAGGGACAGTGACGTAACGGATACGCCCTGGGGGGATGTTTCAATTCGAACAAGAAAATCCACCAGGCCTCTTAAATAGACCCGCTGAAGCTTAACCGTTACCCGGGAACGTATATAATCACTGTTTTCCATATCCTGGGAAAACGGTTTCATATAGGCAACATTATTTTTCACAAGGCTTTTGGATGACAGGGACTCCAGAAAAGAAAACAGCGTAAATTTAGCGCCTCTTCTTTCAAGGGCCTCTTTTTCCTGATCAAAACTTCTTGCGTATTGTTTATACATCATTTCAAGGGTCTGCATCCGTTCAAGATCCCGGGCTTTTGAAACCACTCTTTTTTCAAGCATTGTCCGTTTGTCCACGGCCGGAAGGTAAACAAACCAAACCAGGCCGAACAGCACAAGAAATACCGTGCCGACAACTATAAATTTTTTATCCCGTTTTGACAGTTCAAACATAATCAGATCTCAATGATAAATTTAAAGTCCACCCGTTTGCCGCCCTTTCCTGCCACTGCACTACCGATATTTACCTTTTTAAAAAACGGCGATTTTTCAATAAACCCCTTTGCCTGATCAATGGTGTTATAATTATCCGCAGACCCGGACAGAATCATCCGCGTTTCATCCAGCATCAGCCGGCTCACCTGAATATCCACATTTTTAGGAATACAAATGGAAAGCTCAAGCAGGATACTACCGGCCTGCACACGGTCTAAGCTCTCGGCGTCGGCGTTCGCAGAACCGCCCTTGGTCAATTCTCCGACACTTGCCTGCATAAGCAGCAAAGGATCAATGTTTCCTATTCTTTTTTCCGGAAATGTTTTTCTATAAATGACGGTCATGGCTTTGTTTTGTTGATCAACTTGTTTTTCAAGCTGTGATATGTCCATGTGGATATTAACCATGAATAAAATAAAGGACAGCAAAACTAGGACAAAACAACTTGCGATATATCCTGCGTAGGTTCGGACAAATGAATCAGAGCCGTATTCCCCCTGGCACATGTTCAGCATCTCAAGGTCCGGTGACATTAAAGCAAGGCACTCGGATACATCCACAAAGGCCTGTCCGGCCATGGAGTCTGATAAATCTTTTTCATCAACATCCTGTCCGATAAAATCAGACTGGAACTGGAGAATATCGGCAAGGGTCTTTTGCCCACCCTTTTGGACGGATTCGTCAAAATCGCCACAAATAAAAACATGAAAGGGGTCAGTTATACCAAAACGCTGCCAGAATCCCAACAACATCTGCCTGATGGCCTGCTCCGGCAACGAAGAGGTGGCGCTTTCAGCCAAAGCACGAACCTGTACGATCTCACCCTGGGCCACCAGAATCAAAACCATCTGACATCCGTCCATGTCCAAAAAAACAAAATTTTTCTTTTCTTTATTCTGTTTGAGGAACGAAGCGACCATGGCCAGGGCTCCGGGCACAATGGCCGCAGGTTTAAGTCCGGCAGCCGTGAGGCTTGCATAGTACGACTTAAGTATATCTTCCTCAATGGACCCGGAAAATACCAAAGGGATCGCTTGCTCTGTGTCCAATTCATACCGAATAAAATCAGTCACCACAGGGCCCAGTTCCTTTGGAAACCGGGCGCTAAGTTCCATGGGCAGAACCTGCCGGATTTTTGACCGGGATGTAAAAGGTACGCTGATACTGCGAAAATAAAATTGACCGGCCGGCAAAAGCAGCATGACCTGAATGGTGTTCTCTTTTTGAATGGCCGGGTCAATGGCCTGGACAACGGCGGCCAGTCCCGCATCAAACAGGGTCTGATCTTCATCCACCGTTTCCAGATCTTCATAAACTACTCGGGCCAAATCCTGAACAGATTGGGACTTACCGCGTCCATCCACCAGCCAGGCATCAATCCCCATGCAATTTTCACGGATGATCAAAATGGGGTCTGCCATGGTTATCCTCTTTCCATTTGAAGAATCCGACAAAACCACTTTCCTGTCAGATCCTGTTTTTCACGTTTAATGACAGCGTGCAAGATCACTTGAGCGCCATTGTGTTGTGCGGCACAGTCCGCTGTAAAAACATTGCTTGAATAAGTAATCACCTTTTTAAACGCCTTTTTTTCATCATCGCTCAGGGCAATGACATCCTCAAACCAACCGGACTCAAGGGTGTGGGTATATTCCTGGCCAAGATTTGCCTTCTCAGACCGATAATCGGCAAGATCCTGGGCATTTACATCGCGTCCTTCCGGCAACAGTGCTGCAAGCACCGCCACAGGAGCGGTATTGATATTTACCTTGCCTGAAAATGATAACCGGTTCTCTTCTGAATCCTGGTCTTCTAAAAGGCCGTATACAGTAAACATATCCTTTGCATCTACCTGGGTAGACTCGTCGATCCCCTGACTGATATATGACGGGGATAAAATTGAGTCAACAACTCCTTTGACAAGAAATAATTCACTAATATGCCTTAAAGGGCCATTGGCACAGGTATATGGCATATCCAGGGACTCATAATAGTTTGTCTCGGCACCTGTCAACCCTGTTATGGCATCATCGTCCCTTGAATCAAGCCAATCCTTGAGCGCATTGACGATTTCAACAGCGCTGCCGGCATCTTCGGGCTTGTCTGCCGGGGCTGCCAAAGTTAAAAACCGGTCCAGTACCGCCATCTGGGCATCATTGGATTCGTTGCCGGGAAATTGTTTTAGCAATGCATTTAGTTGTAATTTACCCATTTCATCAGAAATTTTCAAAGATAAATCTGCGGGGTTCAGACCCATGGCAGCCACAGCCAAGGCAACCTGTTCCGGATCTGCCCATGTTTCCTGGATGGTATCGATCTCGTTGTCAGCTGCGTCAACAGCCAGCATCATCATGGCCAGATGGATACCGGACATGGCCATTTCCCGGGCTGCAAACATATCATTTTCGGTAATTGTCCCCGAAGCCGCCTGCTTTGCAAGACGCCCAGCCTCCAACGCCACTACACAGAGAATAGCAACCACAGCAATGGTGGCAATCAGCGCCACACCCTTTTGATTTCTGTAAATACTATCCATCAGACTGCCTTTGTACCGGCAATACTACGGCAGTTTCAAATACTTTTTCTTTGTTTTCACTTTTCAGGGTCAACCCAATATTCAAGACAAAAGGAATGGATGCCCCGTCACTGTCCGTATCCGCATCCCACTCCTGGTGTTCATTACCCTTTGCATCACCATAGTCAATGGTAAATCCGGTAATATTTTCTACAAGGACCGGATCTGAGCACGGGGTTGTCTCCCTGTCGCTGCCAATAGGCCACTCAGCCCGACATAGATCAAACAGCTCCTGGTTATTTTTTCTTACGTAATAGGTTACTTGAACGATACCGGGCGGCCTGATACGCCCCGTCTGCAACCCTGAAAGTCCGGCAAATTGAAGCGTGGAAAAGGTCCGTCCACCTACGCTGGTCTCACTGCCGGTCATCTGAAACGGATCCATATCCTGATCATCAATGCTGTTTTGAATACGGATCATCCTGGATTCCGGCACGTATATTTCAGTCAGATCATCCTGAATTCTTCTAAATGCATCCCTGGCCCGCTCATTATAGTCAACACCGTGTGCAATGGCCTGCCCTGTAGAAACAAATGCATTGAAAGAGGAAAACAGCATAACCATAACATATGAAAAAATAACAAGGGCCACCATCAATTCTATCAAGGTGAATCCGCCTTGTGTTCGATTAACTTGCAGGGGCAAACCTGAATGTTTCAACATGGTAGGACCGATCCCCCTGCTCCCGTTTTATTGTTAGATCAATTTTTTTTAATCTGCCGGTCTCCTCTGCCGAATTCGGCACGATATTAGAAAGGCTAGCGCTTATATCCGTCACCTCACACCGCCAGGTATATCCTTTGAACGCCTTGTCAAACTCTCCCTGCAGTTCCGGATCATTGATGAAAATCTCAATTTGGGCAAGGGCTTTGGCAGCAAGATACCGGGCTGTTGTTTGGAAATCATCGGCCCCGGCAAGATTGATGGTCCCGGACTGCATCCGAAACAATGCCGTCATAACCGTTGCAATAATGGCCATGGCCACAATCACTTCGATCAAGGTAAAGCCGGCCCGGTTCCAGCAGCGATTACTATCATATACAGTCGTCATAGGACACATATCGATCGATCAAGTGAACTTTTTTCTGGAACATACATATTTGAATGGTCATCTCTCGACTCTCTTCCCGGACATGAATCAGGGCTCGATCCGAATATCCTTTGCTGAAAAAACAGATCGCTTTATCATCACGGGGCCGAGTATTGTCATCCGGAAATTCCAAATTAAGCAATTGCAGATCCCCGTTCAGTGATACGCCGTTATTCAAGGCATCCTGCCGGGCATCCTCATCCATTGTGTCGTCCACCACATACATTTTCCCGGAACCCGAATCCACATACAGGGTAAAATTTTTATTTTCCACCATGGCACGAAGCTTTAAATTCTCAAAAAAAAGAAGCATGCCCGAAACGTGATCCGATGCCTCTGACGTTAAATGGATCTGCCTGAATATTGGGACTGAAAATAACAGTGCAGTGGTTAAAATGCCGATTATCACCATCAACTCAACAAAGGTGAAGCCAAAACAATTTATATGAAATCCCAAACAAGCCGTTGCCCAACTTCCATTTTTTGATTTGGGTTGGGCTTGGGGCAATGATAGGCTGGGACATTCCATGGCTGTTATTCCTGCTCCTCCCAATTGGTGACGTCCCCATTGACACCCTCTCCGCCTGATTCGTAGTCCGCACCATATGAAATCAGATCAAACGTACCGTGGACACCAGGGCACAGATAAACATACTCATTCCCCCAAGGATCTTTGGGCACTCGGTTCTTTTCTAAATAACCATTCTCATTCCAACTGCGGGGAACAGGATCGGTGGTCGGCTTTTCGATCAGAGCCATAAGTCCTTGTTCCGTAGTAGGATAAACCCCATTATCCAACTTGTACATTTTAAGGCTGGTTTCAATGGCGGCAATATCCACCTGAGCTTTGACGATTTTTGCCTTGTCCGCCTTATCCATATATCTTGGCACGATGGCGCCGGCCAGAATTCCCAGAATGATAACAACCACCATCAGTTCAATAAAAGAAAAGCCTGCCTGGTTTCCAATCTGCCTGCCGTACTGCCTTAATTTTTTTTTGCACACCTGTCCAACCATTTTCATTTATGACCGCCTTTAGTCGTTGCCTTATAGCCAGTTAAATACGAATTTTTTAATCAACAGTTTGAATGAATTATTAAAAAATTAAAACCAAATGACAAGAAAAAATATTCTGATAATTTTTTGATAATCTTCATTAAAGTACAATCAGACGCAGACAACCTGATTCCGACCACTTTTTTAAGCCGTATACACTAATAAATTTTCACATGACGATTGTACTGAAAAGCCCCTACTGACATTGACCCTTAACACCTCCTCTGGTATAAAGCCTTGTACTTATAAAAAAGAAACATTGAAGGCCTTTGAATATACCATGTCTTACCAGGTTCTGGCATTAAAATACCGCCCCCAGACATTTTCAGAAGTAGTTGGACAGGAACATGTCACCACCACCCTGACCAACGCCATTTCCGGAAACAGGGTTCCCCATGCGCTTCTTCTGGCAGGCCCCAGGGGCACCGGCAAGACGACCATTGCCCGCATTATGGCCAAAGCAATGACATGTCAGACCGGACCGACCCCGTCGCCGTGCAACGACTGCAAAATATGCAAAGACATTATCAACGGGCATTGTGCAGACGTATTCGAAATTGACGGCGCCTCCAACAACAGTGTGGAGCAGATCCGTGAACTCAGAGATAATGTGGCCTACATGCCCTCTGCTGCCAGGTACAAAATATATATCATTGATGAAGTACACATGCTTTCGGTGGCAGCCTTCAATGCCCTGCTCAAGACCCTTGAAGAGCCCCCGGAGCATGTTCTTTTCATCTTTGCCACCACGGAAGTCCATAAAATTCCGGCTACCATCCTGTCCCGATGCCAGCGCCACGACCTGTCGCGAATTGCCTTGGGCAAAATCAGCGACCACCTTGAAAATCTGTGCAGCAAAGAAGGCTATACGGTTGAAAAAGAAGGATTGGAGCTAATTGCTTTAGAGGCAGATGGTTCTATCAGAGATGGGTTAAGTCTACTGGACAAAATTCTTTCAGCCGGTCCTGAAAAAGAAATTGACAGGCAAATGATTACCCAAAGACTTCGGGGGACGGACCGAAGAGTTCTTTTTGACATATCTTTGGCCGTACTGGAAAGAAATGGCGCGCAACTCATTGATCTTGTCAGTAAAATCAATGACTCAGGAATGGATTTAAAAGAATTCTATTCCGGAATCATTGCCCAGTTCAGGAATCTGAACATCATCCGGCTGTGCGGAAAAGACAGTCCTGTGCTCAATATGATTGAAACCGAAAAACTTGAGCTTGACCGGATGTGCAAAAATTTTGCGCCTGCCTACCTTGGGATGCTGCTGGATCTTCTCCTAAAAGAGGAGAGTATTGTACGCTTTGCATCTCACACCCAGACAGCCGTGGAGATGGTATTGCTTAAAATGATCCAGATTGAGCCTGAGACCCGGCTTGATGAAATCATCACCAAGGTGGATCTATTAGCACGTCAGATGGAAAACCGTGTTGACCGCAGCGATGTTGTTTCACCACCGGCGCAATATGATACGCCGCCCAAGACAACAGCGACACAGATAAAACAAATTTCTGGTGATAAGCCATCCGAAGTATCTCATATAGCACCGCCCCCGCCGAAGCCTATAGAAGAGCACCCGGAACAGATGCAGGATATCCCAAATGTTTCAACAGATTCACCAGAGCCTGAACCCTCGTTACCCCAGACACAAACGTACCAGGGGACTGCAACCTGGACGCAATTCATGGATATACTTCAACGAGAGCATCCCTTTATTTTTGGTCTATTTTCCAAAGGACAGGCCGATACATCGGCTCAGGACAAAGTGGTTGTAACCCTTTCCTCCTGCTCCGGATTTGAAAAATCCAGGCTCAACGCCAAAACCAAAGCGTTGGCCGATCTGGGCCAAAAACTTTTAGGAAAATCCATAGAGGTAAATGCAGAAAACAACAGCGTCCCCAAGGATGATACTTGCCAACAGCAAGTATCCATGCAAAAGGCAGAACAAGCTGCCGCAGGCCATCCCATGGTCCAACACGCAGTTCGTTTATTTGATGCAGATATCATATAACAGCCATGGGGTGACCGTTCAATCAACACCCGGTCTCAACCCGAAACCAAACATGAAAGCAACTTAACTTTAATAATGACTACAAAAGGAGTTAACCCATGAAAAATATGAACAGCATGATGAAACAAGCCCAAAAACTGCAAAAAAAAATGCTGCAGGCCCAGCAGGATCTGGCTACCAAAACGGTTGAAGCAAGTTCCGGTGGCGGTATGGTAAAAGTCGTAGCCAATGGTGCCCAAAAAATTGAATCCATTGTTCTTGAAAAAGAGGTAGTTGACCCAGAAGATGTTGAAATGCTGCAGGATCTTGTGCTCGCAGCAGTCAATGACGCCTTAAAAAAATCCCAGGATATGGTCTCTGCGGAAATGGGGAAATTGACAGGTGGAATGAACATTCCAGGTTTATAATATATTGTGAAGCATTATCCTGAAGCCATCGTAAAGCTGATCCATTCACTTTCCACTCTGCCGGGGATAGGAAAAAAAACGGCAGAACGATTGGCTCTTCATATTCTTCATGCGCCGGACCATGAGGCTGCAGCTTTGGCCGCAGATATTATCGAACTGAAAAAAACCGTCAGGTTATGCGCATCCTGTTTCGCACTAACGGACCGCGAAACCTGCCAAATCTGTTCAGACCCCGGCCGGGACAATGGCCTAATCTGCGTGGTAGAAAACCCGACAGACATGGCTGCCATTGAGAAATCAGGAGCCTTTTCAGGCGTATACCACATCCTTGGTGGCGCCTTGTCCCCTATCGACGGCATCGGCCCCAAAGACATCCGCCTGACCGAACTGTTCAAGCGAACCCGGGACAATGCAATCAAGGAACTTATTCTTGCCACCCGGACCAATGTAGAAGGAGAAGCTACGGCGGCCTATATTCGTGGCAAACTAACAACAACAAACATTAAAATCACCCGAATTGCATCGGGCATACCCATGGGAGGGGACCTTCAGTATGTAGATCCCTTGACTATGCAGAAAGCCATGGAAAAACGTTACGGAATTTAACAATGCTGACATCGGAAGATATTTTTGACTGTGAACAATGTGGCCAGTGCTGCAAAGGATTTGGCGGCACCTATGTGGATGAAAAGGATATCAGGAAAATATGCGACTATATCCAGGCAGATCCTGACACCTTTGTGGAAAAATATTGCGATATGTCCGGCTCAAGACCGGTCCTGACACTGGGGCAAGACGGCTGCTGCATCTTTTTTGATCCTAAAAAGCAGTGTACCATCCATCCGGTCAAGCCCTATATGTGCCGGGCCTGGCCCTTTATTAAAGCCCTGATTAACCATCCTGAAAACTGGAATATCATGGCAAACTCCTGCCCAGGCATGAAGAAAGGTGTTCCAGCCGATGATATTTCACGCATAGCTGCCATGGAAAAAGAAAAACTTGATCGGACTTTCAACCGTTAAAACCTGTTAGAAAATTTCACTGATATCATCCGAACGAACAAGGATAGAAAAACGATGCCTTCCCCTTTTCACATAAAAAAAGCAGGATCAATAATATCTGAAATCCTGCTTTTTCCAATTTTTAAAGGTGGCTTATTAAGGAGTACCGCCGCGGGTACGGTGGTAGGGTCAAAAGCCACTTTAATATATGACTTTTGAATCCGTTTCCCATTCATATCGACTATGATATTTTATGTTTATAATTTTCCTAAAATCAGTTCGGCTTGTTCTCTCATAAATTCATCGTCATGTTTTAATGCTTTCATTAGTTGTTCCGTGTCCGACGAATCTATGTAATTTCCAGCCATTGCTATGGCGCCCCTGCGTATTTTTTCGTTATCATCCCACAGTAGATCCAAAAGAGGTTTATAAGTTTTTCTTGAAACATAACTTGAGTATGAAAAAAAGGCTTGCTCCTTTATCTCTTGATCTGAAGATTGCAGCTCAGGCTCCAGCAGGTTGGCGGTATCTTCAATATCGCCCCCAACCTTTCCAAGAGTACGAATAGCTTCCAGTTTCAATTCCCGGTTATCTGACTCCAACAACGGCTCCAAAGCATCTTTCATATCATCTCGTACTTTTAGGCCCGCATTAACTGTCTTGGCAGCGATAACATCCAGATAATATAGTTTCTGATCCGTTTCTATGGCGTCGTTGTTGAGGATATTGCCGAAGACTTCAGCAGCACTGGGACTTGCCGCCACCAGGGCCACAGATTCCTTTTTAAGCTGTTGCTGAGTCAAGGCATCTTCCAAAATCAGATTCTGTTCAGGATTATTTGCTCTTGACAGCGCCCATGTGCTGTTCTTTTGATTTTCGTCATTGGATGAGCCAAGCATTTCCTCTAAAAATTGATTGCTTTCAACTGAATCATATCTGGCCATAATGCCGTATGCCATTTTTTGGGTTTGCTGATTTTGGCTTTGATCAATAATTTGATTTAAATAAGGCAAAAGATCGGGAGATTTTACAAAAGATAAGGCGCGAAGAGCAAGTGTCATATCTTCTTCGCCCTGATCCCCTTTTTCTATTAAAAAACCCGGAAGAATCGATAAGAATTGTTCATCCATGTCAAACCTGGCGGCCGCAATAAGCGCGTTTCCCCGGGCAGGATAATCTTTATCTGAGGCCTTCTGCTTTAAAATATCAAAAACCATCTCTTTAAATTCACTATTCATCCCTACATAAGCAAGTGCATCCATGGCTTCAGCGACAATATCTATGTTTTCATCATATAGATAGTTCACGAGCAGTTGAATAGTTTTTTCTGAGGGCTGATTTCTTAATCTTAAAACGTCATTAAAACGATCAGTATCATTTAACTCGTCCAGCCTGGTTTCCTCGGTAACAGCGATTTGCACCTGGTCTTCAGTCGATATTTTTTCTGCAGACACTGGTTGGTCTAAAATTGGCGCATCAGCAACTCTATCGTCAGTCTGTTTTGATAATTGTTTTGTATCTATTGAAACCATCTGGTTGGTTACGGGTTGATTTTTTCGATTTAAACTAAAAGCGGTAATCGCAACAGCTATAGCTAATACCGCACATAAAAGTCCAATTAGAATATGAGACTTTTTTATCGCTTTCATGTTTTTCCACCTATAGGTAAATTATTTTTTATCAATTATTCCCTTACCAAAAACGCTAAGCATTGAGTTCTAAATATGTAAAATCAACAGTGTTTGTTTTTAAGATACTCACAACTCAAAACTTACAACCCTACTCTAATTGATCCGACTTGACATAAATTTGCATTAAAAGTGGGAGCGCCGCCAAGCAGCACTCCCTAACTTTAGGCTTTCAGGTTTGACCTAAATTTAAATTTTCGCAAGGTCTTTCCTAAAATTAAATCTGGTCGTCTGCTACACAAGAAGCGCCCTGGTAGAACATTCCGTAGATGCCGACATATTTGATGGCAACGCTTTCGGCACCATAGCTCATGTTAACAGTGTTGCTTCCGGGAACTTTGATCTCAATTTCAATCATATCGCCTTGTTTGAGGCGGTACTGAGTCTCACCCATACCGTTCAGAACGCCGGTCTCAGGCATTGCAACAACAATTGATTCTTCCCAAAGGGCTTTTGAAGTATAAAGTTTATCAACCAGAGGAACAACAGTCAACTCGGGGAGAGTACGGGCATCCAGATAAAAACCTGCATCAGGGAAACCAATGGTCTTGTACTCACCAGGAAGTGCTTTTGCAGTAATGGTGGGGTTAGCAGAAGCAGTCCAGACAGATGTCCCCCAGGGCCATTTATACCGACCGGTCTGAGAAGCACCCTCGTAAGCAGTAGTTGCATAGGGGCTAAAAGAGTTCATTTTCTGAACGCAGTCGCGGATGCTGATGTCAAGATCGGTGTCCGGTTTCTGCTGTAATACAATTCTCCATTTGTATTCAGCACTGTTTCCGGCATCAATCAAATATTCCACATAACCGGGGAAACACACGCTCTCGTCCTGTGCCTGACCAGCAGTTTGTGTAAAGTATTCTTTGAAGTTGTCATCGTAGGGAGTGTATGTAAAATCACTGTATTCATTGACCTTATTGTCACCACTAAGAACGTTGTCGACAACATCATCGGTAATGCTATTGGAAAAAAACCAATCCGCATCACATCCGACTACGTCAAATTCCGGATTTTCACCTGCAAATGCAGACGCGTACATAAAGGTAGTTGCAATGAGAACCATAACCAACTTTTTCATAATTTCTCTCCTAAAAATTTTCAATTAAATCTACTTTTCTATTTAACTTCTACTCCTGCATTGTCTCATCTATCTTTTTCTTTCTTTCTTTCCACCTCCTTTCTCACCTCGTTTTGTTTAAATTGTTGTTTGTTTTTACAGAATGAAAACATACATTAGCACTTTTCATGCCAATAAAAAGAAATTAACCGTAACCATCTGTATTTACATTAATTAATATTCGCCACATAGGATAAAGCAATGCCTCTAAATACTCCCCCCCCAAGGAATATATACTTTTTGTAATAATCGTTGGAAAAAAAAAGGGCATCTTTGTTATTTATTTTCCCATTTGCAGGTTTTTTATTGATTAAGGCGATAGAACAAATGAAATGACGACAAACCACTATCAAAACAATGCACTTTCATTGATCAATAGTTCATTGACAGTTGTCTTAACATAAAATCGTAAATCGATAAACATGAACGACATTAATCGTATAATATAAGAACCAATATGGATTGGATATGTGAAACCCTGTAGAAAAGGCGATAAAAGCAGGATGAGACCAGATTTAATGATCGAGTCTCATCCTGTTAGATACTTTCTGCAAGAAATTCTGTTATTTAATCACGAAGTGGTTACAGCAGTTTTTCAGAAATTTTTATTTCAGCCCCTTTTTTAAGGCGTTCCTCCATCTGTAAAAATGCTTCGGCTTCTTTTTGCTTCAAAATCTGCGTCTTGACCTCATGCCTGGCTGCCTCAAAGGATTTTGTCTCTGCCGGTATAATCTTTTCCACTTTGAAAATACTGTAGCCGTAATTGGTTTCTAAAATCGGACTGATTTCATTTTCCTTAAGGCTAAAAACGGCTTTTTCAATTACGGGCAAAATCTTACCTTCTTCTACCAGTAACTTACCCCCATTTTTGACGGTAGAAAGATCGACGGAGTAATGAGCTACCAGTGCTGAAAAATCTTCACCGCTTTCAATTTTTTTCTTCACGAGTTCAGCTTCTTCACGGTTTCGAAGGAGAATCACCAGAGTTGATGCCTTTTTAGACGTTTTAAATCGATCAGGATTGGCGTCGTAAAACTTACGTATCTCCTCGTCAGTAGCAATCACTTTACGACCGATTTCCTTTTCAAGGAAAAATTTAATTATCGTTGCGTTTTCATATGCTTTAATGGTTCTAATAAAATTTTTATCGCTCTTTATATCCTGGGCACTAGGATGTGCCAATATCAAATGTCGGATAATCAGATTATTGACCAGCCGTTTGCGTTCTTCAACTGAAACATCCTGTTTGCCGGTTTTTTTTTTGAAATCCTGAATTGCTTGGTAAAATTCTGATTTTTTTATTACGCCGTTGTTAAACGTAGCAATGACAGGATCGTTTGATGACGTTGACAGCTGTTTCGGTTCACCGTACAGCGGAAGGGCACATATAAAAGTAAGAACAAAAATAAACATGATGACAGAATAAAATCTTCTGCCTGGTTGTAATAACCGCAATGAACTCATGATAAATATCCTTTAGATTTCTAATTTGTCTAAAATCAGTTTGACTTGTTTTCTTATAAATTCATCGTCATGTTTTAATGCCTTCATCAGTTGTTCCACGTCTGATACATCTGCGTAATTTCCGGCAATAGCTATGGCTCCTCTGCGTATTTTTTCGTTATCATCCCACAGCAGACCCAAAAGTGGTTTATAGGTTTTTCTTGAAACATAAGCCGAATACGCAAAAAAGGCTTTCTCCTTTATCTCTTGATCTGAAGAATGCAATTCAGGTTCCAGCAGCTTAGCTGTATCTTCAACATCACCCCCAACTTTTCCAAGGGTACGAATAGCTTCCAGTTTCAATTTTCGGTTGTCGGAATCCAACAATGGTTTTAAGGCATTTTTCATACCATCTCGTACTTTTAAACCTGCATTGACTGTGTTGGCCGCGATAACATTCAAATAGTATATTTTCTGATCTGTTTTTATGGCGTCGTTTTTGAGAATATTGCCGAACACATCAGCGGCACAGGGACTTGATGCGACTAACGCTACAGCTTCTTTTTTAAGCAGGTTTTGCGTCAAGGCATCTTCCAAAATCTTATTCTGTTTGGGTTTGTTTGCCCTTGACAGTGCCCATGTGCTGTTATTTTGTTTTTGTTCATCAGATGAACCAAGCATTTCCTTTAAAAATCGATTGCTTTCAACTAAATCATGTCTGGCCATAATGCCGTATGCCATTTTCTGGGTTTGCCGATTTTGACTTTGGGCAATGATCTGATTCAAATACGGCAAAAATCTGGGAGATTTTATAAAAGATAAGGATCGAAGGGCAAGCGCCATATTTTCCTCACCCTGCTCGCCTTTTTGTTCTAACAAACCACTAAGAATCGGCAAGAATTGCTCATCCATGCCAAACATGGCCGCCGCAATAAGCGCATTGCTTCTGGCAGGATAATATTTATCTACGGCCTTTTGCTTTAGAATATTAAAGGCCCTCTCTTTAAACTCACTGCTCATACCTACATGTGCAAGTGCATCTATGGCTTCAGCGACGATACCCATATTTTCATCATTTAAATACCCCTCAAGTCGTTGAATGGTTTCTTCTGAGGGTTGGCTTCTCAACTTTAGAACATCGTAAAGACGATCAGTAACTTGTGATTCATCCGGCGAAGTTTTATCGGTTGCAGCAACCTTAGCCTTTTCTCCAATCTGTTTTTTTTCTGTGGATACTGGTTGGTCTGAATTTGCCTCATCACCAGCTCCATCGGAAGATTGATTTGACAATTCTTCCGTTTTATTTGGAACTGTCTGATTGGTTACAGGTTGGCTTTTTAAATTTGCACCAAAAGCTGCAATTGCAACAGATAGAATTAGTACCGCACACAAAAGCCCAATTAGGATATGAACTTTTCGTTTCGCATTCATATTCTCCACCTTTAGATAGATCATCTTTTGTCGAGTATTACTTTACCAGAAATTTTAAGTACTGAGTTCTAAGCAAGAGAGAAAATCCAACGATATGTTTTATACAATACTCAAAACTTACAACCGTAATACATCCGGCCGGATATATTTTGAATTGGGAGTGCGGTTAGGCAGCACTCCCAAACTTTAAAGCTTTCAGGCGTGACCGATATTTAAATTATTAACGGTCTTTTCTGAAATTAATCTACACAAGAAGCGCCCTGGTAGAACATTCCGTAGATACCGACATATTTGAGGGCAACGCTTTCGGCACCATAACTCATGTTAACAGTATTGCTTCCGGGAACTTTGATCTCAATTTCAATCATATCGCCTTGTTTGAGGCGGTACTGAGTCTCACCCATACCGTTCAGAACGCCGGTCTCAGGCATTGCAACAACGATTGATTCTTCCCAAAGGGCTTTTGAGGTATAAAGTTTATCAACCAAAGGAACAACAGTCAACTCGGGGAGAGTACGAGCATCCAGATAAAAACCTGCATCAGGGAAACCAGTGGTCTTGTACTCACCAGGCAGTGCTTTTGCAGTAATGGTGGGGTTGGAAGAAGCAGTCCAGACAGATGTACCCCAGGGCCATTTATACCGACCGGTCTGAGAAGCACCCTCGTAAGCAGTAGTTGCATAGGGGCTAAAAGAGTTCATTTTCTGAACGCAGTCGCGGATGCTGATGTCAAGATCGGTGTCCGGTTTCTGCTGTAATACAATTCTCCATTTGTATTCAGCACTGTTTCCGGCATCAATCAAATATTCCACATAACCGGGGAAACACACGCTCTCGTCTTGTGCCTGGCCTGCAGTTTGTGTAAAGTATTCCTTAGCGTAATCATCGTATGGGGTGGCTGTAAAATCACTGTACTCATTAACCATATCGTCACCACTAAGAACGTTGGCGACAACATCATCGGTAATGCTATTGGAAAAAAACCAACTCGCATCACATCCGACCACATCAAATTCCGGATTTTCACCTGCAAATGCAGATGCATACATAAAGGTAGTTGCAATGAGAACCATAACCAACTTTTTCATAATTTCTCTCCTAAAAATTTTGAATTAAATCTACTTCTTCCTATTTAACTTCTACAACGCCTACACTGCTTTATCTAACTTTTTCTTTCTTTCCACCTCCTTTTTTTAAACTTTCTATATTTATCCTCACAGAGAAATCTCTGTTCACCAATCATTAAATATTAGCCTCTCCTGCGCCTGATAAAAGTGATCCCCCCAACACCGGAAATCAATAACAAGAGTGAAGAAGGAACCGGAACCGGGTTGGCTATCTCGGTGAGAGATGCATTTAGCGCTAATGTGCCAAGACTTAAATCTCCTACCAATTCTACGGTGTCCATTTCTCCGTAGCCACTCCTGCCGTCAAGGTTGTCGATATTTACTGTTAGGACGATAGATGCTGAAAATATATAAGAATAACCTTCTGAGGCAGTTTGGGCCGTAATTATCTGTGCAACACTATCCGCGTCCAATAAATCTATGTACCAATTGGCGCTTGAACCCGTATCCGGATCTATCTCCACTACCTGAACCGAGGCATTGTTAATTTCATAAATAGCTTCAGCGTCACCGGTCGAGCTATCGAAAGAGGCAAAAGAGATAGAATCCAAACCATCCAAAAAACCTTCCAACAGTAAGCTCACAGGGGCATCGCCAGTATTTGTAAATGTCTCTGTGGCAGAAACACTAACAAATTGATTGATATCAGCATTGATGATATGAGGCACAAATCCATATAAGTCAACAGGATCTGGATTGATTGCGTTGGTCCACGAATTGACTTCGCCATTTATACCGGTATAGTCGACATATGCATACGCTGAAAGCGCTATGCTGCCGGCTGTGGCAGCCGAGGTCCCGCCAGCTGTTGTCGTCATTGATACGCCAGTATCAGTTAATGATATATCTCCATTGCCAAACATGCTTGTACCTTCAAAAGAAACTACCTTAGTATTATTTGTTACTGTATCATCAGTGGTTTCGACACCGGCCGTTACCGTCTGAGGAATAGTAACAAAGACAGTATTGGTAATTAGCGGAGAATTTGCCTCCACTGATGAGAATACGATACTCGCATGAGCCGTTTGCTGTAATAACGGCAAAATTAAAATGGATAACAAAAAGAATACACTTTTCTTCATTTTCAATCTCCTATAAAGTTTGATTTTAAAAATTAGGCCACCGACCTAAAGGATTTATTGGTTAATTGTTTTCCCAACTTCCTATGCCAACATTCGCTGTTCCTATAAATTGAATATCAGTCGTATATGAATTATAATCAATATCGCACCAACTGGAAGACGACTCAAGAAAATTATCTTGCTTGTTGGAAAACCAGGCATCACATTGAAACGTATAATTATCGTCATGAGCAATGATAAGGTCATATGCTCCATCGTTATTTAAATCTGCCATGCCGGAAAACGCTGCGGTGTCGTCAAAGGATACCTGCCCCCAAGACTGCTCCTTGTAAAACTTTGAGGAACCATTAGATTTTGAGACATAAATCGGAAGCTTTCCCCGGACAGCTTCTTGGCCTGTAAAAATTAGGTCATCAAACCCATCCCCATTGACGTCTTTGACGTAGTGCAGGAGATAATCCGTCATACCCGGGATATCATATCTGACCAACCAATTACTCAGCGATGAAGCCTGGATCCCATTTGACTTGGCGACGTAGTATATAACCGGTGTGTAATAAGTATATTTTGTGTTTTTGCTCTCAACAAGGATGTCGGATTTTCCATCTCCGTTCATATCCCCCAGATAAAACGTATTCTCCCAATCGGATAGCGTAGAAAATTCAAGCCAGGGACTGGAATCACCTACAAACTTCTGGTCGTCCACGGATAGCAACACCTTGACAGTATATTTTTTACCATAACTGATCTGCTCTGTAACATAAATCAAATCAGATCGTTTATCTCCGTTTATATCGGAAAGTCCAATCACCTTAAGCCCCTCGGAAGAAGTTGAGGAAAAAGAAAACCATGTGTCTGGGTATGAGGCCAAGCCGTTTCCTTCCTTGGACAAATACACCAGATAATCGTGGTCATACCAACCAGACCCAGTCTGACGACTTTCTGTTACAACCAGATCTGAAAACCCGTCCCCATTTACATCGGAAAGCCCTATAAATTCTTCGTCCTTATAAAAAGCTGACGTTTCAGTGTATTCCCCATCGAGAACGTTTTCACCATTTGAAAAATAGCTTCTAAATGTCTGAGTTGTGTAGCTGCTGTTATCCTGGGCCGTTTTGATTATCAAATCGCTTGTGTTAATCCTATCGGCATAAAGGTTTAGCGCATCAACGGCAGAAGCGACGTTTAGGATACCATGACCGTAACGTATGTCAAGACCAGAATCTCCGGCATCAAGAGACGTATTATATAGAAAACTGCTTAATTGAGCCAAATTCAAATCCGGATACAGCTCCAGAAGCAATGCAGCTGCGCCGGCAACGTGAGGCGCGGCAAAAGAGGTACCAGACATCAATTGATATTCTCCGTTTAAACCCATTCCGGGGATATTCACCCCTGGCGCCGCAATATTAGGCTTGGTAACTGAAATATCGCTCCAGTACACATCAGCACCGCCGGAAAACCATGCCACATAGCTATTTTTACCAATTGCCCCAACACCCACTGCATCCGGCGTATTACCAGGGGAAAGGGTTGTACTCTCTCCATAATTGCCAATGGCGCCAACCGGCAAGACATTGGCATTCTTCATATTTTTAACGGCTTCATTCAAAACGTCTGAAGTGCCCATGGCACCCCATGACATATTTACAATTTGCGCACCGTCATCAGTCTCAGGATCTCCGTCGGGATCAAGTACCCACTGCATTCCGGCCAGGACCTGTTCCATAGTTCCGGACCCCAAGTCATTAAGCACCAAAGCCGAAAGAATGGTTACACCGGGAGCAATCCCTGTGTTATTGCCGGCAATAACGCTTGCCGAATGCGTACCATGGCCGTTATAATGGCCGTCATGGGGAAGGCTTTCAATCTTTTCACCGTCGGATCCAAACTCAGCCCAGGCAGATACTTTCCCTGCTAATTCGGAATTGCCCACCTCTATGCCGGTATCAAGGTGACCAACCCGTATATTAGCCCCACTGAGCCCAAAATCTTTGATTTTATCAAGTCCCACCATGGAGTGATTCCATAAATTTAAATCAGTTTGATCTGCGACGGACTCCTCTTGGATAATTGGGGGGATACTGAGAACTACATTATCAACTATAGATTCAACATCTGGATGAGTTAAAAGTTTTTTTATTTCCTGCTCAGTAGCTGTCAATGCAATACAGTTAGACAGCCAAAAAGATCGGACCTGACTTGAATTTTCTTCTTCCAGATACTCAACAAACTCCTGCTGATTCAGGCGTGCTTCCTTTTTCAATTCCTTAATCGATTTTCTTTTTTCAGCCTTAGAGTCATTATTTTCAGACACTTTAGTTTTCAACCGAACAAAAACTCTTCTGGATTCATTTGTGTTGCTGGCTTGTGTCTTTTCTGTTTTCAAAGTCCGAAACAGCTCATTTTTACCGAAATGACTTCTATGTCGCAAGACATCCGCGTCTGCCGATATGGAAATAGCTAACAGAAATGGGATCATGACAGCAAACACTACAAAAAACTTAGAAGCGCAGCCTGACAAAATCAAAAATTGAAGTCGTAAAAATGAGTGTAACCCTGAAATAATTTTGAATCTTTGCCGACTGCTTTCCATCTTAAAATCTTCCCCTCCCACAGCTCTAAAACATTTTTCTTAGACAGGCCTTCCGCCGGATTGCAAACGTTACCAGATTACAAACCAACACATAAACAAACGATATTGAGACTGCTTGCAATAGCTGAGCCAGAGTCATCTAAAAAAATAAAATCCTACAAATAAATTCAGAAAAAAACAGGATCATCAGGGGTTAGAACTATAGAAATATTCAAACCGAAAAACTATATCCCCATTAATCACAATTCTTGTGGTAAAAAAATACATACCTAAGATATTTTTTGTAATAGGTTTGAGAATTATTTTTCCGCCGTTTTTAGCGCTCCTGAGAGGCTTTCGCAAAAACGACGCCTATTACACTTGGACATGTCGCGAGACTGTTACAGTCGCCAACCTTATACAGGTATTTTTATTTTTTAGCCTAACTTATATGTTCTATTAGCAAAAAGTAAATTACAGTTTGGTAATGCCGGCGTCATGTTGAGGTAATTAAATTGTGTTATCTTCCTGTTCAGATTAAGAATTGAAAAGCTAAAACCAATTAAATCTTTCTCTCTCTCCCCTAAAACAAAGAGACTCAGGTAGAAACACCTGAGTCTCTTTGTTAACAACAAACAGCATTGACATGAACCATGTAACCCAACTTTTCGATTATAGTTCAATCATCCGCTTTTGTTTTAACCTCTCTGGATTTTTTCGATCCTTTGGCACCCCTTTTTAACACCACCCCAGACCTATGATGACTCAATAATATTCAACCAGGCCTTGAAAAAAACAATTTCACATCATCATGTAAATTGGACCGACTTCTTTATTGCTCTGATAAACATAGCACCCCTTCTATAGGAAAAATAGGTAACAAATAAATCATTTTTTACCCAATAACTGTAACAAAAAATATATATATCTTGTGATGGGTTATTGTTCAAAAAAATAATTTTTTAACCCCCAAAAGAATGCAGAGCAATCATTGCCAATACAAGGGCGTATATTTTTAACAATCTGGCACAAAAAGTGCTACAGGGTATTTTTTGAGACTGAGTAACACTATAAGAAAAACAGAAGGAACGAAAAGCTTAGCGATTCAAGAACTTATGGGCAATCTCAAAAAATGCGAATAGTGTCTACCGTTGAGACATTAATAGACTTATTATTTTGTTAAACAGAAAAAAGTGGGTGAAGTGTGAAACAAAAAAAACAATTCACGGTTGACATGTACCGGTGGTTAATCCTGACATCATTACTGCTGTCTTCTGTATTTTTCCAACCTGCCGCGACAGTCAATGCGGCGACCTACACGGTATTCCCAACGGACGACACATATGTCGAAGAACTAAGTCCTTACAACGTTAAAGGCGCCCTTGGTTATATGCAACTTGGCGGATATACAAACTTAACGTACAGCTATCTAAAATTTAATTTTGATTTTCTAGATCAGGACGAGATCGTTACTGCGGTAACCCTCTCCATCAGTGGATCGTGGACCGGATCCACTACCAGCGACATCAGCCTATATCTTGTTAATGATGACTCATGGGATGAACAGACATTATCATGGAGCAATCAACCGGCATCCGAAATAAATGCAGACAATCTGATTGGAACATATAGTTATAGTTATTTCTCTCCTTTTGTCGCGTCAGAGTGGAATCTACTCAGCAACATGCAATGGGCTTCTCTATTCGAGGGGCAAGACGACACCCAACTTACCTTGTTGCTTGCAGGCTCATCCTTTTTTTTCTTTAGTTCAGAAGGTTTTTTGCCCCCTTATATAACCATTGTTACTGAACCGGCAGGCGATAACGTAAGTGGGACACAGACGCCTGTTCCACTGCCTTCTTCTTTTTGGCTGATCTGCGTTCCTTGCTTGGCCTACGGTGTAAATCGAATCTATCGTAATGACTTTTCCAAGCAATTATGATGTCTGCTCTTTTTTACATAAAAGAAAACCAACAAGTAGCTGAGTAACTTTCAACCTCAGAAAGAAAAAACTCAATCTTTTACTTTTTATACATGCCTTCAAACTGCCGGGCGATACTGTCACGCTCGTAAACAATCTCCACCCGCCGGTTCCGGGCCCGGCCCTGTGCCGTATCATTGGTGGCCACGGGATGATACTGGGCATAACCTTCTGCAGAAATATAAAAAGGCGGCACCCCGTTTGCGACCAGCAGGCGTGCAACTGTAGACGCCCTGGCCGAAGACAGTTCCCAGTTCGATGGATAAATGGATGAGGTGATCGGCTCGGAATCGGTATGCCCCCGGACCTTTACGTGGTAGGCAAGCTTTGCCAGAACCGATGCCACCTTTTCCAGTATTTCTAATCCTTTGGGAGACAACTGAGTAGCACCTGCTGAAAAAAGCAGCAGGTCGGACATGGTGATAACCACACCGGCTTCGGTCTTAGTAACACTGACCTCTCCGCCCAGTTTATTGAAAAGAACCAGTTCCCTGATTTCAGAAACAATATCATCCATCTCCTTTTCAATCATGCCACCAAGCTCATCAACGGACTGGTCGTCCGCTTCTTTTTCCGAAGGCACCGGATGCATGGTCAACCCTTCCCGGGTCCCTGATTCAGGTACAGCCTGGGCACCTAATGCACTTCGCAGGGATTTGACCAACTCCTTATAAGTTTCCTGCTGGGTGGTACTCATGGCAAACAAAAGCACAAAAAAGCACATCAAAAGCGTTACAAGATCCGCAAAGGTTGCCATCCATGCAGGCGCACCTTCGGTGACATTGATAACCTCTTCCTTGACGACCTTTTTTTTCTGCCCACCGGATTCTTCGTCGTTTTCAGCCATGCCGTATCCTTACCACCTAAACCTTGGCGTTAGGCCCATGATCAAAATAAAATCGCCCATATGCTTGTCTTTTAAGCCACCCTCGGCGTTACGCCAACGGATACATATTTCAAATATGCTTCCGTTGGCGTGCCTTGATAGTGCCTTAAAATCCGGCGCATCTATGGCAGATTTCATTCTGATCATGGGCCTTACTTCTTCTCTTCCTTGGCACCATCCCCCAAGTAAACTTTCAGTTTGTCCTCCATAAGTTTTGGATGTTCACCTTCCCGGATGGATAAGATACCCTCGTAAACAATATTCATATTGGTAATTTCTTCTTCTGTACGTCCTTTGAGTTTATCACTCATGGGAATAAAAAAAAGATTGGCCATGATGGCACCGTAAAATGTGGTAATCATGGCAACAGCCATTTTTGGACCAATGGTGGAGGGATCATCCAGATTGGCCAGCATCTGCACAAGACCAATCAGCGTACCGATCATGCCGAATGCCGGTGCATAGGCAGCCATCGCAGCAAAAATGTTCGAACCGGTCTCCAGACTCTTTTTGGTCAATTCCATCTTCTTTTCCATGATCTGACCAATATCTTCGGTCTTAACCCCGTCTACAGTCATCTGCAAGGCCTGGGCCAAATAGGGATCTGAAGTACTTTGAATATCACCTTCAATGGAGAGTAATCCGCCTTTTCTGGCTTTATTGGATATTTCCGTAAGATTGGCAATGATATCCTCGGCTTTTTCAATTTTGAACATGAACACCTTAATGGCGGTTTTAATAATGCCTATAACGTCACCCAAGGGAAAACCAATCATGGTTGCGGCAATGGTGCCACCCACAACAATGAGGATAGATGGAATATTGATGAACATACCGATGGGACCACCCAAAAGGATGGTACCCAGAATGAACCCGATTCCGGAGACGCAGCCGATTATTGAAGAAATATCCATTTATCTCAAACCTTTATATACACAGTTTCGTCTACAGGATATGCCCTGTGGTATTGTATGATCTTATCAATGGCCTGACGAGTCAGGGTCTGCCCCGCCGGCAACAGTTTGGTGCCGGTTTGGGTGAACAGTGTTGCACTGAGCGTCATTCCAGGTTTAAGCTGCTCCACACCGACCCCACGAACCTTGAGGTGCTCCCCACCCAGATGCAGCACCACATACTTTTCAAGCCATCCTGCGACCTGCGGATCAAGTCGGCTGCCGATCATCGGCTCAAGTTCTGAAAGCAACGCTTGAATGCCCAGGGATATGTTGTTCTCCCGAAGCGTATCCAGTTCATCCGCAGCGGCAAGAATTCTTGACGCCAAAGGTATATGGTGACGTTTCAAGCCATCCGGATACCCTGTTCCATCCACATTTTCGTTCAAATAACGGATAATAGCTGAAGCCCCTTCAAACCCCCGGCAATGGCTGAGCAATTGAGCACCTTTAACCGGGAATTGCACTCTCATCGCTTGATCATATAATGTGGGGGTGCTACCGGAATCTTGATCTGCTTCTCCCCCACCGGCCATTTTTTTGCTAATATAATCATCTGAAAGGAAAAGAAGTCCTGTTTCATGAAGCATACCAGCTTTTGACAGATCCTCCAACTGTTTTTGAGATACCCCCATTTGGGTTGCGATAAAGCAGGCAATTTCTCCCACACGCTCACCATGGCCGCGATTAAGCTCCACCCGCTGACGAATTAACGTATAAAGAATGCGGCTGAATCCTTCCACATCCGCGGCCATCTGTGCCTTACTATCCAAAAGATTTTTCTTTAAACGCTTACGCTCTTGGGACATTTGGTGAATCTGTTTTAAAGCTGTGTTCAGATTGCTTTTGTCCTCAAGCAGTTCATCTTTGGTTTCTTTTAATTCGCGTTTAAACCGATCCAGATACCCAAAGGATTTTTCAAGGGAACCGGTCTTAGAAAAAAGTGTCTGCTCAAGATGAAGTTTGTCTATTGCGCCTTTAGCTTTAATTTCAAGCTCTCGGGTATCCAAAGGCCAAGCCACCACATGATCAGCGCCAGATTCCATAATACTTAATCGGACACTCTTCTGGGTTTCTTCAGGCACGATAACAAAAACTGCCGGAGAAAATTGAAATTTATTGACGTGGAACTTAGCAAACCACGGCCGAACCTTTTCCAAATCAACATCCGGGCCGTGGGAAAAGGGATCCATCAACACAATATCCGGTCGTTGTTTCAGATTTTTTATCGCATCCGGCGTATTAACACAGACAAGGGAAAAGTTCGAATCTTCAGACGTAATATCCTGGGGACACCGAGACCCCACATATAAAATGGAAAGGCCTAAAGCCATAAATTAAACGATACCTGTATATTGTCTATTCCGAATATCCACGGGTCCACCATTCATCCCAGCGTGTGCCAAGAATCTCCCGGGCAAGCTGCTTACCCGTATCTGTCTTAAGGCGGCCGACCACAAAAGGCAGCCAGGACTCAGGCGAGGTGGCGCCAAGATCTTTTAATTTTTTTAATTCAAGAATAAAGGAGAGCTGATCCGCATCATTGACCAGGCGAGCCTCCATGGTTTCTCCCTGGTTGAATTCATCAATGAGTTCGGGAATCTCTTTTGCCAAGTCAAGATCCTGGACAAAATCTGACACCGCATGGGATTCATCCACACTATTATAGTGTTTGTTCACATAATTTAAATCCCCTGTCCGGGCTTCAGCCGTATCATGCACCAATGCCATGGACATAAGCTTTTCAGCATCAGCATCCGGTTCAAGGCGGGCCATAATAAAACATAAAAACGCTGTGGTGAAACTGTGTTCCGCAATGCTTTCCTGTCCTGCCCCTAAAAAAGCGTATCCGGTCCGGTTTAAATCCTTGAGCATTCGTACTTCAAACAAAAGATCGGCAATCCGTGTCATTTCGCATCCATTTCCTGTAATTTAGGCAACAAATATTGACATTTTATAGAACATTCGCTTAAATAAAGTCAAGATTTACGAAGTAACACATCATTGGAGGTTCTCATGCCGTTTCACGATAAAACATTTTCACCCTTGGTGTTTCTGATCGTTGTCTGTATTATCGCAGGATTTTCCCCGCTTGGTGCCCGGGAAGAAGCGAAGACATTTAACACTGATAACGATACAGGCTTTTACTACACAATTAAAAAAGGGGATACACTCTGGGATCTGTCCCAAAAATTTTATAATTCCCAATGGGACTGGCCAGGACTGTGGGAGATGAACAAAAAAATTAAAAACCCCCACTGGATTTACCCAGGCAATACCATCAGGGTATATCTCAAACCTGAATTTAAAATATCGCCCCCTGAAACACCGAAACAGATGGCAATTGAAACCCGGTTTAATTATCCAGCTATTCACAGTACCGGATTTATAAAAAAAGAACAGGTTCCGGCCCTTGGCACGGTGTTACGGGAAAAAGAGGGCAACATCATGATGACCACCAATGATGTTGTTTATATCAGGCCCACGGGTCAAACCCCTTTTATTACCGGACACATATACCAAATTTATTCCACCTCCCAGGTGGACCAAAAAATCGGCACAAGCCGTTATAAAGGCATCAAACACTTACTCAAGGCCGACCTTGAGATCATTGAAGTCAACACCCAATACGCGGCCGGCAAAATCAAAAAAGCATACAGGGATGTCGCTTCAGGAGATCTGGTTATGGACTTTTATCCAAGGCAGCCCACATTTGAGGTCGATGAACACCCTGACCCAGTAGAAGCAGTTCTGCTCTGTTCCGAGGACGACAATGTTCTGGTCAACGATTACCGTATCGCCTTTATAAATAAGGGTTCCGAAGATAATATCCGGTTAGGCAATATCTACACCATTAAGCGCGGCAAAGAAACAGAATCGGTTTACGATGTTAAGACAGGGCTGGATATCGCCCCTGTAACCTCCGGTAAGCTCATTGTTCTGCATACTGAACCGGCAAGCGCTACGGTCATGGTACTCTCGTCGATACAGGATATCCATCCCGGAGATATCGTGAATTAACGTCAGGCCTGCTCCCAGGTTACTTTCAGGACTTCCTGATAGGTTGTTTGACCTTCAAGCATTTTTTTAATTCCATTTTCCCGTAAAGGCGTCAGACCTTGTTTACGGGCTGTCCGATGCATGTCATCAAGATTTGCATTCCGGGTTGTCAACTGCTTTAGCTCCTGGGTATAGGCCAGGATTTCATAAATCCCGGCCCGGCCGCTGTAGCCGGTATTCCTGCATTTCATACACCCCTTGCCATGCCTAAGCTTTAAGGGACCATCACCCGGTACAAAAAGGCCCAGGCCTGATAGTTCCCGACGGTCCATTTCAAATGTCTGGGCGCAATGAGGACAAATTTTGCGCACCAGACGCTGGGCAACGACCCCGGTCAGGGCTGAATGAATCAGATAAGGCGGAATACCTAAATCCAAAAGCCTGAAAACCGTGGACACGGCGTCATTGGTATGCAGGGTGGACAACACTAAATGCCCTGTCAAAGCCGCCTGCACAGCAGCCTGGGCTGTTTCAAGATCCCGGATTTCACCTACCATGATGATATCCGGATCCTGGCGCATGATATTGCGCAAAACCGAACCAAACGTCACATCAATGGCCGGCTGGACCCCGATCTGGTTGAACTCTTCATGGATCATTTCAATGGGATCTTCAATGGTGGTAATATTTACTTCAGGAGATGACAGCATACGCAATGAAGAATACAATGTGGTGGATTTGCCGGACCCGGTCGGACCTGTAACCAGTACAATACCAAAGGGCATGGTAATCAAATTT
Organism: uncultured Desulfobacter sp.; assembly: GCF_963677125.1. Lineage (NCBI taxonomy): Bacteria > Pseudomonadati > Thermodesulfobacteriota > Desulfobacteria > Desulfobacterales > Desulfobacteraceae > Desulfobacter > uncultured Desulfobacter sp. The sequence continues at coordinate 5,674,016 of NZ_OY781882.1, read as the reverse complement.
TTATATTTCTTCAAATCGGCCGGTGTAAATCCTAGCGTTTCCAAATCCTGAAAAAGAATCTCGGGATCCATGATCCGCATCACCACCTTTTCGCCAAATGCCACAGGGATCGTAGAAACTCGAAGCTCCACTTCCTGATCCTTTTTAAGCATTTTAATCCGACCATCCTGGGGGCGCCGTTTCTCTGCCATATCAAGGGCAGACAGATTTTTAATACGACTGATAACTGCATTGTGAAGTTTTTTCGGCAATTTATACACAGTGTGCAAAGCACCGTCGATGCGCATGCGTACAAGGCAGATGTCCCGTTTGGGTTCAATATGCACATCACTGGCCTTCTGATCAAAGGCATAGGAGAATAGGTGATTCACGGCATTAACGATGTGTTGATCCGTGGACGGTGGTTCATCCATGTTACCCAGTTTGACAAACCGCTCAAGATTGCCGATATCCACCCCGGTTCGGGAAAATAAATTTTCAGCCGCGCTGATGGAATGGTGAAACCCGAAAAATTCCTTGATAAGCTTAGCCACATCCGTCTTTGAACTGACAATGGGAAGGACCTTCAGATTGGTCACACGCTGAACATCGTCAATGGCCTCATGGTTAAAGGGATTCGGAGTGGCCACCACCAGCTTGCCGCCTTTCATCTGCAAAGGCAGCAGCAGATGTCTTAAGGCAAAAGAGCGGGAAATCGTGCCGGTGACAAGATTGAGTTCAAGTTTTAAAGGATCAATTTTTTTATACGGAAGATGCCAGGAATCGGCTAACGTTTTAAAAATCAGATCTTCATCAATCACTTTGTCGGGTTTATCCTGCCGGTTCAGATTCAAATAGACCAACACATCAATAAAAGAGATGGCGTTAAGCGCACTTTGCCTGTCCCCGGAAGCTTCGCCGCCGGTTTGTGCGGCAAGTTTCTTTTTTATGTCACGCTCCCGGTAAAGTACATCCTTGGCCTGGTCTGTAGAGATCAATCCAGCTGAAATGAGCGTCCGGCAAATAGCTTTAGCGCTGAAATACCTGTCAGTATTTAAATTCATAAATGCCCTATGAAACTTTTTTAAACAACCGTTTCGATGATTGCAAATGTCCTCACTAATCTAAATTCAAGGGGCAGTTTTATGCAAGGATATTTTTTACTGCCTTACTTTATTCTAAAGGCGTTGGTAACACGGCAAATTCTTGAGGTGCAAATCTGGTTGTCACAGGAGCTTACATAACGAATATATCGGGGGGGGGGCAAAACAAAAATGCCGAGCCTCTTTATTGGAGAACCCGGCATTTATTTGGATATAAGATAACGCCTTTTTAGTCTTCTTCTACGGTGATGGCGTCTTCTTCACAAACTTCTATGCAGCTTTCGCAGCCCATGCATTCTTCTGCATTAACAGCTACGGATTTGCCGTCTTGCATTTCAAATACTTCTGCAGGACATACATCAACGCATTCCTCGCAACCTACACATTTTGCTTCATCAACGCTCGCGTTAAAAGCCATTTCTAAACCTCCTTAAAAAATTAATAATACAGTTTTATAAACTCATCTTTCCAAAAAAAGATAGTAACCTGATTCAGCACTCGCTTTTACAACAATGTTTTTGCTAAAACAAGCTTTTTATGAGTTTAACGCCACCAGGCATACGCAGATTTGCCCGCCTGGATTTTTTTTAGTTACATTCATATCGCCAAGCCCCGAAAAAAAACGGATTTGAATCCGTCCGGTCACGGGATCCTGACCAACACCATCAAAATAATCTTTCTCAGGATCAGGCGTCAGGCCCTGGGCCATCTGCTCTATGATTTCCTTTATTTTAAAATGCTGCTGTTCTATGAACTTGCAATCTTTTTCATGCACTTTTATAGAATCAATGTCAAGTGCATTTATCTCTGGGCCCGCACCGGTTATAAATTCATCCATGACACCGCTGCTGGTGGTGATCAGCACCGGGATGCCCTCCTGATCAAAGCATTGTGCATCAACGGCAGCCGTAAGCCAGGCACTTATTCTTTTTTCAATCATGTCCTGTCCCGGTTCTGAAGTTTGTGTCTGTCCAACTGAAAGAGGGATCTCTCCATCACCTTTAAGTTCGGCAAAAAGCGCCGCGTTTTCTTGATCCAATGTTTCCAGCGCAGCTTGGATATCCTGTGATTCCCTATCATAAAGGTCTGCAAGTTTAAGAAAAACAAGCGCATCGCAGTTGTCGTCCTGGAGGGTTGCTTCAACCGGTTCATGGGAAACGGTCCCCTTACGGATACCGGCACGGATAGCCGCCACACCTGAATCATCTTTAAAAAACATGTTCTCACGAATCAGCGCCCGAAGATTTCTCTCGTTACCCTTATGGAGAGCGGCCCAGTCCAGGTAGGCGCGAACTTTTTGTTCAGCCAAGACAAGTTTTTCTTTATTAAGGCAAACCCGGCTTAACTGTCCCTGGGCTTCCAGGCCGGCCATGGGCTCGGGCAACGCAGCCCCATCGCAAACATCCAACATGTTAAAATGGTTAAAAAAACAAGTTAAAACCTTTGCCTGACGGGCATCCATAAACGTAAACGGAAAAAAATAAAAATTGATCATAACATTTTACACCTTTTGATCGTGAACCAGGATCCCCATTTCATCCAATTGTTTACGGATCCTGTCTGCGGTCTGAAAATCTTTTTGTTGTCGGGCAGCATCTCGTTCAGCCATGAGTGCAACCACTTCCGATGAATACGGAACTTTCTTGCTGAAATCAAATATATTGAGTACGGCGTCCACATCTTTAAAACATTTAAGCAGGCGCTGCGCACCACCCTGCCCGACCTGGCCATCAACAACCATACGGTTGATCTTTTTCACCCCGGATAAAAGATCGGATACCAGCACAGGGACCTTGAGATCATTTGCCATGGCATCCATCATACCCTGGCGCAAATCATAGGTGATATGCTGAATTTCCTCTTCATTGGACGGCCCCGACACATGACCAAGGGATTCAATGCAGCGGTTGATTCGGGACAGGACCGTTTTGGCATCATCCAGGCTCTTTCTGGATAACAGCAGGGATTTTCTATAATGAGCGGACAGTAGCCAAAAGCGAATAGTTTTCTCGTCCCAGCCCATCTCAACCAGCCGGTCCAGGGTCAGTAAATCGACATCATCCGTTTCCAGGGACCCGTCATACTGGACCGGATGGCAATGCATCCACACCTTGGCAAAAGAACCGCCGGCAGCCCTGGCAATGGCAATCTCGTTCTCATGGTGGGGAAACATCAACTCCATTGAGCCCGTATGAATATCAAAGTCGGTACCAAGGAAAGTTGACGCAAGGGCGGCACACTGCAGATGAAGGGACGGCCGGACATTCCCCCATTCCGTTTTAACCCCCAGACCCTGTTTTAGCTCTGACAGCGTTACCCGTTTTAGCAGGGTAAAGTCTCTGGGATTATTTTTTTCATATTCATCCAAATCCACGGTGGCCCCCACCCGGATCTTGTTGACATCCACCCGGGACAGTCGGCCGTAATCCCCAAAGCTTGCCAAATCAAAGTATACGGAATGCAACTTTTCATAGGCATGGTTGTTAACAAGCAGCTTCCTTGTCAGATCCGTCATTTCCGTAAAATGTTCGGACACTTTTGGATAGCCTTGTGCCGGCCGCATGCCAAGCCGAGATAAATCATCCAGAAACCTATCAATAAACGGATGAGTAAATTTTTGAGGTGTTGTTTTTGCCTGCCTGGCGCCATCGATGGTCTTATCGTCATAATCGGTAATATTAACGATATGTTTAACCTTCACATCCTGGTATTCAAGATAACGGATGAGCAGATCGGTAAATGCGTGGCGCCTGAAATGGGTAATATCCTGCCTCCGATGAACTGTAGGGCCGCAGGTATAAACCCCAACCTCCTTGTCACCCTGGGGATTTAAGGACTCTTTTTTTCCACCCAGGGAGTTGTGGATCGTGAGGTGAATATTCTTCTTTACGCTGAAAAGCTCAGTGGACAGATAACGCTCACCTGAATCCGGAAAAATGACAACGATAACCCCGTTTTGAAGACGCTTGGCCTGCTCAAGGGCTACAGCCATGGCCGCCCCCGAACTCATGCCCACAAACAGCCCCTCTTTTGCAGCCAATTGGCGGGCAGCCTCAAAAGCCGGCTCATCATCAATGTGGACGATTTCACCCAACAGGGTTTTATCAAAAATCTCCGGGGTATAGGACTCTTTCATATTTTTAAGCCCCTGGATACCGTGTCCCAGGTAAGGTTCTGCACAGATTACCCGGGCAGGATGGTCCTGATCCTTAAAATAACGAGACAATCCCATCAGTGTCCCCGAGGTGCCCACAGTCGCCACTACGGCATCTACCTGGCCGTTGGTCTGGGCCATGATTTCAGGCCCCGTTGTGTGATAATGGGCTTTCCAATTGGCGTCATTATTATACTGATCCGTAAGGAAATATTTATCTGGATATTCCCTGGCCAGACGGTAAGCCTCTTCAATGGCTCCGTCCGATCCCAGGTGTCTGGGCGTAAGGATAATTTGGGCGCCCCGGGCTTTGAGTATTTTTTTTCGCTCTTCACTGGCGCTTTCGGACATGGCCAGGGCCAGTTTGTAGCCCTTGACCGCACAGATCATGGCAAGACCGATGCCCGTATTTCCGGAAGTGGCTTCAATAACGGTTTTGGCAGGGGTCAATGCACCGTCGGCCTCTGCCTGGTTGATCATATAAAGGGCAGCCCTGTCCTTGATGGACCCGCCCGGGTTCATGTATTCAAGCTTGGCCAGGATCGTGACGCCCGGTACCGGATTAAGTGTCTGAATTTTTACAAGCGGGGTGTTGCCGATTGAATCAATAATGCTGGCATACATGCGTATCCTCTCTTTGCCGGGGGAATCCGGCCACGGTTCTTCCTCACAAAAGCCATGATTTGGGGCCCGGAGCCGATTTGCGCAGCGGCCTTGACTTTTCAAGTATAAAATGGCTTTATACAGTAATTTTATTTGATAGGCAATTTATTAAACAGGACCATTTTAACGTATGGTTTCATGCAAAAGAGTGCTGTGCCAAATATGCATTGTCCCGGCCGTTATTATATTTCTTTCAGGTCAGGCTTTTTGTTTCTCCGCATCCCTGCCCACCCAAAAGGTGTCTTGGCATATCCAGGCCCGGCAGGTGAGCTACGAAGATACACGCAAGCTTTACATTGCGGAAAATGAGGTGGTGATAACCGGGGGCAAAACGCGCCTGGAAGCCGATTATGTCGAATTCTCAGATGTAACCAAAGACGCCTTTGCCAAAGGCAATGTCCTGCTTATCTCAGGAAATGACACCATTACCTGCAAGTCCATGAATATCAACCTAGCCTCGGAAACAGGCACGATCAACCAGGGCACCATATTCATCCAGGACAACAACTATTATATTTCAGGTGACAAACTTCAAAAAACCGGTGAATTCACCTATGATGCAGAAAAAGGATCTATCACCACCTGCGAAGGGGATACGCCAGACTGGAAAATCACAGGAAAAGACATTGAGGTGACCGTTGACGGATACGGCCACGCCAGTCATGCCGTCCTCTGGGCTAAAAAAATGCCGACCCTCTATGCGCCCTATTTTATATTTCCAGCCAAAACAGAACGTCAGACAGGACTTTTGATCCCCATCGCAGGGTATTCTGACGAGATGGGGTTTGAATACCAGCAACCGCTGTTTTTAGCACTTTCGGACAGTACAGATGCCACCTTGTATCCCTATTATATGTCGGACAGGGGTACAATGCTCTCAGGTGAATACAGATATGTCTTGTCCCCGGACTCCAAAGGGATGATCATGATGAGTCATCTCAATGATAGAACCGAAGGAGACGACGCGGATGAAAACGAACTATACAACATTTCAAGCACACCCGATCGTACCAACCATGACCGTTACTGGTTTCGAATGAAGCATGACCAGGAACTGTGGTATGGCTTTAACGCCAAACTGGATATTGATTATGTCTCCGATATGGATTATCTGCGGACGTTTGGAGACGGTTATGCAGGTTTTCACAGCACCGATCATGCATTTGAAAAAATGTTTGGCCGGGATCTGGATTCAGCCACCGATTATACCCGGGAAAACAGCCTGCTGATATCAAAAAACTGGTTCTCATACGGCCTGAACATAGAAGCACTGTGGTATGATAATATCCGGGCCCGACAGCTAGACATAGAGGACACCACCCTGCAGACCATGCCCTCGGTTGAGTTTTTTGCAGCCCGCCAGAAAGTTGCAGAAAATTTCGGGTTGTATTACAAAATGGATTCGGAATTTAAGTCTTTTTACCGGCAGGACACCACAGACACAAAGGTTACCGGCAGAAGGGCAGACATTCATCCGATCTTTTATTATCCCATAAAATTCGGCAAGGCATTTTTTATAGAACCCTATGCAGGTGTCAGAGGGACCTTATGGGATACGGATGATTTTACAGACAGCAACGGTGATGATTCGGATACCCGGACCCGGGGGCTATATGAAATGGGGATTGACCTGTCAACCACCCTAAGCCGCGTGTTCACATTAAACACGGATTTTGCCGAAAAAATCGAGCACAAAGTTGTGCCCAGGCTGGAATATGACTATATCCCCTTTGTGGACCAAGAGGATCTGCCCGATTTTGACAGCATAGACGATATTTCAGAAAAAAATATTATTACCTGGTCTCTGACCAACACATTCACCTCCAGAAAGACAATAACAGATGGAAACGGGGACGAATCCAGGATCTATAAGGAACTGTTCTGGTTCAAGCTTTCCCAGGGCTATGACATTCGGTATGAACAGGATGGGGATGATGCCGCAGACGACCCCTGGCAGGATTTGACATTAAAATATGAATTAAATCCGATGCAATACCTGACATCAAACGGCACCATCGCCCTTGACCCCAATACTGGTCATTTCACCAAGATCCAGGTCGGGGGAACGGTATCAGATAACAGAGGAGACAGTGTTAACCTGTCCTACCGGTATTCAACAAAATATTCGCATACCTGGAATACAACTATCAGAACGAACCTGGTACCGGATATATTGCAAGCGTATTATTCAGTTGAGACTGACCTTGAAGACAAAAAAACCGTTCAAACCGGTGCAGGTATATCTATCAACCAGCCGTGCTGGGGGCTAAATTTAGCGTTTAAAGATGAATCTGCAGATAAATCATTTGCCTTCATGGTAATCCTGAAGGGAATCGGAGAATTCGGCACACAATGAAAGACAATGCTCTTTGGTTTGCTCTGCTGACCCGAAGCAATTTCGAGCAGACAGTGTACTCTCGCATAAGCAAAAAAAAGATAGATGCCTTTTTGCCGAGTACAAGAAAGCCCAGTAAAAGAAAAGACCGCAAGCTCATGATAGAAACCCCGTTGTTTCCCGGATACGTGTTTGTTAAATCCACCATGGCTCCGGTGGACCAGTTACCCATTTTAAAAACCGTAGGGGCTGTCAGGCTTTTAGGGAACTCTGCCGGCCCGGTACCCGTGCCCGAGCAACAGATTCAATCGCTCAAGCTTTTAACATCTGTAGCTCAGGATCTGATTACAGGCAGCATGATTGAGTTAAAAAAAGGGGATCCGGTAATGATCCTCGAAGGCCCCATGGCTGGCCTGAAAGGTGAATTTTTTGAGCATAAAGGCAAGGGACGGGTCATCATCAAAGTCGACCTGTTAGGACGCTATGCCGGGGTGGAAGTGGATTTTGACATGGTTGAAAAAGTCCCGGACCTTTTATCTTAGCGCCTGGACGATAACCTGGAAATTTTGTTAAGGTACGATCATAAGCCCTTGACTTTTTGATGCATATTCATTAAAACCCCTGAAAAAACTTTTTAGCTGTTTAATATATTTGAGGTTCTATGAATAAACTTGAATTGATCTCCACATTGAAAGACCGGGCTAATCTGACCAAATCAGAAGCAGCCGATGTAATAAGAATATTTTTTGACTCCCTGTCAGACGCCTTTGTCAAAGGCGAACGCGTAGAAATAAGAGGGCTTTGCAGCTTTCATATCAAAGAGTACAAAAGCTATGTGGGAAGAAACCCAAAAACCGGACAAAAAGTAGACATCCCCCCCAAGCGCCTGCCGTTTTTCAAATGCGGTAAAGAACTTAAAGAGCGGGTTGATTATTAGTCCGATGTTTCTGATATGCCTCCTGCACCTTCCGAAACGAATCAGGGACCCCTTCCCTCGTCCCTGCCATTATCTGAATTAACTTATATTGTTCAGGCCGAACGGATCCCCAATGCCCTCCTTTTTTATGGGCCCAGGGGAACCGGCAAAAGACAGGCTGCGCTTTTTTTTGCGCAGGCCTGCAATTGCCGCTCAGACAACGATCGGCCTTGCAATATATGCGCTTCATGCAAAAAAATATCTGCAAGCATGCACCCGGACATAATTTTTATTGGTCCGGCAGAAAAGAAAAAAATAATCACCATTTCCCAAATTAGGGAAATGGGCGGTATCATCGCATCCCGCGCCAATGAAGCTATATTCAGGATGGTTTGCATCCTGCATGCAGACCAGATGAACCCCCAGGCCCAAAATGCCCTTCTCAAAATGCTTGAAGAGCCGCCGGAGCGTACATTTTTCATTCTCGCCGTAGAGCAGACTGCCCCCCTTTTACCGACCATCTTATCCAGGTGCAGGCGCATTGACTTCCAGGCACTTTCACCGCATGAAATCAAAAAAATTTTATGCACACAATACGGGCTTAATCCCGAAACCGCCCACATTATAAGTGGGACGGCTGGAAGCGACCTGGAACAGGCCCTACGCCTTTCAGGACTGCATAAAGGGGACACGCCTGATTGGGAAAAACTGCGGCCATGGTTAATCAAAGAGGTCTGCCGATTTTTAAACGCACCAACTGATCAAAGCGCCTTTAAAAGCCTTGACTTATCCAGGTTATTGTCAGGGCGTCCGGAATATATTCATGATGCCATGGCGGTACTTCGGACGGTATTCAGGGACTTTTGCATATTAAAATACATGCCGGATAAAATAGTTAACCTTGATTTTTTAAGTGCATTTAAAGATATTAGTATAATGCATTCATACGCTCGGATGTTAAAGTGGATGACACTTTTTCATGAGACGGAAAAAAGACTGGAATCCAACAGCGGCACAAGACTGACCCTTGACCGTTTTTTCCTTTCCTTATCCTTATATTAAAAAGAGGCCGATTTTATGGTAAACGTTACCGGCGTTAAGTTTAAAACCGCAGGTAAAATATACGATTTCAACAGTAACGCTTTGGTCGTAAGCATAGGAGACCGGGTAATTGTTGAAACCGAACAGGGATTAGGATTTGGCATCGTTGCCGTCCCTTCCCAGGAAAAGGACAAAGACGAAAAGTCCTTAAAAAATATTGTCAGACTGGCAACCCAGGAGGATTTCACTTGGCGCAAGGAACTTGAATCTCTGGAACTTCGGGCCCATGAATACTGCGTTCAATGTATAAAAGACTTGTCGCTTTTAATGAATCTGTTCAGTGTCGAAAGTACCTTTGACAGAAACAAGCTGACATTTTTTTATACAGCGGACGGTAGAATTGATTTTAGGGAACTGATCAAACTTCTGGTCAAGGAATTTTCCATCCGCATCGAAATGCGCCAGGTTGGTATTCGAAATCTGTCCAAGCACGTGGGTGGTGTGGGAAAATGCGGCCGTGAATTGTGCTGTTCATCTTTTATGCATACCTTTGATCCTGTGTCCATAAAAATGGCAAAGGAGCAGGGACTGAGTTTAAACCCCACAAAAATTTCAGGGGTATGCGGCCGGTTGATGTGCTGCTTGACCTTTGAAGATAAAACTTACCGCTACTATAAGAAAAAAATGCCGAAACTTGGCAAAATCATTACGGTTGAAGATGTTCAAGGCAAAGTCGTCCGCCAGAATGTTCTCAGGCAAAGCGTCACTGTCAGACTTGATGACCGCACGGAAAAGGAAATATTTCTGTCACAACTGAAAAAAGAAAACACTTAGGAACCCATCTCAATGACTTGTCAATATTACACCACGCCCATTTACTATGTGAACGCCAAGCCCCACCTCGGCCATGCCTATACCTCCATTGCAGCAGATGTTGCCACCCGTTTTAAAAAGATGGAAGGTGCTGACACCTTTTTCTTAACAGGAACGGATGAACACGGCGATAAAATCGTTCAGGCGGCTGAAAAGGAAAATACCACGCCCAAGGCTTACGCAGATAAAATCAGCAGACTCTTCCAGGATGTTCTACCCCTGCTCAACGTAGAAAACGACCACTTTATCCGGACAACCGACCCTGAGCATATTGAGGTGGTAAAATCGGTTCTGTCCACGATTTACGACAAAGGAGACATCTACTTCTCAAGTTATGAGGGCATCTACTGTTTCGGATGTGAACGATTCTATCAGGAGCGCGAGCTCGTGGACGGCAAGTGCCCGGACCACGGCACTGTGCCCGAAACCATCAAAGAATCAAACTATTTCTTTAAAATGAGCAAGTATCAGGAATGGCTCATTGAGCATATCGAAACCCACCCGGACTTTATCCAGCCCGAGCAGTACAGAAAGGAGATTCTGTCATTTCTTAAGGAGCCTTTGGAAGATTTGTGCATCTCACGGCCCAAAACCCGGCTGACCTGGGGTATCACCCTGCCCTTTGATGAAGATTATGTCACCTATGTATGGTTTGACGCCCTGGTCAACTACATCACGGCCCTTGGATACCCGGACGGGGAAATGTTTAAAAAATTCTGGCCCACCACCCGGCATTTTGTGGCCAAAGACATTATCAAACCCCACGGAATTTACTGGCCCATCATGCTCAAGGCAGCCGGTATTGAGACATACAACGGACTGAACGTCCATGGATTCTGGAATGTTCAGGGGTCTAAAATGTCGAAAAGCATAGGCAATGTCACCGACCCTGTGGAAGTCACAGGCCAATTCGGTGTGGATGCATTCAGGTATTTTCTAATGCGGGAGATGGTATTTGGCCTGGACGCCAATTTCACCGAAGATGTTATTGTGTCAAGGATCAACTCAGACCTTGCCAATGACTTGGGCAACCTGTTCTCCCGGGTGTTGTCCATGAACCTCAAGTATTTCAAGGGAACCATCCAGGGATCGGCTGCGGGTTTCGACAAAGCCTTAAGCCTTAAATCTGAGGCAGACGCTGCATTGGACGCGTACACAAACGCCATGGCAGAGTGCCAGTTTCACAAGGCCCTTGCAAGTGTGTGGGAAATGGTGTCGACCATGAATAAATACATTGTAGCCAACGAGCCTTGGACCTTGGCCAAAGATCCGGCGCACACAGATAAGCTTGGTACGGTGTTGTACGAACTACTGGAAGGAATTCGCTTTGTGGCAGGCCTGATCTGGCCGGTTATGCCGGAGACCAGCGGTAAAATTATAACAGCCCTTGGTCTCGAACTACCAGAGAAAGGTTTTTTCACCCTTGATACCATCCAGCCCTGGGGACAGATAGTACCCGGCACCACGCTGTCAAAACCCCAGATTCTTTTTCCCCGGGTTGACGTTGAAAAAAAAGAGACAGCGCCCCCTGCTCCCAAACCACTGAAACCGGCATTAAAAGAAGAAATTACCATTGATGATTTTTCCAAAATAGATTTAAGAGCCGGTACAATCGTATCTGCCGAGCGGATTGAAAAATCAGACAAACTGCTCAAACTTCAAGTAAACATAGGCGCCCAGACCCGACAAATCGTGGCAGGTATCGGCAAATCCTATACCCCCGAAGAGGTGGTGGGCAAAGAGGTCATTATCGTAGCCAATCTGAAACCTGTAAAACTTATGGGAGAGTTATCCGAAGGCATGGTGCTTGCGGGGAGTGTAAAGAAAAACCTTGTTCTTTCCGGATTTAACGGCAGCCCCAAGCCCGGTTGTCCAATTAAATAAATAGTGTTTATTTGAGATACGCTCTTGGATTCTATTAAAACAGAACAGTCCTGGCGAGACTTTCAGGCAAGCTATAAGCAGCAAAAAAAGAAACGGTCCATGGCCGACCGCATACGCAAAATTGCAGTTTTTCTCTGCCTTGCCGGGACTGTATGTGCATTAATCTGGGTTGGGGCGTACGTTGTATACAAGGTCGGTCTACGACTGTTTTCCCCAAAACCGGATAAGGTTGCAAGTGAACCTGCCCCGCCCGACCACCTTGGACGATCTAAAGTCAAAGCCCTGGTCCAAAATATTGATATTCTCAATGCAAAAACAGATCTGTTCTTTGCAGACGGTCCGTCTTGGACATATACCATCCATACCCAACTGGACAAACGCCTCCAGGATAAATTAGTCAGGACGCTGAATTACCTGAAGACCCTGGATAGGGGAAAACCCAAACTTATCGCCATGATAGCCATGGACGGAAACACCGGGTTTATAAAAGCCATGGCTGGATTTAATTCGGACAAGCCAGACACCAACCCCTGTACATCAGCCATATACCCTGCTGCCAGTCTTTTTAAAATTGTGACAGCATCTGCTGCCGTAGAAACATTAAACTACACAGCTGCCACACCTCTTTACTTCAACGGCGGCAAATACACCCTGTACAAACGACAATTGACAAACCAAAAAACAAAATATACCAGTCAGGTTACGCTGGAAATGGCCTTTGCCGAATCCATAAACCCAGTATTTGGCAAACTTGGAAAGCTCTCCCTGGGCAAATCGGTGCTTACCGATTTTGCCGAAAAATTTGGGTTCAACCAAAATCCGGATACGGATTTTGAATTTCCGGCGCCCTCCTTTTCAACAACCGGCAGCGATTACCATTTAGCAGAACTTGGATGCGGCTTTAATCGAGACACATTGATTTCACCTGTATTTGCAATGACAATGGTCTCAGCTGTGGTAAACAAAGGCCAAAGCCTTGTACCCCGTCTTGTGGACCGGATATCGGATTCAGAGCAAAACGAAATTTACAAAAGCGCCAAAGAGATATATAAAAGACCGATCAGTGCCAAAACAGCCGCCACCATGACAAAACTCATGAAAAAGACTGTATCAAGGGGCACAGCCAGAAAATCATTCCGAGGTTATTCCCGGGATAAAGTATTATCAAATCTTTTGATCGGCGGAAAAACAGGCTCCCTGTCAAACCGGGAGCACACGATCAAATACGACTGGTTTACAGGATTTGGACAACAAAAAACAACAAAAGAGACATTGATTGTCGCTACAATAGTGGGGCACGGTAAATATATCGGGACCCGAGCATGCACTCACGCAAAAAACATGCTGAAAACTTATTTCAGCGCCCCCAAAAACCAAAAAAGTTCGCTAACCGCAACTTCAGCTGTTCCGGAATAACAGCCATGGGCTAACCTGACGTCTCATCAACTAACGGGCTTAACCCACAACAAAGATTGAAAGAGTTGAGTAACTGACCCAGACTTTCATATAACGGCCACGGGCCGTCCTTGGTCTATCTACACCCAGGCCTCGGCCCACAACAACGTTTGAAAGATCTGAGTGACTTACCCAGTCTTTCATATAAAACAGCCATTGGCTGGCCTGGCACACCACCAGGTTCAACCCACAACGAAATAAAGCAGACTTCCATATAAAAAATTTCCGGGACGTATAACGGAGGAGATATATGAAACGGCAAGGCAATCTTTCAACACAACTTTTGGATTATTTTAAGCAGGTTGCAAAAATCAACGTGGATATGGGAAAACCGTTGCCATCGGTGAAGGAGAACACCTTGGTCTTATTCCCCGACACAGGCTGTACCCTGAACTGCGGAATTTGTGCCCTAGTCGCCTTTAAAGGCCCTGTCTGTGAAAATGATCTGGCGTCTTTGTCCAATGGAATTAAAACCCTTTCAAAAAATCGGCTGGGCCCGGTTTCAAAAGGCAAAAGCTCAATGGTCTCACAAGACTACCTGGGGGGCAAAAAATTTTTATCCACCCTGTTTAATCATGCCCAGAACCTTAAGCAGGAAACGATTTTTGCATCTTTGTTTTATAATCGTGAAAAAACACGAAAACTATCCGGAATTATCCAGGAAATTAAAAAATTTCTTACGGATGAAATCCGGGATTTCAAAACGGTCACAGCCGGTTTATCCACGCCCGAGGTTGAAATTGCCTCCGACTATATTGACCAACTCAAGGATATCCACTGGTGCCTGACAAAAGAAATTATTGACAATATTGAAGCCATTAAAATTCTGGCCCCGGGCATAGAAAAGCAAAATAACCCTGATGGGATAGCGCTTTTCAAAAGAATCAATGCCGTGCTCAACAGCCTGGATCGCCTTGAGGTGAGAGGAAGGGATTCTGCAGGCATTTCCGTGCTGTGCACCCTGGATGAAAAACAATTTTCAAAATACACAAGCGTTTTGGAAACAAAAGGCCTCACTCAGGACTTGGAAAATAGAAGCAACCGACAAATCCTGGCAAACAACACCATCTCAATCAATACGGTCTGCAACCCCGGTGCTTTGAATCGTATTACCATATGTTTTGTATACAAATTTGCCGCAGAGATAGGCGCCCTTGGCGACAACATCGCCTTTATTAGAAATCAGATCAAAAGTGACCTTCTGCTCCAGACACTTGCCGAATTTGCCACCCTGGCGTCATCGGTGTCGGCCCATACAAGGTGGGCATCAATAGGTGACATCACCGAGGCCAATTGCCATCCGCTGGACAATACCCCCACAGATGCTAATGTATCCCAGAGCGGTATCATCCATGTTTGCCTAAACGGAGATATTGACAACTATCTGGAACTGAAAACGGAATACGAGGCCCGGTACGACAAGATTCACCCCCAAATCACCACAGACACCAAATTGATTCCGTTGCAGATTGAGCACCACCTGAAAATGGGCGCCCCCATTGAAGAAGCGTTCCGTCTGGCGGTCAATGAATTTGAGGGTTCCCATGCCATATCCATGCACACGGACCTTGCCCCGGGCAAATTATTTTTGGCCCAGAAAGGCAGTGGCCAGGCCATTTTTGTAGGGCTTGCCCCGGACCATTACATTGCGGCATCAGAATTATACGGAGTGGTGGAAGAGACCCGTCACTACATCAAACTCAACGGCGAAGAAAAGGGACAGATCGTAATTCTGGATCAGGAGAGTGCCGGCGGTATTGAAGGGGTGCGTTCCTTTTACTATGATAACCAGCCCATTTCCCTCACCCGGGAAGATGTCCTTGAAAGCCAGATCACATCCAGGGACATTGACCGCCAGGGCCATAACCACTATTTTCTCAAAGAGATCTCCGAAGCCCCACTATCCGTTGAAAAAACACTTGAAAACAAATTCAAACAGAATCCGGGCTCAGGACTTTTCAATGTCAATCTGAACAGAACCATTATTCCGCCGGGTCTGGAAGAAGATTTGAGATCCGGAAAAATAAAAAATATATATTTCATCGGCCAGGGCACAGCCGGCATAGCCGCCCAGGGATGTGCGGATCTTCTCACCCATTACCTGGGGGGAAAAACCATAAACATTCGTGCCCAGAAAGCCTCTGAGCTTTCCGGATTCAACATCGGCTGTGAAGGTGAAAATTCCAGAGCCATGGAAAACACGCTGGTCGTGGCCATCAGCCAGTCCGGCACCACCACGGATACCAACCGGACTGTGGACATGGTCCGGGCCCACGGCGCCAAGAGCCTTGCCATTGTCAACCGCAGGGATTCGGATTTAACCTTCAAAGTGGACGGGGTATTGTACACGAGTTCCGGCAGGGACATAGAGATGTCTGTGGCCTCCACCAAGGCTTTTTATTCCCAGATCACGGCCGGGGCCGTGCTCGGCCTGCACCTGTCTGCTTTACTCAATGCCAGAAGTGAAGAATATATCAGCGATCAGATCTATGCCTTGATGGAATTGCCGGAAAAAATGAAAACAGTGCTTGATATGCGTGATGAAATCAAGGCATGTGCCGATACACTAGCCATATCCAAAAATTACTGGGCTACGGTGGGTTCCGGTGCCAACAAAACATCTGCAGATGAAATCAGAATCAAACTGTCGGAACTGTGCTACAAAACCATCTCCTCGGATTTTGTTGAAGACAAAAAACATATTGACCTGTCAAGCGAGCCATTGATTATTGTCTGTGCAGCCGGAACCAGGGAGAGCGTACTTGGGGACATCATTAAGGACACAGCCATTTTCCATGCGCACAAGGCCTGCCCCATTGTAATCACCACCCAGGGAGAAGACCGGTTTGATTTATATGCCAAGGCCGTTTTTAAAATCCCCGAAATCCAGGAACATTTTGCCCCGGTTCTCAACACCCTGGTCGGCCATATCTGGGGATACTATGCTGCCCTTGCCATCAATGACAAATCAAAATTTCTCTATGAGGCCAGACTAAAAATAGAAGAGATTATTGGAGAATTCAGAGGGTTGGGCCACGATGATTACGAAGTTCTTTTAGAGAACAAATTCACTGAAACCGTGGCGGAATTTTATAATCAATTTTCCCTGAAAAGGCGCCAGGGGAAATTTCCCAGTGCCATAGGCTTAAATACGGTTTCCAACATCACCCTACTGCTCAAATACCTGTCCGGCAGGCTGCCGGTATCGGATTTTGAAATGGACTTTGGCGTCAAAGGCACCCCGTCCAATATGCTGTCCACCTTTTTTACCACCATGAATCAGGCCATTAATATCATGGCCCGGCCCGTGGATGCCATAAAGCACCAGGCCAAAACGGTGACCGTGGGTACCAGCCGGATCAGTGAACGCTTTGAAGGCATTGTATTTGATGCCTTGGCTGAACATGACATCCAGATTCCATTGATTACCAACACCAATGTACTGGTCCTTAAAAATTTGCAGGAAATCATTTCTGAAGTTAAGGGGGCACTGCTTTACCGCATCACCGGTTTAAGCCTTTTGGGAAAGGTTACACCCGAGACCCGCATTGATGTGGTTTCCAAAACAGGTATTCTGGCCAGTGAATTCTCAAGGGTGGAAACAGATCATCGTCTCAAGGGAACTAAAAATATTATTGTCAGGGAGGGTAACGTATATATCGGCAAGGGCCGGAAGGACAACAGAAGCATTCTTGTAATACCGGTACTCTCCTCCTCGCCGACATCGCCCAACATCATTGAATATATTTTATCTCTTAACATCGCCTTTAAATCCACAGAGGAGGTTACCCTGCTGAAAAAAATCAAGGCCTTAGGTGGAAAATATACCCGCCTCAAGGATTGGATTCTTGAAAGTAAAAATGTGGCATGGGATGACAAATACCTCAACCTTGTGGACATTGAGACGCTGTTCGGGGCCACGGCTGAGCAGGCTGTTGAGGCGATTGTTGAAAAACTTGACTGATTTGGGATTATGGTGGGCAACGCTGCGCTGCTGCGCTGCTTCGCTTTTTTTACCCACCCTACCATATAGCAGGCGCCGTTAAATCATTCAAACGCCAATCAAGCCCTGGCTAAAACCAGGGCAGACACACCAGCCGCCCCGGCATCCATTAGCGTATGAGCTGCAGCATTGCAGGTAGCTCCTGTGGTAAGCACGTCATCCACTAAAAGAATATTTTTACCTTTGATGCGGTCAGGTTTGGGGCAGGCAAACGCTTGGGTCAGATTCTTCTTGCGTGCCTTATGGTCTAAGCCGGTCTGGCTGACCGTTGCCCGGACCCGGGCAAGGCTGACGATGTCAATGCGCCATGGCGGCATTCGGCCACAGGCATCCTTGTACAGGCGGGAAAAATTTCGGACAAGGAAATAGGCCTGATTGAATCCGCGGCTTTTCGCCTTTGATGTATGGAGGGGAATGGGTAAAATCAAATGAAAATCATTCATCTCAAAATGGGTGACAAAGGCCTGAAAAAGGTGACGTTCAAAAGGCCGTGCCAGACTTAGCTTTGATTGATATTTAAACAACCCCAGAGCCTTTTGTATCACATCTTTATACATGAAAGCTGCTCGAACGTAGTCCATTGCCATGGGCGTTTCAAGGCAGGCACCACAAAGGTGGTCAGGGCCGGATTCAAAACAACGGCCGCAGGCAGGACAAAACGGGTGATCGAACACCGGCAATGCCGGTCCCAGGCACGTGGGACAAAAACAGACGCTTAACGGGTTATCCGTAAAATTTTTAATATATTTTCCGCACCCCAGGCATATGTCCGGAAAGACCAGTGCCCCCATCCCGGTCGCAACCGCTTTGGCCATTTTTTTTATCATCCGGCGTTGGGGCCCAGGCGTTGACGACGTGCCTCAAACATGGCAATACCGCCTGCCACAGATGCATTCAGAGATGTAATATGGGTTTGCATTGGAATGGATAAAATAAAATCACAGGCTTTTCTTACCCCGGGACGCAGCCCGGTATGTTCGCCCCCCACCACCAGAACCAGATTACCAGTAAGGTCTGCCTCAAAAAGGCCTTTATCACCCCCGGCATCCAAACCGGACACCCAGGCGCCACATTTTTTAAGGTCGCGGATCAAAGCCGAGAGATTGGTGGCTAAAAAAATGGGGGCATGCTCCATGGCACCGGCTGAACTGCGGGAGACCCCGGCGGACGGCAAAGCAGAACGGTCTTTTGGCATCACGATATAATCCACACCGGCACACAGGGCGGTGCGGATCAGCGCACCGGTATTCTGGGGATCTTCAATGCTTTCAAGGATCAGAATAAACACCGGATCGGTCCGGGTTTCAATCTGCTTGAGCATCGAAGTGATGGGTTGTACCGGAAAGTCTGACACCCGGGCGGCAATACCCTGATGGCGGGCAAAGTCGGCCAGCCGATCCAATTCCTCACCAGGAACGGTTTTCACAGCCACCTGTTTTTTTCCGGCCAAATCCGCCACAGCCTGAGCACGTTTATCAGACCGGTTCTCATGCAACATGATGGATTCAAATTTACGCCGGCCGGCTTTCAATGCCTCAAATACCGAGTGATATCCGTAGAGGACCTCTTTATCCCCGGAATTTTTATTCTCTTTTTTTCGCCCCTGCCCCCTAAATTTGCCCCTCCGCCCCTGGGGCCCGGATTTGCCGGCCATCAGTTCCCTGTCTCCTGTTCAACAATGCCGACAAGTTCGGCAATTGCCTCATCCAGCACATCATTGACCACCACATGGGTATAAAAGGATTTTTGGGCAATTTCTTCTTTTGCATTTTCCAATCGCTTGCGGATGACCTCTTCGGTATCGGTGCCCCTGCCCCGCAACCGCTGTTCAAGCACCGCCAAAGACGGGGCCATGATGAATATGGAAACGGAGTTCAGACCGCAATCCATAATCTGCCGCCCGCCCTGGACATCAATATCCAATAAAACGCTTTGGCCGGCAGAAAGCCGTTCTTGAACAAACGTGGCAGAGGTGCCGTAACAATTATCGTGGACTTGAGCCCACTCGAGCATCTGGCCGGATTCCACCATTTTCATGAACTGTGCCTTATCCGTAAAAAAATAGTCTTTTGCGTGAACCTCCCCTTGCCGGGGGGGACGGGTGGTGTGGGAAATAGAAAACACCAGATCGCCAAACCGCTTCAACAATGCTTTTACAAGGGTTGTCTTACCGGCACCGGAGGGTGCCGACACTATAAAAAGTTTAGCCGCCATATCCTATTCCTCCTGCACTTCTCCGGGATTTTGGATCAGAGACTCAAAGCGTGCGGAAACGGTTTCTGCCTGAATCGCAGACAGGATCACATGGTTTGAGTCCGTCACAATGATAGCCCGGGTTTTTCTGCCATGGGTCACATCAATGAGGCGCCTATCCTCCCGGGCTTCATCCTTGACCCGCTTCATGGGCGACGAGTTCGGGGATAAAATCGCCACCACTCGATCTGCCACCACAGTATTACCAAACCCAATACCTAAAAGTGCCTGTTCCATAGTTTTCCTTTTTTATGATAATTTCTGTTTGGCAGCGAATATACTGTTTTTAAAAAGTGTGTATAGAAACACACAAATCGTTCGACTTTCATTATGGACTGAACCAACAAAAAACCAGCCCAGCACATGGTGGTTTTATATAACAGCCACGGGCTGACCTGACATATCAGCGGCCAGGCTTAGCCCACACCAAAGCTTATAAGATCTGAGTAACTTACCCAGGCTTTCATATAAAATAAACAAGTTGCTGTTGCTATGATATTTCGCTGTGGGCCGAACCTGAACGCTGATAGATCAGGTCGGCCCATGGCAGTTATTCGATATTCTGCACCTGTTCGCGGATTTTTTCCAGCTCCGATTTCAAGTCTACCACGGCATGGGACAAGTTCGCATTGCCGGCTTTGGAACCAATGGTATTAAACTCCCGGTTAAACTCCTGGATCAAAAAATTAAGTTTTCTGCCCTGGGACTCATTTTCATCCATGACCTCCCGGAACATTTTAATATGGCTGTGCACCCGGACAATCTCTTCGGACACATCACTTTTGTCCGCAAGAAGCGCTGTTTCCTGGGCTAAACGGACCGGATCAAAACAATCCCCGTCCTCGGCAGTCAGCACGGCCAAGCGTTCCTTAAGCCTGGCCTTATACGTTTCCGGTATGGTTTTGGCCTGTGTTTCAACGTCTGCCATGCGCTGTTCAATGTCTGAAATACGATGTTGTAAATCCTGATAGAGGTTTTCTCCCTCCTGCTTTCGCATGCGGTCAAGAGCCTGGGCCGCATTACGGGCCGTGTCACACAGGGCAGAGCGAAGAAGCTCCAGATTGACCTCCGGTTTTGCAGCCACAATGACCTGCTTGGCCCCAAGCACGGTTTCCAGGGCAATATCACTGGAAAGAGAAAGGGAGTCCCGAACCGTTTTCAATGCTTTATAATAAGCTTTGGCCTTGATAATGTCCACCTCAAACAGATCCTGATCCAGGGACTGATCCTCCAGACTTGCCCGGATCTCTATTCTGCCCCGGGCGTGGAACTGCCCCATGATTTTTTTTATTTCCTCTTCAAAGGGCTGGCAAGTTTCGGGCAGATGAATGGAAAAATCGAGAAACCGGGAATTATAGCTGCGCACTGTCATGTCTACGGTCAAAGTTTCCAGGGTGTGCGACACCTTGGCAAAAGCGGTCATGCTTTTTATCATACAATTATCCTTTTATGGCCTTAAGATCCGTAAGATACTTCTGTCTCACCTGGCCTAAAAATTTGAACACAGCAGGAGAGGCGTAATCCGGGTAAGTCCATTCCAGGGTTTTAAAGCCTTTTTTGGTGTACATTAATGTCAGGTCAGCATAAATTCTTTGTCCGATGTAAATCCTGTGGGAATACTCCTTTCCCGTAGCCAGAATAAACCGGGAAGACAAAAGATACCCCGGGTCAATGTTGATGGTTCTGTTATTTTCGTCCAGACAGTCGGATTCAATTTTGTTGGTGTCAAGTTTAATCGAAGCCAGGGTTTCTTGTTCCATAAGCGGTTTGAAAGCAATAAGCCTGCGGAACAACGGTTCCCCCATCTCCTTATAATAATAATCGGTAAAATCAAAATCCAGCCAGGGAGAAATCATGTCCACAGGTCCGCCTACGGCTTCAAGGCGTGAAAACACCGATGCCAGAACCGACTTGTCTTTCATGAAAACCGACATCACAAGCTTGGCCGGTACAGGTTGTTTAGGCGTACTCATTGTTTGATAGCAATGGCCTCGTCAATGAGCATAATGGGAATATCATCCCGGATTTCGTATTTAAGGGCGCAGGCATTGCAGACCAGGCCGTCTTCAGATTCGGTCAATTCCACCGGCCCTTTACACTTGGGGCAAACGAGGATTTCAAGCAGTTCTTTTGATAAAGCCATATCAGCTCCTTGAATGGTTAATTTGTTTTAGTCTGCATGGATTGCAGTTGATAATAAAAGCCTTTTGCAGCCATCAGATCATCATGAACACCTTGTTCAACAATGGTGCCGTTTTTGAGTACAATGATCCGGGATGCATAATCAATGGTAGACAGCCTGTGGGCAATCACAAAAGAGGTACGCCCTTTCATCAAATTTTCCAAGGCCTTTTGCACAACTTTTTCCGCTTGGGAATCCAAAGCGGAGGTTGCCTCGTCTAGAATCAGCACCGGCGAATTTTTCAAAAGCGCCCTGGCAATACAGATCCGCTGCTTCTCTCCGCCGGACAAACGGGAACCCAGCTCTCCGATTACCGTATCATAGCCTTTAGGGAAACCACAGATAAAATCATGGGCAAAGGCGGCCTGTGCTGCCGCTTCAACCGCAGCATCATCCGCATCCATTTTCCCATACCGAATATTGTCCCGCACGGTTTCGTTGAATAAAATAGGCTCCTGGGTCACAATAGAAATATGGTCTCGCAGGGAAGAAATGCTCAGGTCCCTAACATCATGACCGCCGACAAAAACAGCCCCGTCAGTCACATCATAAAGTCTTGGGATCAAATTCACCAGGCTGGTTTTTCCGCCGCCGCTCATGCCGACCAGGGCCAGAGTCTCTCCGGGTGCGGCCTTAAGGTTGATGTGTTTTAAGGCCAAAGGCTCTTCAGAGCCGTAGGCAAAAGATACATCTTCAAAAACCACTTCACAGGATGACGCGTTAAGGGAACGGGCATCGGATTTGTCCACCACATCGTTTTTTGCTTCCAGTACATCAAAGACCCTGGATGCAGCAGCCACACCTTCCTGAATGGTATTATTCAGGGAGGCCAATTTTTTCACCGGTGCATAAAGCATCATCACGGCAGTCAAAAAAGAAAAAAACACACCCGGTGTGGAGGTGCCGTTGACCACCCGCATCCCGGCGAACCAGATAACAAAAGCGATGCCTAATCCGCCTAAAAACTCCATCACCGGAGAGGATAATGCCCGGGTCATCACCTTTTTCATCTCTAATCGAAACAGTTCTTTGGTCTTTTTCTTAAATCTATCCGTTTCAAAGGCTTGAAGATTAAATATTTTAACAATCTTTGTCCCGGAAAATGTTTCATGTAAAAAGGCATTAAGATCGGCCATGGTTTCCTGGGTTCCCGTGGAAAACTTCCGGATTCTTTTGCCGAAAATGACGATGGGGTAAAAGGCAATGGGCAGGACAACAAACGCCCCTAATGCAAGTTTCCAGTCCCGATAAAAAATAACGAACAAAAATGCCACAACAGAAAAAGAATCCCTGAACAGGCTGATAACGGCAGTGGACACCATGCTTTTGATAATACTTACATCATTGGTAACCCGGGACATGAGCACCCCGGTTTTTTCCTTTTGGATATATGAAATAGGCAAATTCATGATTTTTTCATAAAGGCGGTCCCTGAACTCACGAATAATACGCTGTCCCACATAACTCATCAGGTATTCCGCCCCATATGAACCGGCGCCTTTTAAAAAAAACACCAGAATGGCAAGACCGGGGATGAGCAATAACTTGGTGCTGTCCCTGGCAATGAAAATATCATCGAGCACAGGTTTGACCAGCATTGCCATGGCACCGCCGGCACCTGCCTCCACCACCATAAATAACGCGGCCAGGGCAATTCTTTTCCAGTGTGCCAACACCATCCGGATAATTTTTTGCCTGCGTTCTTCAGACAATGTATTTTTTCTTGATTTCATAGGTGGGAGTAATTGCTTTACAGATTCTATTGTCAAGTGCCAAAAAACATGAGAGCATAGCCTCCCATGATAAAAAGTGTTTTTATACCCAATTTTTTTAAATTTTACAATATCCTGTGGGAAGCTGCCCTGCCTTTTTTAAAACGGCACCCAAGGCTTGCACCGACCTTTGACAAGCGGATCCATCCGGTCCATCTTCAACCTGCAGACATATGGATACAGGCGGCATCGGCCGGGGAGGCATATCTTGCCGTATCCATTATACAAACCCTTAACCCGGACAGCCCGGTCTCCATACTGGTGACCACAACCACGGATCAGGGTATGGAAATTCTGACACAAACGCTGTCGCCCAAAAAAATTTCATCCCATATTAGCCTGTGTATTGATATATTCCCCCTTGACAGACCAAAGGCCATGAACAAAGCGGTACAACAGGTTAATCCGGCGATTATGGTTTTACTGGAAACCGAACTGTGGCCGGCCCATCTTTATGCGTTAAAAAAAAATCATACCAGAGTATTGATTATCAACGGCCGGTTGTCCAAAAAAAGCGGCCGGAATTACAAACTGACCAAAGCGTTCTGGCAATCTTTTGCCCCGGAACGTATTCTGGCCATCTCTGTTGAAGACGCCCAAAAATTTTCCCAGGTATTTCCCCACACCCATGTTGAAACCATGGACAATATCAAATTTGACCGCATGACGGTTCAAAACGCGAGCGGTAAAGCGTCTGCCTTAGCGGAAATCGTGCCCCGGGAAATGCCCCTGTCTATTTTTGCCTCCTTCCGCCGCCAGGAAGAAGCGCAGATCATTGACATGATAAAAATTTTATTAAAAAAGAAACCGAACCAGATTATTGCTCTGTTCCCCAGGCATATGCATCGGATAACGCCACTCTTAAAACGACTGAATAAAAACGACCTCACAGTATATAAAGGCTCGCAGATATCATCCGTGCTGACTAATCCTGCCATTATCCTGTGGGACAAATTTGGAGATTTGTACCAGGCTTACGGCCATGCCGATGTGGTCTTTGTCGGCGGAAGCCTGGTGCCGTTAGGTGGTCAAAATTTTATGGAGCCCGCAGCCTTAGGCGTTCCAACAATCATCGGTCCCCACTGGCAGGATTTTGCCTGGGTGGGAAAAAAAATCTTTAAGACCGGTGCCGTAACCCAGTGCAGAAACCAACAGCATGCCGCTGAAACAATGTGCAAATACCTTATAAAATCAGAAAAAGAAAACCGGCAAACACGCATTGACTCGTTGAATCATTATATTTCACAAAAACAAGGCGGCGCACAGACCGCAGCAGATACCATTTGGTCTTCGTGGGTGGCAACCGATAAATAACGAGACTTCATTGATTGATATGCATCTGCTTACGTATCCGGTGTTACGGTTAATATTTCAGATGCTGCGTTGTATTTTGTTAAAAACTTGCCAATAGCTGTAAACGTCGATGTCACCGGGGACCCTGGATGGTCTGACGTTGCGACATCTGCAACAAACATTGAACCAAGCAGGAGCTTTACGGGGTTAACGTTTAGAGGTTGTGGTTCAAAATATTCTTTTTCATTCGCTTTGATCGCTTTGATATCGCCGGTTTCATAGATTGCTGCCATTATTACATCCAGTGTATGCTCAGTGCAATTTTGAAACTCAAGCGTAAATGGATTGGCAATAACGGAATAATGGGGATTGTGTAATTCTTTGTATGTCGGAGAGGCCAGAACATTCAACACCCTTTTTTGCAGCTCAGGAGACGGAATTATGATACCGGCCTCCAGCACCTCAACAGCGGCAAAAAAATCCACCGGAAAATCTTGAACCAAATCACTGACATCAGGTTCGCCTGCCCGCTGGTACAAATTGTATATTGCATAGCCAGGGATCTTTCTTCCATCGGCCGTTGTAATTTGAGAATAAACTGCTATTGCCGTATGGGTAAAACTTATCCCTTCCGGCAATTTGTTTCGTGGTCTGCCGACTCGTGCAATAATTGCAACCCTGGCACCCTTTTGGGCCAATGTTTTTTCAACTTTTTTGGAAAATTTTATGATCTCTTCCGGCTTGAAATGGATTTCCCCGCTTGCCTGACTACTTCCTGCAAAAACAAAATTTTCGGGCCATGCAAGAAAAACAACAGGCAATAAAAGCAGAAGGAGTCTTATGTGTTTCATCATTTCTCCTTTTCAATTTCCTGCTTGTTTTTTTTAGGGGCTAACGCCTCGTTCGGCGGTGGACCTGCGGTAACGGACTCATCGGTCATTTCAAGAGGGGTTCCAATAGGTGCTGTTGCGGCATCCATCAAGTCCTTCGCGATCTCTGTAGTAACTACTGCAGCAGAACCACCAATAGCTAAAGGTACAGCAGAAGCGGCTGAAGTCACCTGTCCGGAAGCGACAATCCCATGGGCTGCGCTTGCACTGGCATGAGAACCGGTTTGGGCAGATTCTCCAACAGCTTGGCCGCTATGCGTATCACCTGCAAACGAATTGGCTAAAAAAAACAAAGTTAAGGCTGATACAAATGCAAAAATATTAATTTTTTTCATATTTCCCTCTTTGTTAGTATTGTTGCGGTTGTTTTTTCCAAATATCATATTTTCATTAAATTCATAATTCCGGGGCACCATACGCAATGCCACCCCAAATGCCTGAACAACGAGTTGCCTGCACATTGTCAATGACATCGTGAATCGATCAATAGAAAGGTAACTGCGCCCCAATCAAGTTTGGACTTCGACCGAGGCGGTTGGCTCTATCTTTCGGGTTCTATCCATTCGATGCCATGTTCAAATTTTATAGCCACGGGCTCATTGCACGAATCGATATCCTCACCCTCCATTATGCAGATGCTGCCAAATCCATAGCCGGCATGCTCTGAAGCTTGTTTTTTTGCTTCAACCAAAGTTCCGGCATCTGAAATAAAAGAGCCGCCTGTTTTATAAATAATTTTGTAAACCATTTTTTAATTTTCTCTTCTATTATGTTTTTAGTGGGCATTATATGTACTTAAAAACCTGGTGAAGCTTATAGTAAGTATCAAAAAATTTAAAGGGCTTCTTATCTGGAAACAATGGAAAAATCCCAAATCCAGGGTTCGGAATCTTGAGAAACTTGGTATTGCTCACCAAGATGCCATGCTTTGCGGCAATGCCCGCAAAAAGTACTGGCACATGAGCAAAGTCAAATGGGTGGCCATTGCCATGCCTGAAAGATATTTTATTGAGAAAGGAATATATCTGCCCGGGAACTGATTCCTAAAATCAGCCGAACCGCCTTGGTACGTGATCCGTACGCCAGGTGGCGTGGGAGGGCTTCTCAGTGATGGGGAGTCCTATCTCGATTGGGTGATATCTGTTGCCGTTTTTTGAAGAGCATCCGTTACCCAGGTGTTAAGGCTTTTTCCATTCTTCCTCGCCTGTATTACAAGGGTCTTATGTAGTTCTGGGCCAACTCGAACTAAAAATTTTCCAGAATAAGGCTTTTCAGGGGCTTCTCCCCTTTCAGCACAAAATTCCAAGTAGTCTTCTACTGAGTCTGTGAAGGCTTGTCGAAGCTCCTCAACCGATTCCCCTTCAAAGGTAATTACATCTCTCAGATTGATAATTTCTCCATGAAAAATATTGGCTTCATCATCAAACTCAACCTTTGCAAAATATCCTTTATATTCCATCATAGTCTTACTCCTGCCTCTTGAAGAAATCTTCGTACAGATTTGATAGCACCTTTTCCAGTTACTCTTTCTGGGTGGGGTCTGTGAAAAACAGCACGGACATCATTCAGCGCAATTCTAACTCGTGACCCTCTTCCTTCAGAAATATCAGCGCCGAGAGCTAAAAATAACGATTCAATATTTGACCACGCTATATCTGATCGTTCTGGTTTTTCAAATATTTTTTCAAGAGTTTGTTTTTGCTTTTTATTCATGCTTAGATGATATTACATCTTGATACTATTTTAAAGACTTTAAATGAATATTTTAAGGCGGAGAGTTATTACACCCAACGGGGAGCTCAGCCGCCCGGGGGGAGAGAACCGAAAACTTCCCCCCAATTAAATTCATTTCGAAAACCGAGGTCTTTCGAAAAGCCGATAGCTCCCCGGGGCGGCCTGCAGCGTTTTGTGTGTGCCGGGCACGGCACATGTTCTTAAAAGTGAGTCAAACGTAAACAATTTCAGAACGTTTGGCAATTCTTAGACCCAGCCTGATGGAGGTGAAGGGTGTAGTGGTAGTGCAACAGGGTACCGGTGACGGTGCCCTGGAAGGAAGTTGCCTTGCTAAGGCAAGGTACCACGAAGGTACGGGATGACGTACAGAAATCGAGTATGAGGCGCACATACCGGAACGAGCCTGCACAACAAGGTAAAGTCCTCTATCCATCATAGGGTATGTCCGTAAACTTGGCATTCACGCACTGAAAGACGTGTGTTTCCCCCCGGGATGTCTTCTATGTGCCGGAACGGCTGAGGATCGGGTAACTGGCCCTGACCGCATGGGAGAAGTCAGCAGAGGGCATAGTAGCCGGTGGAAACGAGCCCCGCAAAGGCGGGGAGGTCTCACCCCGGTAAAGGCCTGAACGGTCCGGGCAAATGATAACGACAAATAGGAGGTGTGTACTTGTGAACAGACGGCCACAGCAGATGGAACTGTTCCCAGCGTCACAGATTGCCGAACGTCTGAGAAACAACGACCGGTTAATGGAGATGATCCTTGAACGCAACAACATTATCCGGGCATGGAAACAGGTTTGTGCCAACAAAGGTGCCCCCGGCGTGGACGGTATGAAAACCGGCCAACTCTGGCACTATCTGGCAAAGCACTGGCCTAAAATTGAACAAGACCTGCTGAACTGTAAGCATAAACCGCTGCCGGTGAAACGCAAGGAGATCCCCAAACCGGACGGCGGTGTCCGTTTACTCGGAATACCCACGATAGTGCCTACGGCAGAAGGGACTCCCCAGGGCGGTCCTCTCTCTCCTTTGCTTTCCAACATCGTCCTTGATGAGTTGGATAAGGAACTGGAGCAACGAGGACACCGATATGTCCGTTATGCCGATGACTTTATGATCTTCCGCAAAAGTCGGAAAGCGGCCGAAAGGGTTATGCAGAGTATCACCAAATTTTTGACCGTGAAACTCAAAGTAAACCGGGACAAAAGTGCTGTCAGCAGACCGTGGCTACGCAAATTTCTCGGATTCACATATTTCCAAATGTGTGGACAGTCAAAAATCCGGATTCATGCCAAGAGCATGAAACGATTCAAAGACAAAGTCCGGAAATTAACCTGCCGCAAGCGGGGCAAAAGCCTGTGGCAGGTTATCCAGGAATTGAACCAATACTTTCGGGGATGGTGGAATTATTTTCGGTTCACTGAAGCCAAATCCTTCCTCAAAGGGCTCAAAATTTGGATAATGCGACGGCTGCGAAGTCTTGTTTGGAAACAATGGAAAAATCCCAAAACTATGGTTCTGAATCTTGAGAAACTTGGTATTGCTCACCAAGATGCCATGCTTTGCGGCAATGCCCGCAAAAAGTACTGGCACATGAGCAAAGTCAAATGGGTGGCCATTGCCATGCCTGAGCGATATTTTATTGAGAAAGGATTATATCTGCCCGGGAACTGATTCCTAAAATCAGCCGAACCGCCTTGGTACGTGATCCGTACGCCAGGTGGCGTGGGAGGGCTTCTCAGTGATGGGGAGTCCTATCTCGATTCGGCTATATAAGTTTAGGGCATCCATGTGATAATGCCTTCATCTGTATTCTGCCCTTTCCATTGCCAAAATGAATCAACATCTTGGATTCCGTCTTTAATAACAGCTTTATAAATTTGTATTCCCATGACCTTTTTTTCATCGGGGATACTATTTTTTATCTTGAGAATGTTACCCCTAAGCTCTGGGGTTAGAACCGCAGAAATACGCTCGGCAACCTTTTCAAAATGACCGGCATAAGGAGACTCATTTAAAATATGAATCATATCTATTTGCCAGGAATGCCCATCTTTACCTTCGTAGATAGCATGCCACTCAATGCATTGATCTTCTGCCTCAAGCAAATTACCATAATCTATTGTTTTAATACGCTTATTTTCTGCAAGTTTAGATATTGCAGAGAAACTATCTGAAAGCTTGAATGGTGTCGTATAAATATGAAAATCAATATCCCTATGATTTATCAATAACCCCATTTTAAGGGATCCAACTAAATTAATCGTTGCTCCAATTGAAGACCATATTTCAATAACATTTGTATCGTTAACGATTTCCCAAGCGTTTTTTTGCATTAATTCAGCATGTTCAAAAAGTTGTTTCATAGTATCTTCTCAGTATCAGTTGGGAAGCCGAACGGGGAGCTGAGGGGCCAGGCTTTTTAAACCCCAAAAACTCTGATAAAAAGTTAAAATTTCCAGAACCAGGGACTTCCGAAAGGCCGTACAGTAAGCCTGGACCTCTCCAGCGTTTTATTCTGTAATTTTTTTGCTGTTTACGCTGAAACTTCAATAGGTTCAATTTCTGAAAGATCAACATTCTGCTTCGCATGCCATAAATTATAGCTGTCCTGCATATGAAGCCAACTTTCGGGGGTTCGTCCCAAGCATTTAGATAAACGAAGAGCCATTACAGGACTTATAGAGCTTTGCCCCTTTAAAATCCTTACGAATGTTGAAGGAGAAACTTTAAGTCGCAGGGCAACACTACGTGGTGAAACCCCCAATGGTTCCAAGTAAACTTCTTGAATGAATTCCCCTGGATGGGGTGGGTTATACATAGCCATTAGTGATAATCCTCATAATCTACAACATAGGCATTGCAGTCTTTGAATTCAAAAACGACGCGCCAATTGCGGTTTACATCAATCGCCCATAATCTTTTACGATCTCCTTTTAAGCTGTGCAACCTCCAACCCGGTGTATTCATATCTTCAATACATGTTGCAGTATCAAGTGCAATTAAGCGCATTCTTAACTTTTGTTTATGACCGGCCTGGATTCCAGAAATGCTGCCTGTTTCAAAAAATTTCCGTAGTCCTTTGTGCTTAAAAGATTTTATCATACATTTATTATATAGCATGTTGCGCAATACGCAACGTTTAATTTTATCTCGCGGTAGGAACGCCGGTCACCCAGCACCCCCCCCGCACAGACCCGGACGTGCGGTTTTCCCGCATCCGGTTCCTCGGTTATACTCGCTTTCGTGTAAGGCATCTGTTCATGTGAATACTCGATGTTGCCAGTTCACAACTCTCATCTTTGGTTTGGCAATACCCAAAAGGTCTATCGCTTTTGTGAAAACCTTCAAGGTGAAGCTTTTACGCTTCCCTCCCCGGCGATTCAACCATTTGAAGGCACATGCTTCAGCCCAGCTGTAAAAGCGCCATAATGCCGACAGGTTATCCAGGGCATTCTCGGTCACGCCCGTCCGGAAACAACTGCCCGTTACACCCATTTTACCTGTGTTACGGAAAAAAACAGCCTGAATGTCATCAACGATTTGATCAACACCATTCACGTGGACTTTTATAAGGTGCGATCATGCGAATAGCCGATATTATTAATGAGTATCATGATGCATTTTTGACCCGTTACGGGGAAACGGCATTGCCGGGGCAAATTAATGCCTTAAATGCCATGCGATTTTGTCGTACCCCACAAGCCGGAACGATACAAACAGTCTGCCGGGGGTGCGGGCGGACCCAACAGCACCCACTTTCCTGTGGAAACCGCAATTGCCCCCATTGCCAAAACCATGAAACAAGCCAATGGATTGAGCGGCAGCAAAATAAACTGCTTCCCGTCAATTATTTTATGGTGACGTTCACCTTGCCATGCTCGTTAAGAGCCGTTGCATACCGGAATCAACGGGCTGTTTTTGACCTGATGTTTTCATGCGTGGCCGGGACATTGAAGGATTTTGGACTCAATCCCCGGCACCTTGGCGCCCACATCGGCATGACCATGGTCCTTCATACGCATAGCAGACAGCTTCAATTTCATCCTCATATTCATGTGGTTGTTCCCGGCGGAGGGGTCGATTCGGCCAAACGCCAATGGAAAAAAAAAGGCCGATATCTGTTTAATCAAAAAGCTCTGGCCAGGGTTTTTCGTGCCCGGTTTCTTAATGGATTAAATCAGAAAAAATTACCCATCCCGAATGGCGTTTCCCCTGAATGGATTGTCAATTGCACTCGTGTGGGAACCGGTATAACGGCTCTGAAATATCTGTCCCGGTACTTGTACCGGGGTGTAATCAGTGAAAAAAATATCATTGGCAACCGAGACGGAAAAGTCACCTTCAGATATATTGACAGTACGACTAAATCAATACGGTGTCGAACCCTCAAAGGCGAAGACTTTTTAGGCCTTATCCTGCAGCATGTTTTACCCCGGGGATTTCGTCGAACACGGGAGTACGGGTTTCTGCACAGTAATGCTAAAAAGATGCTTTCCCTGGTTCAGCTGATTCTTTACGTTCGGATACTGGTCGTAAAGCCAAGCCCCAAACCGGCTTTTAAATGTCCTTACTGTGGAACTGCCATGGTTATTGTCGGCGTGAGGGCGGCCGGAACCGGATAAATTTGAAATTTGGCAACAACCCGGCCTCAACATAAAAAGGAGGGCACCGGGACTATGGCATAATTCGTTATTTTTTTAGCCTCAAGGAAGGCAACACTACCTTTGCGCCCCTCCACAGACGCAAGCCTTTCACCTTAGTTTAAAATCCTCTACTGAAAAAAAGATATTTTCATATATTGAAATACCCTGGTTCATGACCGGGCTTGTTCAACAATCGGATGAGATCGTGGTTCGTTCCTCACACGATCTATCCGTATTCGTTCGCTTGGTATAAAGTTCAAAATTCGTTTGCGACCACGTCTTGAAGCAAATTATGGGCAAATAAGTTTTATGTTTGGGAAATACGTTCTATATTTTGCGATGTCCCTTGTGACTAAGTCAAATGAAGATACTGTAGCGTGTGCGCCAATGAAGAAATCCGGAAGGGTTGAGCTTTTAGTTCCCTTGTTTCTTCGATACTCAAAAAATGTCTTTCCAGCCAAAAACAAAGCTTCGCGTGGAATTTCCAGTACTTTCACACCTACTTGTTCAACAGCTTCCTCTACTTCTTCAATACGGTTGAAACCAATTAATATTTCAGTATACACAATTGAATTTATAAATAATGTATTCGTTTGACTATAGCGACTTAACACGTCTTCAGACCAGTTTCCCCATTTGGGATCATTCGTAAACAGATCAAGCAACACACACGAATCAATAAAAATTCCGTTCATTTTATTTTTCTTGTCATATTCATGATTTCGTCTGTAGACATTTTAGCTGTAGCAATCCCCCTTAACTTCGAAAATTTAGAGGTCGTTTTGTTTTTTGATGCTTTGACCAGATAAAATCTTCCGTTATCTTCATGAAAATCAACTTCTGTCTCTGGAACAATACCTAATATTTCCCTTACATTCTTGGGGATAGTGACTTGACCTTTTGTGGTTACACGCATAATAAACCTCCTTTTATAATGTAATACCAATATAGTATTACTTTTTAATCCGTGCAACGTTTTTTTGAAGCGAACGGGGAGCTCAGCCGACCGGGGCATACAGCCGAGCAGGTTGTCGAAGCCAAGTTTTTTCGAAAACCAGGAGCTTTCGAAAGGCCGCTAGCCCCCCGGGTCGGCCTTCCGGGTAAAGGCATCGGTTACCCGACGCCCTCCCCACAGATCCGTACGTGAAGATTTCCCTCATACGGTTCCTCGACTCAGGCCCTTTTACCGAGCCATCGACCAATCAGGCGCCCCCCCGATTGGCGCATAACTTTGCTGCCCTTTGCAGCCTTTCAGACATTGTGAACAATCCGGGGTCTGGCTAGAGGAAATCCGGCAAGAAGTCTGCTGAACTTTTTATAGCTCAACCTCCCGTTCCGATGCCTTTGTCCAAGCCAGTGTTTCCAAGCTGTGGCAGCGTATTCGTAAACCACCTCCAGCACCTTAAAATTGCTCCTTACTCCGAAGTATTGATAAAATCCCATCAACTTGCTGCTCAACGTTTCCTGCTGACTGCGTATGGAGTCATGTCTGTGCTTCTTGCACCAACTCCACAGCATCTGCATGAACCGATTGCGCCGTTTGCGGGCGGTTTTCTTCTTGATCACCCAATTGCCTTTAAGGCTTTTGCCCCAGTAATAGGTAAACCCAAGGAAGTCAAACGTCCCCTGTGGTTTGCCCTGCAGAGCCGGTTTTCCGAATGCAATCAGTTGCGTCTTTTTGGGATGAAGTTCAAGAGAATAACGGTTGAACCGCTTTGGCAGTATTGCCAACAGTCTCCTGGCATCTGATTCCAGCTGAAGTCCAACAATGAAGTCATCGGCAAACCTGATCAGAAAGCTTTTACCCTTCAACCGCGGTTGAACCACTTTTGCAAACCAGTCGTCCAGCACGTAGTGCAGGAAGATATTACTGAGTATCGGTGAAATCACTCCGCCCTGGGGCGTTCCCTTGTCCGGGTACTCTATGATTTCACTTTCGAGTACCCCGGCTTTCAGCCATTTGCCGATCAGCCGCAGGATTCCTTTGTCGTTTGCCCGGGTTCGAACCAGATCCCGGAGCAGGTTATGGTCTATATTATCAAATAGTCCGGTAATATCTGCGCTTAAAATCCAATTGGTATTCAGTGCGTAGCATTTCTCTCTTATCTCGGCAATGGCCAGATGCTGGCTGTGCTTGGATCGGAAACCGTGGGAAAAATCATAAAACAACGGTTCATAAACTTCACTGAGAATGGTTGTCACAGCCTTTTGGACTATCTTGTCCTCCAATGCCGTGATGCCTATTGGCCGCTTTTTTCCGTCTTCCTTGTTTATCCAGATACGTTTCACCGGCAGTGCTGCGTACTGACCTCTTTTCAGCCGCAAGTGCAAATTATAGAGGTTCTCATCAAGGTGAGCTGAATATTCTTCAACCGTGACCTTGTCTACTCCGGTGGCACTGTTTTTACGCAGTTGTCGAAACGATTTGTTCAACAGGAACAGGTCGAGTTTATGAGCCAGAGATGTAAACGTCATCTGCGGATTCTCTTTTGCCAGCGACCTGATACGGACAAGTGACGACTCCGGCACCAGTATGGGTGGAGTTTCGGATATCCGTTCTTTTATGTTTCCCTTGAATTTCATAGCAGTCTGCGACGCAATTTTCCGGCTGTGCGTTGATATGGTTTGTGATCTCTGTGTATCTCCCATAGTTCCTGCCGGAAAAACGTTATACCCTGCCTCTCCTTTCCTTCAGCGGGTCGCTTTGGGCACCACTTCCCCGCCTTACCGTTCGGGTTTCAATCCCCCGAACATCAGTATTATGATCAGCGAAGACTTCCGAATGTCCTTCCCGGGTTCGTTCGCTTTTAACTATCCTCCCCCGGTACCTTATTTGCCCCTCACTTTTCTATTGCAGGCAGCAGGAGTGAGAGATTCCTGTGGCCTCAGGTGTTTTACCTCACGAACGGTATCCACCTCACCGTTTCTGCAAAAGGAGGCATCCGGACCTCCCCAGTTTCCGAGTTCCCCCTTTGAGAACATGCCCTGGTCTAAGACCCCGGTGGTGACTTACAAACTTGCCATAACACCTGTAAGTCTGCTGCCTTCCGCACGCCACAATACGTCGGCTTTCCCCCTGCAAGCATGGTTTATCCTTATGGACCACAACTATACATTTTTCGGAGTTCAATACAGAGCCTGCAATCTTGTTCCATCCAGCACCAGACTACCGTTACCGGTTTTGCCTGTGGATTTCACTAATGAGCTGCCGGCTAAACTTTGCTCATGTGGGACTTGCACCCACTGGGTGACAATATCGAGTTTCATCCTCCTATTCGGTTGAATCCCAACGATTCGGATTTATCTGGGCACGAGCAGCGTTTTGTTGGGCGAGTATAAACTCACGTATGTTCAAGAATGGTTGATAAATTATTCCATTCAATTTTTCGGCATAGGACATCATATCCGAATACATTTTTCATTGTTTGTTGCGCTTGAACACCTCCGAGTCGTTCATAAAAACGTATGGCTTTTTTGTTGCTTTCAAAAACCCAAAGATATGCTGTGTTATGTTTTTTCTTCATCAATTCGTTTGCAACGGCCTTCATTAAGGTGGATCCAATATTCTTTGATCTCTGAGAAGTTGTTACATGCAAATTATCAATAAATGGAATAGGATGACACCAAACGGCTACAAACCCCACAATAGAATCTTTCTCCGCCACCAATACGATATCTTCATTCTTTATTTGGATTTCATTCCAATGGCGTTCAAATTCTTTATCAAGTTGTTCTGTTAAAAATTTTGACGGCAATTCATCCGAGTAGGTGTTTCGCCAACTTTCTGCATGAATAGCCACAATGCTATTTATATCGGATTTTGTTGCGTTTCGAATTATTGTCATAACCATTTCGTTTGGATTTTTGCGCCCAACGGGGAGCTGAGGGGCCAGGCTTTTTAAACCCAAAAACTCCCAATAAAAAGTTAAATTTTCCTGAACCAGGGGACTCCCGAAAGGCCGCGCAGTAAGCCTGGTCCCTCTCCAGCGTTTTGTTCGGCTATGTCGTGCCTTTCTAAGTATCTAACGATTCTTCCCATTCAGCTCCCATAACCCAAGCCAATGCAGATAAACGACCGCTTAATAAGCCCCATTCGAAATCATCCCATCCAAGATTTTCTCTACCATATTTCTGTTCAATAAACTGTGCAGCTTTTTTTGCTTGCTCTAAAATTGGCTTTTGATTTTCAGACAAAATCTCTTCACCGCTCTCAATTTTATAAATCCAGTTTTGGTGACGGTTCCACCAAACCTTGTCCCAAAACTCTCTTTCAGCCTCAAGAATAACTTTATCATTGCGACGAAGAATCATCGGCCACTCTTTACCTGGTTCTTCTTCATTGGGTATCCATTCTACTTTATCCCCTTCTTCTGTATACCCCACTCTATAGCCGTTTGGCCCAACCTCTCCTTGCTCAACCGGATCTTTAGTTTCAGCATTTGAACGTTTTCTTGGCCCTAATACCTCAAGATATCTCTCAAATTCTTCAGGCATAATCTTGTTCTTTTTATGTATTAAGATTAGATCTGTAATTTTGGTTGCATCATCAAGATCGCTTCTTTTATTTTGTATATCATGCTCGTTTGAAGAACTTGGTAATTTTGCAACAGGGCGTTTGCCGCTTAATGCTTCCGGTCTAAAAAATGCGAACCCTGCTACAATGACAACAAGGAGAAAAATAAGCACAACCATACTTATAATAAGAAAACCCTTATTTTGTCCTTGAGTTGAATTTACAGCAATACCGAGAATTAATTCTACAATCAGAACTGTTAAAGTGAAAAATCCAAGAGGGGTTTGTACTGTCTTAATGATGCCCGGTCGATTGGATTGGTTACTTTTGGTTTTCATCTACAACAATTCCTTCTAAAAAAACAAATTGATACTGGATGGATGGTTTTAAGCCGAACGGGGAGCTCAGCTGGCCGGGGGGCAAATTGCCGAGCAGGTTGTAAAAGCCAAGTTTTTTCTAAAACCAAGCACTTTCAAAAAGCCGCTAGCTCCCCCCGGTCAGCTGCAGCGTTTTGTTATGCCAATATTTCTTCAATTGGCAGTAATTGCTTACCATGGCGAACGGTCAAAATAGATATTCGTTTTTCTTCAATCCGATACACTATTCTGTAATTCCCATAGATTATTTCTCTATATTGATCTTTGTTGATTTCAGGAACAATTCTTCCTGATTTAGGAGACGATGCTAAACTTTCAACTTTTGAAAATATTTTGTCCACCCAATTTTCAGCGGCAGTTGGTTTATCTTTTGCTATGTAGTTTGCAATTTCGGCTACTCTATCGATAGCCAATGGAGACCAGATTATTTTCATTTAAAAATCCGTTGCATAATCATTTCTTTTGCTTCATCGTGTTCGACTCCTTCTCCATTGTCTATCTGGTTGATTGAAGTTTGTATGTCTGTCAGAAGCTCCATCTTTTCTTGCATTGACTCATATTCATTGACATCTAAAAGAACTGCAACCCCTTTTCCATGCTGGGTAATGACAACCGGCCTTTTGGTATCGTGAACTTGTTTAATAAATGACGCAATCCCGGTTCGAACTTCCGAGAGAGGTTTAATATCTTGGTCTATCCTTAATCTTTGCATTGCATATCTCCTTATTAATTTTTGTACATTTTAACGTACTATATTTAGATACGCAATGTGTTTTTTTGAGGGCATAACGTTGAGCTAACTGGCGTGGCGTCGTTTGCCACGTCCAAGCGACGAAGGAGCGTTGTTGAGCGCCTGGTTAGCCAAATTTTATATTTTCATTCAATATCAAGCTGTTAATTCTCTTTTTCTTTGTTTGGAAACTTGTTTTTTTTAGCTTGATTCAACAATATTTGATAGATCTTCTCAAAACTATTGTTTGGGTGAATTGACTTTTTGGAAAATCTGAATGAACCTTCCTTTGTATAAATGATTATCCACTCGGTTTTGTATTTTGTTTTCCTATCAATAGACTCAATATCATTTAAAATAACTGTATTTATTTTATTTAACATTAAGCCCTTAGGCCATTTTATTGTTTTGTCATCAATAAGGATATATGTTTTTTTTACAATTGAAAGAAAGTAAAAATAGATCGGACAAAGGGCAAAAACAAAAGTTAAAATAGTGGTCGGAATACCTAATGTTAATACAAACCAAGCTGGTTTGTAATGTCGATTGTGTATTCTTCCCCATCCATTGTCACTACCATCGTATGTAATATAGGCCATAAAGAGCGCGACTAATAAAGCCATCAGACCTGCTAATAGTGCTTTTTCATCTCCTAATTTGAAACGAGCTTTCATTTGTTTTGGTGGCTAATGCCAGAGCTAACGGGCAAATTTGTCATTGATAATGGGCTTGCTCGGTTATCGGTGTAAATTTGTCTTGTTGAGTGATTGGTTCCCGTGGCGCGTAGCGACATGGGAAACGATTGGTCAACACGGGACACCCGTTAGCTCGGGCATTCCCGTGGGGCTCTGCGCAGCGGAGCGCCACGGGAACGTGAAGTTGAGGGGCGGCGAAATCTAAGAGTAAGCTTTTTTAGAAAGGATTCATTCCATCTACAGTTTACTTTGAAAATGCCGCCAAGTTAAAGCCGTCCCTCTCGAACGTTTTGTTAGCAATTTTTTCTTATAGTGCGTTTTAACTTCTTAATAATGGAATGAACCATAGGGACAAAAGAACAACTGCTGAAATTATCCAGTAATAATAAAAGAATGCTGGTTTATTCCCAATGTATTTTAATGGGGGACCGATCAAGTTTGACAGAGTCTCTATTTCATTGCTGTTATTATAAGTATTTTCACTAATGTTTTTATATCTTTCATCAGAGAGTTGCTCGACAATCATTTTATGGATTTGTTTTCGTGTTTTATGATAATTTAAAAAAGCGGAATAATTACCAGCTACAAATGCTATGAACCCGAAACATATTATTGCGCTGCTTGGCTTTGTTAAGGCTTTACTGCTCGCAGAGACGATGGCTAGCAATGCTGTCGATATACCTATATACAACTGCCATAGATTATTCCATGCATCTGATCGGTTACTCGCTAAATTGAAAAGGTCTGATAATTTCATTTTTATGATTGCTAACGCTAAAAATAACGGGCCGGGTGGCGAATCACGAAAACGGTAAAAGAACGAAAGCGGTTGAAGAAAGAAAACCTAAACCACTGCAACGTCCCACCCGGTCCCAGTTCATTTTTTTGTTATGTTTTTCTCATTCTCTTTCCACCACTCGACCCAGTTCTTGTGTACTTCATTTCTCCGGGATTCCGTTCCTACACCGCCGTCGTTGTAAAATGAGTATTTGTCTCGACCTCGTTCTTTCTGAAACTTCCCGTCAATTTGATATGCAAACTTGCACATAGCGGTGGCAGCTTGATGGTGAACTCTTGCCCAACCAGTATCACCATGTCTTGGAGATACGGTGTCATCTAAAATCGCTTCGATAACGGTGGGAACCAAGTCCACAGGATAGTCCTTCATAAATAAATTCAGAACTTCTTCCTTTTCCTGAGGTGTCCCATTTTTGAGCTGAGTTCTAAGGTTCGAAAAGCTATTGTCCTGTTTCTGTTCATGGGTTGCGTAATCTGACTCTGTCGAGCCTCTACAAACCACAAATAGGACAGAAACCAGTAGAATGCCCATTAGCTTTTGCATTGTTTTGTTCATTCAATCTTTGTCAAACATAACGGTAAGTTGAGGGGCGCGCGATCACGCGCGTCCCTTCAAACGCCTTGTTAAACTAATTTTTTATTTTCAAATGGTTACGTTATAATCGCAGGCTTTTAACTCTTTTATGAGTTCCATTTTCCAAGCTCCTGCATTGTCTAACTGAACATAAACGACACCGCTTATATCATTTGGTGTTTCAATATCGCCTTTTACGAGTGCACATACATTCTTTCTACCTAGTTTTGCCATTAAGTAGCCATGTTCAAAAATCACATTTTGTCTTGCTCTAGATTTAGGTTGTACTTTTGTATCTGTAGCAAGCCTTCCGAGATCACAAGGTGTGTAGAGGACTATTGCAAAATCAGCGTTAGATGAATAATGCTCAATTTTTTCAATGATTGTCATACCGCTACTGGCTTTTTCATGTAAGATAATAGCGTTAAGACCAATTTTTTCTATAAATCTTGCAACTTCTTGTTTAGCTGAGTTGTCATGACCATGAACAATGAAAACTTCTGTTTTTATTTTTTTCGAAGGTTCAGGCCACTGAGGAGTTAAGGGCGGTGATGCTTTTTGACTTGTTGGAAAAGTCTGTTGAGAAGGAGGTGACTGCTGAGGTGGTTGCCCAAATTCCAAGAAGTTTAGGATTGGTGCAAACTCATTTGCTAAAAACTCTCTCCGAGATTGGTAGCTGTTGTATTCTTTCTTAATAAAATTCCAAAATGAATTTAGGTTTCTATGCACTTTAAGCCATTGTGGCATGTATTGTGAAAATTTTTGATTACTTAGCAACTCATATCTGAGTTGCTGGAATTCCGAGTCAGACGGACTACTTCCAGTCGCACGGTCTGTCAATATATTTTGAAGATAACTTACTTTTTCAAAATCTGTAGATAGAAGTTCTAAGTTCATTTATTAACAATTTCTATTTGGATGGATATTTTTTAAGTTTAACAGTTATATTAGGCAGAATGGGCCAATATGGTGATAGGCGGATTCTGCCTATTGCATTTTTCAAATACTTGTGTATTATTTTACATAACTAACAAATTTTACCCCGGAAACATAATGAGTACCTACCACATGAATCAGCGCAAATCAACACAGGAAAACGAAATTAAAATATTTTGGGATAATTACATCAACCGATTGAAGCACATTGGTATCAAAAACAATGTGATCAGGTGGTATGTGATCAGAGCCGAGCAGTACATCAAAGCATTTTCCGACAAACGCCTGGCCGAACATGGCCCGAAGGAGGTGGAGTGTTACCTGGCACAACAGGGACGGGCTAATGGAATTGAGGACTGGCAGTTCAGGCAGATTGTGGATGCTATACAGAATTTGTTCGCAATGCTTAGCGTAACCTGGTTGCCGGAGGTGGACTGGAAATTCTGGATGGATTCAGCCGCATCTCTGGCAAAATCTCATCCTACGGTTGCCGACGGGCTTTCGGTTAAAAACACCATTAAGCACCTGTCAAATATAAAGCATTCAAAACTTGCCGACGTTCGGAAACGTCATACAGCTGTTCTGGAACAGCTACTGGTGGAGTTGCGGACAAGACGGTATTCCATAAGGACCGAGCAATCTTACGAATCTTGGGTAACCCGCTTTATCTCCTTTAGCGGAAACCGGGAACCGGAAAAGCTCGGCAGTGGAGAGGTTGTCAGTTTCCTGCAGCACCTTGCCGTTCAGCGAAATGTTGCGGAAAGCACCCAGAATCAGGCGTTGAATGCGTTGGTCTTCTTTTATGGCAAAGTGCTCAAACAGCCCCTGGGTGACATTGGTAATTTTGTACGGGCTAAACGCCCCAAACGTTTGCCGGTAGTTTTAACCCGCAGCGAAGTCACAAACATTCTTGAGCAAATGGCCGGCAGGCAAAAGCTGATGGCGTCCCTGCTTTACGGTACGGGCATGCGCTTAATGGATTGTGTCAGACTCAGGGTCCAGGACATTGATTTCGGATACCAGCAAATTGTGATCAGGGACGGAAAAGGAAAAAAGGACCGTGTGGTACCCTTGCCTGAACGGCTTGTAGACAAGCTTAAAACCCATCTTGAGCTGGTGCATGAGATGCACAAGGCAGATCTGGAAAAAGGATTGGGCGAGACCTATCTAC
Source organism: uncultured Desulfobacter sp. (assembly GCF_963677125.1). Classification (NCBI taxonomy): domain Bacteria; kingdom Pseudomonadati; phylum Thermodesulfobacteriota; class Desulfobacteria; order Desulfobacterales; family Desulfobacteraceae; genus Desulfobacter; species uncultured Desulfobacter sp. The sequence continues at coordinate 5,632,043 of NZ_OY781882.1, read as the reverse complement.
CCGATGCCCTTGACCGGAAATATCCCAATGGCGCAAAAGAGTGGGGATGGCAGTATGTATTTCCCAGCGGCCGGCTTTCCGTTGATCCAAGGAGCGGGAAAACCCGCCGCCACCATATCCATGAAAACGGTCTTCAAAAAGCCATAAAAAAGGCGGCCCATCAGGCGAATATGACCAAACGGGTAAATTGCCACGCACTGCGCCACAGTTTTGCCACGCATCTGCTTGAAAGCGGTTATGATATCCGTACGGTCCAGGAGTTGCTCGGCCATGCAGATGTCTCTACAACCATGATTTACACACATGTACTCAATCGCGGCGGCAAAGGCGTCAAAAGCCCTCTGGATGGATTATAAGCTTAACCAAGTCAATTTCTTTCTTTGGTTACAGAAACCCAACTTATCAAAGATCCGGCAATAAGCAGGCCGCACCCGATCCACAAAGAGGGGGTGGGTGCCACACAAAGGTAGATGCAGGAGACTATCGTGGATAAAAGCGGGGTCATGTATGAACTTGCCGCAAGAAAAATGGTATTGCCTTTTCGCATGGCATTGTCCCACAGGCTGTAGGCCATTAAGGTAACAAACGCCAAGGCCGCCACCTCCCCTGCCACCTGAAGACTCCAATTTCGGGGCTCGTTCACAAAAAAATTCATGAAAAACAGGGCGACCGCGGTAGCAGCCAGAAAAAAGGGGACAGCGCCCCCGGCCTGGTCCGGACCCACCCATTTTCTAGTGAGATTGGAATAAAGCCCCCAGGAAAGTGCTGCAAACAGGGCCAACAGATACGCCATTGGATTGGCGGAAAGATTATTGAAAATCGTATGCCATGTGTGACCGCCGCCACCGGTCACGACCAGGAACACCCCGAACAGTGCCAGGCCAGTGCCTGGCAACAGCAGCCAACTGGCTTTATTTTTTAAAATGGGGACGGAAAACACCAGTATCAATGCCGGCCACAGATAATTGATCAACCCGATCTCCAGAGATTGACTGCGGTTTTCAGCCAGACCCACAGCAAGGAACAGAAACAGCATGTACCCCACAAAAAGAGATCCGCAGCCCCAAAGATACCGTTGCGGCAGATTCGTCAGTTTGCGTCGCTGTTTTGAAGATCTCAATACATTGATCAAGCCGAATACGGCACTGATGAGATACACATATCCTGCGCCGTAAACCGGGCCAAGATGCTCAGAGATACTGCGGGTAAACGCAATGGTGAAACTCCACAATAAAATAGCGAAAAGCCCGCCTATCGTTGCCGCAAAAGCGGCCTTGCCCGAATCGTTTTGTTTTGCCATCCTTCTTTGTTCCTCTATACTTAGCCGTTCTGCGCAGACACAGGCGCCCCATGCCGGATAAAGGGTTGAAATTTAAACCCGAACATGCCAAATGTCAACGTGTTGAAAAAAAATCACCCCATGTGCAGGACTGTCGGCAACGGGTTGTTCAGGGACAAAAACAACAACCGAGTCGACTTTAAGCAGGGGAAGGTCAGCAACCTTGACAACGCCCAAGGCAGTTTTATGTTGACATAATGTTTTTGTTAACGCACCACCTATAATTTTAATTGAAGGAAAATTAGATGCTCAAACTTGGTGAAAAGGGAGCCATCCTCCAAAATGACAACGAAACCTATGCCATTGCCCCTCATATCCCATGCGGGGTTATTACACCGGATATGCTTAGAAAAATTGCTGATGTATCAGAAAAATATAATGCAAAAGCACTCAAGCTGACCGGGGCCACCCGTATTACCATTGTAGGACTCAAAGAAGAGGACATTGATTCAGTCTGGCAGGACTTGGAACTTGACAAGGGAGCTGCCGTGGGTATGTGCATCCGTTCGGTACGCGCCTGTCCCGGGACCACCTTTTGCAAACTCGGCAAACAGGACGCCTTGGGCGTGGGTATGGAAATGGACAAACAATACCATGCCATGGAACTGCCGGGTAAATTCAAAATCGCGGTTTCCGGATGCAAACTCTCCTGCTCCGAATCCTGGGTCAGGGACCTTGGACTCATCGGAGAAGCCGACGGTTGGACCATTGTCATCGGCGGCAACGTAGGATCGAGTCCTAGAATTGCCCAGAAAGTGGCTGAAGGGCTGAGCACCGAACAGGCCATGGATGCCTGTCAACGCATTGTTGAATACTACAAGGAAAATGCCAAAAAAGGGGAGCGCCTGGGAAAAATGATCGAACGTATCGGCCTTGAACCCTTTGAGCAGGTTATTAAAGGTTAATTATGTCAACCCCATACATACCCGAAGACCGGTTTCCCATACAGGTGAGCCCCAGCGTACAGGTGCTCGGCAACTACTACTTCAACCTCATGCTGATCACGGGCAAAGATAAGAGCCTGCTGTTTGAGGCTGGTGTTTCAGGTATGGTGGATCAAGTCATCCGGCAGCTGGATGAACTTGAAATTTCCCCGGACATTATCGTTGTCAGCCATCCCCATGCAGACCATGTAACCGGCCTGCCCGGTTTGGCTGACCGGTTCAAAAATGCCCGGATCATTGCGGGAACCGGGGCCAAAAAATTTATGACCCATCCCAAAGCAGCGCCGGCACTGATCGCCGAGGACCGGTTCGTATCCCGGCGCCTGGGCCAAGAAGGGTTAACACCTGCGCGCCCCAGCCTTGATGCCCCGCCGGATGTCAACCGCATTGAAGAGATTGACTGCCCTGCCCGCCTGGATCTGGGCGGCGGTGTCTTTTTTGATCTACTGCCGGCAACGGGCCACTCCCCGGCGGCATTGATGGGCGTTGCCGTGCCGGACCAAGTGCTATGCTCTTCCGATGCTTTAGGGTTCCACTATCCGGGGAGGGATTTCTGGCCCCTGTTTTTCACGGGCGCGGCAGACTACCTTGACACCATCAAACAGATCAGGACGCTGGCCCCCAAAATCATCTGTCCGGCCCACCATGGACCTATCATGGCCGACAACGTTTCTTCGGCCCTGGAAACAGCCGAATCCAGGACACTTGAAATCATAAAAATGATAAAGACCACCCCCCTCGATGATCAGGAACTGGTCACAAAACTATTCAACATGTCCTATAAAGACGAATTCTGTCTATACACCAAAGAAAACGTCACAAACTGTGCCGGGCTGCTGGTCAAACGGGCCAGAGAATTTAACGCGCCTTCGTAACAACCTGACAAGACGTGGAGTCGTCAGAAGAACGTCCGGTAAACTTGCGCACTTTTTTAACGGTCAAAAGCACGTTGCCGGTGAAAATCAGCAACGCCCCGCCCCACCCTGCCCAGGAGAGCGCCGGGTCCATGACAAGGAAGGGCCCCAGGATTGCCGCCAAAAAGATCCGGGTTGAAGCGATGATGCCTCCTTCAATGGCCGTGACATATTTAAATCCCTGGGTCAACAGGAACTGCCCGGCAATGGCAATGGCCGAACACCAGAAAAGATATTTCATTTCAAGGGTATTGGGCAGTTGCATTTCATGAAAAAAAAGAGAGAACACCACAATTCCGCCAAGGCCGAACATAAAAAACAAAATGGTCAGGGTGTCGTGGTCCTGCCGGGCCATGTTCAATATAATAATGGCAAAGGCTGCGATAACCCCCGAAGCCAGCCCCCACAACGCCCCCAGAGAAAAATGTGTATCTGACGGCATTAAAATCATATAGACCCCGGCAAAGGCCACCAGGACAATCGCAACCGTCCCCAAATCCCTTTGGGACTTGAAAAAAAACCATGAAAACAGGGCAATAAACAAAGGAAAAGTCATATTTAAAATATTGGCCTGGGCCACGCTGCTATGGGCCACACCCTTGAAAAAACAGAAAACAGCCATGGTATTGAGCAGCGCCCTGCCCACCAGAAATCTTTTTTTGACCACCCGGATTTTATGACTGCCCAGGGCAATGATAATGCAGACAACGATAAATCCCAAACTGAACCGGGACAAGGTGAACATGGAGGTGCGGATATGAAGCCCGGCCATGGCCGACCACTTGATCACCACGGTGGACATATAAAAACAAAAGGCTGATGCAAACACCGCCAGATATCCTAAAATTGACTTGCGATCCATCCTGGGCAGCATACCGTTAAACATGTCTGATCCCCTTTATTAATCCCTTGGCCCTATGCCCGACCCGGGTATTTTTTCATCCGGCAGGGGTTTATATTGCCAGAACTCACTGACTGATGATATTGTAGATCATTTTAATAAATGCGCCATAAACACAAATTGCCATAAGACCATAAATCATGACCAAAGACAACTCCTCTTTTGAACAGCAAATCAAACCTCTTCGGGATGAAATTGATGACATTGATGCCCGAATTATCTCTTTACTAAGCAAACGCCGGGAACAAGTGGAAAAAATCGTAGGCGTTAAAAAAGCGCACAAGATACCCATTTACCATCCGGCCCGGGAAGAAGATGTGATATCCCGCCTGCGGGGAAAAGCCAAGGACATGAACGTGGACCCCGATCTGGTGGAAAATCTTTATAGAACCATCATGCACCAGTCCAGGAAAAGCCAGACCCGTGTGTCCAAAACCACGTTGATCCGGCCCCAGGCAAAAATCCTTATCGTGGGCGGTGCCGGAGAGATGGGCCGTCTGTTTGTCCGTTTTTTCACCGAAACCGGCTACCAGGTAGATATCCTGGATAAAAATGACTGGAAACAGGCACAAGACTTGTGTGGAAATGCCGACCTTGTGGTAGTCTGTGTTCCCATTAAGGTTACAGTCCAGGTCATTGAACAATTAGCCCCCCTGATGCGACCGGATGCGGTGCTCACGGATCTGACTTCGGTCAAAAGAATGCCCATTGAAGCCATGTGCCGGGCACACAAAGGCCCTGTACTGGGCCTGCACCCTCTTTTTGGACCCACGACAGACAACCTGGACAAGCAGATCATTGCGGCATGTGCCGGACAAAACGAGGATGCCTGTCAGTGGGTTATTGACCAGCTGGTGGCATGGGGTGCCGTGGTTGTTGAAGCGAGCGCACGGGAACATGACCAGGTCATGGAGATTGTCCAGGCCCTTCGGCATTTTGCTACCTTTAGTTTCGGCAGTTTTCTTTACCGCCAGGGCATTCCCATTAAACGCACCCTTGAATTTTCAAGCCCCATCTACCGCCTGGAGCTGGGTATGGTTGGCAGGCTTTTTGCCCAAGACCCTGATCTGTATGCTGAAATTATCTTTGCCACACCCGAGCGTCGCCAACTTTTAAAGACATTTGTTGAATCCTTGAACCAGTTCATAGATATGCTTGAATCCGGAGACAAAGGCGCGTTTATCAAGGAATTCGAGCAGATTGCCGAATGGTTCGGACCGTTTGGCCACCAGGCTCTGCGTGAAAGTACCTATTTTATCAACAAACTGATTGAACGATTTTAACAATTATCCTCATTTCCGTATTGCTTAAGTTTTTTAAGCAATGTTTTCCGGGTAATGCCAAGCCTTCGGGCCGCTTCGCTTTTATTACCCCCGGCAGCCGCCAGGGTGGACAAGATAGCCCGTTCCTCCACCTTGGCCAGGGCCATATTTTCAAGATTTAAATCCGCTTCCCGGATCTGTTCGGGCTCATCATCCGAAATAAAAGAGAGATCAGACCGGCGAAGATAATCGGCCCTGGCCATGACCACACCGCGCTCCACGGCGTTCATCAGTTCACGGACATTGCCGGGCCACTCATACCGGATCAGGGTATCCATGGCATTGGGTGAGAAGCCCTTGATATCCCTTCGGTTTTTACGGGCAAACTCATCCAGAAAGTGCATGGCAAGTTCCGGGATATCCTCGGGACGCCTGCGCAACGGTGGGATTGCAATGTTTACCACATTAAGCCGGTAATAAAGGTCCTCTCTGAACTCTTTTTCACCGGACATGACTTTCAAATCCCTGTTTGTGGCGGCAATCACCCGGACATCCACAGCAAGGGTCTTTTCCGAACCCACGGGTGCAATCTCTTTTTCCTGGATGACCCGCAGCAATTTTGCCTGCATGGCAAGGCTCATCTCGCCGATTTCGTCCAACAGGATACTACCCTTGTCCGCCAAAAGAAATTTACCCTTGCGTTTTTTATCCGCTCCGGTAAATGCGCCCCGCTCATGGCCGAACAGTTCGGATTCCAGAAGGGTTTCGGTGATGGCGGCACAATTAATCCGAATATAAGGATGCTGCCGTCGCATACTGTTGTTGTGCAGTGCCGCGGCCACAAGTTCCTTTCCCGTACCCGACTCCCCTGTAACAAGTACATTGGCATCGGTAGGGGCCACCATGTGTATAGTATCCAGCAACGCCTTCATGGCAGGACTTTTGCCTAGAATATCGTGGTGAAAGGAACTGGTTTCCAATTGTTTTTTCAAATCCTGATTTTCATTCTTCAGGTGGAGACGTTCAAACACCCGGTCCACGGTGAGTTTCAACTTGTCAAAATCCAGGGGTTTGGTCAGGTAATCATAGGCCCCGATTTTCAGTGCTTGGACAGCCGTGTCCACCGAAGAATAGGCGGTCATTATGATCACGGGCAGGGCCGGATTAAAGGCATGAATTTTGGCCAGGGCTTCCATGCCGGACATTTTCACCATTTTCATATCCATAAGCACCAAACCAAAAGGGGTGTTTGTCACCGCATCCACCCCCTCATCTCCGTCCAGGGCGACCTGAACGGCATATCCCCACCCTTTCATCAGGGTTTTAAGCATGGTGGCATGGGCTGTATCATCATCCACCACCAGTACTGTCTTCTCACTCATTTAAAAAAGTCCTTACATCAGTTTCTTCCGAACCCTATATTTATTCAGTGCCGGATATGGTCATGGCCGCTTTATCATCAGGCAGGGTGATATAAAACACCGTGCCCTTTGACAGTTGGCTCTCCACACGAATTTCACCTTTGAGATTTTCGACGATCCTGTGAACAATGGACAAACCAAGTCCCGTTCCTTTGGGCCGAGTGGTAAAATAGGGATCAAATATTTTTTCAAGATCTTTTGCCGGGATACCACAACCGTTATCCCCCACCCGAATTTCAATATCATCCATTACATCTGTTACCCCAACTTCAAGAAGACCATTGGTGTCCATGGCATTTAACGCATTCATGTAAAGATTGAGCAGCACCTGGCAGATACGTTCCGGATCCGTATGAATAATTTCTCTTTGGGTATGGATTTCAGTTCGAACACGAATCTTTTTTTTGCCAAGGTCATGGGAAACCAGCTTAAGGGAATGCTGAATCAAGGGTTCGATCCGGGTCTGCTTGATCTGCACAGCCATAGGTTTTGCAAACTCCAGCAACTGGGTGATGGAGCGATCCATACGCTCCACTTCCTGGATCATAATTTTTGCAATTTCCACATCCTCGGGTTCATTTTCATATTGCCGTGAAAAATAGGTGGCAAAGCCTTTGATGGAACTCAAAGGGTTCCGAATTTCATGGGCCACGCCTGCGGCAAGTTTGCCTATGGCAGCTAAACGCCGGTTGGTATCCACCTGTTTTTTCAAGTCACGAATCTGAGTCAGATCCCTGAATAGAAGGACAAATCCCTGGATCTGGCCTTCATCTGCCGGAATGGCTGAAACGGTCATATCCAGGCGAAGATCACCTTTCTCTTTTTGGTGCAAAGTGACTTCCCCGGACGCAACACCCCCTGATGCTGATATTTCAGCAGCCATAGCAGCCATTTGGGGAAAGGCTTTTTCAGGAATTTCACCCAGGATCTTTTCAGCCGCCCGGTTGGCTGACGTCACATTAAAGTCTGTATCCAAAGTGATCAGACCCGAGGGCATATTCTGAACCACATTGTCGGAAAACGCCATAACCTGTTCCAGGGACGACTGAGCAGCCCTATAAGCCTGGAAGGCGAACAGGGCAATAATACCCGAACAGCAGAAAACAAAAAACAAAAGCCCTTTGATAACAATATTTTTAAATCCCTGGGCCTGGGCCGCCTGTACGCCGGTCATGGACATTCCGGTAAAAATATAATAATCAGCCTGACTAAATATACCCAAAGCCGGCCTGAGTGATCTTTCAGCACCCGGCAGGCGCCCGGACGACAACATCTCATGGCTGTAGTCGGAATCAGCATCGTGGCCGGGCATAGGCCTTCGCCCTCTGAATCCATGAATAAACGGAACAAAACGCTTGCCCACTTCCAGAACCGGTCCATCGGGTGTGTTCAAAGAGCGACTGGAGATCAGGTGGGGATCCCTGGGCAACGGCCCCAGATCTGCCCATCTATCATAAAGGTTACCCACCATGGTGGCATTGGAATGGGCGATAATTTTTCCCATGGCATCGGTGATCATAATATAGGCAACATCAGGCTGGCCTGCAGTCTCCTCCAGCATGGACTGAATTCGTTCAGTGCCCCAGTGCATAGATCCCATGCCAATTCGGGTGCCGGCTTCAAATGTACGTATTAAAGAGGTGCCGGTGATTAAAAAGCGCTCCTGGATGAACTCATCCTGCTTTTTAACCCGCTCCAGGGTCATCAGGATAAATACCGGCAACAGCACCACCAATACCCCCACCATAACCAGCGGCGGCACCAGTCCAGGCATTTTGGGGGTGATATTTAATTTAAATCTGTTCATTGTATTCCGTATCGTGTTGCAAAACAAATACCATCATCGCTGCAAAGTTAATTATTTCATATCAACAGTATCCCCATCAGGGACGTATGCGTCAAAACAGCTTTACCTCAACATTTTGGAAATGATGAAAATTTTAGTTTGAAGGCATTCAAGGTGGCAGCAAATCGTATATTTTTTACCCGATTGTATACATCGATCTGGGTAAAAAGTACACATCTCCTCTGATTTTTGCAAAAGACCCTGATATGGCATATAGACGCAAAAGACTTGCTGCAAAGTGCTTTCAAAATTTTACAAAACAGATGGCACACCATTTGCTATATAACATTGCAACGATGATCAAAAACTTAAAGATCATTAAAAACCAAGCCAAGTATAAATACCAAGCTCCATAAGGAGGCATTATGAAAAAAACATTAGCCACATTAACGATACTGATCATTACATGTACCTTTTCCGCCGGTGCATTTGCCGGACCGGCAATGCAAGGCAAAGGCAAGGGCTTAAAGCAAGACCGGCCCCCGGCGTGCATGAACCTGACCGATGCACAGCAGAAACAACTGGGTGATCTGCATCAAAAATTTGTTGACGATACCTATGAGATGCGTTCAGGCATTATGAACCTGAATCAGCAGATCCGCATGTATATGGAAACATCTGATCCCAATCCGGCAAAGCTGAAATCTATGGTCATGGAAAAGGCGGATTTGGAAAAAGACCTGGATATTAAACGTTTGGAATTTGCCCTGGATGCCAGAAAAATTTCTCCGGAACTAAAATACATGCCCATGGGAATGGGCATGGGATTTGGCGGACATGGTAAAGGACACGGCCACGGCTATCATGGATTCGGCAAAGGTGCCGGATTTGATGGCGGCACCCAGAAAAAGGCCCCACCAGAGAACAACTAATATACCCACCGCTCAACAATCCCTAGCGAACTCAACAAACACTTTCGCTCCATCAACTCCCTTCTCTCCTGTCCCCCCGGGTAACTACCCGGGGGGATCCTTTGTTTATAGCTTATTATTCCTCTATTTCAACAGGATTTTCAAGCACGCCGATACCTTCAATTTCAACTTCCATCCGATCTCCCGGCGCTATATACAAGCGCGGTTTTCGGGTAAATCCCACCCCTTCAGGCGTCCCGGTCAGGATCAGGGTACCGGGTAAAAGGGTAGACGACTGAGACAGATAGGAAATCATATTGGCGATGCTGAATACCATATCGCTGGTGTGGCTATCCTGCATCGTTTCGCCGTTCAGACGTAACTTAATGGCAAGATTCTGGGGATCCGGAATCTCGTCTGTCAAAGTCATGACCGGTCCACAGGGGCAAAAGGTATCGTAGCTTTTTCCCCGGGTCCACTGAAATGCACCGGCATGTTTCTGCCACCGCCGGGCAGAGACGTCATTGGTGCAGGTATAGCCAAGCACATAATCCAGGGCTTCTTCTTCGGACACATTTTTAGCGGCCTTTTTAATGACCACGCCAAGCTCGGCTTCGTAATCTACCTCTGGCGGATCTGAAGCGCATTTTGGAATCACTACTGCATCGCCGTGGCCGGCCAGGGACCCGGGATACTTCATAAAAATAGCCGGATATTTTGGAATTTCCTGGCCGGTCTCTTTTGCATGACGACGATAATTAAGGCCAATACAGATAATGGCTGACGGCTCCACCGGCGGCAGAACTTTCACCACGTCCACTCGTTCACCGGTATCGCTAAAACTGTAATCCGCAGACTGTTCCACTATACTTGCGGTCTTTCCGTCCCAATCGCACCCCATGACTTGCCTACCCTCTTGGGTAGTAAAACGAATGATCTTCATTTAAGGCTCCTTTATTCTTTTTATCGCATGAGCTATATTCATAGCCGGAAACAATCACATCCGGCAAGGAAAAAATGAAATCTATTTTCTCAGGCAACATACACAATAAAAACAGCCGAAAACAGGCCGATCTTATCCTGGTAGTCCTGGCGTCCCAATCTGTCAGGGCAGTCATTGAAACGGATCCTGACGGATCGTGTAACATTTTTGTCCCCGATGACGATGTATTTAAGGCCGGCCAGCAATTAAAAAAATACGCAATAGAGAACAAGGATGTGCCAAGGCCGGTTCCCCATGTGCCGACCAGAATTTTTTTCTCTCCGGCAGCCCTGGCGCTGGTCTTTGTCCTGGCAGCTATCCACTACATCATCACCACCCGGGGCCTGCACAAACAAGCCATTTTAAACTTTGGATCCTCTTCATATTATTTAAGCCAAGGGCAAAGTTTCAGGGCAGTGACCGCCCTATTTTTGCACAGCGATACGGCCCATCTTTTGGGCAACATCGCCGGAATAATTGTACTTGCAGGCCCTTTACTACGCGTAACCGGTTGCGGTCAGGGCCTTTTGCTGCTTTTAGCAGCCGGCACAGCCGGAAATCTGATATCTGAAAGCTTTGGCCGGGATCTGCGTCTTTCCATCGGGGCCTCCACAGCGGTCATGGCCGCAGCAGGGCTTTTAGGGGCCCGGCGCATGACCATTGGCGTACAATTGCGTCATTCACTCTTTCCAAAATTCAAATCACTGGCACCGTTTGCCGCAGCAGCGACCCTTACAGCCATGTTCAGCCATGGTGAAAATACCGATGTATCTGCCCATCTATTTGGTTTTCTTGCCGGCACCGGAATCGGGCTGTGTTATTATCCCTTGTCAGTACCGTTATCCGGTCCAGTCATTGGCCGTATCAGTTTCGGCATTGTTCTGGCAATTTTATGCACGGCTTTTATCCAAGGACTTTTCCCTTTTCTATTTAGTGTCTGAACGAAAACCTGAAAATTTTGTTGAGTACGAATTACTTTTTAACAGACCGGTTAAGCTTTCGAACAAAACCAACAGGAACAGCATAGGTGATCCCCGTAGGCTCTTTAAGGACGTATTCTTTTTTCCCTTTTACAAAAACTTTATTGATCACCCCAACGACTTCACCGGTGGCAATCCGATAGACCGGGCTTCCGCTGTTCCCAGGAAAGGCAACGGCATCAAGCTGGATAATATCCCAGGGATGCTCAAGATATTTGACCATATCTCCTTTGATCAAACTGCCGTGGGGACTGGGCAGCATGACCGGCGCAATGGCCGAAACAATACCTGTATGAGTGGTGGCATTGAGGCCAAGAACCAACCCGATGGGATATCCGGTAAACGCCACCTGGTGCCCCTCTTTAAGAGAACCTTCCGGGGCCATGGGCAGGGGGACCAGTTTTTCTTCCATCTCCAGTATGGCCAGATCGTGAAAAGGGTCTTCGGCGACCAGAACAGCCTTGACCCCTTTGCTGGACAATTTTTTGTGAAAGATCCGTAGATGGAACATAAGTTTCTTTTTTTTAATGGCCTCAACCACATGCTGGTTGGTGACGATTCTGCTGCCGTCATCTATGGCAAAGCCGGTACCCCGGAACTGGGTCATGGGAACATCCTTATAATAATAGGTGCCCACGGACACGGTGGCACCTTTTATTTTTGACACCAGGCCGGCCATGTAGACATCCTGGTCCTGAAACAAAGCATTTTCCCGGGCAGATGCATAGGATACCCAAAAAGCAAGAACGACCATGATTATGATAGAATAAATTTTCATGGTATTTACTTACCTGTAAATGACCCAATTGTCCATTTTTTAAGACACCGCTAACAGACACCTGATTTTTACCACGAAGATCACGAAGGGTAATTTTATTCTTCGTGTCCTTCGTGATCTTCGTGGTAAACAAGACTGATTACTACATATTTCGAACTATTGGGTCACCCAACACACCGGGTTGACCGAGAATAAATGCACTCATGTAATTGGCAACGGTGGTCACCTTGTGGCTGAACAAAGGAGCCTGATCACAATCGGTGGTAAAATCACCGACAATACAACTGTTGCCGATTTTGCGCGAACCGATACCGGCCAAATCGGAGCCGGCAATGCCACTGGCTGAAACCACAGTCTTGTTGTGGGCAAAGGTTTCAATAAGCATTTTTTTATCCACCTGGCGGTCAAACCCCTCAACAATCAGGTCGCAATCAAAAAACAGTTCTGAGCAGTTTTGCCTGTCAATGCGCTGAACCAGCGCATCAAGGTTCACCTTGGGATTGATACGGCTCAGGTTGACCCTAAGCGCATCAACCTTGAACAAACCGATCTGATCGACAAAATAAAACTGACGATTGAGGTTACTATCCTCCACCCGGTCGAAATCAACCAGTTTAAGGTGCATAACACCGCTTCGAACCAAGTTCAGGGCCACATTGGAGCCGATACCGCCGACCCCGGCAATACCGATTTTCATCATATGCAGTCCCAGTCTTTATAAATCGGCTGGTAGCCCTGGGCAAGGATCGCATCGGCCACCTGGGCCACACTCCGGGCATCGGTAATTTCAAATTGGGGTGTCTGGCCGTCGGGCACGTCGGTGTATCCCCCCACACCGGTGCTTGATCCGGCAGAATAACGCGTCACACCCAAGGGGAGAATACGATCACGAAAGGTGGCGTTTTCACGGGTGGAGACGGTCAGTCCCGAACGCGGCAGAAAGATGCGCAGCGCGGTCATAAACTGAACAAAGGTCTTGTCATTTACCAGGTAATCGGGTTGAAAATCGCCCTCCGCCTCATTAAACCGGGGCAAAGAGATGGCAACCTCAGTATCGATATACTTATTTTCAAGGTAACGGGCATGCAACCCTGTAAAAAACATTTCCCGGCGCGGTTCGGAAAGCCCAAGCAGTGCCCCAAGATTAACAACCCGCATGCCGCCCTTTGCAGCCCGTTCAGGCCCGTTGAGCCGCCAGTGGTAATCCATCTTTTTGCCGGCCAGGTGGACCCGCTTATATACATCTTCATCATAGGTTTCCTGGAACATGGTCATGGAATCGACACCTGCCTCGTAAAGTTGACGGTATTCATCAACCTCAAGCGGGTAAACCTCAATGGCCACAGAGGCAAAATATTTTTTGAGCAGCCGCGACGCATCCACCAGGTACGACATGGGCGTCATATGCCGGGCTTCACCGGTGAGAAAAAGCACGTGCTGCATGCCGGTTTTGGCAATGGCCTTGGCTTCGATCTCGATCTCTTCCAGGCTGAGTTTCCGGCGAAGAATGGGATTTTTGTGATTAAACCCGCAGTAAGCGCAGCCGTTGTTGCAATGGTTGGAGATGTACAATGGAATAAACATTTGGATCGTGCGCCCAAAATACTGCACCGTCAACTGGTGGGCTTTTCGGGCCATGGCCTCAAGATGGCCGGCAGCCCTGGGGCTCAGCAGCGTTAAAAAGTCCATTGGGCCGGGTTTATCCTTGGCCATACTCAGGATGATCTGCTCATCGGTCACCTGGTCAAAAAACCGGGGGACATCAAAATCACGGTATTGTTCAACTATCTCGTAGAATGACATTATTTGATCCTCTTTTTTACCACGGAAAAAAACGGAAAAGCACTGACAATTAGAAGGCAAAGCCTTCATTTCCGTGTTTTTCCGTGCTTTCCGTAGTTCCATTATTCGTCAAGGAATCCGGTAAGCGGTGAAGATGCCCGGGCCTGGGTGGACTCTTCAGCCATTTGGGCCAGGTACGCCGCCCGTCCAGCTTTAACTGCAAGATCAAAGGCGCGTCCCATGACTTCCGGATCACGGGCTGTGGCAATGGCAGTATTTACCAGCACCGCATCTGCCCCCATTTCCATTGCCGCGGCTGCCTGGGAGGGTTTGCCGATCCCCGCATCAACCACGATGGGCACGGATGAATTTTCAATCAGCATGGCAATCAGCGGCTTGGTCTCCAATCCACGGTTGGTTCCTATGGGGGCCCCCAGAGGCATGACCGCAGCCGCCCCCGCGTTTTCCAGACGTTTGGCCAGAGGCAGGTCCGGCAGCACATAAGGAAGTACCTGGAATCCTTCTTTGGCCAAAATCTCCGTTGCCTTTAAGGTCTCCCAGTTATCCGGCATCAGGTACTTCATATCGGTGATCACTTCGATTTTGATGAAATCACCGCAACCGGCTTCCCGGGCAATCCGGGCAACGCGTACGGCCTGCTCTGCCGTGCGGGCGCCCGATGTATTGGGCAGCAAGGTGACATTCTTAGGAATGTATTCAAGTATGTTTTCAGACTGTTCCGTGATATCCACTCGACGCAGGGCCACAGTGATCATCTGTGAACCACTGGCCGCGAGCATATTTGGAATCTGTCCATGGTTGCCAAACTTCCCGGTACCGGTCAACAACCGGTTACTGAATTCTTTTCCGCCTAACAGCAGTACATCGTCGTTCATAATCAGCCTCCTCCGACAAAACTGAGCATCTCCAGGCGATCGTCGTCCTGAAGTTCAGTGGTCGGCCAAAATTCTTGTTTGATGATTTGTTGGTTGAGTTCAACAACCAGCGCCCCTGCATCGAGCTTCTTCAAGGAGATGAACTGTGCCAAAGTGCAGGGATCTATGCTTTCGGGTTTTCCGTTGACAAAAATATTCATAGGCAAAATCCTTAAAAACAGCCATGGGCTGACCTGGTCCATCAACACCCAGACTCAACACACGACAAAGATTGAAAGATCCGTGTAAGTTACAAGCATTCATATAAAATAAAAAAGCCACTTACCCAAGGGAAGGGCAAGTGGCTCTATATAATGACTAAATCGGATTTTCCCGATTTATTGCTGTCTTGTCCGCTCTTCCCTTCGCCAGTATTATCCGGATCAGGTTCAATGGGTATAATCTCAGACGCGGTGCGCCACCCCAAACGATCAATTATGCTATATAAACAATGAAAAGGTTTGTCAACCCCGGCTCAAATTTCAATACTGCCTTTAAAAACGGTCTGGGCAGGTCCGGTTTTAAAAATATGTTCGCCGGCCCCATTCCATGATATATCCAGATCCCCACCGTCCAGATGGACACCAACCTGCCGCCCCACCCGTTTTGTCAGATGGGCAGCCGTAACCGCAGCACAGGCCCCGGTACCGCAGGCAAGCGTCACCCCGGCGCCGCGTTCCCACACCCGCATTTTTAGTTGGCTGCCCGAGACGACCTCAATGAACTCCACATTGGTTTTTTCAGGAAAACGGGGATGATTTTCCACCATAGGACCAATGGTTTCAATATCCACGAATGACAAATCATTCACAAAGATCACGGCATGCGGATTTCCCATGGAGACGCAGGAAACGGACAGGGTGCCCTGGGCTGTTTCAATGGGTACGTCAAAGGCCGTATCCCCTTCATGGACAAACGGGATCTGGTCCGGAACAATCTTGGGTACGCCCATATCCACACAAACGGATTCCACCTGTCCGCCTTGTGTTTTTTCAATCCGGGGCACCACGGTTCCGGCCAGGGTTTGAACCTTTATTTCATCTTTGACAAGAATATTATTCTCGTACAGATATTTGGCAAAACAGCGCATACCGTTACCGCACATCTCAGGTTCAGACCCGTCTGAATTGATGATCACAAACCGGATATCATGGGTATCGGAATTTCGGGCCAGGATAATCCCGTCGGCACCGATGCCGAATCTGCGGTGGCACAGATTCACAGCCAGATCCGAATAATCAATATACCCGGCAATGGCCTTATTCCGGTCATCAAGCATAATAAAATCATTGCCGATACCATGCATTTTCCAGAAATCGATACGCATTGTTTCTCCTTTTCGCTTTTTAATTACTGCACCCGGGACAGGGTCTCCACAATTCTCTCCCCAAGCGCCTCAACCTGCCAGTTCCGCATACCCGGAATTTGCAGCAGATCTTCCGGGCATGCCGGGTTGCCCGATGCCACAGCAGCAATCATGTTGTTGTTGATTAGAAATCCGGGCTCCATGGCCAGGGTCCGGGATGCGGCTTCACGCATTTTTTTCAGTGCATCAATGCGGCCAAGGACCTGGGATGATTTTCGGGGCATCCGGGTTCTGGGGTAAGACGGCAGTTCTCTGTGGGGCAAGGCAAGTGCAGTTTGAATGGCGTCAACACACAATTGCCCATACATACCGGCCTGTTTAGGGCTAAGCGCCCGGTGCTTTAAAACCGCCTCAACACTGGCCGGCCTATGCTGGACCATGGTCATGATGGACTGATTGGACATGATTTTAAAGGGTGGCAGATCCTTTTTCTCCGCCTGGGAAATTCGGACTTCCAGCAAATACTCCAGCACGGCAAGACTTCTATTGTCAAGCTTGCCGGCCCCCTTAAACTTTCTGAACAAGGGCCTTATATGATTGTTCTCATATTTAACCCTGGCCTGTAAATCAAACTCCTCCTGGGCCCAGGCCAGGCGCCCGATATTTTCAAGACGATTTTTCAAAAGGTCATGCAGCTGAACAAGCGTTGCCACATCCCCTACACTGTAGGCAATCATCTCATCTTTTAAAGGCCGTTTTGACCAATCCACTTTCTGGTACTTTTTATCCACATCAATATCGAAAAAGGATTTCAACAAGGCGCCAAGCCCCCGGGCCTTAATATTTAAAAACCGACAGGCGATCTCGGTGTCGAACAGGTTTTCAATTTCAACGGACAACTCTCGATCAAGGCTTCTAACATCAAAATCCGATCCATGAAACACCTTGATAATGCTTGGATTTTCAAGCAGTTGTGAAAATGGCGAGAAATCATCGATCAAAAAAGGATCCACCAACCAGGCCTGATCCGGACCTGCGATTTGAATCAGGCATATCTTTTCTGAAAAACAGTGCATGGAATCGGCTTCCAGATCCACACCGATTATCTCACAGGGTTCAAGTTTCAGGCATACTTGTGCCAGGTCTTTGTCCGTTGTTACAAACTGATAAACCACCTTAGTTTTCCCTTGATTGTTTAAAACACTTCTTTTAAAATTCTTTTTTTATTTATAATGCCTGATCATACGCTGCCTTGGGAAATAGGGCAAGGTCGGGCATGATATATAACAGCCATAGACCGGCTTGGTCTATCAGCACCCAGCAGGCTAAGCCCACAACGAAAGTTGAAAGATCTGTGTCATTTACACAGATCTTTACTTAATAAAACAGGAAGTAAAAAATGATTCAAATAACTTTTCCGGATAATGCAGTAAAAGAATTCGACACACCTCCCACAGGTATGGATGTGGCAACAAGCATTTCCGAAGGATTTGCCCGAAACTGCGTGGCCATGGAGATAGAAGGTCAATCCCTGGATTTAGGCACTGTCATTGAAAAGGACAGTGCGGTAAGTTTTATCACCGCCAAAGACGACGAGGGGTTGAATATCCTGCGCCACTCTTCGGCACATGTCATGGCCGAAGCCGTACTCAACCTCTATCCGGACGCCAAGCTGACCATCGGCCCTGTGGTGGAAGATGGTTTTTATTATGATATCGATATGGATCCGGTAAGCGAAGCCGACCTTGACAAAATCGAAGCTGAGATGAAAAAAATCATTAAGGCAAAGGCCGGTTTTGAACGCAAAGTGGTCACACGGCAGCAGGCTCTTGACCTGTTTGCCGACAACCCTTTTAAGGTAGAGTTGATCAATGAACTGCCCGAGGGTGAAGAGATCTCTTTGTACCAAAACGGTAAATTCGTTGACCTTTGCCGCGGCCCCCATATCCCCAACACCGGCATGATCAAGGGGGTTAAACTTCTGAAAACATCCGGTGCCTACTGGCGTGCGGATCAGTCCAGGGAACAGCTCCAGCGGCTGTACGGCATCTCCTTTTTTGACAAAAAAAAGCTCAACGCCTACCTGACCATGATCGAAGAAGCCAAAAAACGGGACCACAGAAAACTTGGCACCCGCCTGGATCTGTATTCTTTCCACGACGAAGCACCGGGCATGCCCTTTTTCCACGCCAAAGGCATTGCCATGTGGAATGCGCTGTTGGATTACTGGCGCATGGAGCACAAAAAGGACGGGTATGTGGAGACCAAAACCCCTGTGATGATGACCCGAAAACTTTGGGAACAAAGCGGCCACTGGGCGAACTACCGGGAAAACATGTACACCTCCACCATTGATGACGAAGAATATGCCATCAAGCCCATGAACTGTCCCGGCGGTATGATTCTCTTCAAAACCAAATCCCACTCTTACAAAGATTTACCCCACCGGGCCGGAGAGATCGGTCTGGTTCACCGCCATGAATTGTCTGGGGCCTTGTCAGGATTATTCCGGGTCCGGGCATTCCACCAGGATGATGCCCATATTTTCATGACACCGGACCAGATCCAGGACGAAGTTTTAGGCGTTTTGAAACTGGCGGAACGGGTCTATGCGCGGTTTGGGCTCTCCTTTCATCTGGAGCTCTCCACACGGCCTGAAAAATCCATCGGCACGGATGAGCAGTGGGAAACCGCCACCAACGGCCTGCGCAGTGCCATGGAAGCCTATGATAAAGAATTCATGATCAATGAAGGGGATGGTGCATTCTACGGCCCCAAAATAGACATCCACATCAAGGACGCTTTGGGCAGAACCTGGCAGTGTGGCACGATCCAGCTGGACATGGCGCTGCCGGAACGCTTTGACCTGACCTACAAGGGTGCGGACAATGAAAAACACCGCCCCATCATGATCCACCGGGTGATCTACGGTTCCATGGAGCGCTTCTTTGGGATTCTTGTGGAACATTTTGCAGGCAAATTCCCCCTGTGGCTGGCTCCGGTCCAGGCTGTTGTCCTGCCCATTACCCAGGATCTGGCCCCCTATGCCAAAGAGATCCAGCACCTGCTGGCAGTTCATGACATCCGCTGTGAGGTGGATGAACGCAGCGAAACATTGAAGAAAAAAATCAGGGAAGCCCAGCTGAACTACGTTCCTTTAATCATCACCATTGGTGAAAAAGAAAAGGAAGACAAGGTACTGTCCGTGCGCACCCTGAACGGCAAGGTCAAAATGGGAATCACCCACAAAGACTTTCTGACCAAGGTCTGTGGCCATATCAAAGATCGGACTTTAGAAGAGATCGTCCTCTAATATAGAGTTGTAAAATCATAATTCAGGGGCGGTCCGGTTTGCGGCCGCCCCTTTTTTTTCAGGTTGACCAGGAGACAAATCATGACTGATTTTTCAGATAAACTGGTACAAATTCTCAATTACGGTTCTCTAAATCTTGCATTAGGAATAGGCTACGCCCTTAAAATTTTTGATGTCATGGATGAAAAAGGGTGTGCCTTAAGCGTTGAAGAACTCTCCCAGGCAACGGGCCTGAACGCACGCTATCTCAAAGAATGGTTGGGAATCATGGTCACCGGCGGCATTGTCGAGATGACAAAAAATCCGGACAGTGAAGACGCCTTTTTATTGCCCTCTGACCACGGAGATCTTTTGTGCCGAAGGGCCGGCAACAATAATTTGGGGGTCTACACCCAGGAAATTCCGTTGCTGACCGCCTGTGCCATGGAGGCTGTCAAACAAGGTTTTCAAACAGGCCGGGGCGTTCCATTTTCCAATTATCCGGATTTTCAGACATTCATGTCGGAACTGGCCGATGCCAAACACCGCAAGGTGTTAATTTCAGAATTTATTCCCTATGTTGACCAGGGCCGGCTGGAAAAGCGACTGCAGCAAGGCATCCGGGTCTGCGATCTGGGCTGCGGCCAAGGGGTGGCGACCTGCCTGATGGCCCAGGCCTATCC
Source organism: uncultured Desulfobacter sp. (assembly GCF_963677125.1). Classification (NCBI taxonomy): domain Bacteria; kingdom Pseudomonadati; phylum Thermodesulfobacteriota; class Desulfobacteria; order Desulfobacterales; family Desulfobacteraceae; genus Desulfobacter; species uncultured Desulfobacter sp. The sequence continues at coordinate 5,611,827 of NZ_OY781882.1, read as the reverse complement.
AAAATCTGAATTTGTCGGTATGGACAACCATGAAACGGCCCTTGAACAGGCCCGAAATTTATCCGAATCGTATGGATTATCCAATATTGAGTTCATCAACCAGGATGCCGCAAAAATCTGTGAGGAGCCAAAGTTCAATCGACTCTTTGATTATGTATGCGCCTTTGACGCCATCCATGATCAGTCCCATCCCCTGGATGCGTTAAAAGGGGTGAAATACATGCTGCGTGACGGCGGCCTTTTTTCCATGATCGATATCAAGGCATCCTCCAATATAAAGGACAATGCCGATCATCCCATGGGTCCGTTTTTATACACGGTCAGCCTGATGCACTGTATGCCCATCGGACTCAATGACAACGGCTCGGGTTTAGGTATGATGTGGGGAAAACAGCAGGCAGAAAATCTGCTCAGACAAGCGGGCTTTACAAAGGTTAGTGCCGAAGAGATCCCCAATGATTCCTTTAATCTGCATTTCTTATGTACCCCGTAATCAGACCCATACTCAAAGAATAAGGAGCAATACACCATGGAAATCACTTGTTTGCTTGAAAACAACACCACGGACCCAAAACTTGCACCTGACCACGGTTTAAGTTTTTTCATCCGCACACAGGACCAATCCATTCTTTTTGATATGGGCCAGGACGGCAAATTTGCTGACAATGCCCGGCTCTTGGGTGTGGATCTGACAAAAACAGATCTGGCAATACTCTCCCACGGACACTATGACCATGGCGGCGGTCTTCCGCACTTTCAATCGCTCAATTCAACCTGTGAAACCATCATGACACGTGGGGCCCTCGAAGGCAGATGCTATGCCCAGTATCTGGATTATCCCCCCAAATATATCGGCCTCGACACCGATGCCATTGACCAAAGCCGTTGCCGGCTCATTGATTCTGATCTGGTTTTGTCCAAGCATTTAACCATTATCACAGATTTCTCAAAAAAAGGGTTTATCCCCAAGAACAATTCAGGCCTTTTCAGGCAAAACAAAGACGGACAACTGATTGACGATGAGTTCACCCATGAACTGGCCCTGCTGATTGAGGAGGACGGCACCACGGTGCTGTTCACCGGGTGCGCCCACTCGGGCATGGGGAATATGATTGATACTGTCCTTACCCGCACAGGCCGAAGTCACATTGATCATGTCATCGGCGGCTTTCACCTGTATAACCGCGTAACAAAAACAACCGAAGCCGACAGCCGTCTGGATATTCTGGCCAATGAACTGTCATCCCACGCCGGCACAACCTACTATACCGGCCACTGTACAGGCCCTGATGCGCCGGCTTACATGTCTCAAAAAATGGGAAGCCCCATTAATGTATTTGCCACAGGCACCCGGATTGAAATCTGAATTATCCAAAATCAAGCATACGGAATAGACGCTCAATGTTTTCAAAGGTGTCATTAGTTGCAGGCGTCCTGACTTAAAATTCAAGTTGTTAGAAAAAATCCTATGGATATCCGGCTCAGTCAGGTACAATGTAAATACTTTCTAAAAAATAAGAGGCAATCCATTGAAAAAATATTATTTTGTCTCCCTTACACTGATCGGTATTCTTATTTGGTTCTATCTCATAAAAGACAGCGATACTGTCGGCAGACAGATTGTTCTAGGCCAGAGCTGTGCACTCAGCGGTCCGGCAGCCCAGCTTGGCCGGCAAATGATGAAAGGGGCAACGGCCTGGTTTTCATTTGTTAACAGTCAAGGCGGAGTACACGGCCGAGCCATCCGCTTGATCACATACGATGATTTTTACGAGCCGGATTATGCCCGGAAAAACACCATTGAATTGATAACCCAACAGCATGTTTTCGCGATGTTCGGCGAGGTGGGGACCCCCACCGCCAAAACGGCATTACCTGAGGCACAAAAATATCATGTTCCTTTCCTTATGCCTTTTACCGGCGCTGAATTTTTACGAACCCCGCCCAATGAACTGATTGTCAACCTGCGTAACAGCTATTATGCTGAAACCCAAGCACTGGTGGAATATTTAAGGCTAACGTATCATATCGATAAAATTGCTGTTTTCTACCAAAACGACAGTTATGGTAAAGCCGGCCGGGAAGGCGTACGACGCGCACTGGAAAAACGCGGCCTGGAAATTGCTGCGGAAGGTCGCTATCGGAGAAACACCTTGTCCTATCGAAACGCCCTGCAAACGATCAAATTATCAGAACCTGAGGCGGTGATTTTAATTGGTGCGTATAAACCGTGTGCCGAGTTTATCAAATCGGCCAAAAAGAGCGGAATGGACGCTAGCGTATTTTGTAATATTTCATTTGTGGGCAGTAATGATCTGATTCAGGCCCTTGAGGGGCAGACAGAAAATGTTTTGATTTCACAGGTTGTACCGCTTCCGTGGGAGAATAAAAATAAGGCGTCCCAGGAATATCGAAAAATATATAAAGCATGTTACCCCGATGATCCTTACGGTTTTGTTTCATTTGAAGGATTCCTTGCCGCCAAACTGGTTGTCAAGGCCTTGGAAAAGGCTGGGCAGGATCTTACCCGGAAAAACTTTATGGCGGCCTTTGAACAGCTTGACAGAAAGGCTTTAGACGGATTCGAAATAACGATTACACCCGACGACAGGCAGGCATTGGAACGGGTTTTCATTACAAATTACAGCGATGGAAATTTTCAACAGCTTGAAGAGGTGTGGGTCACCAATGATTAATCGTGCGCTATCATACCTTCGATCGTTAGATGTATCTGTTCAGAGTCGCTTCCTTTTTATTGTGATCGGAATTTCGATTTTTTCTTCTGCTGCAGGATTGGGGGGATATGTAATTTTTTCTAAAAACTTGTTCCAGGACATGTATGATCTGCATGTCAATCCTATCATTCACCTGAATGAAATGAAAAATATCTACACCATCAACACCCTTGATACGATTGATGAAATGCTTAGTGGCCATGTCTCTGCCGATGATGCAAAGGAGATCCTTGGGCTTGCCCAAAACCTGGTAAAAAAAGAGTGGCAGTCGTATCGTCTCATTTTTGAATCTGAAAAGCATCTTCACAACCTGATTAACCATGCCGCAAAAAAGCATTTGATTGACGAAGGCCAAAAGAGTTTTGAGACGGTTCAACAACGTATAGACGAATTGGTGGATGCCATAGAGCAAGACAACCGGGCCGCGATACCGGATTTGCTCTCCCAGCAAATCCGTCCGGTGATCATCAGTGCCATGGACATACTCAATGATCTGATTGAATCTGAGGTGGCCGGTATCCAATACAGCACTGATTTTATGCAGCACCATTTTAACCACCTGATTTTTATTGTATTGCCCATTTTTATTCTTGGATTTGCACTGATTTTTATTTTTGTCAGGTTTACCCTGTCCAATATCAGAACCATCATGCAACAACTCAGTCGTTCACAAAAGGAACTTTGGGATGCAAATCGGTTACTGGAATATCGCGTTGAAAAACGGACAAGTGAAATTCAGGAAATGGCCGAAAAAGCAGAATCAGCCAACAAAGCCAAAAGTGAATTTCTGGCCAACATGAGCCACGAAATCCGAACGCCCATGAATGCCATCATCGGCATGTCCAGCCTGGCTTTGCAGAGGGCTCTGGATGAAAAAACACGCAATTACATTTCCAAGGTGCACCGGTCGGCAGAGTCATTGCTGGGTATCCTCAACGACATTCTCGATTTTTCCAAAATTGAGTCTGGAAAAATGGATCTGGAAAATATCGATTTTTTCCTGGAAGATGTGATGCTCAACTTGTTGAATATTATTGATATCAAAGCCAAAAACAAAGGGCTGAAAGTAAGGTATAATATCCATCCCCAAATTCCCATGGCGTTAATGGGAGATCCCATGAGACTGGGCCAGATTCTGCTGAATCTATGTAATAATGCGGTTAAATTCACGGACAGGGGAGGAGAGATTATTGTTTCGGTTGCCATGGAGGACGACAAAGACAAAGGCAATCAGGTCAAACTTCGATTTTCAGTGAAGGATTCCGGTATCGGGATGAGCCGGGATGAGCAGAAAAATCTATTTCAGCCATTCAGCCAGGCCGACACCTCCATTACCCGAAAATACGGCGGAACAGGCTTGGGCTTAGCCATTTCCACGCAACTGGTCCAGATGATGGGGGGCAGAATGTGGGTTGAAAGTGAATCCGAGCTTGGGAGCACCTTTTATTTCACGGTACTGCTCGGCAAACAGGAGGAACAGCCGACGTCGTTCAATTTTAAAAATCAAAAATCCCATACCCCTGAAAAGGTCACGGAAGCCATGGATAAACTGCGCGGTGCCAGGGTGCTTCTGGTAGAAGACAATGAGATCAACCAGGAACTGGCCATGGTTTTATTGATGAATAACAGCATCCAGGTCGATTGCGTCTTTAACGGACAGCAGGCAATAGAACGTCTTGGGCAAAAGCACTATGACGGCATTTTAATGGACTGCCAGATGCCGGTAATGGATGGATATACCGCCACCCAAAAAATACGTCAAAACCCTGAGTTCGAAAAACTGCCCATTATCGCCATGACTGCCCACGCCATGGTCGGGGACCGTCAAAAAAGCATTGATGCGGGTATGAATGATTATATTTCCAAACCACTCAATGTAGATAAAATGTTCATGACCATGGCACAATGGATCGTTCCTGCAGAACCTGATATAAAAAATGATGCGCCCGCTATCAAAAAAGATGTTGATTGTGGCCTGCCAAATATTCCCGGTATCAATATTAAGGCGGGTTTAAACATAACGCAGAACAATGTCAAATTATACCGTAATCTGCTCTTAAGGTTCCTTGATGATCAGGGAAATTTTGTCGAAACCTTTAAACATGCGTTAAAAAAAGATGACACGAAGGCGGCTGCAATTGCAGCACACACCTTGAAAGGTGTGGCCGGTACCCTTGGGATGATGGACCTGTTCACCTGCGCATCTGCTCTGGAGCGTGCCGTCAAAAAGGCATCTGAAAATGTGGAGACCTTGCTTGATGACGTTTCGGCCGAATTGAAACCTGTGCTTGCCGGGCTGAAGGATCTGCAGAAAGCGTCCTGTGTTAAAAAAACAGATTCAGATGACATTGTTGAATTCAATCGTATTCCCCCCCTGCTGACCGAATTAGGAGACCTCCTGGGTGAAAACGACACAGAATCAATCGAGGTGGCTGAAAAGCTTATTCCTTTTTTTCAAAACACAGAACATAGCCAAGCGTTTGAACAAATAATGCAGGCAATTAAGGATTATGATTTTGAGCAGGCAAGCAAGGATCTGCAGTCACTTGCATCTACACTCAGGGTAAACTAGTGTTTGGACGAAAAGTTGCCCAGATGCAAGGCGCAAGCAAAGCTGAAACCGGAGCGTACTTTAGTACGTGAGGATTTCAGCTTTGTGCAGCAACGCCGCAGGTGGGTGACTTTTCGCTCAAACACTACTTAGCTGAAATCCATTTTGCCATGGTCCTATACATCTCATCCGGATCAATCGGTTTAGCAATATGATCATTCATTCCGGCATTCAACGCCTTTTCCCGATCACCCACCATTGCATTGGCCGTCATGGCAATGATGGGCAGAGCTTTGAATCTCTCCTGCTCACGGATTTTCCGGGTTGTCTCATATCCGTCCATTACCGGCATCTGACAGTCCATTAGAACACCATCAAATTTTTTATCCGCCAAAATGTTAAGTGCTTCCAGGCCGTCATTCGCCGTTTCAACCGCAATATCATTACTGATTAAAAGTTCCCTGGCCACTTCCTGGTTAATTTCGTTATCTTCAACGATGAGAATTCTGCTGTCGCGAATTTTATCCAGTGCCTGATTAACAGTCCCGTTGGTTATTGCAGCAGATGTATCTATTTTGTCCGGATGCGCAATCTGCTTTCCAAGACGTACGCTAAAAGAGAAATTACTGCCGACATCCTTTACACTCTCCACCCAAATCCGCCCATCCATCAATTGAACGATTTTCTTGGATATCGCCAAACCAAGACCGGTCCCTCCATATTGACGGGTTGTCGAACCATCAGCCTGGGTGAATGGCTTAAATAATTTTTCCTGTTGGTCAAAAGACATACCAATCCCCGTATCCTGAACCGAAAACTGTAAAACAACCGTTGACTCATCCTCTTCCTTGACGGCGATTATAAGGGACACGATATCCCCTTGATTGCTGAATTTTACGGCATTGCCACCAAGATTGACCAATACCTGGCTGAGTCGATGGGGGTCTCCAATCAAAGCCTTGGGGACATCGCGTTCAATTTTCACCACAATTTTAACACCCTTTTTCTGCGCACTGAAAGAGATTGTGTTGACCATGTTGTCAATGACTTCTTTGAGTTGGAAATCGATATTTTCCATGTCCAGCTTACCGGCATCAATTTTTGAGAAATCAAGGATATCATTGAGAATGGCAAGAAGATTTTCTGCTGAATAGTGTGCCTTTTCAATATAATTTTTTTGTTTATCATCTAGTTCTGTCTGCAGTGCCAGATGCATCATTCCAAGAATGGCGTTCATTGGTGTCCGTATCTCGTGGCTCATATTGGCCAAAAATTCAGATTTGGCCTGGTTGGCGGCTTCGGCTTCAAATTTGGCGATCTGCAGTTCCGAATTGGCGGTTTCAAGATCAATCGTCCGTTCACTGACACGCTTTTCAAGCTCATCATGGGCTTGTTGCAAGGCGGTCAGCAGATTTTCCTTTTCATCAATGGATTTGCTGATGGAACGAATCATTTTATTGAGTATTTTCCCCAATGCCTTGGTTTCCCTTGTCCCGGTAATGGGCATGTCAGCGGATGATATCCCGCCTTTTTCAATGCCTTCAGCGGCAACCATCAGTTTCCTTAAAGGATTTGTCAGGGTTTTTGAAACAAGTATGGATGAAATAATGGAGAGCGCAAGAAAAAGGATAGACAAAAAGAAAATGGTTTTTACCAAGGTCCGGGATGCACTTTCTATTTCATTCACATAAACCGAGCTTGCAATATACCAGTCAAATGGGGGGAAGTATTCAATATAGGCCCGCTTTAAAAATTTGAATTCCCCTCTATGCCCTGGTTTGTCCCAGATATATTCATAAGCCTTTTCCGGTGTTTGGGACGCCGTTATAAAATCTTTGAACAGGGCATTCCCCGTGGAGGGATTGATTAGAACACTACCGTCTGTCCCGGTAAGGGAAGGGTGGACAAGAATTTTATTATCGCTGGTGAAAATAAACATGTAGCCGCTTTTGGCCAGGCGAACCTTTGAAAATGTCTGCTGGAGTTCGGAAACGATGGCATCCAGCCGCTTTTGGGCATCAAGTTCAATATCTTCTATATACACGCCGGTTCCGACAACCCAGCCCCATGGTTTGAAAAGTGAAACATAAGAAATTTTAGGCTGATCTTCAGTAAGGCCGTTTTCGGTGGGTTTTGGCCACAGGTAATCGACATATCCCTGCCCCTTGGCAAGACAGATATCTACAAATGCCTGAAAAAGGTTTTGTTTAATCCCCAGGGCACAGTTGAATTTTGGATCGTCAAGAATGGTATTGTCCAGTTCAGGGATAGTCGGATGCATGATCATCCTGGGTATCGGCCGTCCCGTGTCATTAATCCACAGGTACCCCACGCCCTTGTCATATCTCATACCTCGGATAATGGCGATGGCTTGTTTTTTCGCCTGTTCCTGGGTCAAAATGCCCTGGCGGAACTTATCGTGGAACTGATGGATCGCCGCAATAGCGATATTGACAACGTTTCTTCTTTCATTTTTTCGGGTTTCAAGCAGATTTTTTTTATGAAAAAGCAGACTATGGTATTCATTTTCGACATTCAACATGACCGTATTCAGTATATTCCTTGCGTTTTCCTCCTGAATTGCGGACAGAGTCCTCAGGGTTTCTATTTGAACACAATAAATGATGCCGGTAACAGTTGAAACAACAATACACACGACTATCATCAGTATTCTTGATCGCAAAGATTGTAACATGTATTCTCCGGATAATGTTTCGGCAAGAATGCTCTATATTCTTAATACCATTTTTTTCAGGTTCCGTGCCAGGCATTTTCAACTATTGCAAAGATACGATCTGACAAAAACAGCTCTCCGGGTACATGAAGAATGCCGAAATTTGGAGAAATAAAAAAAATTTTGAAACTTCCTCTTTGTTAGTGTAAACTTTTATGTATCGTAAATCTTTATAATTTATTTCTTTTTTTTAACTCTCAGGGCTACATCCTGAAAGGTATTGCAAAAGCCTCAATTCTTTGCGCCATAACTTAGATACCGGTCCGGCATGCTGAAAACTTTTTATGTGCAACACAACACAAAAAGGCAGTTAAAAGGAGGTTATTATGATTAACTGTATCCCCATCTGTAGAAATCGTATTCATCCCGGGAGCAGACAGATGCTCATTCTGCTCCTGTCCGGCATGCTTTTTTCTATCATTGCAGGGTACTACGCACCTGCCAATGCACAAGAGAAAATCACATTCGGGATCCTCATGGCGAACGACACCCGCCAGGAACCGGTGGACGGTTTTAAAGACGGCATGGCATTTTTTGCTGACAATGATACGGATAAATTCACGTACACGATTTTAAATGCCGACAATCAAAAGCACAACCTGCCGGCACTTGCCAAAGAAATTATTGCGGAAAAACCGGATATTGCAGTAGCCGCAGGGGGAATCGAAGCCGATGCACTGATGGCTGCGACCCGGGGGACGGATATTCCCGTGGTGTTTCTTTCAGTCTCCTCATCCATTGACAGGGGACTGGCCTCAACCATGACCGCCCCGGATAAAAATATCACCGGCATAGAGACCAATGACACCAATATCACGGCCAAGCGGATGTGGTTCATTAAACGAATTCTGCCCGGTACCCGCAAAATATTCTGTTTTCATATGCCCTCCAACGTTCCTTCTGTGGAATCCATCGCGATAGCCCGTAAAAAAGCAAAAGCACTGAACCTGGAACTTATCGTAAAAGAGGTGGAAACCGTAGATGATATCCGTAATTTTACGCAGATGATTTTTCGGGACAACGTGGATGCGATCCTTTTAAATCCGGTGGCTGTAATCCAGGGAGCACTGAAAGATATCATCCTACCAAGGGCCATAGCACAAAAAATCCCCGTATTCGGATATGGGATGGCCAGCATTAAAAAAGGGGCTATTGCCTCATATGCCGGTTCCAGATATCTCAACGGAAAACAGGCGGCCCGCCTGGCACATAAAATTGTACATGGTGAACGCCCGGAAAACATTCCCATTGAAACACCTGAAAAATACGAATTCATTATCAACGCATGGATGGTAAAAAAATTGGGGCTCACCCTCCCGCCAAACGCTTATAAAATGGCTGACCGAATTGTCGAGATTGAATTTTAAAAAGAGAGGCGCCAATGAAATGGTGGAATAAAATCAGCGTCAAAATAACACTGGCTATTTTTCTTATGGCAGTGGTGCCTTTGGGGGGCTTTGGCATTATATCCATTGCCAAAATCCGGTCTACCTTGCTGACGTCGGTTTCCCAGGCCAATTTTGCGGCTGCAAGAAAGGCAGGCGCCGTCATTGAGACGGCCGTCCATGATACGCTGGTAAATATCCGCATTATAATGGAAAACAACGGATTTGAAGACCAGGACGCCTATGACCGGGAATGGACACTCCAATTGATGCTCAAATCTTTTCCACAGATTGCGTCCCTGACGGTTACGGATGCGTTAGGAAGGCCTTTGTTAAAGGTCACAAAAGAGGATACCTATACGCCCGACCATTTTGAAGCCAGCCAAAAAATTAAAACAGCCCTTGGCGTCCTGAATTCAAAACAGATAATCCGCCCCATTTCAAGGACCAGCCATGGTGTTTTGATCCTTCCGGTGGACCTGTTTTTTATCAATCCGTCGGCTCGGAAAAACAGCTTTGCGCTGACCATGGAAATCAATATGAATCGGCTGCTCGAAAGCGTATCTGACCAGCACCACATAAACGCCGGATACCTGTATGTCCTGGATGAAAATGGAGAAATCGTCCTTTATCCGGATAAAAGCGCAGCACTAGCCCGGGAAAGAGCAACGTATAACCCCCTTGCCGATTTGTTTGTCCACGGCAAAAAGGTACCCAGAACACTTGCCCGCCACATGAACCGGGACAACATCCCGGTGGTTTCCAATGCCTACGTCACGGATCAACCGCACCTGTTGGTGGTGGTGGAACAAACGGCCTCCAAGGCATTAGCCTCTGCCAATTTAATACTCAAGTGGCAGGTTATGGTTATGGCGGCAGTTGTGCTGGTGTCTGCGCTGCTTTCCTTCTATTTTGTATTGAAGCTGAGTCGACCGGTCAAAAAACTGGAGACCGCTGTCGGACTGATCTCAAAGGGAAATTTCGATGTTTCCATCCCCATTGTCTCGTCGGATGAAATCGGAAATGTGACAAAGGCATTCAATGAAATGGTCGCCGGCCTCAGGCAGGCAAAGAAAAAAGACTCGGACCTGTTGTGGATTGAACAGGGAATTTCCAGACTTGAATCCATTTTAAGAAAAGATCGGACATTGGAACGATCATACAACGACTTGATTAATTTTTTGTGCGAGCATGTCCAATCCCACATCGGCCTGCTGTACGTCCTTACCCATGACAATGGATTTAAACCGGCTGCCGGTTTTGCCGTCCGCCCCGACCAGAGTAGATCCACCCGGTTCGGATTCGGTGAAGGGCTGGCCGGACAGTGTGCGGCTGAAAAGAAAATCAGGTACCTGGAAGACCTGCCCGAATCTTTTTTTACCGTATGTTCGGGATTAGGTGAAATGTCCCCCAGACAGTCGGCCATTATTCCTTTGATATTCAATGACGAGGTTGAAGGCATTCTGGAATTAGGGACGTTGCAAACCTTCACGGACATTGACAAACACTTTTTAAAAGAAGCAGCCGGCCGTATCGGGGTGGCGCTGAATTCAGCCCGTTCCAGACAGGAACAGGACAAACTGCTGGAAAAAACCCGCACCCAGAAACAATCTTTGGAAAACCAGCAAGAGGAACTCCAGGCAGCCAACGAAGAGCTGGAAGAACAGACCCAGCAACTGACGGCCTCCGAGGACCGGCTCAGACAGCAACAGGAAGAATTGCAGGCCTCCAACGAAGAGCTCGAAGAAAAAACACAATTTCTTGAGCGCAACCGAATCCAGATCGAAGAAAAGAATCAGGCACTGGAACAGATGAAATCCGAACTGACCCAAAAAGCGGAAGACCTGGCCCTGTCCAGCAAATATAAGTCCGAGTTTCTGGCCAATATGTCCCATGAATTGCGGACACCGCTCAACAGCCTGCTGCTGCTGGCAAAAATTTTGTCGGAAAACAAAGAAAAAAACCTTACCCAGGATCAGGTCGAGTCGGCACAGGTTATCTTTTCCTCCGGTTCGGATCTGCTCAACATGATCAATGAGATCCTTGACCTGTCCAAAATTGAAGCCGGAAGGATGACGCTGAATCTGTGTGACATTGAGATATCAGAACTTGCCCGGAATCTTGGGACGACCTTCGCCCACCTGGCCCGGGAAAAAAATCTGGAACTGGATGTCCGTGTTGTTCCGGGCTGCCTGTCATCAATTTTCAGTGATTTTGAACGGGTCAAACAGGTGTTGAAAAATCTGATAGGCAATGCCGTTAAATTTACTTCCCAAGGCGGTATTTACGTCAATTTTTACAGCCCTGAAAAGGATGTTGCCTACCAGCGCGAAAGTCTTGCCCAAGGAGGTATTCTGGCTGTCTCGGTCAAAGACACGGGAATCGGCATCGCCAAGGATAAGCAGGCACTGATATTTGAAGCGTTTCAGCAGTCCGAAGGCGGGATATCCAGAAAATATGGCGGCACGGGACTTGGGCTGTCCATCTGCAGGGAACTGTCAAAACTATTGGGCGGTGAAATTCATCTGCAGAGCACCCCCGGGAAAGGATCTACCTTTACCCTGTACCTGCCTGCCGGACTTAAAGATGCAGGGCAAACCATTGAAAAAGAGACGGTACCGGTTCATCAGCCGCCTGCGCCCTCCCCCCCCACCGAGACGGAAGAGACGTCACCGGATATCCCGGACGATTCCCAGGTACACCTGCCCGATGACCGCGAAAAAATCACACCCGACAGCAAAAGCGTTCTCATCATAGAAGATGACACCCATTTCGGTAAAACACTGATGAATTTTTGTGCAAAACGCGGCTTTTTATGCCTTTACTCAGCAACGGGAGAAAACGGATTGGCCCTGGCCCGCCAATACATTCCCAAAGCGGTAATTCTGGATATCAAACTGCCGGGCATGGACGGTTGGGCCGTCTTTCACAGCCTAAAGGAGAACGCCGCCACCCGGCATATCCCGGTCCATTTCATGTCGGTTGAAAAACCGGTATTCAACGTGCGCAACAAGGGGGCCATCGGGTATCTGACCAAGCCGGTCTCCCCCAAAACCCTGGAAACGGCCCTGGACAAAATTGAGGCAGTGGTCACCCAAAAGGTAAAGTCCCTGCTGATTGTAGAGGATGATACCAACCAGCAACAAAGTATCAAACGGCTTCTGACCGGGCGGGACCTTACCATTGATAATGCCGAATCCGGTAAGAATGCCCTGACAGCCGTCAAATCAAAAAGTTATGATTGCATCATTCTGGATCTCGGCCTGCCGGATATGACCGGGTTTGAACTGCTTGAAGCCTTCACAACCGATCAGGAGATCACCCTGCCCCCTATCATTGTATATACCGGCCGGGATCTCTCGTTTGAAGAGGAGGAGATACTCAGGCGATACTCGGAATCCATCATCATTAAGGGGGTAAAATCCGAGGAACGGCTTTTGGATGAGACCTCGCTGTTTCTGCACCGCATGATAAAAGATCTACCGGCGGACAAAAAACAGATGATCACGGATATCCATAACAGCGACCGGATGTTTGACGGCAAAACCATACTTCTGGTGGACGACGACATGCGCAATGTGTTTGCACTGGCCAAGGTACTTGCCGAACGCAAGATGAACGTTTTAAAGGCGGAAAACGGACAAAAGGCCGTTGAAATGATAAAAAACAAGCCCGATATTGATCTGGTGCTCATGGACATCATGATGCCGGTCATGAATGGTTATGAAGCCATGAAGGAGATCCGGAAAGACGCAAAATTCTCTAGTCTGCCCATCATTGCCCTGACCGCCAAGGCCATGAAACAGGACAAAACCGACTGCATTGAGGCAGGTGCAAACGATTACCTGACCAAACCCGTGGACATTGACCGGCTTTTGTCCATGATGCGGGTCTGGTTATACGAATAGTGTTTGAACGAAAAGTCACCCACCTGCTGCGTTGCTGCACAAACCTGAAATCCTCACGGACTAATGTACGCTCCGGTTTCAGCTTTGCTTGCGCCTTGCATCTGGGCAACTTTTCGTCCAAGCACGGATTTTCGTTCAAACATTAAATTAGAGGTCTTATACCCATGGAAACCACAGAACTTGAAAAACTGGAGGTCACCCTGCTGCTTGAGGCTATTTTCCAGCGGTATGGACACGATTTCCGCCAGTATGCCAGGGCGTCCGTTCACCGGCGAATTCACAACGTTAAAACCCAGGCGGGCTTGGAATGCATTTCGCAATTAATTCCTATGGTATTGCATGACCCGTCATTTTTTGAACGGATTATAGGTGAGATGTCTATTACAGTCACGACAATGTTCCGAAATCCGGGTCTGTTTCTCGTATTAAGACAGAAGGTGCTGCCGTACCTGAAAAGCTATCCGTCCCTGAAAATATGGCATGCCGGCTGTGCCACCGGACAAGAGGCCTACTCCCTTTCCATCCTGCTTAAAGAAGAAAATCTTTCCAAGCGCACCGTTATTTATGCCACGGATTTCAACGACGACGCCCTGAATACGGCTAAAAAAGGAATTTATGATATTAAGGATGTCAAAAATTTCACACAAAATTATCAGGCGGCCGGCGGCAGACGGTCTTTTTCAGAATACTATCATGCCGAATATGGTGCGATGAAACTGCGGCAAAGCTTAAAAGAGCCCATCACCTTTGCTAACCACAACCTGGCCATCGACGGTGTATTCAGCGAAACACAGTTGATTATGTGCAGAAACGTGTTAATCTACTTTAATAAAAAACTCCAGGACCGTGTTTTAAACCTATTTTACGAAAGCCTGGCGGAAAACGGATTTTTATGTCTGGGCCGCCGGGAATCGCTCGTGTGCGCAACGATAAGGGATAAATTTGTGGTGCTGGACGAAAAACACAGGGTGTTTCAAAAAAAAACAGGGAGACAAAATGTTTAAAGCGGTTGTCATTGGCGGATCTGCCGGATCCTTAGAGGTACTGAACGATTTGCTGTGCAATCTGCCTCCGGATTATCCCCTGCCGATTATCGTCGTCATCCATCTTCATCCTTCGGATCAGGGGGATCTGGCAAAGCAAATGAACAGCCGGACAGACATCCGGGTGCAAGAGGCCCGGGAAAAGCATTCCATTGAACCTGAAAACGTTTATATGGCGCCCGCGGATTACCATCTTCTGGTGGAACACGATAAAACCTTTTCCTTGACTGTGGATGATCGGGTAAACTATGCCCGTCCCTCCATTGATGTTCTATTTGAGTCCGCAGCCTTTGTTTATGGGGAGCAGTTGACTGGAATCCTGCTGAGCGGAGCCAATAAAGACGGTGCCCAAGGCCTTGCCGTCATAAAGCAGTCCGGCGGTCTTACCGTTGTCCAGGCACCGAACACAGCCCAATGCCCAGCCATGCCCCAGGCAGCCATGGATATCGGATGTGTGGATCAGTTACTACAACCAACAACCCTGCTTGACATTTTGAGGTGATGGTGTGGAAAGAGTACAAAAAATCTTAATTGTTGACGATAAGCCGGAAAACATCTTCAGCCTGAAAAAAGTGCTGGCAGAAATTAATGCAGAAATCATAGAGGCATTGAACGGCAACGATGCCTTGATCGCCAGTTTGAACCATGAGTTCGCCCTGGCCATCCTGGATGTGCAGATGCCTGAAATGGACGGCTACGAGCTGGCTGAGTTCCTTCGTTCCGAAGAAAAGACCCGCAGTATTCCCATCATCTTTGTATCCGCCGTCTATTCAAGCGATTACCATGTATTCAAAGGATACGAGGCCGGTGCTGTAGATTTTATGGTCAAACCCTTTGAGACAAAAATCCTATTGAGTAAAGTCAATGTTTTCCTTGAATTAGACAGACAAAAGAGGGCTCTGGCCGCGTCAAAGGCACATATTGAACGACAGCTTCATGCATTAAATGCGTCTGAATACCGGTTTAAGAGCCTAGTGGAAACAGTACCGGATATTGTCTATCGGATTAATACGGACGGTTGTTTCAGTTTCGTAAATCATGCGGTGAAACGGCTGGGATACGAACCGGAGGAATTGGTCGGCAGGCATTTTTCCTGCCTGATCCGTCCTATGGATTTAGCGCAGGTCTCCAGAGAAACCGCGATTGATAAATTAAGTATCGGAGCTCTAAATAAACCGCTCAAGCTGTTTGACGAAAGAAGAACCGGGGACAGGAAAACCACGGGACTGGAGATCCGGCTGGTTTCTAAAAAAGGCAACCACAATCTTACGGCAACCCTGGAGCAGATCGGAGACGATTCTATTGTTGTGGAGATCAACAGTGCAGGGCTTTATTCCGAAAATACAAAAAATGAAAATAAAATTCATCTGGGTACAGTGGGTGTAATCAGAGACATTACCCAGCGGAAAAAATTGGAAAATCATCTTCGAAAGTCAAAAGAAAAACTGAAACAACGGGTCGCAGAACGAACCCGGGAATTAGTGGAAAAAAACCGGGAGCTTCGAGCAGAAATAGAATTGCGGAAAACGGCCGAACAAACCGTTCGTAAGACACAAAAGCAATGGGAAGAAATTTTTGAGGCCATCGGCCATATGGCCGTGGTGATTGATGATAACCATACAATTATCGCGGCAAACCGCTTTGCTGTTCAACAAATTGGAATTCCGAAAAATAAGATTATCGGCGCCAAATGCCATGATATTTTCCATGGTTCAAACAGTCCTATTCTGCATTGCCCTATACAAAAGAACATACCTGAGGGCTTCTCCTCGTCTGAAATGATCATAGATATTTTTGATAAAACATATATCCACACGACCACCCCCGTGTTTGGGGGAAATGACGATCATACGAAATTCATTGAAATTTTCACGGACATCACCCGTCGCAAAATCCTTGAAAAAGAGCTGCTCCAGGCCCACAAGATGGAAGCCATTGGCACTTTGGCAGGCGGAATCGCCCATGATTTTAATAATATACTATCCGCCCTTATCGGATTTTCACAGTTGGCATTAAAAAATGCAGAAAAAGACTCATTGATGGAAGAAGATCTGACGGAAATTTTGAACTGTGGGCTCAGGGCCAAGGACTTGGTCCGACAAATTTTAACCTTTGCCAGACAGTCGGATGAAAAATATTCTTATATTCAAATGGATTACATTGTCAAAGAGGTGGCCAAATTTATCCGATCCACCATTCCCACCTCAATTGAACTTAACACCGATGTGCAAAGTGCGTCTGTTATATTTGCCAATCCCACCCAGATTCACCAGGTCATGATGAACCTTTGCACCAATTCGGCCCATGCCATGAAAAACGCCGGCGGCGCATTGGGAATCAGCCTGACGGACGAAAAAATAGATAAAACAGATACGGAATCCACCCGGGATCTTGAACCGGGTAATTATGTCAAGCTTGAAGTATCGGACACCGGAACCGGCATTGCCCCGCAGGTGATGGAAAAAATGTTTGAACCCTATTTTACCACCAAGGCCCAGGGAGAGGGAACGGGCATGGGGCTTGCTGTGGTTCAGGGGATCGTAAAGGATATCGGTGGCACGATCAAGGTAAAAACAGCATTGGGTCAGGGCACGGTTTTTACCATCTTGATTCCCATTGCAGACAGTGTAACAACAGATCAGTGCGACGACGAGATAATTTATGCAACCACGGGTTCCGAAAGTATTCTTCTGATTGATGATGAACCGTCCATCACAAAAGTGGGAAAACGGATACTGGAAAAGGAAGGCTATGACGTCACAACTGCCAATAATCCCTATGACGCCCTTAACCTGTTTAAAGAAAATCCTGAAAACTTTGATCTGGTGATAACCGATCTGACAATGCCCGGAATGACCGGCGATAAGCTCAAAGAAAAGATACTGGAAAGCAGACCGGATACACTGGTGGTACTCTGCAGCGGATATCAAAATAAGCATATGGTGGACGAAAAAATGAAAAACAAATGGCATGCATTTGTCCAAAAACCCATCGAACAAGAAGTTTTCATTGGCACCGTCAGAAAGGTACTTGATGAAAACACAAGGGGGGTAAAGACATGACAGAAGACGAGGTCACATCAAAAAAAAGAATAAGTGTTTTGGTGGTGGATGATGAAAAAAGCATCCTGAAGCTGGCAAAACGACTGGTTCTTCAAGAAGGGTATGACTGTCTTGTTGCCTCAAACGGACTTGAGGCAATCACAGTGATGGAAGAAACAGTGGTGGATGTGGTGATAACGGATATCGCCATGCCTGAGATGGGCGGCATTGAGCTGACAAAACAGATAAGAGAGAACTACTCGGCAGATGTTATCATGATGACCGGTTACTTTAAAGACTTGTCCTACGAAAATGCCGTCACCCAAGGCGCCAAGGATTTTATTCAAAAACCGTTCAGCACCAAAGAATTTCAAATCCGGCTTAATCGGGTGATCAAGGAGCGTGAGACCAATCAGGAACTCAAACAAAGCCTGAAGCGGATGAATGAGATCGTCGATGGGGTAACAAACAGCCTGTCCTCAACCGTGGATGCAAGAGACCCGTATACGGCCGGACATCAAAAACGGGTGGCACAGCTTGCCATTGCAATCGCCCGATCCATGGGGCTTGACAACACAATCGTCTCCAGTATCCGCATGGCCGGAATCCTCCATGACTTAGGAAAAATCGCCATCCCGGCTGAGATTTTGTCAAAACCGAGCACCTTGTCGGACATCGAATTCAGTTTGATAAAAACCCATCCCCAGGTGAGTTTTGATATTCTTAAAAACATCAATTTCCCCACGCCTGTGGCCCTAATCGTTCACCAGCACCATGAACGTATGGATGGCTCAGGCTATCCTTTGGGGCTTTCAGGAGACGACATCCTGCCCGAAGCAAGAATATTAACGGTGGCGGATGTGGTTGAGGCCATGTCTTCCCACAGGCCTTACCGGCCGGGACTAGGCATGGACAAAGCATTAGAGGAAATCAAAAAAAACAGGGGCAGGTTCTATGATCCGGACGTTGTGGAAGCCTGCCTTAAAACAGCAGCCGAAAACTTTACATTTGACGGGTGATCCATTGAGTAAAACACATGCCTATCCAATTCTGGTCGTGGATGATGAAAAAGTTATTGCCACACTTATTCAAAAAATTTTAGCGCAGGAGAACATCACAACGGAGTATGCGCAGGACGGTAACCAGGCTTTGCTGAAAATGCGTCAGGCCGAAATTCCTTATTCACTGGTGATCAGTGACCAGAAGATGCCTGAAATGACAGGGGATGCCCTGCTTGAAAAAGCCGCCTTGATCTCACCGGACACCCCAAGATTTTTGATGTCAGGATATTCGGACCTGGCTGCCGTAATTCGAGCCATAAATAATGGTTCAATTAATCGATTCATTCCAAAACCTCTGGATAACAAGGCATTCATTCGGGCGGTTTTAGATGCTGTGACACAATTTGAGGCGGCCATTGAGGCCAAACGCCTGTTTGAGCAGGCCAAAGCCCAGAATCTCAAACTGTTTGAACTCTATAAAGAGTTGAAACAGGAAACACAAATGTTTGACAAAATCCTGGACGGGTTGAACGCAGAGATCGCGGAGGTAACCGATAGAATGGATGCGTTGAAGGATGGTGATATAAAAAACAAAAATGAACTGGATCGAATCGAGCAATCCATGAAAAATAAAAAAATCCTGACCCAGAGTAATCTTAACGGCTTTGCTGCCCAGATCAGGGAGGAAGTATATATACAGTTCCAGGATATTGCGATTCGAAACGGTTTAACAATGCCGGGAAAAAGCTGATGAAATCCATAAACCAAGAGACCCTGGAATCCGGAATTCTGATCGTGGATGATGAACACAATATTCTAACAGCATTGCGCAGGCTGCTAAAACGCCATGGATTTACCACCGTAAATACGGCGTTAAACGCCGAACAGGGATTAACCATCATCCGGAATGCGGAAAAACCCTTTGCCGTAATTCTGTCGGACCAGAACATGCCGGGCATCAGTGGGTATATATTTTTTAATAAAGTTATGGATCTTTGCCCGGATTCAAGGCGGATACTGATGACAGGCTACCATGACTTTGATGCTGCCATGGATGCCATTAACCAGGGGGGAATTCACAAGTACATCACCAAACCTTGGGACGACGTGGACTTATTTGCGATGCTGACCCAGGAGATTGAAATATATCACAGCATTCATGAAAAAAGACGAATTCAAGTCATTATCAAAAATCAAAATGCACAACTTTACCAACTGGCCAAGCAAAAGACCCTGGAAAAAAAAGCATTTAAAAAGCAGGAAACAGCAAAAAAGGAACAACTGACATCCATCAAAAATGCGCTGGACCAATTAGAAAAAGAGAGGGGACAGGAAAAGATGTTTCCGGGCCTAGATTACTATTTTTCCGATAAGCCAATCCAGAATCAAACCACATTGATCCAGGCATTTGAAATCATTAATCAGGAATTAGAAACGATCCTCGCCGACATGGCCCAAAAATACGACCTGTCTTTCCCCACTATCGGCAGTCAACCAGACACGGCAAAGTGGGCAGGCGCCATGGCATCCCCCGATTACGACCTGATTGATCAAATCATAGGGGTTGCGCTCCAAAATGCCATACCGTTACTGAGCAACTTGCACCCGTCATTTGGTGACGGCGTTGACATCGAGTCGTACACAACGGTTCCCGATATCTGGGAACTGGCCCAAAATGAGGGCTTGGTCGAAGCGGAACAAATATTAAAATTAAAAGAACAAATGGAGAACCGCACCGACCTGTCTCCGTCCCAAAGGACACCTGAAAACATACTGTCCACGTCAGGCACACTCTCCAGGCTAGATGTGAGCCGCCTTGTGGTAAGAAGGCGATTTATCCAGGCAAGAGTTCTTGATAAAATCGAAGCCGGAAAACTGATTGATCAAAAATTGATTTCCTCCGGAGCCTTGGAAATCTGTCTGTCAGAACAAATGAGGCGGTTTAAAAATAATGGAGAATGCATTCCTGTAAGGGATCTTCTTTTGGAAAAAAATATGATTGACCGTCACACCTGGAAAGAAATGTTTGAAGATGCTGCTGAAACCCAAGCGATACCGGCGGCTGAACAAACATCAGAGACGAGGAATCTGTCCGAGGATGATATTCCCATTGAACTGATCGTTTCCAACCACGCCACCAAGGCATGGATCAAAAATAAAAAGCCGTTACTCGAAGATATCGATACAACAATCGTCAAAGCCTTGCTGGAAAAAAGGGGCGTGATCTCCGGTATAATATCAGATGAAAAAATATCAAAGCGTTTAAGGGCGCATCTAGCCGGCGGAGACAAATGGATCGTGGCAGAAATGCCGATAATCCAACCGGAAACAGACGGTAAAATTGAATATTTTTTCAATACCCAAGACCGGAGTCCAGGAATTTTTAAAGAGGACGGCACCATAGATTTCAAAGACCGGGGAGATATCCCTTTTGTGAAAAAAGGCGCGCTCCTTGCAAAAAAAATTCTCTGGGAACAAGCCCCTGCCGTCCCAAATGTCTTAGGCGAGCAGATTCGGCTTGAACCACTTGAAAACGTGACATTAAAAGCAGGGACCGGGACAATGCTCTCCGAAGACGGTTTTGCACTGTATGCGACAGACGAAGGCGAGCCCTGCCTTGACAACAGAGGAATCGTCTCGGTTTATCAAGAACTTATCATTAAAAATGATGTGGGTTTTGAAACCGGCCATGTCGATTTTGAGGGCAATGTATTTGTTCACGGTAATATCAAGGATGGCTTCAAGGTCTCTTGCGCCAATCTGACCGTCAATGAAATCAACGGCGGCATCATATCTATAACCAAGGATCTGAAAGTCTCAAAAGGCATCACGAATGCACAGGTTACGGCCCAGGGAAGTATCACAACCCAATTTATCAATAAATCAAAGATCAAGGCTCTGGGCAATATGAACGTAACCAGGGAAATCATGGAATCCTCAATTTCCATCAACGGTCACTTTCTGAACACAGAAGGCCGGATCCTATCCTCTACCATTGGTGCCAAAATGGGACTGTTTGTAAGGCTGGTGGGCACTGAAAAGTCAGAGCCGTCCACCCTTAAACCCGGCAGGAATGACTACTTAAATGAAATAAAAGACAAACTGATAAAAAAAGAAAATAAGATAAAAAGCCTTATCATAAAGCTGACCCAAAAAAAGAAAAATTTAGAAGAACAAAATTTGAACATACATGAAAAAATCATGGTCCATTCTTGTTCCTGCGAAACGCTGAAAAAAAATGCAGAAAAACTACAGGCCCAGGTGTCGCATATTACAGAAAACAGAAAGGGGTCTATAAAAGAAGAATACAAAGAGACCGTTTTTCGGCTGAAAACTGCCGAAAAAGCCATTAGAACATTGTTTAATACCCAAGATGACCTGGTCGCTCAAATAGAAGCCTGCCAGGGAAATATCCAAAAGGCCCTGAACGACCAGGCTGAAATCACTGAACAAAAAATGGAAATCGATCAGTTAAAAGCGCTTGATAATGGGGTCCCCAGGGTGCGGATATCAAAGCATATCCAAGCCGGAACCCGGATCATCGGACCCAATAGCGCCATGAATGTTCAATACAACAGCGGCGCATGCAACATCGTGGAAGTCACAAAATATTACGGCAATCTTCCTGCAGGCAAAGAGATGGCAATCCAAAATTTTTAGATAGAATCTAAAATTTTAATCATGGAATCGACAAAAAGGCCAAGTGTTTTATGATCCCGATCCTAAGATATATTACCCATACCATGTGTCGGTTTAAGGGCGGATGTACTTTTTTATTGATTCTTGTGATTCTTGTTTTTTGGGCAATGGGTATGCCGGCCATGGCAGACAATTCAAAAAAAAACAATATTCTGATAATTTTTTCCTGGCACAAAGGTATGCCCTGGCAGAAGGAAATTGAAAAAGGCATAGAGAAGTATTATAAAGCACTATCGTCCCCCCCAAATCTATTTTATGAATATATGGATGCCGGACGATTCCACGGTCAGGACCAGATCCTCATTTTCAAAGAATATCTTTTCAAAAAATACAAAGGGTACCGGATTGATCATGTCATTTTTGAAAGCACACCTGCAAGAAAGCTATTTACATCGTGTCCTATGCTGTTTCAGGGTGCCCGGAAATACCTTTTAAACCCAGGCCCCATAAGTAAAAAATTCATTCATGAGGCATCAGCGGTTATCCCTGTGAATGTTGATATTCAAAGGGCGGCAAAAGAATTATTAAAAATCAGCCAAGGTAAAACAATATATTTGGTTGCCGGGACAACGGAACACTGCAGAAAAAGGGTGGAAATATTTTTAGACCTGTTTTCACAACTTAATCCGGACCAAAAGGTCAAATCCCTGGTTGGACTGCCCATGAAGCTGCTTTGTGAGCGGCTGTCACAGTTGGACTCCGACAGTATCATCTTTTATCTGCTCATCATGCGGGATGGATCAGGGGTCCGCTATATTCCCTATAATGCCGCAGCACAAATCAGCCAAAGCGCGACTGCCCCGGTTTACAGTTTATGGACCTCATTGTTGGGCAGCGGCATCGTCGGGGGATACCTGCTCAGCGGGGAACTGGTCGGAGAGCGGATGGCATCCGTATTGAAGAACCCCGAACTTGTCAAAAATACCGCCGGGAAATGGTCCGATCAATTTCACGGTTTTTTCTACGACTGGCGCCAACTGGAACGCTGGCACATAAGCAAGGACACATTGCCTGCCCAAAGTAACGTATTATTCAAGGAAGACTCTTTTTACGAACACTACTATGAGGAGATCATTTTAGTTTCACTGGCCGTTATTTTATTCATTTCATTTTTCTGGAATCGCCGCCTGAAAATGGAAATAGACAATCGGATCAAAGCAGAGCAACAACTTCAGGTGAGTGAAAATCGATTCCGGACCCTTTCCGAGACAACATCCGAAGGTATTGCCATCACAAGAAGCGGTGCCGTGATCGAGGCCAATCAAAAAATGAGTGACATGTTCGGATACAGGTTTGAAGAACTTTTAGGCATGAATCCCAGCGATTTTGTGGTACCTGAACATAAAACAACGGTAAAATACCATGTTGAAAACGATTCGGACGCAATTTATGAAGTGACCGGCATAAGAAAGGACTGTTCCCAATTTCCCCTGGAAGTCCAGGGAAAAAAAATATCATTTAACGGACAGGACGCAAGAGTTGCCGTGATAAGAGATCTGACCGAACGAAAACGTTCTGAAGAAGAGATCAAAACCCTGCAGGGACTGCTGCCCATTTGTTCTATCTGCAAAAAAATCAGGGATGACAAAGGATATTGGACCCACCTGGAAGCCTATATTTCCGACCACTCCGACGCAGTGTTCAGCCACAGCATATGTGATGAGTGCTTAGAAAAAAAATACCCTGAATAAGGCCCATGATCAGAATTAAATCTGCCACAGATACGCCGGATTTTAAGTCACCATCAAGGCACGCCAATGGAAGCATATTATTAATATGTGTCCTTTGGCGTAACGCCGAGGGTGGCTTAAAAGACAAGTATATGGGCGATTTTATTTTGATCATGGGCCGACTTGGTCTTATCAGCGTCCAGGCTCGGCCCACAACAAAGTTTGAAAGATCTGAGTACCGTCCAAAGTCTTTCATATAAAACAGCCATGGCTGACAGGGTCTATCAAAACCCTGATCCAACCCACGTTGCCCGGTATCGGGTCCCGGAACTTGAAGCACAATAATTAGTTTCCGGTCGGGCACTAGGTATCCAGGGCCTTGCGTTTTTATGTCGTCATATCGTATTATTTTGCTGGATATTCTAACAAAAACGCTCGAGGAGACATTAAACTTTTGGGAACAGTTCTTGAACCGGACAAACAAGCGTTTGAGGTGCTTGCAAAGGCACAAATGCCATTTGGTAAATACAAAGGCCGGCCTTTAGTGGATTTACCCGAACCCTATCTCGTATGGTTCAGCAGACAGGGATTTCCTCCGGGTAAATTAGGGGAGCAGTTGCGCACCGTGTACGAAATAAAACGTAATGGGCTGGAGTTTCTATTTAAATGATGAAAACACTTCACCTTATCCGTCATGCCAAATCCAGCTGGAAGGATGAACACCTTGCAGATATTGACAGACCCCTTGCCCCAAGAGGCATCCGGGCATGCACTGTCATGGCCTCTGAAATCGCAAAAACAGGCTGTAATTTTTCCAATGTGTTCACCAGTCCTGCACAAAGGGCCACAGAAACCATTGAAAGGATTGCCGGCAATCTTAAAAACATTTCGTTTACCTGGACCGTTTCAGAAAAACTATACACCTTCAGTGCCCATGACCTTTTGGCATTCTGCCGGAACGATCTGCCTGAAACCATTAACCAGGCTGTTATTGTGGGCCATAACCCGGCATTTCATAATTTTTGCAACCGGATGACGCAGGCCCACCCCTAAAAAAGATGCCCACCTGCGCCTATGCCCGGCTGGAAATGAACGCAAATGCCTGGAACCGTGTCGGCCCGGGAACAATGAGGCTCACTGCATTTTTAACCCCGAAAATGTTCCGATAATGGCGAACGACAGGGATAGAGAGCGGGAGCGGGAATCGGACGAAAGATCCGAACCCGCACCAAAGAATCCGCCCGCAGCCCTGGCGTCTGCCCTAAAGGCGTATCTGTCCAAGTCCCTTGTCATTGATTTTGAAGCCACGCCTGATGGTACTGTATTTCACATCGGCGCCGTATTTAACGATCAGGTTTTCAATGAAAACAATATTTCAAATCCAACCCCGGTATTCCAACGACTTTCCCGGTTTGCACAAGGTGCAGCACATATTTTAGGGCACAATATCATCAAGCATGACCTGGCCTTGGTTCAGGCACATTGTCCAAAAGCCGGAATCCTCTCTTTACCGCCCATTGATACGCTGGTACTCTCGCCTTTGGCATTTCCGGAAAATCCATATCACCGGCTCATCAAAGGCTACAAACTTTTAAGTGCATCAAAAAATAATCCTGTGGCCGATGCAAAACTTTCCATGGTGCTGTTTGAAGATCAACTGGCCGCCTTTCTTCTTTTAAAAAAAAGCGCGCCCGGGCTCATTGCTTTCTTTGCCTGGGCCTTTGACCTGCCGTCCAAGAAATTCCAGGGGATCTCCCGGCTTTTTGAGCATCTTGGTGAATCAAAACCCCAAACAACCCAAGCTCGGGCGCTATTCTTAAATCTGTGCCGGGCCCGGGGATGCGCCACGGCAGCCCGGGAAATCTGGGAGGAAATCAATACGTCACCGAATAGAAAACCGGAACTTGCCTACCTGATTTCCTGGCTGCGGGTGGCCGGGGGCAATTCCGTGCTTCCCGGCTGGGTTCTCCATGAGTTCGACGGGATAGCGGATCTGATTTTTAGACTTCGCATGGCCTGCGGGAATGACGCCTGTAGCTTTTGCACACAGCACAACAATCCAGACCGTCTTTTAAATAAATATTTTGGATTCAAAGCGTACCGGACCATGCCCGACGGCCGTATGCTCCAGCGGGAAATCGTTGCAGCCGCCCTTTCCGGAAGCCACCACCTGTCAATTCTGCCCACAGGCGGCGGCAAGTCCATCTGCTACCAGATCCCGGCACTTCACCGATACGAACGAACCGGGGCGCTCACCATCGTCATTTCACCGCTCAAGGCCCTGATGAAAGACCAGGTGGACAACCTCAATCATGCCACGGGCACCCAGGCAGCCGCCGCCATCAACGGCAGTCTCACCCTTCCCGAACGTGGCGCCGTGGTGGAAAAGGTGCGTTTAGGAGACATCGGGCTTTTGTACATCTCACCTGAACAGCTGCGCAATAAAAGCGTGGTGAAGCTGATTGCCTCCCGCCAGGTGGGCTGCTGGATCTTTGATGAGGCCCACTGCCTGTCAAAATGGGGACATGATTTCAGACCCGACTACCTGCATGTGGCAGACCTCATTGCAGACCAAAAAAAACAAACCGGAAAAATGCCGGTGATCGGTGCTTTCACGGCAACGGCCAAACGGGACGTCAAAGAAGAAATCCGTCAGCATTTTAATGAAAAACTCACCCTCGACTTAGACGGTTTTGAAGGCGGTGTGGATCGAGACAACCTTCATTTTTACGTCTATCCTGTCACTGCTGCTGAAAAGTACGATGTCATTGCCCGGATGCTGAACGACAATCTGTCGGAAACAAAGGGCAGTGCCATTGTCTATTGCGCATCCAGGAACGGCACGGAACTGTTAAGCCGATTCTTAAACGAACGCGGCATTGTCTGCCAGGCCTTTCATGCCGGTAGAACCGAATCGGACAAGCGCAATATCCAGGATGAATTTATATCCGGTACAATCCCTGTAATCTGCGCCACCAACGCCTTTGGCATGGGCATCGACAAAAAGGATATCCGGCTGGTCATCCATGCCGATATTCCGGGCTCCCTTGAAAACTATCTCCAGGAAGCCGGCCGGGCCGGCCGGGACCAGGACCTTGCCGACTGCATCCTGCTGTATGAACAGGATGACATCGACAGCCAGTTCTCTTTGAATGCCTATTCCAAACTGACCTTGCAGGACATCAAAAAAATTCTTAGGGTGTTAAAAGAAAGAGGCAAAAAACATCCCGAAATCGTTATCACCCCGGCAGAGATCCTTCGCCTGGCCGGGTACGAGCATATGGGCGGAGAGGATCAAAGGGCCAGGATTGCCGTGGCCTGGCTGGAGAGACGGGGTTTTATCCGGCGGGATTTCAACCGCACACTTTTTTTCAAGGGGGTGCCTCTGGTCAAAAGCCTGGATGAGGCGGAAAATAAACTTAAAAGGCTTAACCTGTCCCGCATCGTTCACTCGGTATATATAACGCTGTTGCAAACGCTTTTTAACGAAAAGAAAAATGCATTGATCTCGGCGGACATGCTGTGCGAGGCGCTTAGCGGCATTGAAAACCTGCCGGAAAAATACCTGGATCCGCGTACCATCATAACCGAGTTGAACAATATGGCCAATGCAGGGCTCATCCGGGAAGGATCAGTGATGACCGCCTTTATCCGGCCCAAGGGTAAACACAGCGCAGGAGACCTGTTGGATCTTTTTTCCCGCATGGAAAAAAGCATGGCCGACCTGATGGCGGAACGCTCCCCGGAAGCCGGTGCGGACAAAGCCGATCTGATCAATCTTCGCCTGGTGGCCCAGCGCCTTAAGAACAAGGGATTTCAAACCGCGACCACGGACATCTGCACCAGCTTGCTGCATATCATGGCAGCCGATCAGGGGGAGTCCGGCGGCAAAAGTTTAAAAATCGCCGGAAAAAAAGGCCAGGAACAGCAGCGGGTTTTTGTTAATGTACCCTGGCAGATTTTAAAAGAACGCATGGACCTGCGCCACCGGTGTGCCCGGGTTTGCATTGACGCCATTATCAAAAATCTTGACCCGGATCTCAAAGCGGCCCAAAAAGAGATCCTGGGCCAATTTTTCCTTTCTGACATCATCCAGGCCATGACTGAAGACATTTTTCTGTCCGGGTTCAAGGGAAACGGCACTATACTGGTTGAAAAAAGCCTGTTGTTTTTGCACGACACAAAGGTGATCACCCTGCAAAACGGTTTGGGGGTATTTCGCCAGGCATTTACGTTATCCATGGAAGATGCGGCCCGGACCCGGCAGTACACCCGGGGGGATTATGAGCCCTTGTCCCAGCATTATGAACAAAAAAATGTTCAAGTGCATGTTATGGAAAAATATGCCGAATTCGGCATGAAAAAAATGCGCACCGCCCTGGACTTTGTCCGGGACTACTTTCAACACGCCCACGACAGATTCATCCACCAGTACTTTCCCGGCCAAAAGAAAATCATCACCACAGCCATGACGGCCAAAGCTTATGCAGATATTATCCAAAGTTTAGGAAATAAGGTGCAGGAGGCCATTGTCGCAGCCCCGGAAAACCGGAATCTGCTGGTGCTGGCAGGCCCGGGATCGGGAAAAACTCGGACCATTGTCCACCGGTGTGCCTGGCTGATCAAGGCACGCTCAATCCCCCCGGAACATATTCTCGTTTTGTGCTTCAACCACGGCACCATGGTCGAACTTCGGACCCGAATCAAGGCATTGACAGGAAAACGAAGCGCCCGGGTGACGGCCATGACATTCCACGGCCTTGCCATGCGTATCACAGGTCGATGCCTGATCGATCAACACAATGAGCAAAACCAAAATAGAGAAATTGATTTCAATACAGTGATTGACGAAGCTGTTGAGTTCCTTGACGGCAAACGGCAAATCCCCGGTGTGGACACAGACCAGGCCCGGCAGTACCTGCTGGCCCGGTATCGCTACATCCTGGTTGATGAATACCAGGACATTGACGCATGCCAGTATCAATTTATCACGGCACTCACAGGCCGTCTTGCAGCCGACGACGATGCAAAAATCGCCATCATGGCCGTAGGGGATGATGACCAGAGCATTTATGGATTCAGGGACGCCAACGTTAAATTCATCCACCGGTTCAAAGAAGATTACAAGGCCCGGCAATTTTTCCTCACCGAAAACTATCGCTGCCCCCACCCGGTGATTGAAGCCGCCAATGACTTAATTGCCAAAAACAGCCGGCGCATGAAAACTCAAATAAGCTGCCGGATCAATGATAAACGAAAACATTTGGCCTTGCCCCCTGACAAAACCCCTGAAAAAAAGCGGGTGGACATGATCTGCTGCAAGGATATCCAAAGTCAAGCCGTATATACCGCCGGCTGCATTGAAAAACTTTTAGACCAGGAAGGTACAACGCCCCAGAATATTGCCGTGATATCCCGCCAAGGCATTGAATATCCAGCCCTCGTGGCTGTTCGCATGGCCCTGGCAAAACTTAAGATTCCCATCAGTTACACCCTTAAATCCAGCCCCGGGTTTTCTTTGTTTAAAATCCGTGAATTCCAGGAAACCTTAAATTTTTTAGATGAACACAAACATAAAAGCATGGCACCGGAGGATCTTAAAAAGGCGGTGATGGATCTGTTCGACAACAGATCTACATGGACGGAACAGGTCTTCGGAATTTTAAATGATTTTTGTTCCGTCATCAGCGCCACCGAAATTTCTGTATCCCAGGCAAAAGACTTTTTCTTAAGCGCACTGCTCGAAGAAAAACAGGCGCGCAGAACAGGCACAGGCGTTGTTGCCGGAACGGTACACAGCATCAAAGGCATGGAGTTTAAACATGTGTTTATCCTGGACCACGGCTGGAAAAATACAGAAATTGAAGAGGAGCGTCGTCTTTATTACGTCGGCATGACCCGGGCCATAAACCATCTGACCCTTTTTGCCGTTCAAAATTCAGGCAACCCGCACACCGCCGCTTTGGCCCGCCATCCCTTCGTCTGCTGCAGGCAATCGCCAAATGCCCAAATAACAGGTTTTTCACACGATGTGACCATCTCAATCCTTGGTATGGAAGATCTCTATATCTCTTTTCCCCAACGGTTTGCCAAGGACCATCCCATCCATAAGCACCTGGCCGCGCTTAAAACAGGAGACCGCATATTTCTGGAACCAGACGGCACATATATTCGTATCCTCAATCCGGATCACCAATGCGTGGGCAGTCTGTCCCAAAAAGGCGTTGAAAAATGGAAACACCGCATAACCGGCATCCTCAAAGCCCAGGTGTTGGGGATAGTCATCCGCAAAGCCGATGAGAATGAATCAGCAAAGGGCACCGAAACAAGCATGGCGCAGTGGTATCTGCCTATTGTGGAGATACTTCACAGGAACGTTAAAAAAGGGGGTCACTAATAGCTGCTCTCCTCATTTTTCTCGATCACATCTTTCATCTTCAAGAAGAGTGACTCTACTTTTGGCATCAACGCCCTGAGTTGCTCGATATCATTTGCCTCTCCGGCTTTTTCAACAGCATGGGAAAGCTTTTCAAATTCTGCGCTTCCAATATTTTTGGCGGCGCCCTTCATTTTATGACCCTGTGCGCGGGCTTCCCGGGTTTGTCCCTTCTCGATCAACCCTTTAAGGGAATCGATCTGTATAGGCATATCCTCTAAGAATGTTTTAATGATCATTTCGACCAATTCTTGGTTACCCATCAACCTGTCCGTTAAACCGGCACGGTCAAAAAATGCGATATCCGATGAATCGCTCTTGACAGGACTATTATCCGGATCTGGTTTTGAAAAGAGTGCATCAACATTTTCAGGCTTGCGCTTTCCGGAAACCAATCTTTCAATGATCCCAACAAGCTGTTGTGGATTGATAGGTTTTGTCACGAAGTCATCCATCCCTGCGTCTCTGGCCCGGTTCCATTCTTGGGTGGTGGCCCCTGCAGTAAAAGCGACAATGGGAAGCGTGCGCCCAAGTCCCTGGCGTATGGCAACAGTGGCCTCAACCCCATCTACATCCGGCATCTGCAAATCCATCAGGACCAGATCGTAGCGATTAGACGCTTCTTCCAGGATATCTATGGCTTCTTTGCCGCCCGTGCAGCTAGTCACGCTGAAACCGTGTGTTTCCAAAATACGCCCCGTAATCTCAAGATTAACCCGGCTGTCATCCACCAGGAGCAGCCGGACGACGGAATACTCACCTTGATCTTTTTGTTTCCGGGTCATAGTGCCATAAGAGACATGCGGAGCCCTTGATTGTTGTTGGCCCGATGAGTCCGCTTTTGATATCCTAAACGGTAATTCCAGCCAGAAGCTTGACCCCAGGCCAGGTTCACTTTCCACACCAACACGCCCACCCATCAATTCCGCCAACCGGTGGACTATGGAAAGCCCTAGTCCTGTGCCGCCGTATTGACGGGTGGTGCTGCCGTCCTCCTGGCTGAAGGACTTAAAAAGCTTTGCTTGGGCCTCCTTTGCAATGCCCCTACCTGAATCTTTGACCATAAATCGCAGCATGACCTGCCCGTCAGGTCTATTTCCCGGTACCTGGCTGACCGTAAGGTTGACAATGCCCACATCGGTAAACTTGATCGCGTTTCCCAGCAGATTGACCAGCATCTGTTTCAGCCGGTTTCCATCGCCGTACAACGCTTCCGGAATTTCAGGCGAAGGCTCCGCCACCTCGAAGTGTAATCCCTTATTTTCAGCATTCGTGGTGAAAAGCTGCCTGAGATTCTGAAACAAGCCTGGAAGGGAAAAATTATGGGGATCAATGACCAGTTTCCCAGCCTCAATCTTGGAGAAGTCCAAAATGTCGTTGATCAGTTCCAGCAAATTATCGCCGGCGGTCTGGATGACTCCGATATCATGCAACTGGGCTGGATCCGAAGAACTCTGGGACATTAAATGGCTCATTCCGATGATGGCATTAATGGGAGTTCGGATTTCGTGACTCATGTTTGAAAGAAATTCGCTTTTAGCCCGGGTCGCACTCTCGGCCTCTTCCTTGGCATCAACCAGCTCCGCCTCAGCTTTTTTCCGCACAGTGATGTCTGTGCTGATACAGATAAATCGTTCAGGCTTCGGATCTGTTTTGCCGACCTGCGGCACAATTGTGGCATCTATCCAGTAGTATTCGCCACTTTTTTTACGGTTACAAATCTCTTGATGCCATGTTTTTCCAGCGCAGATCGTCTTCCATAGATTTTCGTAAAACGCCGGGGATTGGACATCAGACTTTAAAATACGATGATTTTGACCGAGCAGTTGGGCTTCACTCCGGCCTGTTGTTTTAATAAAATTGTTATTCACGTAAGTGATATTGCCATGGGAATCAGTTATGCTGACATTGGCATGTTGATCAAGCGCGTGCTGTTTAAAAAAAAGTTCCTGTGCCATAAATGAAAAGGAACGGGTCAACTCCCCCACTTCATCTTTGCTTTCTTCCGGCAGCTCTACCGACAAATTTCCTTTGGCAATTTGTCTTGCCGCATCGCGCAGTCTGGCAAGTGGCCGCACAACAAGCTGCAACTGTGTGATTAAAATTACAATCAGTGAGAACACAACCATGCTCAAAAGCATGGTTCTCACCGTTTTGATATCTTGTTGAATTCTTAATTTTTCCTGATGCCATTCAATATCAACGACGATCTTTCCGATATAACTTGTTTCCAGCCACAAAGGATGATCATGGTGAATAAAGTCATGTTTACCGGTATTGGGTACTTTTTCCCTGTCAAACACCGGATACAGGCGTTTTCCATCATCATTAAATATCTCCATATTGAACCAGACCCCGGCCCGTTCTTCCAGAAGATAGTCAATGTTGGCAATCAGTGCTGCAAAATTTCCTTCCAGTAAATCGCGAATAATGGCAGAATCCGAGGATTGCAGGAGTGCCTGATTTTGCCTTTCAAACGCAGCCTTGCCCTTCTGCAGTTGGAGGGGTGCCCAATAGAAATGAAGATAGCCTATCGAAACAAGCAGCCCAATCAATATGGGTAATGATAAGCGAAGTGTCAGGTTCATAGGAATTAATGCTGCTGGTAGTACCGTTCTAACCCCATTTGCAAAAGAGGCTTATAATCTTCCAGCGAGGCCGGCCCGATTTCTTTTATGGGAATTTTCCCAAGCAACATTCTCCCGCTCTCTTCCCGGCCCAGCGAAAAAAACGCTTCCTGTACACGGTGCCGGACTTCGGGAGGCACGCTCGGCAAGGCAGCAAAAGGATGGGGTGCGACTTTCCTGGTAGTATGAATTATTTTTAAGTTATCCCGGTACTCGGGCTTTTGTTGCTGCAGGGTTTTTTGAACCCCTCCCCCTGCCACAGCCTCTCCAAGCAGGACGTTCAGATAAACTGAATCATGTGTTTTGACAAATTTGGGCGCAACGGTAATGCCGAACTGGTCTTGCAGCTCCTGACGTATTTGCAGACATGCCCCCAGGGCATTTGGCGCAGGAAAGGCGACAATTTTACCATTGAGCGAAGCAGGGTCACTAATGCCGCTGTTCTTTGCGACGACCAGTACACCAAAAAGCCGGCGCCCACAATCCCGAACCAACGGAATATAACCGGCCTTCTGGTTCGCGATAACCAGATGATATGGATTCATATAGGCGAAATCGAACTTACCCTCGGTAAATTCGACTTCAAAATCCGGAATGGTCTGGGATCCTTTTAGTTTAAAATGATACCCGGTCTTTGCTTCCAACTGATCAAGAACAGGTCTCCAGATCCCATGTAATTTACGCGCCTCAAATTGCGGCACAACGCCGACAGTAAAAACCAGACCGGTCTCAGCACAGCGGGCAGTATTGTAGATAAAAGTAAAACAAAACAAAAACAATAACAATAACACGAATAAACGTCTCATTTTATCTCCTTGTTGATACTGTTTGTGGAACGGCTGTTGGTAAAACTAAATGATATCTTACTTAGTGTCTGAACGAAAACCTGAAAATTTTGTTGAGTACAAGGCGGGCGCAAATTTTAACCGGAGTAATACAAGGCGTATTTCGAGGATTAAAATTTGGGACCAACGCCATAATCGGCAAAATTTACGGTTTTCGGTCGGGCACTACTTAATTTTTTATCATTGCATATCATGGATGTCTCCAGAATTATCAAAGCATTTGAAAACTATATTTTGAACCGGTTGATCAAACTATTCAGGCGTTTAGAGAGCTCTGCCAGATGTGTTGAACTTTCACTGACCTGTCTGCTACCCTGATATACATCCTGGAGCGTTCGATCAATTCCGGAAATATCTTGAACAACGTCCCCAATAACCGCAGATGTTTGATTAACACTTTCATTTACCTCTTGGACGCCTGAAGCGGCTTGGGCGACATTACTTGAAATTTCCTGGGTTGTCGAAGACTGCTGTTCAATAGCCGTTGCCACCGTATTTACAATATCATTGATCTCGTTAATAACCTCGACAATGGTTTCAATGGCCTGAATCGACTCTGTTGTGACACTTTGAACACCTTCTATTCTTTGGTTGATTTCCCTTGTCGCATCGGAAGTCTGCTGGGCCAAGGTTTTAATTTCACCAGCAACCACGGCAAAGCCTTTTCCAGCCTCACCGGCCCTAGCGGCCTCGATTGTCGCGTTGAGGGCCAGAAGATTGGTCTGCTCAGAAATATCATCAATGGTCTCTGTCACTTTGCTGATGTCCCTTGTCGCTTTACCCAAAATATTAACTTTGTCGGACACCTGTTTGGCGTCTTCAACTGCTTTTTGGGTAATCGTACTACCGTCAGCCGTATTTTTAAAAATTTCCTGAATCGTGGCGGTCATCTCTTCTGTCGCCGAAACGATCATCTGGATGTTGGCTTCGGTGTTTTCTGTTATTTCCGTAACGTGGGTCATGGTCTTGGTCATTTCATTGCCGGCAGCACCAACCCGCCCCGATTGATCAGTGGACTGGCCCACATTCTGTAACATGGTCTCAGCAACCGCGCTCAGTTGAGTGGATGACGAATTCAACGTATCTGAACTTTTGATGATATCCTCAAACATGGCCCGCATGCTTTGAGACATGGCATTCAAAGATCTGGCAAGTTGACCGATTTCATCATTTTGTTTAACGTCTATCACCTGTTTTAAATCCCCTTCTGCCATTTTTTCAGCAAACCGGACCGCCTTTAATACCGGTGCCGTGAACTTTCCGGCAATGACCAAACCCAGCAACGCACTGAAAACAAAGCCGATAACAACAAAAGCGCCAATAAATATTTTCGCTCTTTTGCCGGATTGAATAACATTTTCAGATGCATTCTCCACCTTTTTCAACGCCGATTCTTCAAGTTTATCAATGTTTGATTCAAAATGATAAATATGTTCTTTGAACGGCACCATCAGCTTATTGGCGTTTTGCGGTGTAATATTCTCATCGGAAAGGACCGTTTGTGACAATTGCATAAAATGATTTTTGTATTCAATATATGCGCTTTTCGCCTTTGAGATGGACTGCAAGGCGTCATCTCCCAACATAGGATCATCCTTAACCATGGCTGCGATTGTATCGATCAACTGAAGTGTTCTGGTAGATTTTTTATCAAATTTTTTTAAATATCCCTCCTGTTTCTTTTTATTCCCAATATTAAGGAAAAGATCCTTTTCGTAACGTCTGTGCTGGAGCGCCAATATTTTAAATTCTTTGGTCTGCTCTAAAAAATGAACATCCTGGGCAACCATTGCATCAACCCGGTCAATATTGCTTGAAATTCGAAAGTATCCAATCCCGCCGACAATCAATGTGATCAAAGAAGTGATCAAAAACCCTGCGATTAATTTTGTCTTCAGCGAAATAAACGAAGCTTGCTTTGTAGCCATGAAACCTCCAATATTAATTTATGTTTAATTTGGATGTAATTTTGGAGAGACGCATTGATTTACGATTTCAAAGGAGCCATCCTAACATGATTTTAGCGAATTCCAATCCATGCAGGCATTCAAAAATACAGGCGAGCCTACATGACACAAACTTTTTTGGGAAATTAACCAAACTCTTACATACTGCATCAATTTTTGCAATGTCTGCAAGCAATTTAAATGCAATTCCTCCGACCAAATATCCCGGTGGACAGTCGATTTTAATAAAGCCGCGCCCTCAATTGATTAACACTTGCATTTACATCCTGGACGCCTGAGGCGGCCTGGGCAACATTGCTTGAAATTTCCAGAATCGTGGCAGTCATCTCTTTGGTCGCCGAAACGATCATTTAAATATCAGCTTCTATTTTTTTCTGTTGTTTCCGTAACGACGTTCATAGTCTTGGTCGTTTTATCGCAGTCAGCAAAGGCCCGGCGCGATTGATCAGTCTGCTCATTCTCATTTTGTAACATTGCCTCAGAAACCGCACTCAATTCAGTAAATTACGAATTCAACACATCGGAACTTTTGATGATATCCTCAAACATCGCCCGCATGCTATGGGACATGGCATTCAAAGATCTGGCAAGTTGACCAATTTCATCATTTTGCCTGACATCTATTACCTGGTTCAAATCCCCTTCTGCCATTTTTTCAGCAAACCGGACCGCCTTTAATATTGGTGCCGTGAATTTTCCGGCAAGGATCAGACCCAGTACAACACTGAAAGTAAAACCGATAATGACAAAAGCGCAGATAAAAATTTTGGCTTGTTTTCCGGACTGAATAACATTTTCAGATGCGGTCTCCACTTTTTTAAACGCCAATTTTTCAAGTTCATCAATGTTTGCTTCAAAATGATAAATATGTTCTTTGAACGGCAGCATAAGCTTGTTAGCCTTTTGCGGTGTAATATTCTTATCGGAAAGGACCGTTTGTGACAATTGCATAAAATTATTTTTGTATTCGATATATGCGCTTTTTGCCTTTAAAATGGCCTGCAAGGCTTCATCTCCCAATGTAGGATCATCTTTGACCATAGCCGCTATTTTATCGATTAACTGTAATGTCGTGGTAGACTTTTTATTGAACTTTTTTAAATAGCTCTTCTGCTTCTCTTTATTTCCGATATTCAGGAAAAGATCCTTTTCGTATCGCCTATGCTGGAGTGCCAAAATTTTGAAGTCTTTAGTCTGTTCTAAAAAATAGACATCCTGGGCAACCATTTTATCCACCTGGTCAATATTGTGTGAAATTCTAAAGAACCCAATTCCGCCTACGATCAATGTGATCAAAGAAACAATCAAAAAACCTGCGATCAATTTTGTCTTAAGTGAAATAAACGAAGTTTGCTTTGCAGTCATGAAACCTCCAATATCAATTTATGTTTAATTTGGATTTAATATAAGGAAGACTCATTCATTTACGATTTCAAGAGTACCTTCTCTAACACAATTTAGCGGAAGTTCAATCCATGCAGGCATTTAAAAATTATGAGTTGGGCCAACATGGGGATGAAGTGTCATTTTTCTGGGAATTGAATAATCTATATATAATGTACCAACTTTAAAAAGTCTGCAAGAAATTTAAATGCGATTACCCTGCCGGAATCCCCCGGCAGCCAGTCGATTTTAATAAAGCAGCACCCCAATAAACCCTGCACAAGGGATTATATATGCAATATCAACGTTAAAGCGCATCAATGCAGCCAGGGCCGTAAAAAAAATGACCGGCGTGGCCCAGTGGCACTCACAGCCACGGCCGATGACCACGGCTGCCGCAAAGACCATGCCCACCACGGCTGCACGGATTCCGGTCAAAGCAGCCTGCATGGTCCCTGAGCCCTTAATCCGGTCCAGTACCTGGGAGGCTGTGATCATGAGCAGGGCCGAAGGGAAAAAAATGGCAAAGGTGGCAAGGGCGGCCCCGATCAGGCCTTTAATCTTATACCCGATAAAGGCGGCACTGATCAAAATAGGCCCCGGAGTTACTTGACCCATGGCAATGGCTGAAGTAAATTCCGGCAGAGTTACCCAATGCAGCCCATCCACCACAATCTGCTGAATCAATGGGATAAATACAAAGTCACCACCAAAGAGCATCAGGCTCATGCCGGAAAAGGTGACAAATATTCTGGCCAGGGAATCATTGCCCAGCCCTGATACCGGAACAAAAAAAAGAATCAGAAAAACAATCAATATCCCCACTCCCAGGTAAAATCTGATCTTCGACATACCCGTACCGGCCCCACACCGTGCCTGGGATACAATCGCGGCATCGGTTTTTTGACCGGGATATAAACCTAAACCGGCAAGCCCTGCTCCCACAATAATCATCAAGGTGGTGTAAAAACCGCCGATACTCAGAAGGATTACTGCTGCAGCCAGGCCGATAGAGAATCCGGACCAGTTGGTTATGGCCTTTTTGCTCATGTTCCATGCTGTAGTGATGATAATTGCCGTCACCGCAGGTATAAACCCGGCAAACAATTTGCCGACTACCGGGATATCACCATAGGAAAAGTAAACCTGGGAAAGTCCGATCAAAAGGAAAAAGGAAGGCAGGATAACGCCCGTGACACTTACAAACGCGCCCCAACCACCCCGGAGGCGAAAACCGGCATACCCTACCGTATTGACGGCAACAGGGCCGGGGAGCAGCATGGCTAAAGAGACCCCGTTGAGCATATCCTGGGTGGACAAGAGGTTGCGTTTGCGAATCAGTTCGGTTTCCACCACGGCGATCAGCGCAGTAAAGCCGCCAAAAGCAATACAACCGATTTTGACAAACAACAGAAAAAGCAACCAAAGTGAAACTTTTTTATCTGACATTTCCTTTAATGGCACTGGTGATGGCTCCGGGTGTTTTATCTGTCTGCCTGTCATTTATTTTATCTTCTCAGGTCATGGAATCAAAGTGAAGGGACAGCCCGACACCCGTCTCTTTCAACGGTGCAACCCCGGCCAGCGCAACCTTTGAATCAAGATCCGTACAGTGGCAGGCATGGATGGCCAAGGGCTTTATGTGCCGGAAATAATCCAGGGTTCCTGTCATCTGTGCAGTTGACGGATTGAGCAGATGGAAACCACCGATAATGTCAGCAATCCGCTCGTCCCCACACACCTGTTGTGCATGGGAAATAATGTTACAAATCCCTGCATGGGAGCAGCCTGTGATGATGACAAGTCCCCGGTCTGATTTATATGCCAGCGCGGAATCGTCCGGAATCAGGTCTGGAACAAGTCCGTCAGATGTCTGCTTCATACCGATGGGCGTCTGACCTTCAAAGGTATTCTTCCTGGGAATTTCACCTAAAAACACAAGGCGGGCACTTAAGTTGACCGGGGTTTTAGACAGGATCAACTCCATGTGGCGCCCAACCTTTTCCTTTGCCACCAGACATCCGATCTCTGCCAAGGGCCCAACTCGCACGGAAGAAAAAACCTCCGGATGGGCCACAAGTTTCGGATGCTTTATGTCCAGGTCTTCAATGGTGCGTTCTGTCAGGTAACGGATAAAAGGGTCCAGTCCCCAGGTATGATCCAGGTGACAGTGGGAAAG
Organism: uncultured Desulfobacter sp.; assembly: GCF_963677125.1. Classification (NCBI taxonomy): domain Bacteria; kingdom Pseudomonadati; phylum Thermodesulfobacteriota; class Desulfobacteria; order Desulfobacterales; family Desulfobacteraceae; genus Desulfobacter; species uncultured Desulfobacter sp. The sequence continues at coordinate 5,572,623 of NZ_OY781882.1, read as the reverse complement.
GACCAAAAAATCCAGCCTGGACAGATCCTTTCCCAGTTTTCCGGCATTTTTTAAAAACAGATCTGAATAGCCAAGATCAAAAAGCACGGTTACATCTTCATCTTCGATCAGAATCGACAACCCCGGCTCGGCTGTCAGATATCGGTCTATAAGTGTGTTATTGTCTACCAGCAGGGTGAGATCCATCATCTATCCTTTAACTATCTTTAGCAAAATCCAGGTCTGGCAAATTAATATTCATATTGATATATTCTTTGCATTGGTTTTGGGAGATACTGCCAATGGCTACCATAGAACCCTCCATATATCGGTATGGGGTTAAAAGCAAGGTTGCACGTGCAGATTTCACTTCCACCGAAAAAGATAACCTCCGATGTATGGATGGCAATATTCTTGAAAAATTGAAACGAGACACCCGGACGCAATCCCCAAAAAAATGAAAAAAAGATTAATGACCTGGATTAAAAAAATTATTGCAGGGCTGGTTCTTGCCGTGGTGGCAATCACCTTTTTCCAGGTCGTCATTTGCAGATACGTCAACCCGCCCTTCACGGTCAACATGATCTATGAAAGGGCCATTGCTGCCCACAAAAAAATGCCGTTCAAGCCCAGGGCCTATGATTGGAAGGATTTAGACCAGATATCCCTATATCTGCAGCAGGCAGTACTGGCCTCCGAAGACCAGCGCTTCATGAACCACCATGGATTTGATTTCAGGGAAATAAAAATTGCTCTCAAAGATATCATTGCCCAAAAAGGGTTTAGGGGCGCATCCACCATCAGCATGCAGACGGCCCGCTCCCTTTTTCTACCGTCAAGCCGTACATTAACCAGAAAACTTGCCGAAGCCTGGTATACGGTCCTGATTGAACTGGTCTGGAATAAAAAAAGAATTCTTGAGATGTATCTGAATACCGTGGATTGGGGAAAAGCCAATGTGGGTGCCCAGGCCGCGGCCCGGGCCTATTTTTCCCGCGATGCCAAAAACTTAACCGCTGAACAGGCAGCGCTTTTAGCCGCCATCCTGCCAAGCCCCCACAAATGGTCTGCAGTCAACCCTGGTCCCCATGTCCGGCAACGCCAAGCACGTATATTAAAGCAAATGAAAAACATGCCTATAATTAAGTAATTTTTATTAAAAGTCTACCAGTTCTACGTCAAATATCAGGGTAGACTTGGGAGGAATCGCACCAGGATATCCCCGCTCGCCATATGCCAGGGGATAAGGAATCAGCAACGTACGGGCCTCGCCTTTTTTCATGCCTTCAATCCCGATATCCCAGCCTTTGATCACCTGCCCCTTACCCAGAACAAATTCAATGGGATTGCCCCGATCCTTGGAGGAATCAAACTTTTGACCGTTGGTAAACCTCCCGGTATAATGCACCTTAACCTTGGTCCCGGAGGCAACGGCAGGGCCTGTGCCTTCTTGCACCGGCACATACATCAAGCCGGATTGGGTTTCCACGGCATCGGGGTATTTTTCGTGCATCTGTTTTTTAAACGTTTCCATATCGTTCATTCTCTCTTGTTTAATCCGGACTTTTTTATTTTCAAGAACGGCATCAAATCCGGCCTGGTCTGTTCTGAAAGCCTTTGCCTCATCCCCGATCGCCAGGATCTCAACAGTTTTAATTTTATCCCCTTTTTCAATGGCATTAACCACAGCCATGCCCTTGATGACCTTGCCGAACACCGTATGTTTTCCGTCCAGCCAGGGCGTTGCTTTATGGGTAATGAAAAACTGGCTGCCATTGGTGCCGGGGCCGGCATTGGCCATGGACAAAATCCCGGGGCCGTCATGTTTTAACTCAGGCTGAAATTCGTCTGGGAACCGGTATCCCGGACCGCCCCGGCCCGTGCCTTCAGGATCCCCGCCCTGGATCATAAAATCAGGGATCACCCGGTGAAATGTCAGGCCATCGTAAAACTTTTCGTCTTTTTTAACATTTGTATCCATTTTCCCTAGGGCAAGCCCAGCAAAATTGGTAACAGTCAACGGGGTCTGTTTGAAAAAAAGCTGGAGAAGAATGGTCCCTTTATCGGTATCCATTTTTGCATACAGACCATCTGAAAGGTCGGCCTCATCTTGGGCCAGGGCACCGGAAGGGATTGTAGTCAAGGAAAAAAGAATCCCCCAGACCAGAACGAATCTCAATATTCTACAACTAAACTGATTACAACGAAGCAAAAAGTTGCCATGGCCGAGCCCGGCCGTTTTCTTATTAGGTCTCATCTGATTTATCCTGAATTTGATTTTTCTTAACATGTTGCCGGATAACCGGAACAATTGAGATTTTAAGCCTTTAAGTCCCGGCACCTGAATCCAAATTTGGATCGAATATTAACATGTTTCCGTCAAAACACAAACGTCTTTAAATTGAATGTTGCAAAATTCAATCCGGTATTCAAATATGAAACACAAAGCAATCTATCTGTTTTTAAAGATAAATCGTCTCAAGCCAAACACTTCGTTGCACAATGCAACATTTTATAAAACCATTACCAATCGATTCGAGTCAAAATAATTTATAATAAATTAAGAATGTTACACTTATTTATATCTCCGGCACAATAGTTGCCATACTACTATCAAAAGAATTATAGAACGCAATAAAAAAGGGCCGTTAGCAAAGGAGACAAAGCATGAGTGTCATCACATTTTTTGGAAGAGCCTACACAGGCAAGGCACAACTGGCACAAAAGGCAGCAGATGCACTGGGTTATAACGTGTTGTACGACCAGGATATTATTGATGCAGCAGCCAAAACGTACAATTTTAAAAAAAGCAGTATCGAAAGCAGTATTTTTAAAGACCCACCTTTTGCAGACCGGTATACCCCGGCTAAAGCGAAGTGCATCGCAGCCGTAAAGTCTGTTCTGGCTGATAAAATCCAGCAGGGGCCTGTTATTGTCAGCGGATTTTTAGGCAGATTAATTCCCTCAGAAATGGGGCTGCATATTTTGGTCACAGCGCCAAATGGATTTAGAAACCGGAATATACAGCGCGAAACAGGCAAGAAATCAAACATTGACACAAAAAAGCACCTGGAATGCAGTGACGAATCGTTTTTACGCTGGTCCCTGTACCTGCGGTCAGCGGAAAGCCGCAGACCCATGGATTGCGACGGCGTTGTGAATGTGACCACCACAGGACTAACCGATTTGATTGAACTGATTTCCAGTGCCGCATCAAATAAAAAAGAAGAGATGACCCCCCAAGAATTTGCGCTGTCTTCTAAGGTCTCCCGCCTTATGGCTGAAAAAGGTCACCCGGTGTCCGTGGAAGCACGGCATGACCAACTGGAACTTGTTGTCCACAAACCCGTACTAATGTTTTCCAGGTACGGCAAAAAACTGACAACCCTTGTTCAGTCCGTCAGCGGGGTCAACAACGTCAATACCCGCAGCGGTAGGCTGTTTTACCAAACAGATATCCTGCCGGGCAGCCATTATTTCAAAACCCCGACGTCAGCTCCCATTGAAAAACAGTATGAACAGCTTTACAAAAGGGTCACGGAACGCCGTCCATCCTTTATAAACCGTGTAACGGCAGAGCCACAATTGGTTGCAGCCGCCCACGCCTGATGTAAAGACGGCATTTTAACGCCGTCTTTTCTAAACCACAGCCGGTCTCTATCCTGTCTTTCCGGCTGTGGTTTTTTCTTTAACCCGGATTAAATTTAAAAAAGTGCTGTTCACAGGTGTGGGGATCGCATCTGCTTTTCCCATATTTTCAACAGCACCTGCAAAGATTTCTACTTCTGTTTTCCTTTTGGCCTGCATATCCTGGAGCATGGACGTTTTCCCATCCGGAGACAACGTATTGAGCACGTTCAACCATTGATCAATATCGGACGACTGAAGATTGATCCCCCGGTGCCGGGCCAGGGCCAGCACTTCCTGCATCAGTGAGACCATCAACGCCCGGGCCTCCGGCAAATTCTGGAAAACACGATAGGACGCACCAAGCACGGCAGATGCCTGGTTCACCCCGACGTTGACCATAAATTTCCACCACATGGTTCTTTGGATATCCGGTGATATTTCGTTGGGAATACCACCCATATCCAAGGCGATTTTTATCCGTTCCAGCCGATCGGTATCTGCTGCATTGGGAAGCGCCGGGTCATTTCCAAATATAATATTTCCCGGATTGGAATAGGTAAAACAGTCATTTTCGTGCACCGCATCAATACCCACGGCAATGGCAGGAACTATCTTTTGCCGGCCGCAGGCCCGGCCAAGCAGTTTTTCACTCTCAAGCCCGTTCATAACTGACAGCACCAAGGAGTCCGGCCCTGTCAGTGCGTTGATATCTTGTAGCACCGAGTCGGTCAAATGATGGTGCTTCAGGGCCACCACTACCAGATCAAAGGGACGCGCCACCCGGTCAGGATGCACCACCGGAATCGTATAATCCTTGCCGTTAACCTTGATGGTGGCCCCATCAAGGCGTACAAAGCGATCCCCCCGAGCTGCAAAGCAGACACGGATATCTGAATTGTCTGTAAATAAACCTGCATATGCCGCGCCCATGGCTCCGGCACCGAAAATGGCTATTGTCTTTATTGCGTTCAACTTTTTTCCTGACATCTTTTATGTTTATCAACCATTCGCCTTATCAAGCAATAATTTTATACTGTTCAAATAGGTGATATTTTGACAAGGTTTGGAAACATGGTCAACCAGACGATCATCTCTTTTTAAATCTTTGATGGACTCTAAGAATTCTATATTACCGGAAATAAATAAAATAGGGATCGTTTTATTGGTTGAGCGAATATGGTCATATATCTGTTTACCATTTATTTTTCCAGGTAGAATATAATCAAGGCTTATCAAATCATAATCATTATCATCAAAAAATTTTAAAGCCGCTTCTGCTGTATGTGCGACATCAACGATGTGATGACACGGCTCAGTTGTCAAGACAAAGCGTTGAACTTCTGCAATTTGAATTTCATCTTCAACCAGCAGAATCCTTTTATGCGTATGGTACCCTTCATTTTGTATCGTAATTTTTTCTTCTTTTGTGAGTTTTTTTCGAATTATTGGGAAATGCAATTCAACCGTCGTGCCGTTATTTAATTGAGAACGTACGTTAATTTTACCTTTGTGAAGCTCCACATATTTATTGACGTTAGCCATCCCATAACCAGACCCTTTTATCGAACTGTCATAAGAGGAGATGACATCTTTACTGCCTTTCAGCGTGAAAGAGGGTTCAAAAATGTTATCAAGATGCTTCTCGGGAATGCCGCAGCCATTATCTTCAATTGTGATAATGACAAATGCCTTGGACTGTTGAAGTTGGACGGAAATAAACGGATTTTCACATTTACTCAATGCGTGAATGGAATTTTGAAATATATTTACAAGACAATGTTCTATCATTCCCGGATCAGCAAAAAAATCCATGTTTTCGGACAAGCCTTTTTTCCTGATTTCAATGCCGTCTAAATCTTTTTGCAACAAATTTAAAACCAGCTCAATTTTTTCATTTAGATGAAAATACTCATATTTGGGCTCTTGGTCTTTAGCAAATGCAACCAGATTTTTGGTTAAATTTTTTCCTCTCAGAGATTGATCAAATATGCGCTTGAATATTTTTAACGTTTCTTCTTCCTTGCACTTGAACAATCCTACCTCGGATTGTCCCATGATGATCCCAAGAATATTATTAAAATCATGGGCCATTTTTCCTGCAATTTTCCCAACCAGAGCTAATTTTTTATGTTCTTCAAGTGCCAAGTAGGCTTCAATTTTTTCGTCTTCATTTTTTTTCCTTTCAGTTATATCCCTTGCAATTCCGAGGACGCCTTTAAGATTGCCGTCAGCATCAAAAACAGGGGTTTTTATGGTTTCAAGATGTTCTCTGTGGCCATCATCGGCGTAAACGATCTCTTCTTCATTTAAACACGGTTTATTGGCCCGAATTGCAGCCTGATCCTTTTCTCTGAAAAAATCAGCTAATTTTTTGTCGAGAAAATCATAATCCGTTTTTCCTAAAATATCTTTTTGCTTTGCACCGAAAAAACGTTCAAATCTTAAGTTGCATAGCAGGTATTCGCCCTGGGGACTTTTCAACCATATCAGATCAGGAATCACTTCAATAAGTGTCCTTAAAAGCGTCTCATTTTCTTGGAGCGTATCCAGCATTGTATTGAAATGAAACCCATACCTGATTAATTCATCCTTCTTATTACCGGTCCAAGAAAATCTTTCATCAAAATTCCCTTCTTTAACCTTACGCATTACCATGGCAAGATAACGAATTGGTGTAACAATTGTTTTTGAAAACAGATAAAAAACAACCCCCAACAAGGTTACACTGACGATAGTCAGCACTAAGGCCATGTTGTTTAAATTGTTTCGTTTGGATTCAGCTTCAAGATATTTATTTTTGAACAATGCCGACGCTTGGATAAAAACACTGTCAAATTGCTTAAAAAGGGCGTTGTGCGCCAACTCAAAAGATTTTTCGGTATCATTAATTACAATTGCAAGTTTATAATCCTGTGCCAGTAAATGCTTAAAGCCTAAAAGATATTCCTCGGTTCTGTGATCTGATGGATCTATTTGTTCAATCTTTTTATTAAGGTAATCAATGACCATCATCAGTGAATGATAAACAGGCTCATCTTGCTGCATGATATATACGATGAAAAAATGATTTAAATTGAACAGGGGCTTAAACAATTGCCTCATATCGTTATTCAGAACATTGGAAATCAATGATCGATAACTTGTATTCAAAGTTGTCCGGTGGATATTCTGGGTTGTTTTTAATTGCTGGGCCTCATTGAAAACTTTTTCGTGCTCAAGGATCTCAACCCGGATGGCATGCAATTTAGATTGAATCGCTTTATTGGTTTTAATATTTTCCAAATCCTTAAGTTCCTTCTTAAGATTTGAAATTGAAGCCCCATAATTTGCAATAGCGTCCGGGTTTTTTTCTTCAAGCACTTCTTTTTCCCAAAATCGATCTTCATAAAAGCGCCCATTTAATGCATGCAGCCGTCTCTCAGCCTGGGACATCTCCAACATTTGTGTGGCTAATATTTCTTGTTCCTTAAGAAAATAAGTCAACAATCCATAATTCATCACAAATAAAAGGATAAGAAGGAATACTATCGCGCTGATTTTACCGGTAATGGTTCTGAACAAATGAACACCTATATTATCTTATGACAGAAAGTTTTACGGGGATCTTGGATGGAATTTCTTCACCTCGGAAATGCTTTGCTGCTATTTCGAGAGCCATTCGTCCCATTTCCTGGGGATGCTGGGCTATTGTAGCTGATATTTTCTTTGTTTTTACAGCCTGAACAGCATCTTTAATTGCATCGAAACCAACAAGAATTTTGTTTGGGAATGATTGAACTTCCGATAATGCGTCAACCACCCCAAGAATCATGTTATCATTATGCGCAAAAACAGCATCAAAAGAGACATTCTCGCCTAGCATCTTAGCCATCACCTGTTTAGCCTGCTTTCGGTCAAAGTTTGCTACTTTTCTATCGATAACTTTTATATCTTTGAACCTTTTGATTTCGTCATTAAATCCATAACCACGGTCATGGGCTGCAGACGTGCCTGGAATACCTTCGATTTCAATGATACTTCCTTTACCTTTTAATAAATCCGCCATCAACTCAGCCGCCATTCTCCCCCCTTGAATATTATCTGAAGCGACATGGCAAAGAATTTTTCCGCCGGCTGATTTTCGATCCACCGTGATTACCGGTATCTTGTTCGTAACTGCCATCTCAATACCGGGAACGACGGACTCCGCGTTTGTCGGATTTAAAATGATGATATCAGGATGACTTTTTTGAAAATCAACTAAGTCCATTAATTGTTTTGAATCGCTATTCTCGGCGCTATTTACCATGAGTTTAACGCCATACAACTCGGCTGCTTTTTTGGCTCCGCCGACCATTGATAAAAAAAAGGGATTGGTCATATCTGATATTGAGAACGCGATTGTTTTACCAAAAGTTTCGTAAGTGATAATATCCAAAGGTGTAGTTAATATATCAGAAACAGACGCACCGGTTATTTTTTTTTGAGCCAGCATCACACCGTATGCCCCCATAAGTTCGGGATGCTGTTCCATTGTTGCGTGAATCTTTTTATGTCTGATTTCATTTCTGACTGAATCTATATTATCGTATCCGGCAATGAGGATATTTTTATTCAAATCCAACATATCAACGGCTTGCAATGTCCCAAGGGCCATCTTGTCGTTTGCACAAAAAATCGCATCAATGGCCGGATGTTTTTGCAATAACTTCATGGTTACGGAGAATGCTTCTTCCGTATTCCAATTCGCCGACTCCGACGCCACAACCCCAATTGAAGAATTTTTTGTAACAGCTTTTACAAAACCGGATTTGCGAAGCTCTGCATTTTCCACCCCCCGGATACCCTCTATAACAAGCACACGGCCTTTGCCTTTCAAATGTTGCTTGACATATTGTCCTAGAAGCGTGCCGCCTGTGTAATTGTTCGATCCTACAAACGGTATGCTTAGTCCTGCTTTCGCAAGCAGTTTATCATCCAGCGGATTATCAATATTGATAATATAAATGCCTTGTTCAACGGCTTTTTTACACACGGGCACCAATTTCTTTGAATCCGACGGTGCGAGTACAATTGCACGAATGTTTCTTGAAATCAGACTTTCCATAATACTGATCTGGTGGGAGGTGTCCGTTTCATTTATAATGCCGAAAACTTCCAAGGGAATGTCATTTTCTTTTGCAAAATTTTTGGCACCCTGCTCCATTTTTGCAAAAAATGGATTGGTCAACGCCTTCATGACCAAAGCAATTGTGTGATCGTTCTCGGCAATTACTGTTGAAGGAATAAATGAAATTGCAGCACAGAAAATAATAAAAAATAAACTCACCAGCCCATGTAATTTTCTCATCGTTATTTCTCCGGTCGTTGGGTTTACGAAATTAGAATACTACATTTTAAAATAGTCTCATAACAAAATATCAGGATTGTAGAGACCAATTGACAATAAAACCTTTTTTATGGGATGTCTGAAACTGGGGAATAAAGGTGAGAATGGTTCGATCTTGGAATGGGCTGAACCTGGATTTTAATAGACCAGATCAGCCCATGGCCGTTATTCCAATTTGAACGCTTTGATCTTGCGCCATAATGAAACCCGGTCAATCTCCATGATTTCTGCAGCCCGGGTTTTGTTCCAATTGGTCTGTTCAAGTACCCACTGGATATACCGCTTTTCCTGCTCTTTCATGGTGGGTATTTTGCCTTCCGGGGCTGTGCGGTACGTTTCAATGGCCAATTGGGTAAGATGGTCGGGCAGCGCCTCGGGATATATCACCTCGCTGTTTTCCATGGCCACAGCTCGTTCTATGATGTTTTCAAGCTCCCGCACATTGCCCGGCCAGGCATAATTGACAAGAAAATCCATGGTACTTTGGTCAATTTCTTTGATCTTTTTTCCCATATCCCGATTTTTTTTTGCCAAAAAATGGTAGGCCAGCAAGGGAATGTCCTCTTTCCTGTCTGCCAGGGCAGGCAGGATGATGGATGCCACGTTGAGCCGGAAATAGAGGTCCTGGCGAAAATGACCCTGGTCTACCTCGTGGTGCAGATCTCTGTGGGTGGCTGCAATGAACCTTAAATCCACGTCTAAAGTCTGGGTACTGCCCACCCGCATAATCTCTTTTTCCTGGATCACCCGCAGGATTTTGATCTGCATGGAGGCCGGCATATCCCCGATTTCATCAAAGAACACTGTACCCTGGTCCGCAAACTCGAACAGGCCTTTTTTGGTTTTCATGGCGCCGGTGAACGCCTCTTTTTCATGCCCAAACAGTTCGTTGGCCATAAGGTCCTCGGAAAATGACCCGCAATTAAAGGCCACCATTTCATGATTTTTCCGACTGGAAAGACTATGAATCGCCCTTGCCACAAGTTCTTTGCCGGTGCCGCTTTCCCCTAAAACCAAGACAGAGATATCGGTCTGGGCCACCTGGGCAATGGTCTTTTTCACCTGACGCATGGCCGGACTGTTGCCAATGATTTCAGGCAGCTTTGCCTTCTGGTCGAGCTGTTTCTTAAGATCCTGATTTTCCATCTGAAGTGATCGCTTGAGCAGAGCCTGCTTGATGATCTGCCGGACCTCATCTATTTTGTAGGGTTTTGCAATGTAGTGATAGGCCCCTTCTTTCATGGCGATAACCGCATTATCCACGGTGGCGTAGCCGGTAATCATGATAACTTCGGTGTAAGGCTGCAGCTCCCGGCTGTGTTCAAGAATCTGCATGCCGTCAATCTTTTTCATCTTATAATCGGTGATAATCAGATCAAAGGTCTTGGATTTGATAAGATTCAGCCCTTTGGTGCCACTGTCCACGGCTGTAACCTTGTATCCATCCTTGAGAAGAATGTGTTCAAGATTTTTAAGGGCGATCTGTTCATCTTCGATTATTAGAATGTGTTCCTGCATGGTTCTCCTAAAACTTTTTATATGAAAGTCTGTGTAAACTACTCAGATCTTTCAAACTTTGCTGTGGGCCGAAGTCTGGGTGTAGATAAATCAAGGACTTCCCATGGCCGTTAATCCGGTAGGCTCACTGTAAATATCGTGCCCTGTCCTAGACTGGAATCCACGTTAATTGTTCCGCCGTGCTGCTCTACGATGCCGTGAATGATGGAAAGCCCTAGACCAGATCCCTTTCCCACTTCCCGGGTGGTAAAAAAAGGATCGAATATTTTGGCAAGGTGTTCTTCTTTTATTCCTTGGCCCGTATCCTGGACCGTAAAAACAAAGGCATGTGCGGGGTCGTCTTTAAACGCTGAAATAGTCAAATGTCCGCCTTCCTGGTCTTCCATGGCAAATACAGCGTTGATAATCAGATTCAACAGTACCTGCTGGATACGCCGGGGATCCATACGCCCTTCAATATCATCTGGAACGTTGATTTCCAGGTCGATATCCGAAGGGATGTCCCCTGTAATCAAGTGCATGGTGTTGCTTACCAGCCTTTTAAATACAACCGGTTCAACGCTGAAATCGCTTTGCCTGGAAAAATCAAGCAGGGCCCGGATAATTTCCTTTGACCGGTTAATCTCCTGTTCAACATTGTTCAGAAGCGTTTTTTTATAATTAATATCCGGATCTTCAATTTCCTCCTGGATAATCTGAACGCTGGTGGAAATATTGTTCAACGGATTGTTTAGTTCATGGGCAACCCCGGAGGTAAGCGTTCCCAACGAGGACATTTTTTCGGCCTGAATGAGCTGGGTTTTACGGCGATCCAGTTCTTCAATCATGTCATTCAGGCTCACGGCCAAAGACTCAAACTCGTCTCCGGTTTTTATTGCCGGAATTTTGTCGTAATCGCCTTTGGCAATGTGTTTGATGCCGGTTTCAATGGCCTTTAAGGGGCGGTTAAGCTTGATGACCAGAAAAATGGTGGCCACCACAGTGAGGATAAATAATAAGAACAGAGAAATCATCAAGTATTCCCTGGACCTGTCCAGCAGTTTAAACACTTTTTTTTTCTCTGTTTTCACCACCTCTTCAATATCAGTCGTCAATTCTCTCCCCAGCTGGGTCACCGTATTTTCAATCTGTAAAGACTGCTTAGAGGAGACTGTGCCACTTTCATACAAGGTTAACAGGTTTTTCATGTTGGTACGATAGGCATTGATGGCCTGGCCGCGTTGCTGAAAAGAGGGGTCCGTTACCACAAGGTCAGAGAACTCTTTTTCAATATGCGCCTGCTTTTCATCAATTTTACCAATGTATGACAATGCCAGGGACAGATCCTTGAGATCCTTTCTTAAAAAAAAGTTTTTCTCATAACGCCGGGCTTCCAGGACCGTATCCAACAGGTCCCGTTTCTTTTCAATAAGCACCAGGGTGTTTAATACCGTGGAATTGCTGTAGTGGTTCATGAACCAGATAATGCTGTTCACCACCATGAAAACCAAAAAAAGGAATGAAATTTTATGTCTGAGACTAAAACGCATAATCAACTTATATATATGTTCTCTATGGGAAACAAGGTCATAGCCGGTTTAATCTTTATCACCTTAAAATAAGTGATACAATAAACGGGCCGACCGGACATAAGGTCATCCGATCGGCCCGGGGAATACCATGGTTATTTAAATTTTAAGAAATGCCGTAGAAAAAATAGATTACTGCCAACTCCACAGCAAGAAACAATATGGTCATCACAGCTCCGGCCTTGGCGTAGTCAATGGTCCGGTAGCCACCCGGCCGCATAATCAGGGCATTGACCTGATGGGTGGGCAGTACAAATGTATTGGATGCTGAAATACCCACAACAAGCGCAGCCATTCTCGGATCGGCCCCGGCCATCACGGCCATGTTCATACACAGGGGCACCAGAAGTACCGTGGCCCCTACATTGGAGATCACCAGTGTAAAAAAGGATGCCATGATCCCCACAACCGCCAAAAGAACTATAGGCGTGGGTGTCCCGATCAGACTGAGCACCGTGTGGGCAATGAATCCGGCCGTACCTGTTTTTTCAAAGGCAATACCCAGGGGGATAAGTCCTGCCAAAAGAAACACCGTCATCCAGTCTACGGACTGATAGGCTTCGTCAACAGTGAGCACCCCGGTAATGATCATGCCCAGCGCCCCGGACATAAGTGCCACGGACAGCTGGATTTTTAATACCACGATCTGAAAAAGGGCAAGCGCAAGCCATCCCACAGCCAGCATTGCTTTTTGGGGACGCAGGATTTCACCTTCCAGTTTAGAGGCAAACACCAGAGATCTGGGTTTGGGCCTGTTCATCAGAATATGAAATTTTTCCCATGGTCCCTGGAGCAACAGCGTGTCTCCCATGGCCAGCCGGATATTTGTCAGCCCGGAATAATATTTTCGATTATCCTTGAACAACACCAGAGGATTGAGTCCGTACATCTCCTTGAAATTAACCTCGTTCAAAGTTTTGCCGATCAGTTCGGATCTTGGCGCCACAACAACTTCGGCCATGCCCGCATTGGTATTGGCCAAAAACTCTGCAAAGGTTTCAAGGGCAGGTTTGATCTCCCAGCCATACTCCTTGGCAAGTTGCTCAATATTTTCCCGTTTGCCGACCACGGCAATATCATCGCCGTTGTTTATACCCTCATAACTGCGGGGTACATGATTGGTGGTCCGGGTGGAGGGAGAAGAGATGCCGATGACCGTAACAAGAAACCGGGGACGAATGTTCAAATCATCCAGAAGGCCGGTGGTACCGGCACCTTCGGGTACGTGCAACTCAACCAGGCTGTTGACGCCCTGATATTCATTAATTAGCACGTCTGTGGCACCTTTGCCGGAATCTCCGCTTGCGTTGGGAAGTATTAATCGCCCAAAGATCAAAAAGTATAAAAGCGCCGTAATCAGCAGACACACACCGATAGGCGTCTGGGTGAACAAACCGAATGGTTCAAGTTTCTCACCACCCAGCACCATCAGGTCATTGAGCAAAATGGTCGGGCTTGCACCCACCAGGGTAAGCGTTCCGCCGATAATGGCGCAAAACCCCATGGGCATCAGGATGCGGGAGGTGGGAATCCCCACCCGCTTTGAAATTCTCTGGGTAGCGGGCAAAAACAGGGCGGCGGCACCAATGTTCTGCATCATACTTGAAATAATACCCACGGTACTTGAGACCAGAAGCATGATTTTAGCTTCACTTTTGCCTGCCAAAGCGAGGATGGGCTTGGCCACCTTATTCATAACGCCGGTTTTATCCAAACCCGCACCAATGATAATTACGGCAATAATCGAACAAACTGCATTGGAACTTAGGCCCACAAAGGCTTCTTTAGGAGAGATCAGTCCTATCAGAGGGAGAAGGACCATCATCATTATCCCGACCACATCCACCCGCACCCACTCGAACACAAAGAGGCAGATAACAAAGACCAGGATGATCATGGTCATAATCATATCAGGTGTCATTCTAAAAAACACTCCATTGAAAAATTAACTATTTTTAATTTAATACTATTCCGCTTCTTCATTTCTGTAGATAAAGCACAGCACTGCTGTAAACAAGACAATACAAAGACCAATGATAAAATGAGCATCCATAAGAGCAATCCTCCTAATTCACTGAATAAACGCAAAGCCGCTGGGCAATCCGGTTCTGGTTGACGGCAGCATCCCTTATCGCAGCAGGGCGCTTGTTCTCGGAAATAATAAATTCAATGTGACCGCACTCCTTGGTGATATCAGAAATGGCATGGTCCACATCTGCCTGGCTTGTGGTATGGGCAAATTTCAGCCCCAATTCTTCGGCCTTTGCCTCAAACGGTGTCACATTCTTTGCCGCCGTCTCTTTAAAATCGGCATACAGCTCTTCCTGGGTGGTGGAAAAAAATGAGGTCACATCATGGGTTAGATTGGCTGCATTTACTGCAATGATGCCGTAATCCATACGTTTGGCCATATCCAGGGCATACTCAACCATATCATCGGAAAACCGGCTTTCAAGGGTGGCAACCACCAGGTTTTTCCCCTCGTTTTCCTTGCACAGCATGCACTGATCGCTATCTGTACCCGCATCATTGCTCTCGCAATGCTGGGAAAACTTAATAGGTTTTTCTGCATTACCATTTTTTTTGCCAAGGTTTAATATTCTGTTAAAAAACTGCATACGCGACTATCCTCCTTATAAATGTGTTGGGTTTATCATCGTTGTCGGCAAATAATGAGCAAGTTGCATACCAGGCCTCCCAAGATAGCCGAACAACCTACATAGCAAGGCTTTTCACAGGCTTTTGACCAATCTTGTGACACCAATTGTGTTGCAAAATGCAATAATTTTTCAAATGATTAATAAGGGCCTTGTTTCGCGCACATTTACGGACATTGCAATTGTCAATACAGGCGTTGCGTAATGAAACGATTCACGCCGGAATCTTGTGTGACTTCTGTTGGGGATGATGGGAAAACAGCCATGGATTGACCGGGTCTATAGACACTGAGGCCCAGCCCACAACGAATGTTAAAAGTTCTTTGTCACTTACGCAGGCTTTATTTTAAACCCCTTATCACATCATTTTTTTAAAAGAGCGCCAAGACCCTAAACAAGTACCAGGCATGGTAATTGCTGCATGCAAAAAAACTAAATATTTTTTTGAAGTTTGAAAAGAAAGGGCTGTCAAGGTGAAACGAATCTTTAAAAGAGAAGAAGAAGAGACCGAGATTGTTGATACAAGGACAGAAGAGATTGCCGCGCTGCGCGAAGCCGTGCTGGAGCAAAAAATGCCGGCCGAGGTTGAAAAAATTTTGCTTAAAGAGGTGGATCGGCTTGAAAAGATAAACCCGACTGCAGCAGAGTACACCATCGGGCTCAACCATATCGATTATGTAACCACCCTGCCCTGGAACCGTTACACCCAAGATAATCTCGACATCCAGCGTGCAGAAAGGATCCTGGACTCCGACCATTATGGGCTTGAGGAGATAAAGGAAAGAATTCTTGAACATCTGGCGGTTCGCCAGATGAAACTATCCCGGAAAAATACCATTCTTGTGGTGGATGACGAACAAATCACACGAATGAACTTAGAACATGTCCTGTCCAAGGAAGGCTATAAGGTCAGCACGGCAGAGGGCGGTACCCAGGCCCTGGAATTTCTAAAGGAAAAAACCGTAGACCTTGTAATCACGGATCTTAAAATGGATAAGATCGACGGCATGGCGCTTCTGGAAAGCATAAAGTCTACAAGTCCGTCCACAGAGGTGATTATCATCTCCGGTTATGCCACGGTGCTTACGGCCGTAGACGCCATCAAGCGAGGCTCTTTTCATTTTATTCCCAAACCCCTCAAACTTGATGACATCCGGGAGACCGTTAAAAAGGCCCTGGGAAAAAAAACAGGCCTTGTGGAAGCCAGGGGGCCTGTGATCTGCTTTGCCGGCCCTCCAGGCACAGGAAAAACCTCACTTGGTCAGTCCATTGCCCAAAGCCTGGAACGTAAATTTGTCCGAATCTCCCTTGCCGGTGTAAAAGACGAGGCCGATATCAGAGGCCACAGACGATCGTATGCCGGTGCCCTTGCCGGACGGATTATCCAGGAGATCCGCCGGGCCGAATCTCTAAATCCCGTGCTCATGCTTGATGAAATCGATAAAATCGGACAGGATTTCAAAGGTGATCCTGCCTCTGCCCTGCTTGAGGTGCTGGACCCCCAGCAAAATTCAAAATTCATTGACCATTACCTGGACATCCCCTTTGATCTTTCCAAGGTGATGTTCATTGCCACGGCCAATATGGTAGCACGGATACCCGGGCCGTTGCTGGACCGCTTTGAGGTGATATCCATGTCCGGGTACACGATTGAAGAAAAAACCCACATTGCCCAACGCCACTTGATCCCCCGGGCCATGGAGGAAACGGGGCTTTCGGGATTTGATCTTGAATTCACCCCAAATGCCCTTTGTGCCATCATCAGGGAACACACCCGAGAGGCAGGTTTACGGGGCCTTGAACGCCAAATTTCGGCCATCTGCCGCAAGATTGCCCGACGCTATCTCAATACGCCGAATGCGTCCCGGAAAATAAAAGTTGATGAATCTATCGTTGAAAACCTGCTGGGCCCAGCCAGATATCACTATGAAATTGCAGGGGCCCGGGACCGGGTGGGATGTGCCACAGGCCTTGCCTGGACGGAAAGCGGCGGGGAGATCATCTTTGTTGAAACCACGCGGATGATGGGGGCCGAACGCTTGATCCTCACCGGATATTTAGGCGAAGTCATGAAGGAATCGGCCCAGGCCGCCTTAAGTTACATCCGCAGCCACACAGAACAATTGGGGCTGGCCGCAGACTTTTTCCAGGGTCGGGATATCCATGTTCATGTGCCTTCCGGGGCCATTCCCAAGGACGGTCCATCTGCCGGGATGACCATCGCCGTGGCGTTGGTTTCCCTTTTAAAGGATATCCCCTGTCCCAGGGATATGGCTATGACAGGCGAGGTAACGCTAAGCGGCAGAATTCTTCCGGTGGGCGGTATCCGGGAAAAGTTGCTTGCCGCCAAAACAGCCGGAATCAAAACAGTTATTTTCCCTGCCAAAAACCGGGCTGAAATTGCAGCTTTGGATGACAGCCTCAAGCAGGGAATAAACGTCATTGCGGCAGGAGAACTTGACGAAGTGATCCGAGAGGTGTTAGGCCAAACAACCGATGATTCCGGTATCATCCCGGAAGACAGTTAACTGTGCTTTCAGCGATGGCTGTCAAGCAGGATTTTCAGACAACGGCCGGCCTGTGGTTGAAATGGTTACCTGGCGAACTGGAATATTTTGACCTGCTTTTTCCATTGCACTGTCAACAATCCATTTCATTTTTGAACAGCAGGGCACTTCCATGACCATCATGGTGATGCCCTGGATATTATTTTGAATAAAAATATCTGAGAGCTTGTCAATATAAAGATCTGCATCATCAAACTTAGGGCACCCAAGCATTACAACCTTGCCTTTGAGATAATCTGAATGAAACGACGGTACGGCAACAGGAACGCAATCGGCTGTGATCAGCAAATTTGCGTCTTTTAAAAAGGGTGCTGAACTGGGAATCAGGCGGAGCTGTACCGGCCAGTGCCCTAAAGCTGAATCGCCTGTGGACCCGGCAGTGGGCATCCCCATTCCCGGCACCGGGGAGATGGGAAAAATTTTTACCTGTTGGGATGGACAACCTTTTGATGTTTGAGTGCCGGTCGTTGTTTTCTGTCTTTCGAGCCGTGCGTGTACAGCCTGTTCATCATATTCGTCAGCCTGGCGCTCAATGAGCTTGAGGGCACCTTTGGGACAATCCCCAAGGCAGGCCCCAAGTCCATCACAATACATATCGCCGATAACCTTGGCTTTGCCGTCAATAATCTGAATGGCCCCTTCGGCGCAGGAAGGTACGCAATTCCCGCAACCGTCACACTTTTCTTCGTCTATCTCTATAATTTTGCGGATAACTTTCATGGGATATCCCTTTCATGATCAAAGTTTAAATTGAGTTTACATCCTGGTTTGAAGTTACTATAGATAAAATAAGAAAACCTTGATCTGAATCAAGCCATTGTTTTTTTTGCCGTCTATAAGAAACTCTCTGTAAGCCACAGAGATGTTTCAATATTCGTTGTGGGCCGAACCACGGTCAAAGACCAAGGACGGTCCGTGACCGTTTATACAGAAAACATCAACCAACCAGCTTAAAGAAACATTTCCGGAGGCCAAAATAGAACAATATCTGCATCGCATTCCCCTTTTTTCAGGACTGACAAAAGGCCAAAGCCAAACCCTTGCAAAGTTGGCCAATGAATTAACCATAAACAAAGGAGAACTGATCTTCCAGGAAGGAGACAAAGGCCAAGGATTTTACATTGTGGCCCAAGGTAAAATCAAAGTTTTTAAAATGTCTTTTGAAGGAAAAGAGCAGATCCTTCACATATACGGTCCAGGCCATACATTTGGTGAAGTTCCGGTGTTCCAGGGAAAAAGTTTTCCAGCCTCTGCCACGGCCCTGGAACCCTCAATCATTCTTTTTTTGCCAAGAGAGGCGTTTGTCCAACAAATTGAAAAGTCCCCTGCCCTTGCCATGAATATGCTGGCGGATCTGTCCAGGCGATTAAGGGAATTCACGGTTCAAATTGAAAAT
Organism: uncultured Desulfobacter sp.; assembly: GCF_963677125.1. NCBI lineage: Bacteria > Pseudomonadati > Thermodesulfobacteriota > Desulfobacteria > Desulfobacterales > Desulfobacteraceae > Desulfobacter > uncultured Desulfobacter sp. The sequence goes on along the minus strand of NZ_OY781882.1, from coordinate 5,553,940 downwards.
TTAAGTCTCAAGGAAGTACCGGCCAGGCTGGCAGCCTACATCCTGACACTGGCCCAAGAAGAGTCAGGAGGCTCACAAAAGACAACCATGCAAAAAAGTCATGGACCGGCAGCCAATGTGGTGTTGCCTGTTTCCAAGGTTCAGCTGGCAAGCCTCATCGGCACAACCCCTGAAACCATTTCCCGTGGATTAAAAAAAATCGAACAGGCCGGATTTATCAAAACCGATGGGAAAACAATCTTGATTATAGACCATCAGGGTCTTGAAGCATTATCCCATACCGGTCGCTTTTAGATTTGGGAAAACCACCGAAAATACAATCTTATCCCGCTGGTATGATTTCACGAGGACGCCATCAACAAGAGCATGATTTTCATACAAGGTGTCATTGAGCCACTCAATTTGTTTTGCAGAATTTTTTAACCCGGTGCGCCGGTATTTTAGCAAAGCTTCTTTGATGGTCCAGACTTTAAGGATGGTTTCAAGGTCTGCTCCGGCGTATGCGTTTTGCTCATTATTAGAAAATCCGGCGTGCAGAAGGGCCGGGATATCCACAGGGATTATAGTCTCCATATCAACGCCGATGGCATCGGCTTTTTTACACAAGGCAGCCAAAGCGTAATCACCTGAATGTGAAATGGATATGGCATAATTAAAAGCGGGGGCCAGGACGGGCGCCCCGGATGGGTCATTATGAATCTCAATGGCAGCCAGGGACAAATTTGTCTCCTGCATGACAAGATTTTTTACCGCCCATCGTCCGGCCAAACGTTCCACCTGCTTTTTCAGGGCAAATAATTGATTTAAGCCGTTCAGTTCAGCTGAGGAAAGCACAGGTTGTGCAAACTGGTCTTGAAGGAATTGACAGCCGGGCCTGGTCTGGTAACCAGGCCCGACGATTTGGGGTAATAACGCGTCGAGCATTGAGGGAATGTGAACAAGGCAAAAATCAATGCCTTGTTCACGGAACAGCAGGTTTATGCATTCCATTTATCCAGCTACAAGGCTTTTTCCTGCCGGCTTGATCTTGGACATATCAGGCAGTTCGTCTTCGGCCAGGCGATCCACCCGGACCATTTCAAAATCCTGGACGTCAATGATCACACGGCCTGAAAGATCAGCCAACTGCATATGATAGGTTTTGGTGTCATCGCCCTGGGCCAGACGCCGAGTAACGCAGAAGTAAGGCGTATTTGGCAATACCGTCCCGGCAAATGATGCTTTGCGGATGGTATAGGGCAGCATCACATCTGTACTTGTGAAAAATTCCAGTATGCCGCCGGTCTGGAATATGGCATCCATGATCACCACGGGGGTGGCAAATTCAGGATAAACCTGGCCTTTGAAAAATTCACGGCCGGGACGCCATTGAACCACGGTGACCAGGCTTTCCTCGTCCAGGAGAGCCAACTGATCCACGGAGCGGAACAGCCCGTCCATGAACAGACGGTCCGGATGGTAAATCTGTTCCTGCCACTGGGCATCCACCTTAAATTCGGACATCTCCGGTACGGATATCTCATCAAAGGCAGGCAAATCCGTACCGATTTTAACTTTAGCCTGGTAATGCAGGGTGTCTTGAACAGGCGCCTTGCCTCCCGGAGGAGTAAATACAGAGTGGATCTCAGTTGCGATAGATCCGTCCGCATTTTTGCCGGCATAAACCTCAATGTCTTTTGGCCGGTTCTTGAGCAATTTTATACCATAGGGGATTTTAAAATCACTGACCTCAAGGACATGTCCCTGGCCGCCGCTGTATTCCAGAGCCGCTTCAGCCATGGTTTCCAGACCGGTTGCGCCTAAAAACAAAGGCACACCTTTTCTGGCATGGTCGAAAAGAAACAGATCCCTGTCCGCTTCCAGAAGGCGTTTGAATTTCAGCTTGTCCCGGTCGGCATCCGTTTCCACGATATCCAGAAAAGGACCGATGGCAAGCAGGCCGTCCGGGTCAAACGCGGCAGGATTGTTTTGAGGGGGCGCACCAATCAGCACTTCATTGCCGGCTGGATTGAGCAGCTCTTCTTTGAAAAAGCGAACACCTTGGGCTACCGGGAGAAAGGCAATGCCTTTTTCCTTTAGCACGGCCTCAATGGTGCCCTGGGCAGCCATGCCGATTTCGGCCCAGGCAGTCCAGTCAAACACCTTGTATGTCATTTCCGGTGTTTTAAAGGCACAATCCTGAATCATGGCGCCCATCATGTCGTTTCCTGCAGTATAGTCGGACTGGGCTTCATTTCCGAATCTGGCTGTGATGGAGGAAAAACCAATGAGATACCGGCAATTTTTGTTTTCAATGGCTGCCAGCACATTGGCCAACCCCTTGACCTTGGTATCAAAAACCAGATTGAAATCATCCAGAGATTTCTTTTCAATCATGATACTTCGGTCCACACCTGCAGCATGAATCACCCCGTCAATGGGATCATATTGCTTGACAGCATTCAAAACGGCGTCAGGATCGGTGACATCCACGGCATGGTACTCCACGGCCTTGACCTGGGAGCGCAGCTGGGCCAGATTCTCCCGGGCTGTAAGCACCCGCCGCAAACCGGCGGTTCTGTTCTTGAGCTCAACGGGTTTGGCCTCCGGATGTATGGATTTAAGCGCGGCCATGATCTGTGTGTCATCCATGGCATCAGTTACGGGAATCTCCAATTCATCTTCCACTTTGCTGCGCCCTAGGATAACCAGGTGCATATCCGTCCGGGTAACTGATTTGAGCAGTTCATAGGTGATGCCTGCAGCACCGCCTGTAACCAGCAGTGTGTCGGAATCTTTAATGATTGAGGAATCCGATTCTTTTGAACTGCCGGTCTTTGCCCGGATACCGAATCTTACACCCTTTTCAATGCCAACCTCCCGGCGGGTGCAGGTGCTGAACACTTCGTCCATGAATGTGGCGGCAGCCTGGGCCATATCACCAAGCTCATCCTTATCCATGAACTCCACCACTTTTACCCCTGTTTGCGGGTACTCCTTGGATACGGTTTTCAGCAACCCTGAAATACCGCTGAAAACAGGGATGATCTGATCCGGTGCCGGTTCCTTGAAACGGGCCAGGGCAGACTGGACAGATACGGCAGCCAGGCGGCCACAAGCTTCGTCCAATTGGCTGCCAAGGGCTTTGCACAGCAGGAACAAAAATTTAACGGATGCGCTCTCAGCTGCCAGGTTCTCACCGGAATTCATGGCAAAATCCAGGGGATGAAGAAAAAATACGCCTGAAATTCCTTCATGGTCCGCCTTGATCCGGGAGATCGTATCTTCGGCGTTTTCAAGGGCGTTCAAATCAACGGTGTAATCATCCTGTTCATTGGTGCCCACACTGATGACCCGGCCTTTGTTTTCTTTAATCAACTCTGCCACAGCCCGGCCAAAGCCCTGGTTGTCCATGGTGATCAAATAAGTTTGACCGTCTAAACCGGATGTGTCGGATACAGGGTTGGGCAATTTACGCAATCCAAAGGAATAGCTTTGAATGCCGGTATCCTCAGAAGAATCCGAAGTTTGGGTTGACTGCCCGGAACTTTCCGTTTCAGTTGTCTGGACGCTTGACGTTGCCGGTGCCGTATCGGCAGTATTGCTTCCCGTTCCACCGATCTGTGTCTGTATATATTCACTGATTTTACTGATGGTGTTCAATTCAGACAGATTAATATCCTCGGGAACGGACAGGCCGTATGCTTTGGTGATCTTGCCGAAGGTTTCCACCTGCTTGACCGTATCAATGCCCAAATCCGCTTCCAGATCCAGATCCGGTTCCAGCATGTCCTGGGTGTAACCGGTCTGCTCGGCAATCATGGCCGTGATCTCACCCGTGATATCCGAGCCACTGTCAGTATCGGCCTGCGTTGCCGGAGGCGCCGTGTCGGATTCAGTCTGTTCCGGGGAACCCTCCGCCTGGATACGGCTGCCGATATATTCGGCAATTTTGCGGATGGTATTCAGTTCAGAAAGGCTGATATCTTCGGGCACGGTCAAGCCAAAGGATTTGGTGATCTTGCCGAAGGTCTCCACCTGCTTGACCGTATCAATGCCCAAATCCGCTTCCAGATCAAGGTCAGGTTCCAGCATGTCCGGGGTATAACCGGTCTGCTCGGCAATCAAGGCGGTGATGTCATCAATAATGTCCGGGCCGCTGCCGGAAGCAGGTGTTGGTGCCTGGGCAGGCGCACCGGCGTCGGGCTGAGCCGGGGTATCCGTCGTCTCAATCCGGCTGCCGATATACTCGGCAATTTTGCGGATGGTATTCAATTCCGAAAGGCTGATGTCTTCGGGAACACTCAGCCCAAAGGACTTGGTTATCTTGCCAAAGGTCTCCACCTGTTTAACCGTGTCAATACCCAGATCCGCTTCCAGATCAAGGTCCGGTTCCAGCATATCCAGGGTGTAACCGGTCTGTTCGGCAATCAAGGCGGTGATCTCCTTCATCACGTCCGGACCGCTGCCTGAAGCAGCTGTGACTTCCTGGGCAGGCGTACCGGCGTCTGGCTGAGCCGGGGTATCCGTCGTCTCAATCCGGCTGCCGATGTACTCGGCAATTTTCCGGATGGTATTCAATTCCGACAGGCTGATATCTTCGGGAACGGTCAAGCCAAAGGACTTGGTGATTTTCCCGAAGGTCTCCACCTGCTTGACCGTGTCAATGCCCAAGTCCGCTTCCAGATCCAGATCCGGTTCCAGCATGTCATGGGTATAACCGGTCTGGTTTGCAATCAGGTCAGTGATTTGACCTAAAACATCGGTGCTCCCTGCACTGTCCGCAGGTTGTGCCGGCTGTTTGGGTGCTTCCTCCACCTTTGATGGCTGGCTTGCAGGGGCATCGTTCCCGGCGGCAGACATCTCTTTTTGTGCCACCTTCTCCGGGGCCGTTGTTTCGGCCTGTTTTTCCTTGGGAAGAACGCACAAGGTTTTATTTACAATGCCCAGCATGGGATCCGGACTGCCGGTAATCCGGGCCAGCCACTCATGGTAAACCGGGTTGTTCTCCACGTCGCCTTCCTGGATCCGGTCCACCATTAAAAAGGCAAAATGAGACCCAAACCCGGCGCTGAAATGCAGGCCATAACGGTAATCACCATGTCCTGATTGTGTAAAATTCAAATCAGAAAACTCGGCAGGAACATTATCCAGATTGGCCACAGGAGGGAACGTCTTTTTCTGCAGGCCTTTGACCAGTATGGCATCTTCAACGCCCGCGCCCAGGGTATGCCCGGTATATCCCTTGGTATTGGTAATCGCTATTTGCTTATAATCATTCGGAAACGCGCCTTTCAATGCCTCAACTTCAGCCGAGGCACTGCCGCCCCGGGCCGGTGTAAAGGTCTCATGGGACATGAATACCAATTGTTTAGCCATGTCTCTGCGGGATATGTCGTTTTGTTTTTCCACCCGGCCCACAAATTTACTGAGTTCACCGGCAAGGTGATGCACATCAATGCGGGAAGGATGGAATGCACTGTTACCGATATAAGAACCCAAAATCTTTGCCTGGCCGCTCAATCCCCTGCGTTGCAGGGTATCTTGACGTTCCACAACTACGCCCACGGCCCCGGAACCTAAAATTGTACCGTTTCGATCCTCATCAAAGGGTTTGGCCGCGTCTGAAACCACTTCCTTGCTGGTGGCAGCACCCATGGCCAAGAATCCTGAGCCGACCCACGCCATCTGGGCCTCACTTGTGGCCGCTTCCCCGCCGATGACAATGACTCTCTCGCACCGGTCGTTTCGAATCCAGTCTTGTGCCACGCCAATGGCCTGGGTGGTGGAGGCACACGCGCCGCTCAGATGAATATTGGGGCCCTTGGCTCGGATGAGCTGGGCAAAATGAGCGCCGCCTAAAGAGACGATGTCAAAAAGGATATTACGTTCAAATTTATACTGACCGTATACTTTGCGGCGCTCACGGATCTTAAAAAACCAATCTGTGATCACATCCTTCATCTCCCTGTCCGAAAGATTCTCCATCAGGTGATAGTAGATGTTTTCCAGCTCTTCATAGGGTTTGACGTAAAACTTGTTGTAATAATAGGCATTGAGATGGTGCAACAGGGTTTCAAACCCCGGAAAAATCCCCGTCATGATCACACCGGTTGTATCCTGCATCTCTTTGGGCAAGACCAATGCGTCCGGGATACTGCTGCCGGTGGAGGTTTTCTTATATCCCTGGACCAGCGGGATATGGGCGTCTTTCAATGCTTCAAGCCCTGCTGCCATGGCCAGTTCATCCACAAGGTCAAACTTGCGGCTGATGCCGTATTCCGTAGACAAATCAAAATACCCGAGTTTTCCGGCCAACTGGATCACATCCTGGGTGCGCACAATATCCACAAACCGGGCGTTACCGTTGGGTTGCTTGTAGACCCGGGTAATATTCATGTCCACGATCTTGTGCTTCTCTTCCTGGGTCAACGGTTCAATGAAATTATTTCCGGCCAAAATACGGTCAAAGTTTTTATCATTGAACACTTGGTGACCTTTGCCCGGCAGCCCCACGGACACACCGGCAATACAGACGGGGCCTGTGTACAGGCCTAAATGTTCAACGGCCGCCAGGGCATTTTTCTGCTGAAACGTCTGATATTCCCGGCGGAGTATATCCTGGACCAGCGTTTTGTTTTGTTCTAAAAAGGTATTAAAAGAGAGATCGTTGTTCATTGGTTCTTTCGGGGCGTCTGTTTTTTCCAACCCCTGATATTTTACATCTTTATTGTTCAGGTCTTTGGGTTCAAAGTTCATCAAATCCAGAGGCGCTGATTCGCTTGCCTGGTCAACGGCAGGCGCTTTGGGAGTGATAAAGCGCTCTGCTGCCAGATTGAAACAGTCAAGCTCTCCTTTTTTGGCATCTGCCGTGGGCATGGATTCCGGATTATCAATGGAGATGTTTTTCAACAGATTGCACAACAGCCTGCCGGGTCCGATTTCAATGAACCGCTTGCTGCCCTGGGCATAAACACCTTTGACCGATTCTACAAATTCCACCGGGGAGACGATCTGGCGTGCCAAATGGGTTCTGATCATCTGTTCGTCGGCAGGATAAGGTTTGGCGGTCAAGTTTGAGATGATTTTATGGGCGTTTTTAAGGTTGAACTGCACAGTCTCAAGGGTCTTTGCCATATTGGCGGCTGCAGGTTCCAGCAACGGGGTATGGAAAGGTGCAGACAATGCCAGTTTTTTATGAAAGATATCTTTTTCTTTCAGATAGTCACAAAAAAGATCGATACCCTGTGTTGTTCCGGCAATGGCCGTCTGTTTTTCGCTGTTTTTGTTGACCAGCCAGATATCTGTAACACCGGAGTTGTCAATCATCTCCTGTGCTGCTTTTTCTCCGTCAAAAACCACCATGATGCCACCGGGGTTTTCGCCGGCGGCCCGGGCCATGAAATCAGATCTGGAAATCACAAGGTTCATGCCCGTAGTGAAATCAACCAGACCTGCGCAATACAGGGCTGAGTATTCCCCAACACTGTGCCCGATATAAAAATCAGGTTCAAAGCCTTTGAGCTGCAATGCATTGTAAATGGCTGCCGTGGACAGGAAGATGGCCGGCTGGGTGTTTTCCGTCTGGTTGAGCGGGGAACCACCCGCATTCATGATGTCCAGCAAAGATGCGCCACGGCGTTCACGGAAAATGGCATCCCCCTGGTCCATCAGGGCTTTGATTTCAGGAACAGTCTCATAAAGGGATTTCAGCATACCTGCCGACTGGGCGCCCTGGCCCGAAAGCAGGGCCGTGACGGCATCGGTACGGACCATATCCGGCCAGGTGCCAAGGGTGATGGCCGGCTGTTCCACAGAGACCGCAGTATCCCGGGACCGCAGGAACCTGGGCAGTCGACCGATGACCACATGAGCGTGGTTGCCGCCGATACCGTTGACATCAGCGCCTAAAAGCGCGCCATCGGCCAGCGGCGTCATTTCTTTGACCGGATGCAGCAAGCTGTCCTTTTCGATGAGTGTGGAATCGGGTTTGTATCCATGGGTGGGCAACAACATCCCTTTATCCGACATCATCAAAAGCCTTGACATGACCACGGCAGGATTGGCGGCTTTAAAGTACCCGAACTCGGTTTTGACATTTCCGTATGCCAGGGGATGATTCAGGCTTTTTTCAATGGCCTGTTTTTCTATCAAGTCCAGGAACGGGTGAGACACACCAAACACATCCAGATACGCCAGATCGGATTTCCTGGTTTTAAATGCCCCGGTGTCAGTTGCAATCACTTTTTCATATTTATTTTCAGACGGCGACAGCAAATGCTCAGGTGCACTTGCTGCCATGTTCAGGCATTTCAATTCACCCAGGATGGGCATATCATTCTGTTTTGCATATTTATAGGTGGTGGCGACCAGACAGGCTGCCCCCTCGCCCATAACATATCCGTTGGCATTCGTGTCAAACAGGCTGGGTTCATGTTCCGCAAGAATGCCCAAACGTTTGAATGCCAGCAGCACACCCGGATACAGGTTGGTGTCCACCCCGCCGGTGAGTACGGCGTCCAGATGGCCGGCACGCAAATTTTTAACCGCCAGGTATAAGGCCATGGTGGCAGACGCACATGAGGCATCCACCACAAAATTGGTACCCTGGGTGTTATAATGTTTGGAGATGCGTGCAGATACAATATTTGACAACATGCCGGGGATGCTGTCCCCGGTCATGGCAGGGTACTTCTCAATTAACTGATCACTAACATGATCTGCAATGGCTGAAAGCGTATTCGCATCCACCTCTGAAATGGAGCGAATCATACGCAGGAGCAGCGGAATCCGTGTGCGGATGATAGATTCAACATTCCGGGTCCCGGAAATAGTGCCCAAAATGGCACCGATTTTATTGCCGGGAGTTAGTTTATCCTGGAGACCGGCATGTTCAAGGGCCTGTCCTGCCGCATCCAGGCCGAACAGCTGAGCCCGGTCCATGTAGGTCATGGCGGAAGGCGGAATCTTAAAGGTTTTAGGATCCAGCATAAAATCATCAACAATGCCGTTCTTCATCATGGGCAGACGAAAGCCCGAATTTTCATCCTCTTCGGCATAGCAGTCATTGGGCAGACGCTCGGCGGGCATAGGCTGGTAAGCCTTTTGACCTGACACCATAGCATCCCAGAATAACTCTTTATTTCTAGCTTTGGGCAGGACAACACCCATGCCGGCAAAAACAATTCTGTCGTCATTGGGGTCATGGTCAAGATCGGCAAAAATTTTACGCGAAAGCGTTGCATCAGCTGCGTTGAATTCGCTGACCACGGTATGGTAGTTAATGCCCCCGAATCCATAGGAACTCACCGCAGCCATGCGCGGTCCATTGGCCGGAGCATCCCAGGGTTTAGGATCGCCCAAAACAAATAAGGCTTTATCTGCCATGTCGATTTTTGGAGATAATTTCTCAAATGAGCCGTTGGGGGGCAAGGTTTGATGATTTAACGCCAGCAAGGTTTTTATCATGCCGGCCATACCGGCAGCCCCAAGTAGATGACCGATCTGGGATTTAATGGAGGAGACACCAATGGACGCCTCCTGGTCATATACCTGGCACAGGGTTTCCATTTCCACGGCGTCGCCCACCTTTGTGCCGGTACCGTGGGCTTCGATAAACTGCACCATCCCTGGAGAAAATTTCGTCTTCACATTTTCATGACAGCGCTGAAACGCCAATTTCTGTCCCTCTTTATCCGGGGCTGCAATGCCTTTGCCTTTGCCGTCGGAAGCTGAAGCAATGCCTTTGATGACACCGAGAATGGGATCCTTTTCCCGGATGGCGTCTTTGAGGCGTTTGAGGACCAGAACACCAGCCCCTTCGCCCAAAACAAATCCGTCGGCCCTTTCGTCAAAGGGGAATGACCCGTTTGCGGACAGGGTGCCCATTTTACAAAACCCGACAAATGATTCAGGTGTCAGGTTGGTATTGACACCACCTGCGATCACCATGTCATGGGCCCCGCTCAACAGCTCATGAATTGCACACTCAATGGCGGCAAGGGATGTGGCACACGCCGCATCTACCACATAGTTGATGCCGGTGATACCTAAGTGATATGCAATGCGGGCCGCCTCCATGTTCAAGGTGACGCCGTGCACAGGTTCGTAAAGCGACCCCTGGGACATCTTTGTACGCAGCTCGTCAATGATTTTCTTTTGTTCCGCTTCGGACAGGGCCTTGAATTCAGGCGTATTACGCAGGTATTGTTTAACCTCGGGGAAGAAATATTTAAAATGCAGGTCTGATGCCAGTTCATTGCCAAGGCAGGTGGCCACAACCACCGCAGTGCGGTCCTGTACTTTTGCTGCAATCCGATTGTCATCGGTTAAAAGCTTTGCGTTTTCCACTGACTGGTAGGCGGCATGCAGCAGCATCTGCTGGCTGCGGGACAATTTGGATGCCTTGGCCGGCGTATACCCGAACCGTTCATTGTCAAATTGAAAGTCATTTACCAGGCCTGCGACCTGGGTATATGACTTGTCAGTGGCCTTTGGATCAGGATCATAGTAAAGGGACTCTTCCCAGCGGTTGTCAGGTACCTTGCCGATACTGTATTTCTTGTTAATAATATTCTGCCAGAAGGTGTCTGTGTCATGGGCGTCTGGAAATACGCAGCCCATGCCCACCACGGCAATGTCATCATTGATCTGACCGTCAGCGGAGGTCAAAACTTCAAGGGCATTGAGCCGGGCAATCATCGGATCCTTTGTCAGAAATAATTTCTCATGAATTTGGGCGATGGTGGTCTGCTCTTCAAAGAAAAGCAGTCCTTCACCGGTCATGAAATTGCCGCTTTCCCGCTGTTCCTCATCGGTGTATATCACCCACTGACCGTTATTTTGATAACTGAAATCAGGGGTTTTACCTTTGGCGCTGATGAGAAGAGAACCTAGATTATCCTTTTCAAAAGCACTTTTGCGTTCACCTAAATTCATGGCGCCGTCTGCCAGGCGGCAATGCTCATTTTTCATCATCTGACCGGCAAACGTCGTGTCGGCAGTGCGGCAGTTCAGCCCAACAGTGGAGCCGATGATGGTGGTGCACGTATGCTCCTGGACCACCTGCTGATAAACCGGTGTCAAGGCACCTGTTTCAACAATTTCTTTTGTGAACAGATACGCTGTGCCCAGTTGAATACCAATCTTCAGCCCCTGTTTTGCCAGAAGTGCTGTCATGGCGGAAACAAAATGGGACCCCACAGAACTGATAATCCCTCCGGCAAACAAAACGCTCACATCATCCAGGCTTTGATCGGCGTGCATATCAAGCAGGGCTTCGATGCTCAGTTCCCACAAAACCGCGCTGGAAAGGCTGCCGATATGGCCGCCGGCTTCATTGCCTTCCAGGATAAAACGCCTTGTGCCTTTTTCAAAGGCGTTTTTCAGAACACCCGGCATGGGGGTATGAAGATAGGCCCGGGTGCCGCAGGCTTCCAATTCATTGATCTGGGAGGGGATGCCGCCGGCAAAAAGAGCAAAGGGGGTTTTCTTTGTTTTAATTAGCGACAGGTGATGATCCAGGGTGGGGTTGAACGCTTTGATACCGATCATGCCGGCACCAAAGGCCGGCAGTTCATCGGATTTCTCCGGCAAAATACCGTCTGCGATCTCGATGGGAAGACTGCCTAACGCAAAGAAAGGCAAAGCGCCGTTGTCATAAACGGCCTTGGCAAATTCCTTGTTGTCCGAAATATTGGCCATGGGACCCTGGGTGATGGGATAACGGGTGCCGTGCTCCTTTGCCAGTGCGGTGTTTTCCGTTAAGGGATCAAACTGCTCTACCGCGTTCAGGGCCTGCCCCACGCAAGTGAACAGTGCCCGGATCATCTCCTTGAGTCCGCTGCCGCGCTTTGCAAAATGGCGGGCAAAGAAGGCATCCTGGCCAAGATAGAACAGGGACTGCATGGGCGCATCATTATCCTCGCCCAGGGATGCCATGTTCTGTTCAATCTCAGTTCTAATAAAATCCAGGCTTTGTCCTTCTGCCTTTTTAATACTGATTTTTTTGATCAGGTCCCGGACAATCTTTGTCCCGGGTTTGGCAAACACCCGATGCTGGGTATTGCCGTCACCGTCTAAAATGACCGTGTCGGTCTCTTCCATTTTTCCAAGGGCTTCTTTAAATGCCATGGAAACCGGCGCGTCCTGGGCCAGATAAAGCTGGGCATCCAGCACCAGACCGGCAGCCCCGGCAGCAAAGAATCCCGGCGCTGTGTGGAATCCCACCCCACCGTGGACAAAGTACGGTATGTCACTTTTTTGTGCATAATATTGACTGAGCATGAAGCTTGACGCAGAAGAGGCCCTGCCGCCGGCTTCCCTGCCCTTTAAAATGATGCCATGTGGGTTGATCTTTTTTAGTATGGATTCAAGCCCGGGATCATAAATCTCCATCATCAGGATCTGGGCATTTACCTGTTTGTGTTTGATCAGCGAATCCGGATTATGGTAGGCAACAATAACGCATTCGGGCAGATCTGCCGGATGCTGTTCAAAATAAGCCCATGTCTCTTCATCTTCGCTATAAATGCGGATACCGTGGCGCAGATTTTGATTTTTAAGTTGTTTCAGTTGATCGGAAAGTTTTGATGCACTTATGAATTCAGTATCCAGAACAGGCATGGCACCGGACAGCCAGATATTTTTGAAAAAATCGAGATCATATGTTTTGGGGGGATGATATGCCAGCAAGGGCAGGCGGGTGGTCAATATTCTATTCAGCACAGGGATTCTCCTTGTTGTTTTTCAGTTTTCTCCGGGAAAACGCAAACAAAGATCGTGCCACACCCCTGCATCGTTACAACAACAGCCTGAATATACGAGAAAAATAAATATTGCAAGCCCCAAAAAAAAATTTGAGTTATTAATCATTGTACAAAATTTGTATCCATGTCATACAATAAATGAACACAAATTAAACCTTCAGATGGAAATATGAAAGAAGTAACCGATTTTCTGCCGGAAGAACTGGCTTTTTTTAAATGCGTTCATTACGCCGGTGCCGCCAATCCCTTCGGCAAGGAGCGAGTCCTGCGGGAAGCCGAACTTGCAGGGGTCCCACCGGACAGCCCTAAGGATATCAGGGTGCTTAAGGCGTGCCAGGCCGTGGGTCATCGCTTGAGCCAGATAGAAAAGCGCGGCAGGATCAATTTGAGTGCTTTTAAGGGAGAAGCCCGGTATTTTTTACGGTCCGGACTGCTGTTTCACTTTTTCCATCTGTTTAGAAAACAGATCGATACCCTGATCACACGCCAGCTTGATAATGCCGAAGAGTCTCTGGAAGCCCATTTTGCCCCCGAGGCCCTGACCCTTTTGCGCAGCTGGGGGTTTGATATTGAAGAGAGCCGGCGCTTTATTGCCCTGGCATATCAGTTTCGACGGGCTTATTACTTTATTTTCCGGCACCTGGTAGGCCGCAGCCGCTGTATGCAGGAACTGCGGCGGGATCTATGGCAGAACGTGTTCACCCATGACATCCTTATGTATGACCAGTATCTATGGGACCGCATGGAAAACTTTTCCACCCTCCTGTTCGGTGAAACCGGCACAGGAAAGGGAACCGCAGCCCTGGCCATGGGGCGATCAGGATATATTCCCTTTGATGAGGCTGAAAACAAGTTCACCCATAATTTTGTAAATACCTTTACCACACTCAATATCAGCCAGTTTCCTGAAACCATCATTGAATCCGAGTTGTTCGGCCATGTGCGCGGCGCATTTACAGGGGCCGTCAAGGACCATAAAGGGGTATTCAGCCGTTGCAGCCCCAATGGTTCCATTCTTTTGGATGAAATCGGTGAGTTGTCCACCCACGTACAGATAAAATTGCTCAATGTCCTCCAGGACCGGGTCTATTCACCTGTGGGAAGCGATGAAAAGCATCGGTTTAACGGCAGAATCATCGCTGCCACAAACCGCAGCATCCAGGAAATTCGGGAAAAAAAAATTTTCAGAGACGATTTTTATTATCGGCTGTGTTCCGACATTATCACAGTGCCTCCCCTGCACAAAAGGATTGCCCAGGACCCGGAAGAACTCTCGGATCTTTTGGCACACACGGTGACCCGTATTGTGGGTCAGCCTTCCCCGGAAATAGTCTCCCGTGTGCTTGGATATATCGAATCAAGCCTCACCCTTTCATACCCATGGCCGGGCAATGTGCGGGAACTGGAACAATGTGTCAGGCGTGTGATACTGCGCAATGCCTATGACATAAATGAGGTGCCGGCACCAACTTCCGGAACAGATTCTTTAACCCGGCAGATCCAGGACGGTCAACTCAGTGCCCAGGAGCTGCTTGCACACTATTGCACCCGCTTATATAAAAAACACGGTACCTATGAAGCAGTTTCCCGCACGGCCGGACTGGACCGGCGGACAGTTAAAAAGTATATTGATTCCCAGGGTCAGGTTTATTAATCTGACCATACCCTGCAGAACGACTGCATTTTTTATATGAAAGTACCGACAACCTATTGAGTTACTTTCATATTCTGTTGTGGGCCGAAGCCTGGGTGTAGATAGACCAAGGACGGCCCATGGCCGTTATAATGAAAGTACTATCGGGATCCCGATAGCGATAGCGATCCCGATAGCGATCGCGATATGAAAACAGAACATATAAGGAAAAATTCATGTCAAGTTCATTTGGAAGATTGTTTCGTGTGTCAACCTTTGGTGAATCCCATTGCCCCGGGGTTGGGGTGGTTGTGGACGGGTGCCTGCCCGGCATGTCGTTGACGGAACCCGATATCCAGTGTCAGCTCGACCGCAGACGTCCGGGACAGAGCGCTGTATCAACGGACAGACAGGAGTCTGACCAGGTGACCATCCAGTCCGGCACAGAACACGGCCTGACCCTTGGTACGCCCATCAGTCTGTTTGTGCCCAATAAAGACCATCGCCCAGGGGATTATAAATCCATGGCAGATATCCCAAGACCCTCCCATGCGGATTTCACCTATCAATCCAAATACGGCATCCGGGCCTCCTCAGGCGGCGGCCGGTCTTCCGCCCGGGAGACCATTGGCCGGGTGTGTGCCGGTGCTATTGCCGAAAAAATGCTGAACACCGCACTGGGCATCAATATTGTGGCCTGGGTCAGCCAGGTGGGGGAGATCAAAGCCCCGGAAACCGATGGGCTAAATCTTACCCGGTCCATGGTGGATGCCAGTATGATCCGCTGCCCGGATGGGGATGCAGCAAAGGCCATGGAGGCGGTTGTCCTGAAGGCCAAAGAAGATAAGGACTCCATTGGCGGCGTGGTATCATGTGTCTGTACCAATGTACCGGTAGGCCTTGGCGAACCCATATTTGACAAACTTGAGGCACTTTTGGCTCATGCCATGCTTTCCATTCCCGCCACCAAAGGGTTTGAAATTGGATCTGGATTTACCGGGGCGCAAATGCGCGGTTCAGCCCACAATGACCCCTTTATAAAAAAAGACGGGCGGCTGGGCACCACAACCAATTTCAGCGGCGGCATCCAGGGCGGGATCTCCAACGGGGAGCCCATTGTGTTTAAGGTGGCGTTCAAACCCCCGGCCACCATCGGGATTGCCCAGGAAACCGCCGATTTTAAGGGCCAACAGGCCACACTTGAGGCTAAAGGCCGGCATGACCCCTGTGTGGTGGCCAGGGCGGTACCCATTGTGGAAAGCATGGCAGCACTTGTGCTGGCCGATGTGATGCTGCAACAGCAGGCCCGATTGGCCGGTATGGCCCTCATGAACGGGAACTAACGATCATAAGGTGATCCGACCTATTAACGGCCGGACTCAACACAGAACAAACAATAAAAGCAATTCAAGTACTTATCCATACTTAATTATTAAAGGCGGATCTCAGCTAAAGTCCAAATACTGTAAAACTATATGTTTTGATTTAAAAGTGGTACATAGATTGCTAATATATCCTTCAAAATCGTTGAAAATTCCTGCACGGAAACAAAATCCATGTTTGCCCCAGTGCAGATAACAATTTTAACGGCAAGTATACTTAAAAAATAAGGAGGAATTATGTCAGATCCCAAGGATATGTACCAGTGTCAGGTTACCAACTGCGGATTTATTTATGACCCGGATAAAGGTGATCGCAAAGGAAAAATTAAAAAAGGAATAAAATTTGAAGATCTGCCCGAAGATTGGCGCTGCCCAATCTGCGGAGCCAGCCCAAAGAGTTTTAAATGCCTAGGCTAAAAATACGGTCCAAAAATATTTGGCAAAATGATTTGCTGAAGGGTACTTGAAGATAAATCAACACCTTGCCTGCACTAAGCAGGCAAGGTGTTTTATATTTTTTATGTTCAATTACTAAAACAGCTTTAATTTATTTTCATACCGACAGACGCCCAAAAGAGACACAACTGTCCTCTCCAAAATGTCTCACAAACTGTCCCAAAAACTCAATACATATCTAATCCACGCAAATCAAACAAAATATAACCATTTGTTATCATAGATAAAATTATCAATCAACACAATCTGGCACAAGCTTTGCTTTCTAATAATTCCAGTTGGAGATTAACCGTAACAACAGGAGGCTTCTATATGAGACTCAAAGACATAAAAAAAGACCATAACCTAATCAATGCAGTAGACTGGGAAATGACCCCCGAAGAAGCCATTGCCCTGCATCTTGAATGGGGGCCGCTTCGTTCTCAGAGCTACTACAACTCCAGAGACAATAATAATGAGACTGTTTACTTTGTGATCAACACCTGGAAGAAAAACCCCATCCTGACCCTTGTCAGAAGAAAAGGGTTTGATTCCGAAGAGCTTGGCAGCTTTGATCTGCCCAAAGATGTTATCTCTGATTTCATGCAGGGTATCGGCAAGTATAAAGGGGTTTATGCCGTGGAAGGAAAAGTCAAAGACTGGCTTAAAAAGGAACTTGATGCATAATCCGCCATCTGAATATAACCACCTGCGTTAAATTCCTTTTTTTCGAAACCGGGAGATGGGCCGTCCTGACCCATCTTCCGGTTATTTTATTTAATTTTCCGCGTTTTTGATGAAATCCTTCACCATCATATCACCCAGCTCCATGGACCGCTTGGTTGCAGATTCCACGGCATTGATCAAGGTTGTGCGAAGCCCGCCCTGCTCCAGGGTATGGATGCCGGCAATGGCAGTCCCCCCAGGAGATGCAACCCTGTCTTTTAACTGACCCGGATGTTCCCCGCTTTCAAGAAGCAGCTGAGCCGCACCCAGCACGGTCTGGGTGGATAAAAACAGGGAATCTTTTCTGGACAAGCCCATTTTTACACCGGCATCGGCCATGGCATCCACAATGGTAAAAATATAGGCCGGACCTGACCCGCTTAATCCTGTGAAGGCATCCATGAGTATATTCTCCTGGATAAATACGGTTTTCCCCACAGAATCAAAAACCGCCCGGGCCAGTTCCACATCACCTTCCTGGACGAACTGTCCAGCGCACACTGCTGTGGCGCTCTCTTTAACAAATGCACAGATATTGGGCATGGATCTGATCAGTCTCAGTTCTTTTTTAAGGCCTGCGGCAATGGCAGCCAAGGGTACACCTGCAGCAATGGAGATCACAAGCTTGGATTTATCCAGGGCCGGAGCGGTCTCCTTGAGTACGGAACCCAAGATCTGGGGTTTAGTGGCGTAGATAATGATTTCTGATTTTTCACACACTTCAATATTGCTGGATGTGGTTAACACCCCGTATTTTTCCTGAATCGCCTTGAGTGTCTCGGGAAAAACATCCGAGCAGATGATATCTTCGGGTTTTGCCGCTTTGGACAGTACAAGCCCGCTGACCAGGGCTTCTCCCATGTTGCCGCTTCCAATGAAGCCGATTTTTTTATTCTGAAGCATTACGCCTCCTTTTTGGGCTGAAGTAATAATAAGGAGCCTATACTATGGTCCACTCCAAATTCGTGTCAAGGCAAATATCATTCTTTACAAATTCCGTTTACGCAAAGGGACATTAGATCGAATTTCATCAATTTGCCTCCTGTTCTTTTGTGTTCAGAGCTGTGCGGTCTCTCCCAGATATTCAAAAAGCAGTGTCTGCCATTGGTCGGAATTGATGATCTCCGGAATAAGTTGATTGATGTGCTCCCTGTACGGACTTCCACTTGAAAGACCGATACCGTACTGTTGCTTTTCAAAATTGGAGCTTAGAACATGGATAGAGCCTTTAAAATATTGCAAAACAAAATACTTTAAAATCGGGGCATCATATACAACGGCCGCCACTTCTCCTGAAGCCAGGGCATCCAGCGCCTCTTTGGCAGAATTAAAATGTTTTGAGATAATCCGATTTTCTTCTAGCCATGTCGCACTGGTTGAATAGATAACCGAGCCGACAGATACTTTATGAAGGTCTTGGGGGCCCCTGACACGGGAACGAATCTGGTTGACCGTAAGGGTCGATGTGATGGCTGCGGTAAAGCTTGAAATTATAATGATGGCAACGAACATCCAGATTAATCCGACAAACCGGCCGGCTACTGTTCTGGGTGCTTTATCGCCGTACCCAACGGTTGTCATGGTAACGGCAGACCACCAGAAACCTGAACCAATGCCCGAAAAAGGAGATCCACCAAATTGTTCTCTATTTTTGTCTTTTTCAAAAAACCAAATCAGAAGCCCCACCAGTAAAAGCAGCATGAACAAAGTAAAAATGACCTCGAGAAAATCAAACGAAAAAAAACGGCTGATCAGCGGTACCCAAGAGCTGCCCTTTTCTGTGATAACAGAAATTCCCAATCCGCTATTATGAAAAGGATGAGAAAAATCAATTTTTTTTTCGCGTTCAGCCGTAATGGTCAGTGCTGCCACCGCAGCATCAATGGTTCTTTTTTCAAGCCCATCAAGAAGCCCTTTCAGATCCATTTCCACAAATCGATACTCAAGGTTCATCTCCTTGGCAATTGTTTTCCACAGCGCTATGCTGATGCCTTGCCAATGGCCAGTGTCATCTTTAAACGCAAATGGAGGGACATGCTTCGTGCCAACGACAAACTGCGTTTTTTGTGGTGCAAAATTTGAAGTTGCAAAGGCGAGGTTCTTTTTCCCAGGCACCAGACAAATAAAAATCAGTAACAAAGCGAGCAGGTAAATTTCATAGACCAACTTTCTTTCCCCGGTTTGCCGGGTCTCTTGCACAGCAGTCATCAGATTATTCCTCAGTCTTGTTGGGCTCTATTTCAGCATTATAGACAAAATATCACAATTCAATTTGATCATATACTTTGCATCTTGAAAAGTTTTTCAAAACTTTTTTTGTTACGCCATCAATTGATTTGATTATATTACCGCGTCAATTGGCCTCTATTTTGCTTTAATGTGTTAACATGAAAATCAGCATACAAAAACTCAAATCAAAGCTGGATCAAATTTATTTGGCGTATAACCGCAAACAGTATGTTGATCCTGACCCTTTACTTTTTCTTTACAACTATCCGGATGTCCGGGACAGGGAGATCGCAGGGATTATCGCCTCAAGTCTGGCCTATGGCCGGGTGGCCATGATCATGCAGGCTGTGTCCATGGTGCTTGAAAAGATAGGGCCTGACCTTCACAGATTTGTGATGAATGCAGATCCGAAATGCATTGCCGGGATGTTTCAAAACTTTAAATATAGATTTGCCACAGGAGATCACTTAATCGCCTTGATCATGGGGCTCCGGAAGGTTATTGCCGAATACGGTTCTCTGGGGGCCTGTTTTGCTGCGGACCAGGGGGGCGAGGCAGATCTGTTGGACGGACTTGCCCGGATCAGAACACGGGTCATACAGGCAGGGGGCGCAGGGCACCTTCTAGCAGATCCCCAAAAATCGTCTGCCTGCAAACGCAGCCACCTGTTTTTAAGATGGATGATACGCAAAGACCAGGTGGATCCGGGGGGCTGGTCCAACGTACCGGCCGCTGCGCTGACCTGTCCTGTGGATGCACACATGTTTAAAATCGGACAGATGCTTGGATTTACAAAACGACGAAGTGCCGACAGGATCTGCGCCGCCCAGATCACAGAAGGTTTCAGGCGGATCAACCCGGATGATCCGGTAAAATATGATTTCTGTCTTACCCGCTTCGGCATTCGTGACGGGCTTGACATTTCCGAATTGAAACGGTTTTTAAAGGATGATACCTATCATGTATAAAGGATATGAACTGCCGCCCTTGATCAAGGGAAAACTTTTAAAGCGGTATAAACGCTTTCTGGCGGATATTGAACTGGAAAACGGTGAAGTGGTCACGGCCCACTGCCCGAACTCCGGGTCCATGAAAGGCTGCGCCCAGCCGGGCGCCGAGGCATGGATCTCACACAGCACCAACCCGAAACGAAAGCTTAAATACACCTGGGAACTTACCCGGATTGACGGCACGGTCATCGGCATTAATACGCTGGTGCCCAACCGACTGGTCAAGGCATCTGTGGAAAACAATCTGATTCCGGAACTATCCGGATACAGTCAGGTAAGATCTGAAGTAAAAACCTCCGAACACACCCGCTTAGACCTGATGCTGGACAGTGACAATAAAGCGTCATGTTTTGTGGAAATCAAAAACTGCACCTTGGTGGAAAACGGAATCGCCAGGTTCCCGGATGCCGTTACAACACGGGGACAAAAGCATATCCAGGAACTTGTGAAACTGGCTGCCGAGGGACACAGGGCGGTTCTGTTTTTCCTTGTTCAGCGAACGGATGCCGATAGGTTCACCCCGGCCGCGGACATTGATCCGGACTATGCAGAAAAATTGATGCAGGCTCGGTTAAAGAACGTTGAAATCATTATCCGGGATGTTGCTTTTTATCTGGATGCAGACCCGGCACTGATTTGCCTGGATCGATCTTTAAGCCTCCTGGACATCATCTAATATGGAACGTATTTTACTGAGTAAAGCTTTCACCCTAAACGGTTTGGTAATAAAGTTGATGTTGTCGTCCAGCACCCCATGATGGGCAATAACGTCTGCTGTATATCCGGACATATATAAACATTGCATTGATGAATGACGCTTTGTAATTAATTCTGCCAACTGATGCCCGTTCATGGACGGCATAATCACATCGGTGAGCAAAAGGTCGATTTTTTTATTTTCACCGGCAAGTTCAATCGCTTTATCCGGAAGACTGGCCTTTAGCACATTATACCCGTTTTTGCTCAGCGCAGAAGAGATCATCTTAAGGATTGCCGGCTCATCTTCAACCAGCAGAATGGTTTCTGTGCCGATGGGAGCCGCCTTTATTTTATGCTGTGTGTCTAACACGGCACTATTTCCAATATAACGCCTGAAATATAGTTTAAATGTCGTGCCTTGGCCAAGTTCACTGTACACGTTAATAAAGCCGTTGTTCTGCTTAAGGATGCCGTAGATCGTTGATAAGCCAAGCCCTGTACCTTTGCCTGCGTCCTTGGTTGTAAAAAACGGTTCAAAAATCTGGCTGACGGTTTTATCATCCATGCCGCAGCCATTATCACTCACAGCAAGACAGACATAATCTCCCGGAAGGAAATAAGTATTATTTAAACAATATTCTTCGTCTATTGTTTCATTTGATGTCTCGATGGTTATTTTCCCGACACCTGAAATGGCATCACGCCCATTCACACAAAGGTTGGCAAGAATTTGATCCACCTGGCTTTTATCCAGCTTAACCTGCCAGAGCCCATGGCCGGGAATCCATACAAAATCAATATGTTCCCCGATAAGGCGTTTTAACATGGAGGTCATTTCACTGATTACCTCATTGAGATCAATGACTTTGAGCTCTACAGTCTGTTTCCTGGCAAATGCAAGAAGATGGCGGGTAAGGCGGCTGGATCGCTCTCCGGCATTTTTAATTTCGTAAAATGCCTGGTAATGGGGATCAGTGTCAGAAAGATGAGACAGTGCCATCTCAGCATGACCAATAATGACACTGAGCATGTTGTTGAAATCATGGGCGACACCACCGGCAAGACGTCCGATTGCCTCCATTTTTTGTGTCTGGGTAAGCTGTTCTTGCAAAAGCTGTTGTTCGGCCGCCGCTTTTTTGCGTTCGGTGATATCACGATCAATGCCACGAAACCCAAGTTTTTCCCCCGTTGCGCTGAAAAACGGCACACCACTGCTTTCCAGTATAATGGTTTCTCCGTTTTTTTTCTGTAGGTGCCTTTCAATTCCTTCAAAGGCTTTGTTCTCTGACAACAATTCTTTAACTTGCGGTGGTTCATCCGGATCGTTCAAGGGGAGTTCCAACCCTTCCGGGTTCGTACCAAGCAGATCTGACGATTTATATCCAAGCAATTGAGTGACCTGGGGACTGATATATGAATACCGGCCACGACTATTCACCTCCCAGATCAAATCACTGCTTGTTTCTACAAGTCCCCTGAACTGCTCCCGACTTAGTCGCAGCTCTTCTTTCGAATTTGCGATATCGTCTAAATTTCTCTGCAGCTCACTGTACATCCCAGCTAGATTCCGGGACATTTTATGAAAAATTAACGAAAGCTTTGCAACTTCATTTTTGCCTTTTATTTTCGGTACAAGGACATTCCACTCTCCCTTGCTGATACTCTCTGCGGCCGCCGAAAGATGGCGAATGGGTTTGATGACCCTGCCGTTAAACCAGATAAACAGCAAGATGCCTGCTGCCAGACTCCCGGCAAGAATAAAAATCGCCTGATAAAGAAAACTGCTCCTGGCAGCCATGATCTCTTTTTTTTCTATAAAAACCGCCACAAGCCAGTTCCAGTCAGGATATACATGATATCCCATCACATAATGCCCAAAGACGTTTGCAGATGGATCGTCCTTCTTGGTTGGGATCAGCATTGTGTCAATCCAATCATCGTGCATCAAAAATTTTGAATCA
Organism: uncultured Desulfobacter sp.; assembly: GCF_963677125.1. Lineage (NCBI taxonomy): Bacteria > Pseudomonadati > Thermodesulfobacteriota > Desulfobacteria > Desulfobacterales > Desulfobacteraceae > Desulfobacter > uncultured Desulfobacter sp. Next base: position 5,531,119 of record NZ_OY781882.1, on the reverse strand, counting down.
GACGCGATAAGTTTTTTCTTGGTCACTGTATCTAAAACGATCAGCCCTCCGGTTTTACCGAAATGGTAAGATGAAAAAACTTCCAGTAAATCGTCTTGAGTCCGGTGAATATAGTTGGGAACAAGATCGACCCTGCTGTTTTTTAGAATTTGATGGGCCTCTTGAATTTCACTTATCAAATTAGTCACTTGGTTGTTTATCAGTTTGGCGTTAAGCTCCATGGTTACACGCTTGATCGCAACAACACCGGCCGAGCAAATGGCCCCTGATACGGAAAGCAATATTACGATGGCAAATAGATTAAGTTGATATTGCAGCTTCATATGGTTAAATCCATGTGATTATAATTATTGTATTAATTTTTCTGCCTGCTTTAATACCGTGTATGGAATTGTTATATTTGATGCTTCTGCCATAGGAAGATTCAACGTCAGACGGAACAGTATATTTTTTTCTATTGGAATTTGAGAAGCAGGCGTGCCGTCAAGAATCCGCAGCGCCGTACTCGCAGCATAACTACCCTGCTCTTCCGGAATTCTGTCAAGAACAAAAATGGCATATGGCGCCATAAAATTGAGCATACCTCCCGTGGGCAACGTGTTGTGCTTTTCAACAAACCGTACAACCTGGCCGCTGTCCCAATTTTGAATACCCGAATAATTAGACAAAATCAGTATATCTGCACTATCTTGCATTTCCACAACCGCATCTTTCCATTCTGCCATGGAATCTACAAGGCGAATGCAGGTCAATCGTTTCTGAAAATAATGTTGATGATAGAATTCAACAAGTTTTTGCTGGGTCAACGTATTACCTGCAATGTATCCCAGACGCCTGCCTTTGGCAAATTGTTGCAGAAGATCAATCAGGCGGCCAATGGGTTCCTCTTCTATCATGCCGGTAATGTTGGACGCAGGGTATCCATATTCTGAAGCATCCCAATTGACACCACAGAATACAACAGGGATTGTTTGTTCCCGCAAATAGGGAGAAATAACATATTTTTGTGCCGCATCGTCACACGCAATGACCACATCAGGCTTAAATTGGACAATTTCCTGATAGGCCTTTTGCCCTATCTCTTTTAACCGGTCAGGACTATTTTTTCGTTTGGCATCCATATAAAAACTGTGCAGGTGGATGCCGGTTTCATAAAGTCTGCTTAAAAGACCGTTTTTAATACCTGTACTCCATTCATATTCTTTATGATATGAATCGAGGAAAAAAATTTTCTTTCCGGCATACTGGTCCGGCGTATTATCCCCGGGCTCCGGGTCAAGGTATGCTTTTATTGTCGATATAACGGTCGCAGTTTGTAATAGATCTACCGGAAAAACAAAAGAAGCTGCTTTGGCCATCCGCATATTTACATACAGTTCAACCTCTTTATTTTCAGTTACCGCAATTTTATCCGGTGGGACACCGGATAAAATGCGAAGTGCCGTTTGCGCGGCATACCGGCCATGTTCCAGCAAGGATTTGGCAGCGACAAAAGTAACAAAAGGCGACATAAAATCATTGTGTGAGCCGGTTGGAATCCGTGTATGACGGCTGAGAAACAGTTCCGCTTCATTGGGCTCCCAGTCTTTAATGCCTGTATAATTGTATATATATAGCATATCGATGTCCTGCTGGGCCTGCAAAAAGGCGTGTTTGAATTCAGCCATGGACTCGACCAGATAGGGCTTAAGCCGGCCATGAAAAAAACGATTGTTGTATATTTGCACCATGTTGCGTTCAGCATCAACATTGCCGCTGAGAAAGCCGATTTTGCGACCCTTTGCATATGACTTCATAAGATCGTACATCTGTTGTGCCAGATCCACTTCAACCATACCCGTGATGTTGGGAGCGGGATATCCGTAATGTTTGATCTCCCAATTAACGCCACAAAAAACGATTGGAATGGATGTTTCTTTCAGGTATGGCACCACAAGATATTTTTGGGCGTTATCGTCTGAAGCTATGATGACGTCAGGACGAAATTGTTCAATAATTGAAAGCGCCTTTTTTGCGGCAGTTCGGCCTTGAATCGCAGTATTTTTACGCTTTGTATCCATGAAAAAAACGCGCAACTCAACCGGGGTTCCTTTTAGTTGTGAACGAATTCCGGTCTCAATGGCATCATTCGCCTCATATCCTTGATGATAGGAGCTGACCCAGAGAATCTTTTTATTTAAAAGCCAGGCTTGCGAATCAATATTTTTTGAAGAATGAATATCACTGCTTTCTGCAAACCTGTTCCATGGAACGCATAAAATCAAAAAAGCCAACAGAAGCCATAGGAATGCCTCCCAGCTAACCCATTGATTTTTCCTACCGTGTTCTGGATTCTTTCTTACAAAATATCTTTTTAAATTAACAGGATAAATGATTTTATTAACTCCATGGAAGCCGGATATTATAAAATTTAGAGATGAAATAAATAGAATACTAGGATTTAACACTTACACGCTTATTTTGCAAGTTTGAAAGAATATTGGAATATTGCCCGGAAGGCTCGCCAGATCTTTTGGCAATTTATTTAAAGGCCCGATTGACAAACTACCACTATGTAGTATCTTCTTGAAAAGAAATACACCTTGTCACGGGGGTGACATTAAGGGGTAAAAGGAGATCAGATATGTGGAATTATTCAGAAAAAGTTATGGAACATTTCTTGAAACCAAGGAATGTTGGAGAGCTTGAAGATGCCAATGCCATTGGTGAAACAGGCTCGTTGAACTGCGGTGACGCACTTAAATTGTATTTAAAGGTAAACGAAAATGAAAGAATCATTGACGCATCCTTTATGACATTTGGCTGTGCATCTGCCGTAGCCTCCTCCTCGGCACTGACCGAAATAATCAAGGGTATGACCCTGGATGATGCTGCTAAAGTAACCAATGACGACATCGCCGATTATCTAGGCGGGCTGCCTAAAGAAAAAATGCACTGTTCGGTCATGGGACAGGCTGCTTTAAAAAAAGCAATTGCCGACTTCCGCGGGATTCAAATCCTTGAAAAGCCCGGAGAGATGATATGCGAATGCTTTGATGTCACGGATCTTGAAATCATTGATGCCGTTAAAACCAATGGCCTTGAGACTACCGAAGATGTGACCAATTATCTTAAAGCCGGCGGCGGTTGCGGCAAATGTCTGGACCGAATAGAAGAAGTCCTCCACAAGACCATGGCAACCATGGAAACATATTCAGCAGCCGATTGATTTGGTGTTTGAACGAAAAGTCACCCATCTGCGGCGTTGCAGAAAAATCCAAAATCCTCACAACCATGAAGTTGCTCCGGTTTTGAATTCTTCTGCGCCTTGCATATAGGCAACTTTTCGTCCAAACATGGGTATGTTTTTAAATTATGTATGAAATAAAGGACTTATATGATCTACACTGATAATAATGCAACCACGCAAGTGGCCGACGAAGTGATTGAAGAGATGCTGCCGTACTTAGGGAAATTTTACGGCAACCCGTCTTCAATGTATGGCTTTGCGGATACCGTGAATAAAAAAGTCCAGCAGGCCAGGGAGCAGGTAGCAGACCTGATCAATGCAGACCCTGACGAAATTATTTTTACATCCTGCGGTACTGAAAGCGACAATGCAGCCATTAACGCCGCCCTAAACGCATTTCCACAAAAAAAACATATCATCACCACAGAAGTTGAGCACCCGGCTATCAGAAGTCTCTGCATTCACCTTCAGGAAAAAAGGGGATACAAGGTAACCTTTGTGCCGGTGGATAAAAAGGGGCGTCTTGATCTTGATAGCCTTTACAACAGCATGTCGGATGCTACCGCCGTTGTCTCCGTCATGTGGGCGAATAATGAAACCGGGGTGATATTTCCCATTGCTGAAATTGCGGAAAAAGCAAAGGAAAAAGGAGTATGGTTTCATACGGATGCAGTCCAGGCTACCGGCAAAATCCCCATTGACGTTAAGGCCGCCGGCGTGGACATGCTGTCCTTGTCAGGACATAAAATCCATGCACCCAAGGGAATTGGCGTTCTCTATGTCAAAAAAGGCATCAAATTCTCACCCTTTCTGGTCGGTGGGCACCAGGAAAAGGGCCGTAGGGGCGGTACGGAAAACACCGCATCCATCATCGCCCTGGGCAAGGCCTGTGAACTTGCAAAGGCCCATCTTCCCCTGATGGACACTCAGGTTCGTCAAATCCGGGATTACCTTGAGACACGCCTCTTAGAGACCATCCCGGCAACGTCTGTAAACGGGGATACGGAAAACCGCCTGCCCAACACCCTGTCCATCGGCTTTGACGCCGTTGAGGGCGAATCCATCCTCATGCTGATGAACCAGGCCGGCATATGCGCCTCTTCGGGTTCCGCCTGTACCTCGGGCTCCCTGGATCCATCCCATGTGCTCATGGCTATGCAGGTGCCCTTTAAATCCGCCCATGGCACCATTCGATTTTCATTGTCTCATTATAATACCAAAGCAGAAATGGACACCATTGTAGAAACCCTGATTCCGGCTATTGATAGATTGCGCCAGATGTCGCCATTCTGGAAAAATGGAAAAGTTGTGTGATGATGTTCACACAACTTTTCCCTAAAAGGCGTTTTCTGACTTACCACTGATGCCTTTGGGCAAAATTTCTTAAAAGTTAAATACCTTTGCCTCTGCAGCCATATCAATGAGATGGGGACCACCGTCCAGTTGCATATTGGTAAAAAAAGCGGATTCATCCAGACCGCGGTTTTTCGCGCACGGGGTGCAGATACCTGTGGTGACTTCATTTTCCACCAGATAGGGAAGATAATCGGCCGGGCAGTCCCCAGTATCTGTTTTAATGCTCAGATCCCTGTCCTTGTTGGCCCACATCACACCGCTGTCAATGAAAAACATATCCACATGATGCCCTTTTGAGTGCGCGATTTTTGCAAACTGGAAACATCTTGTTGCAGACTCATTATTATCCTTGCTGAGAACAAACAAAAAATTACCCATAATTTTTTTCTCCCGTATCAATTGTGTTACGATTATAAAAATATCTTTTAGGATTGTGGCGAAGGCACACCACGGTTCTTGCTCCTTTTATCAAGCTATCCCCTAAAAGCCAAATAAATTTTTTGCTTGATGTTTTTCGATAAAATCAAGGTTTTTAAGTGTTCCGGTTGACATCTTAACTGCCTTCATCCTATACAACATATAGGTGGTGTATGAATACTTTTAAACCGTAAGAAAAATGCTAAGTACTATTTATTGATATATAGGGCATAGACTCATTTGACTATGAAACCTGAACAGATTCTTGTTGTCGACGATGAAAAACGGGTTGTCCAAAGCATCAATAGATGCCTGACCAGAGAGGGGTTTCGCGTCTTCTGTGCTTATGATGGTCTTCAGGCTGTCACCTTGTTTAATACCCAAAAATTTGACTTGGTGCTGATGGATATTTCCATGCCTGGGATGGATGGATATGAAACCATGGCCAGGATGCTTGAGCTGGACAGCGAAGTCCCTGTCGTCATAATGACCGGATTCGCCTCGGTAGAGTCTGCAGTCGCTGCACTAAAACAGGGCGCCTGGGATTACCTGAAAAAACCCTTTGAATTTGCGGATCTAATTAAAACCGTTAAAAACGGAATTGCCCAACGACATCTGATTGCTGAAAAAAAATTCTATGCTGCCCGCTTAGAGGCCTCTGAAAAAAAATACCATCACATGGTTGACAATTCACCGGATCTGATTTTCACCTTGAATGAAAACTTTTGTTTCTCTTTTGCCAATCAACAGTTTGAAACACTTCTGGGGTATTCACCCCAGGAACTGAAAAACATGCCGTTTGACACGATTCTCCACGAGGATGACCGCGGTAAACTGTCCCGGCTGTTTCAAGCCGGCGGTCCGCCCGCCCAGGAACTATCCCCCGGCTGCAGCATTGCACTGAACTTGCGCTTCAAAAAAGCCGGTGTCGAGGAAAACAGATATGATCCCTATTATGCCTTTGCATTCATGGAGATGAAAGCCTCGGTTCTTACTCCGCCGGATACGGAATCCGTCCAAGATTTCAAAGGTATTTATGCAGTTGCCAGAGATGTCACCGAGCGTATGCGACTTGAGACCCAGCTTCGCCAGGCCCAAAAAATGGAAGCCATCGGCACGTTCGCCAGCGGCATTGCCCATGATTTCAATAATATTCTCATGAGTATACAGGGGTATGCCTCCCTGGTTAAAATAGGATTTAACAGAGATTCAGAAGTTTATAAGCGGCTGTCCAACATTGACGAATATGTTCAAAATGGTGCCGAAATGACGCATCAACTTCTAGACTTCTCTCGAAAAAACAGCCGTCAAGCAGCCACGACACAAAATATAAATTATCTGCTCAAGACCTCAGCTAAAATGTTCGCCCGTACCAGAAAAGATATCATCATCCGCCAGGAACTGGACAAGAATCTTTGGCCTATAATGGTGGATGTAATTCAGATCAATCAGGTACTCATGAACCTGTTTGTCAATGCATGGCATGCCATGCCCAAAGGCGGCCGGATTGCGATAAAATCTCAAAATGTAGCCATCGATAACGCCCAGGCCCAAAAGCTTGGTCTTGACCAGGCCGGAGATTATATCCGCATTTGTGTAGCAGACACGGGGACAGGCATGGACAAAGAGACCCTCTCTCGCATATTTGATCCTTTTTTTACCACCAAAGACCCGGGCCGGGGAACCGGCTTAGGGCTTGCCACAGCATACGGAATCATTAAAGCCCACAAGGGCGCTTTTCAGGTCAAATCCTCCCCGGGCAAAGGCAGTATCTTCATGTTTTTTCTACCTGCGGTAAAGGACAGGACGTTCACAAATCACGTCCGGCCGTCGGCGGCAGATAAAAGCCGCCTTATTCAGGGCAAGGGCCGGATACTTTTGGTGGATGATGAAAAAGAGGTAATAGAGGTCTGCAAAGAGATGCTTGAAGCCCTTGGTTACGAGGTCCTTGTTGCAGGAGCCGGGGCCCAGGCCGTATCCGTTGTTCAAAATGATGTCAAAGGAATTGACCTGATGATTTTGGATGTCGTCATGCCCGGCATGGACGGCGTTCAGACCTATAACGCTGTACGGCATCTGAATCCAAATCTCCGGGTGCTGGTTTGTTCCGGGCTTGCGCCCAAAGAGGATATTCGGCAGATGATCGAAAACGGCTGCAGGGATTTTTTATTAAAACCCTTTGATATCGCCAAACTGTCGGAAAAAATTGAATCTGTATTTAATGCCTGAAGACAAACTCCCTATATACTGAGGAACAAAATGACCTATACCATCCACCCCGTTGCCATGGGAACAAAAGTATTTGACAAGAGTATGATGACCTACCAGTACGGACAAGGCGAAACCTATACCATCCCCATTTTCTGCTGGATAATCAAGGGCGGGGACAAAAATATCCTGGTGGATACCGGCGAAATGACCCCCATTCAGTCTGAACAAAGGGAACAAGCCATTAACGGAAAAATTTATACCTTTGAACAAGGATTGGAAAAACACGGGCTTACACCCGAAGATATTGACATTGTCATCCATACCCATCTGCACAATGATCATTGCGAAAACGACTATAAGTGTGAAAACGCCATATTTTACGTGCATGAGCAAGAGCTTGAATCCATCCACAACCCGCACCCCTTGGATTACAGATATTTGGAAGATTATATCGAGGATGTGGAAGAAAACGGACAGATCAAGATAGTCAAAGAGGATACCGCTATTGTTGACGGCATAACTGTTAAACATACGCCGGTCCACACCAAAGGGGGCCTGACTGTGTTCATTGATACGCCAAAAGGCAAAGCAGCCATCACCGGCTTTTGCATCATTGAAGAAAATTATAATCCCCCGCCGGAAATCAAAGGAATGGAAATGGACGTTATCCCGCCGGGCACCCATGTGGATGCTTATTTGGCATATGATATCATGGTGCAGGTAAAAAAAGAGGCGGACATTCTTATCCCTTTGCATGAACCCCGGTTTGCCTGCGGCGATGCCATAGGCGTTTAAAGGGCAAAAATTTTATACAGACAAACTGGTTGCATGGGAGAATTGACATTGAACGCCTCAAAAACGAAAGACCGGGCAGCTGGTGCCATTATGGGCGCGTTTATCGGAGATGCCCTGGCTTTAGGCCCGCATTGGTACTATGACCTTGCCGAACTTCGCCGGGATTATGGAGATTGGATTGACGGATATACGGACCCCATGCCGGGTCGTTACCATGATGGCCTGAAAGCAGGGCAACTGTCCCAAGCCGGTTTTATCCTATCTCTCATGGCAGAGTCTTTGGTTGAAAGCAATGGGTACAATCAAGCGGATTTCTGCCGACGGATGGACGAGGACCTTTTCCCTCTGTTAGACGGCACACCGGTGGCAGGCCCCGGCAATTACACCAGTCAGTCCATTCGGGACGCCTGGCGAAAACGAGTTCAGCAAAACCTGCCCTGGGGAGAGACCGGTGGTCATGCAGATACTACGGAAGCTATCGAAAGGACCCTTGCCATTGCCGTGCGATACGCTTTTGAGCCCGCCCGGTTAGCCTCAGCCATTACCGACAACACCATACTGACTCAAGTGGATGATACGGTGGTCTCTATGACTGTTGCTTTCGGGGCAGTGTTAAGTCTTCTGGTCCAAGGGAACAGGTTGGATGCCGACATTTCAGATAAACTGATGAAGCTGGTAAAAAGCGGAGAACTGCCCTTTCATGCGGTCACCCGGGATGACTTGCAGCCTCCCAGGCCCGGTGATCCGGACCCACCCCGTGCGGGACGTTTTGCCTCGCCGGATGCGTTGCTGTCCCCCGCCTACATGGCGGCAGCGGCATCCGATCCGGATATCCGCATTGAACCGGCCTGGAAAGTATCCATTGTTTATGGCATGCCCTGCGCAATTTACCATCAACTGCCTGCGGCCTACTACCTTGCGGCACGGTTTCATGACAATTTTGAGTCAGCTGTTCTCCATGCTGTGAACGGCGGCGGTCAAAATCAGGTCCGAGCCATCCTCACCGGCGCGTTGACCGGTGCTCAGGTCGGCCTAAGCAAAATCCCGCACCGATTCATTGACGGCCTTGAGCAAACAGATCGGCTTCTGAAACTGGCGGAATCCTTGGCACAATCTCTTTGATGGCAGTGACGTATTTTTGTTTCAAAATCAAAGGTCTCGTAAACTCAAAAACCATTTTTGACCGTTACTGCTCAACACTCACCCAGACAAACACCTATTTTTATTACATAAAACATCAACAACATCATCTTTTTTTATTCCCAAACCCTAAATTAAGACGCTATTTGCGAAAATCTAACCGAACAATTTTTGTGTGGATGAAACAGCATTTTAAGGTTGCCATAGGGGTCTTGCATATGCAATACACGTATGGTGAATTGCGATGAAGTCAGGAAATACGGATGAGTAATAACACACTAAAACATAAAGGAGAAGATCAATGAAAAAATGGCAATGTTCTGTGTGCAAATACGTTCATACAGGAGAAGAACCCCCTGAAAAATGTCCAGTGTGCGGTGTCTCCTCAGATAAATTTGTGCTTCTTGAAGAAGATCCTGATACAACCGAAGGTGAGACTGTAACCGAAGATTCCCAGGAAGCGGCGTCTGCACCAAGTGATACCGAAATACCGGGCGCAGCGATTTTTGAAAAATTTGGACCGGCGGCGCCTCACATGGAAAAAGCAGCTCAGTTGATGGTTAAGCACCATGCCCATCCGATGTCTGTTCACCTGCCCAACGGGGTTATCCCAATCGTTGCAATCCTGGTTATTCTGGCCTGGTTTTCCGGTTCACACCTACTTTTACAGGCCGCTTTTATTAACCTGATATTTGTGATTATTTCCTTGCCTATAGTTGGATTGACAGGGGTTCTTGAGTGGCAGAGAAAATATAATCAGGCGCAAACCAAGATATTTAAAATAAAAATCGCCGCGGCATCGACTGCTGCGGTCTGCTGCCTTATTTCAATTATCTGGTACCTGGTAAATCCGGAAGTGTTAGGGTCAGGCGGTGCCTGGTTGTTTGTTCTAATTAACGTATTGATGCTTGCCGGAGCCGGAGTGGCAGGGCATATGGGCGGAAAACTGGTTTTTAAAGAGTAAAAAGAGCTTTTAAAAACAGCACTCACAATAGATATCAATGATCAAAAACAAAACGCCCGGGCATCTGCAACACGGTTCGCAGTCCGGGCGTTTTTATTCGATCTTTTAAATAGTGTTTCAGGATCTGAAAATCTGACCCAACGCACTATTCACGGTATTGTATTCAAACCTGAATCCGGCTGTTTCCAAAGCAGCAGGAAGCGCTTTCTGGCTGCAAAGAAATGAATCTCCGAGCTGCCCCATAAACAGCCTGATAAAAAATGCCGGTGCCGGCATGAATGCCGGACGGTGCAATGCCCGGCCCAGTTCCTTGGCAAACTCTTTTTGTCGAATGGGGACCGGCCCAGTGAAATTATATAGACCCTGGGCTTTATGTTCCACTAAAAAGAAAATCCCCCGGATCAAATCATCCAAATGAATCCATGGGAACCACTGATTCCCGGTCCCCAAAGGCCCGCCCACAAACATCCTGAAAGCCTGGGACATCACGTCGAGGGCACCGCCATCCGAGCCAAGCACCACCCCGAATCTCATCACCGCTACGGTTGCGCCTTTTGATGTTGCATTTAGGGCCTGGGCTTCCCAGTCCCGGCACACCTGGGCCAAAAATCCGGTCCCGGACGATTCTGTCTCAGTCAAAGATGTATCACCCCTATCACCGTAGAACCCTGCCGCAGAGGCATTGATCAACTGTCCGTCAAAGGTGTCCGGCATGGCGTCCACCAGATGTTTGGTGGTTTTAATCCTGGAATCATAAATGGCTTTTTTATACGCCTTAGTCCAAGGTTTAAAAATATTCCTGCCCGCCAAGTTGACAATGACATCCGACTGAGCCACAAGATCCTGCCACGACCCCGGTACAGACGTATCCGCACTAGTCCAGGAAAAATTATCATAGGTATCCGCCATGGGATGGTTCAACGAAGTGCCAAGTCCATTCACCTGCCAATCCGCATCTATATATCTTCGCGCAAGGGCCTGTCCCACAAAACCGGATGCACCGGTGATTAAAACCGTTTTCATGTGTCCCTCCCTTTCGTTTATTTTAACAACCATAGGTTAGTTTAATCTATCATCGTCCAGGCACAGCCTACAACAAAATTTAAAAGATATTTGCAGGTTACATGGACTTTAATTCTAATTGAGATTCAAAACATTGTAATAACGGCCATGGGCCGACTTAGTCTATCAGCGCCCAAGCCCACAACAAAACATGAAAGTAACTCAGCAACTTTTTGGTACTTTCATATAAACCTTAAGTATAGTTTAAGCACAATTTGAGCCAATTCGACCGGTAAACCAGCGACAACTGCCTAAGTAACTTTTTTTAAAAAAAGGCTTGCATATTTTTTAATCCGTTTTAACTTATGAAGTATAAATAGTTAGGAGAAGCTAATTATTTAATATAGATACAAAATATAACCACCAGGAGGCGGATATGAATAATGGTTTATGTACATCAGAAACGTTTTCAAAATACTTTTTAGGCGGTCTTTTTGGTTTATTTTCTCTTGGACTTATTGTGTTGGGCTTTACCTTGCTGCCGGTCATCGGCTTCGTCTTGGCACTACCGGTCCTGGCAATCGGCATCTTTCTGATTCGCACAAGGCTAAATGACCAGTGCGAACTTGATTTCAACACCGATGTATCCTGACAAAGCTGTTTAATCCATTTATAATTTACGGCAAAACCACAAGAACGAATACAAAGCTTAAAAACCGGCTATAAAATTAAATAGAGGCGAAGCCTGCCGCTTTCCGAAATGATTTATATCATCAACTTGGAGAGCGGCAGTTGTTTTTTATGGACCTAAAATTTTAAAAATGATGTACCTGCAAACATGCTGAGTAATGGCCAAAATTTTTACGATACGGACAAAAATTAATCCCGGCAACGCGCATCTTGAGAAAAGGAGATGTTTATTGTATTCATAAAGGATGATTCACTCTATTCATAATTTTTTAAAAACAATTTAAAAATCGGAAATGATTCGGATGACAAATACGGATATCTGCGAACAAAAATGCATCAACCCGGAAGAGGTAAAAAAAACCATGGGCGCGATGCCGTCACCGGAAACCGTCCTGGGGCTTTCCGAAATATTCAAAGCTCTGGCAGATGCCTCCCGAATAAAAATTGTCACAGCACTTCTGGACCGTGAACATTGTGTCTGTGATCTTGCCGTGCTTTGCCAACAAAGCGAATCTGCCGTATCCCACCAACTTAGGGTTCTGAGAACCCTTCGGATCGTTAAAAACCGCCGCCAAGGGAAAATCGTTTATTATTCCCTAGATGACGACCATGTCCGTTCATTGCTTCAAATGAGCATTGACCACATCTCCCACTAACGGCCATGGGCCGATTTGAGATATCATAGAGCAGGCTGAACCACAACAAAATACGGGATAAATTCAGTAACTTACTAACGCTTTAATGTAAAGATCTGATCCTTGTAGTCGGTTCGGTTTATTTTCCACTATACCCCAAATTTTCTTACCGGATATTTTTTTCTTGAATATATGAACAATAATTCATATATTCAGATATAGAGAAGATAAAAAATTGAGTATACCGGCAAAAATAAAAAATTTAAGACAAAACGATAATGGATACAATAAAAAACATCATTTTTGAAATATGGCATGTTTACCTGGATGTATCGGTATTTATGCTTTTTGGATTTTTAGTGGCAGCGCTGCTCTATGTATTTTTCAAAACGGACCGGATCAAAAAATACTTAGGTAAAGGCCGGGTGAAACCGGTGCTGCGCGCAGCCCTTTTCGGCATCCCTATTCCCTTGTGCAGCTGTGGGGTGATCCCAGTGGTCACAGGCTTAAAAAAACAGGGGGCCAATGATGGTGCTGCCCTGGCATTCATGATTGCCACCCCGGAATCCGGTGTGGACTCTATTGCCGTATCCTGGGCCATGCTTGATCCGGTGATGACCGTTATGCGTCCCATTGCAGGGTTTATCACAGCCATATCAACAGGCATTGCCGAAAACATATTCCATGGCCGGGATCAAAAAAAGCCGGCCACTGATCAAGAACCATTTTTTGTACAGCCCCCTGAACATGCTCACACCTGTAACTGCAGTGAAGGGACATGTGCGAATTCCCCCGGCCAAACAGAACATGAACCACCTCTTTCAAAACGTCTGGCACAGGGGATGGAGTTTGCCTTTGGCGAACTTCTCACAGACATTGCCAAACCCTTTGCCATTGGTGTGTTTATTGCCGGTATCATTACATTCTTTTTTCCTTCGGGAATCAGCACATGGTCCCAGAATAATCCATTACTCTCCATGCTGGTAATGCTGATTGCCGGCATCCCCATGTATGTGTGCGCCACGTCATCAACTCCCATTGCCGCAGCCCTAATCCTCAAAGGACTGAACCCGGGGGCGGCCCTGGTATTTCTTCTGGCAGGACCGGCAACCAATGCCGCCACCATGGGTGTGGTGAAAAACATTTTCGGCACCAGGGCCCTGGCAATTTATCTGGGTATGATATCCATATGCGCCCTGGCAATGGGTGCCCTGCTCGACCAGACCTACAGGGTGTTGGCCATTCAGCCCTCTGTGGTCATGGGAACAGCAGCGGAGATGGTTCCCTACAGCGTTGAACTGACCGCCGCACTGATTTTAGCAGCGCTTTTGGCACGAAGCCTGTTGAAAAAACAAGATTGCCATTGCCATGACCACGATCATGATCATGATCACATGCACAATGGGAAAGCGCCTATGGAACTAAAATAAGCCAATTTTCCATACAATAAATATTCACACGCTTTGTTGTATTAAATCGGGATGGAACTGCCCCCCCCAAGCGTTTTTACCCATTCGAAATGCCTGATGGGGTTCAAATTCATTTCGCGCCAAAAGTATTGCCTTGGGTGGTAATTGAATTACACTTTGTGAATGAAACAGATGCACTTTAAATCTATCTCTATTTATTTTTGAACGAGTTTGCCTAACAGCCTGGAAAACGGTTCAATGTTCTTTTTTACGCTTGCTTCTTCCAAGGATTCCATATACTCGTTGCAGGAGTCAAGCGGAATAACCGTCCATGGATAGCCTCCGCCAGCCAACATCACATTCATCAGGAATCTTCCCATGCGGCCATTTCCATCAACATAAGGGTGAATATACACAAAGAAAAAATGACCTAAAACAGCCCTCACGGCAGGTTCATTTTCATCTTTTAAAAGCGTGAAGAATGCCGGCATAAGATCCCGTACAGCTTCGTAGCGAGGCGGGACGTGCATTGATTTTCGGATATAAACGGGCTGCCTGCGGTAACCGGCAAGATCAGATGCAGCAATAAGCCCTGCGTTTACACTCGGCGCAAATAATTCTCTGTACCATATGGCATGATCATTACCGGCTACTGCTCCTGACGCGTCCCCATTTAAAACTTTAGTAACGCTTTTCTTTACCGTTTGAAAAGCTTGCCAGTAACCGCGAGCAGCCAAAGCATTTGCGTCTTCTTTATCTTTTTGGCTTGTTTCCGGGTCCCAACTTCCAGAACGGACACGTTCAATAAGCTCCTCACTTACACGATATCCTTCTATAGAAAGCGAATGGTAAGCGTCTGTCAGATATATATCATCGATCTGTTGAAGGTATTCATCGGTAGTTTGACCGGTTGTATGTGTCTGGGGAAAAGCATCCATGACAATACCGCGCATCTTTGCCCAGTCCATCCGCATCCGGTTGACATAGGGAGACAACTCGCGCTCATTGAAAATAAAAACGGATTTTTCTTCAAAAGGATCATTTTCCGTAATGCTGTATCCGGCAGCTTTCATTGTTTCAATGATCGTGTCGGCAATAGTGTTTTTTCCGATGTTCCGGAAAGCACCAGCAAGCCTTCCTGCCACGATGCTATGTCCGCCTTCAAGAAGCCGGTGCAAAATCTCCGAAGCCTCAGAGATCATGGACAACACAGCGCGGGCGTCCACATCGTTATTTGAATAAAACCCGGGAGAACACGCAATCAATGCGGCAGGCAGGGTCATAATCCGCAGGTTTTCTTTGTGTTCAATTTCATTTTTGTCCGGCAGTTTCAGGCGAACATCCATTATGGATGTTTGGTGGAGAAGGGATATCGGTTTATTGCCCCCTTTGGGGGTTCGGACAAGTAACTGTCCAGGAACATTCCAGTTTCCGCTATGAATGCTCAATGACTGTTCAGGGGACAGACACCACTGATCACTAAATCTTGAGTTAAGATAATCAGCACAAAATTCCCAAAATGAGGCATACCAAGCGGTACTGTCTCCGGCCGGCTCCTCGGGGCGGGATGGAATATACCATCCCTTCATCACTTCTTTGATGAAACCGGTTTTGACAAGACGTTCCCGGTGTGTGCGCGTCATGTTTCTTGTATGAATTGCAACAATGCCTTCATCTTGAAGTTTTTTCAGAACGGCAAGAGATTTTGCAAGTTTATCTTGTGGTGTCGGCATGCGATGACCTTTTAGGCACATATATTGTTTTTAGGTCATTAAGCAGTACCATATTTAGGTTATTGCGTCAAACCATATTTAGGTTATTAAGTCGTATTGTTTTTAGGTTTTTACGTAATAACCTTTGATTTAATCAAGCATAATTTCATTTTCCTTTAAGCTATTTAAGTAGCCTTTAACTACTGATTGATCATTAAGTATTCCTGATAATTTATCAAGGCGTTTGATATTTCGCGATACTACATAATCTTCATAGAATGTAATAACTTGTTTAAATGAAGTGATTGCCAATGGCACTACGCTGAACAATAGGGCAATTACACTATAAAGAGGATGTTCTTAGATTAATGTTGAGATATCCATACTTGTGTTCTATGAGGCCAATACAGTTTGATTAGGCAGAATAGCCAAGATAGTGACAGGCAAATTCTGCCCACTGTATTACAGCTTGTAACCGATCATCCGAAGGAAATCTTTGCGTTTTTGGATGTCGTCCTGTGTTTCAACACCTTTGGAGGAAAAACCGTCTACGACACCGAGGATGCCTCGGCCCTGATCGGTCTGGGCCATGATCACCTGGGTGGGATTGGCTGTGGCGCAATGGATGCGTACCACCTCGGGAACGGCCTGGATGGTGTTCACGATATTTATAGGAAACATATCTTTCATGAAGATGATAAAGGTATGGCCGGCTGACAGGGCCTCGGCGTTCTTTTTTGCAAGTTCCAGCATATCTTCGTCGGTGCCGGAATGGCGGATCAGGCATTCTCCGGAAGCCTCGCAGAATGCTACACCGAATTTGGCGTTAGGTACGGTGCAGACAATGGCCTCATGGATATCTTCGACGGTTTTGATGAAATGGGAATGTCCCAGGATAAAGTTGAGCTCTTCGGGATTTTCTATGGTTACGCTGATTAATTCCATTATATCTCCTTCTCGGGATTGGGTATTTTGTTTTACCACGAAGGACGCGAAGTTCACGAAGAGTTCAGAAGACTAAACTTCGTGCTCTTCGTGAACTTCGTGGTATTATGAAATCATCTTAAATAGCTAACACTGACATTATTCCAGTGACAAGGCCCCCCATGACAAATCAAACGCCTGATCATTCTGCTCCAGGTTCGTAATCATCAGCGACGGCATAATCCATGCCTGGCCGTCATTGGTCTGGGCTACCCGGATAACGGGAAAAGCGTTCTGCCGGGCAATGGTTTTTACCGTCAGAAACCGGGTGCTGTTCTCCCCTTCCGGAAACCGGGTAAAAGCCAAATGATTGACGTTATTGTGCTCTGCAGATTTCTTGTAATTTTCAAACTCTTCCATATTATAGATCCGTCCGGGCAGCACCTCCATCTGGGCCGTGGTCCGGGTATCCGTGTCCATGGAAATATAATACTTGTGGTCATCCACACAAATTTCATACCCATCGTACAAGGTATACACGTTGCCGAGCAGGGTAATCAGTTTTTCAAAGTGGGAGATTTTTTTGGCATAGCGCTCGCCTTCCTGGTTTTTGCCCACATGCCGGTAATCGGCCATGAACAGGCAATGCTCGGGCAAAAGCAGCAGTTCATCCTTATTAAACTCCTTGAGGATATGCTTTTTAATGGCTTTTCTGACCTTTTCGGATTTGGTCGGACGACCTGAAATCAGAAAGTAGATGCCGGACAGATTTTTGTCCTGGCGCCATTTATTAAGCAAGCCGGCCTGTTTGCCGCACAGCAATTCCAAAAATCGTGAAAAATCCCTGCTGATGAACCGGTCACTGTCCCACCAGGGACCGGTTTCTTCCGGCAACCTGGTCTGGGCAAAGGCTTCGGCAAAATACTCCCCGGCCTTTCTTTCGGAAAAGGATTCCTTTCGGTTCAGGGCGGTGGTGATGCCAAGGGCCGGGTCCTGGAAAGTATTGGCCAGAAGAACGCTGACATCGGTGGTCAGACCGCCAATGTCGATGTGACACACCACAAACTGAAGATTTTCGGTATTAGGGTCTCTCTGGGCTGCCTGGGAAAAGATAAAGTCCACTTCTTTTAAATTGGGCAGCCGATCTTTTTGACCGGACAGATCCCAGAAGGGCAACTGCTTGATCAGGTTTAAAAAATAAAGCTCACACGCCCCGCTTTCATCGGCAGAAATATTGACAAACGTTTTACGCAAATGTCTCAAATCACTTGGGAACAACCATTTCCATTTCCGGTCAGAGGAGAGGTTCATGCACACGGAATAGATGTTTTCCCGGTATCCGTTTCTCAAATTTTCAATGAATAGGTCCGGCACAGTAACCCGGATTTCCGTAATCACCGGAATGGCAGGACCGTTCCAGGGCCGATCCTTATTGGGTTCGGTAATGTATCTGAAACTGTGTTCAAGAATCTTTTTGATATAAAGCTTGAACTGGGGCACATCGCCCCGGTAGGCGGCAAATTTGGAGGCAAATTCATATTTGGCGCTTTTAACAATCTGGCTTGAACTGACACGATCTTGACCCATATTGGGTACAAAGGCAAAATCGCGCTCATCACCGGAAGGCGGATTAATAAAAGCCGAAGGAAATCCCCCCTGGGCATCGGAGTCCCCATGGACCACATACTGCCATGAGTCGGTGATTTTATCCCGGCCAAAGCTGCAGGGCCAGCACAACACACTGGTCCGGTAAGATCCAAAATCAATAAAAAGAATATATTCCTCGTGGTTCTGAATGTCCCTTGGGGTCCGTCCGGCAATGGTTTCATAATAAAGTTTGCCGTCATCCTCCAGTTCCAGCTGGAACTGATCCACTTCCTTTTTTTTTCGTTTGAACAGATTAAACCACATCTTGGCCATCCTCTTTAATACGTCTTTCTACAAGGGTGAAATCACCGCGCACCAGCATATTGGGAACATAAAATTCCGCCATATTCATGATGATGTGGGGCAAATCCTTTTCCGCTGCACTCAAAAAGCCTTTGTTCTCGGGATCCAGGCGCTGGTGCAAGTTTTTCCACAGGACATCGGCAATGGCCTGGCTTTTGGGGGTATCGGCCAAAAACTGGTCGAGGTACTGGGTAAATATGGCATTCCAGAACGTGCTGTGGTCCTCAATTATCCCCTCTTCATTGTATTGGATCTCCCGGTCAAAAAAATGCCTCAGGCTCTGGTAGGTATCGTTGAGAATGGCTTTGCGCATGCGCTCTTTGACGTCGGCCACTTCATCATAGCTTTCGATTGCATAAATCAGATCAACGGCCTGGGTATGCACCTTTTCAGCCTTCTTGATCCAGGGCATCAAAAACATATTGTCAAGGGCGTCTCTGATATTTGAGGTGGTGCACAGATCGCCGAGCATCTGACGGGACCAGGCAATGCCCCCATCCTTTTTGATCTCATCTTTGATTTCACGCAAATCTTTATACCGGGACAAATTGCGTATCCAGGTGTCCACGTGTGGACCCGGGGAGATAAAATTCACCGGGTATTCACTGTTACACGGGTTAATCAATTGCACAACAGTTTCAAAGGCTTTATAGCTTTTGAAATCGCTTTCAAGGTCCTGCTCCACATTGGTATTGCCGCAATAACTTGCCACGGCACTGTCCCCCTGCAAAGACAAAATTAACGGCAATTTCTGGTATGCGTGGGTGGTTTCCAATACCGTACGGTATTTTTTAAGAATGGCATCTAAAGGATGCCCCGGAGGAATGGCGATTTTGTGCTGAAAACAGGCCACCAGGATGCCGGGATAGCGCTCCATGCAATCCAGCATATTGGCCTGGAACTTCTCATGGCGCTCCTTTTGGAATTCAACGGCATCCGCACCCTCTTTAATCCCCGGATATTCGATGGCCGGCAATGTCATGGTGGTCTGGTCTTCGGGCACAGCCACCCGGATGAGATAATCATCCGGCTCTGCCCCGGAAGACAGATCATACAGCCGGTTAAACTGCTCCTGGGTTAAACGGTCCCGGATTACATTCCCCGTGGAAATGCTGATCTGGCTGACCACCACCTCGTCGGTCCAGGATACCGGTTCCACAAGACAGGGAACCGCCGTATTCTCCGAGGTGTTTCGCTGCTTGACCGCAAACAGCCTACGAAGCGCGTCATTGTCAAACAGGTCTAAAAGATAGCTGGTCTTAAAGGATTTATCCGTACCCGTAATGTGGATGTACACGGGCAAATCCGTTTCCGGTGCCGTTTTCAGGCACCTTTGGCAGCGTTCAATGACCTTTTCCACCCGGTCTACCTGCCGGGCCGGCAGCTCGGCAAGTTGCTGAATAACTGCCTTGATACCGTCCTGGATTTTTAAAAGCCGGTCTGTGTTATCAAACATATGATTAAATAAAACTCCTTGATGCTGATGTCTTCAAAACATTGGTTTCTAAGGGATTTTCACAATCTGATAGTTTCCGTCTTTGGCCTTTACGACTTGAAGCTCCGTGCCGTTGGCCTCGATGGTCATGTCAGTAATGTCATGACGGAAACATAAAACGATGCTGTCCCTGGATACCATAAACGTAAATGGGTTGAACAAATTGACACTGGCCTTTTCAAAGGTGGTGGAAGTGCCGTCCCTAAACGTTGCCTTAAAACTGTCCAAAGGCTCAAACAAGCGGATGATATTGGTGGTGCCCGGCGTGATGGTCACAGACTGAACTGAAAAACTGTCGTCTTTGGAGAGCTGAATCAATGTGGTATTAAACTGGATGGGGTCCCGCTTGAGGGATACATTGGCCTCCTGTTCAAAGGATGATTTGGTGATCAGGTTGGACAGCACCAGGCTTGTGATGGGATCATTGGTCTGGATGCCGTATTTGCCCTTTGCATCCCCCATGAGCAATTCCCGGTGAACGCTGACCTTCACCCGGCCTTCGGACACCTTGGAAAGATTTAAGCTATCAATGCGTTTCTGGATAATACCGAGCTGGTTGGTCTGGCCGGTCTCTGTACTAAAATAGGTTTGGGAACTGTCCGACAGTTTAAGCCCCCCGGCCTGGCTGTCATCCAATGCATACCAGGCCATGTCTGCAGGCAGGCCCTTGTCTCCGAGCACCAGATGGCCTATGCGTTTGGGAACCAGTGTAGCGCTGCCCTGGTGGAAAAAGGCGGCAAAATCTATATTGCCGGCACTGTTATTCCGGGTGAGCAGGTACCAGGATTTACCATCAAGTTTTGTGTCAATGCGAAGAGGGGTAAAGGTGTACACATTTTCCAAAAAACCCTTCATTTTATAACTGATACGGTCACTGGCCATCAGTTCTGCAAAGGCATTTTCATCCCTGATCTTTTTAAAATCATGATAGGAGATCATGTTCTGTTTCATGTAATTGGAGATCTCCGTATGCCGGATGTTCAAATCTCCAACCTTGAAATAAAAAATATTGGAAGCATATCCGGACTGCAGGGTTGAATAAATCCGTGACAAACGAATGAATTCCGTACCTGCCAGAATCAACCGACGGGAACTGATCAACTCTTCAACCTGTTTGTTATAATTAAAATAGACAAACAGGATCAGCCTGTTGCCCCGGTCCATCCCCTCCTCTCCGTCCTGAAGGTAATCAGGCTGGGTCATGGTGTGAAGCATGGATGAGATGTATTCGGTTTTCAAAAGCTTTTTCGCCACATCTTTTTGTTCCGGCTCGCCCTTGGACAGCCAGGCATACAAATCAGGAAATACGGATTCATAAAACTGCATTTCAGGACCGGAAGCCTTGCCGATACTGCTGATAAAGGGAATCTTTTTTACCAGATTGCCATATTTGACCCCGGCAAAAACGACCAGAGATATAAGCAGAAGGGCGGCAAGCCAGGGAAACCAGCGCCGTTTCATTTTGCTGATGCCTTTTTGCTTTTTAAGCGCCGAAAGCAAAGCCGTAACGCGTTCTTTTCCCGTATAGGTATCATCATGGACCACGTTGCCGCCGTAGGCCACAAGGCACCTTTTTTTATCCGCAGGCCGAAAAAAGGCCCATGCATACCCGATATTATCGCCTCTTGCAACACGAACCGTCAGGTAATCCACCAGGGCCTTACGTTCGGCCCCGCTTAATTTATTAAAGGATACGGGCTCCATGTCCGAGTCAAGCTCGATCAACCCATTTACCGGAATAATACGGATTTCCATCTGGGGCCCAATACTCTGGTAGCGTCGGACATCCTGAAAAAATGTGCACTCCGAAGGGATCTGCGCCTTGTATATTAATGGACTGTCAGTGACTTTTATAACGGACAGTTCAAACTCATTTAAACGTGCCATATAGGGTAATTCTCCTTAAGCAGTAGCCTTATTCTTTTTGCCGTACCTTTTTATCACTACCATCCTGATAAAGCAAAAAAACATATCATATAAGTAATTGAAAAAACAGAGTTGAAAAAAGGAAAAAATGATTTAACCCAAGCGTTTCGGATTGGCAGGACTGATGTTGATGCCGGTACATCCATTGTCAAAATCGTTGCTTTTTCAATTCCAAAGGCGCATAACCTTTGGCAGTATTCGTTCACGCCAGTGGATTTTAAAAATTTATGGAACACGTTGATACAATAATTATTGGGGCAGGATTAAGCGGTATTGCCTGCGCCGCCCACCTTATGAGGCAAAACAGATCCGTTCTTGTTCTGGAAGCCAGATCCAGAATCGGGGGTAGAATTTTATGTCCAAACCATCAAACTTTTTTTGCCGACTTGGGGCCGTCTTGGTTCTGGCCCATGGTCAATCCGGAAGTATCCGCCCTGGTAAAAAATCTGGGATTAAAAAGATATCCCCAGTTTGAACAGGGCCTTGCCTTATTTGAAACCAAAGCAGGCGATGTCCAGACCGTGTCCGGCTGCCCCATGGAACCGCCGGCCTTCCGCCTTGAAGGCGGCATGATGGCCCTTATCAAAGGTCTGTTGGCGCAAATTAATCGACAGGTTATCCGCCTGGATCATCCGGTTTGTGAAATCCAGCGCCAGGACAATGGGTGCAGGGTAAAGGTGGGGCATCTTGACCAGCCGCCTCGTTGTGAATTAACCGCATCCAACATCATTCTTGCCCTGCCGCCCCGACTTGCGGCCCGGTCCATTTTATTTACACCGGATCTGTCCCATGCCCTGGCCCAGGCTATGCTTAAGGCATCCACCTGGATGGCCGGGCATGCCAAATTTTTTGCCCTGTATAATAAGGCAGCCTGGCGAAACATGGGACTTTCCGGACAGGCATTCAGCCAACGCGGTCCCCTCGGGGAGATCCATGACGGGTCTGCCACTGGTGATCACCCCTATGGGTTGACAGGCTTTGCCGGCATCCCAGCCCTGAGAAGGAAGGACAAAAACACCATGTCCCGGGCCATTCTTGCCCAGCTTGTGCAGCTGTTCGGGCCCGATGCGGCACAGCCCTTGGAACTGTATTACCAGGACTGGGCTTTAGAATCGTTTACGGCCACGGAATACGACAAAAAATCCTGTCACAACCATCCTGAATTCTATCCGCCAGGCGGGAAAACAAGCATCTGGAACAACACACTGCACTTTGCAGGCAGTGAGACCGCGGGCCAATTCGGCGGCTACCTTGAAGGGGCGCTGGTCAGTGCCCGACGAGCTGCAGCCGCAGCGTCACACAATTAAACTGATCCTATTTTTCTTGACATCTTGCGAACGGCCATCCAAAATAAAACATCATATTTCTTAAAATTCAGA
Source organism: uncultured Desulfobacter sp. (assembly GCF_963677125.1). Lineage (NCBI taxonomy): Bacteria > Pseudomonadati > Thermodesulfobacteriota > Desulfobacteria > Desulfobacterales > Desulfobacteraceae > Desulfobacter > uncultured Desulfobacter sp. The sequence goes on along the minus strand of NZ_OY781882.1, from coordinate 5,507,885 downwards.
CGCGATAAAAAAAATCCAGGAGAAAAAAGATGTTAATGACAAACACGGAAGAAATCCCAGGTAAAAAAACAACTGCATTTCATGGTGTGGTTTCAGGAAGTACGGTGCGGGCAAAACATTTAGGCCGGGATCTGATGGCCTCGTTAAAGAACATTTTCGGCGGCGAGCTTAAGGGGTACACCGAGCTTTTGCAGGAATCCCGGGAACAGGCCATTGAGCGGATGCTTTCCCAGGCCGCACAGATGGGCGCCAATGCCGTTGTCAATGTCCGGTTTTCAACCTCTTCCGTAACGGCAGGAGCGGCAGAACTTTACGTCTACGGTACAGCCGTTACAGTGGAGTAAGCCATGGAACAACTCATAATTTTTATCGTTTTGATCATGCTGGGTTATTTTTTCGGTCGCATGGCTGAATCAAAGCACTACCGGTCCATTGAAGAACGGGAACAGTTCTGGATGACCCGGCCGGCCAGCACCTATAAAACGGTCAGCGATTCAACGCGTGCCATCCAAAAAAGCGAACTGGTTTCCGGCAATGTGGTCATTTCCGTGGATTATTTCAAACGCATTGTTGCGGGCTTACGCAATCTTTTCGGCGGAGAGGTTCGCGTGTATGAGACCCTGTTGGACCGGGCCCGGCGAGAAGCGTTGCTGCGGCTGCATGAATCCTGCGAGGATGCAGATGAAATCATTAATCTGCGCCTGGAAACCTCATCCATTTACAAAGGCAAAAGAAAACAGGTAGGATCTGTGGAGGTCCTGGCCTTTGGCACGGCTGTTTATTTTGAACACAACTGATGGATTATAAGCCGTTACGGCCCCAAAGCAACGACAATATTTCCCAAGACAGCCCGGTCAAAGAGGCGTTGGTGCTGTTGTCCGGCATAATTGCCTTTTTTCTTTTTGCCTATTTCATACTCGGATTTCTGGTGGACTGGGCCGTCGCCCGCATTTCGCCTGAAATGGAAGCTGCTATCTTTTCCCGGTTCCAGATCCCTTTAAACCTCGGCCCCCCGGAAGATCAACGCGGTCAGGCCTCGCTTCAGCATCTTACGGATGAATTACGACAATGCTGCGATGTTGATTATCCTGTGAAAATTATCGTTATTCCCTCGGACACAGCCAATGCCCTGGCGCTTGCCGGAGGAACCATTGTGGTGTTTTCAGGCATTTTTGACATGATCCGTTCGGAAAACGGGATTGCCTTTGTTCTGGCCCATGAACTGGGACATTTCAAACATCGGGATCATCTTCGGGGTATGGGCCGCGGCATTGTACTTACAGCACTTTCAGCACTTTTGACAGGGTCCGGTTCAAGCATCACCCAACTGACGGCACCGGGTGTCCATTTAACCCAGGCCCGATATTCCAGGCAGCGGGAAGCCATGGCCGACGCCCAGGCCCTGGAAACCCTGGTCTGTTACTATGGCCATGCCGGCGGTGCCATCGAATTTTTCCAAGCCTTGGGGGCGGCCCATGATCCGGGAAGACTCATGGCGTATTTTGCCTCTCATCCCGAGTGTAAAGCCCGTATTAGAGCACTTAAAACAACAATTCAAGACCGACATTTTGCAATTCGGACCGTAACTCCATTGCCGGAGGGACTTGAATCAAATCAAGACAGTCCCTGACCATGAAGTGTCTCTCCTCCCTTATAAGTTAAGTAAACCTGTCCCGCTTAAATAGTGCCCGACCGAAAACCGTAAATTTTGCCGATTACGGCGTTGGCCTGAAATTTTAATCCTCGAAATACGCCATGTATTCCGAAGGTTTTAATTTCAGGCCGCCTTGTACTCAACAAAATTTCCAGGTTTTCGTTCAGACACTAAATACAACAATAGCAGATAGGGTATCGCAAAAGTTTGGGAAATGAATTTAAGTGATATCCATTATATAATAGACAATGCCGCCTTCATTCTTACTCCTTTCCCTTATGTCACATCGAGCGCAGGACCTGTCCACGATTTTAAACGAATGGGGGGCCTTAATTTTTGTTTTGGACTGAATGTGCTTTGATATATTCAGCACAGGTACAGACGCGGACTTATTTGAAATCTGTTCTAGATTTTCTAATTGTTCAACAAGCAGCCTGTTTAAATTTTCCAACCCCTCGATTTTAAGCTCTTTTGCTGAAATATCATGATGTATCTGGTCCTGACGTTCAAACCATTCATTAATTTTTTCCCCTGCATATTTCGCTTTTTTTTCCAATTTTTGAATCCCATCGGAAATACTTTTTAATTCAGCGGCATCTTTTGTTCCGTCCAAAGCGGCCCTTTTGTTCTCAAGTTCCCGAATCTCTATTAGTGACCGATCCTGAACGTGGGCATTCTCGGTTATGGTGCCGTGAAGCCACTTGTCCACCTCTTTCATCTGACTGATCTCCGATGAAAGCTCATGAATCGTATCCCTGTTCATTGTAAGTCTGGATTTTATTTTATCCTCCAATCGGATTACATGCTCATCAACCCCAACAGTCAGAATCGATGGTGCGGCAGATTCATTACCTACAGCACCGGCTTTAATCCCGCCCTTTGCCGACAGGGTCGAATTAAGAATGACGCCCCTTTCATTATCGCAGGCCCCGCTCAAATAAATGGTGGAATCAACGATCTCTTTGTGCACCGTCAAATCCCCAAAGGAATTTATGGTACAATTGTGAATGTATTTGGCCTGGATATTGCCTTTAACATTGATAAGATCTGTATCCACAATGCCCATTGATACGTTCAAATCTCCTGACACATCGACCTGTGCGCCGCAAATTTCCCTGGCTGTGAGTGAAACGCACTTAACCTTAAAACCTTCTTTGACCGTACCCGGCACAATGACATTACCATTGAAATCAATATTGCCGGTTTCAAATCCGACATCACCTTTTATCCTGAATTCTTTGTTAACAGAGACAACCCCCATAACATCCAAGTGGGGTTGACCTCCTATGGTTGAAAAAATTTCAGTCTTGTCTTCATTATACCGGGTACCCGGCCCTGCGGAAAAAGCCTGATCCACAGGCTCCGGCACCGGTATTTCCATGCCTTTAACATCTATACCGGGTTCCCCGGGCTTAGGGAATATCTTTGAGGCCAGCATAATACCCGCTTCCACATGGGGCACTTCGCCCCTGTCTCTGTAATCTATGCTTCCATCCGGATTTATTCTGCCTGCACGCCTGAAATTGCTTGGGAAATAATAGTGAACTTCTCCCTGGGTTGGCGAAACAGGCTGCTTTCCCTCAGCAATAAGCAGCTTTTCTCCCGTTCTGGCATCTCCATAAAGCCATTCTTCGATGGACGATTCTTCGATGAGTCCAAAAATAATCCCGTTTTTATGAAGAAGCTGTTCTATCATGTAAACCGTCATCCCTTCCGGAGCATCTTTGTTAAGCCGAATATAAGCCTGGGTCCTGTTATCTAAAAAATCGATGCTGAAATATTTTAGGACATCTTGCTGTTTTTCGTCCGAAATACCTTCCGGGTCACGATTAACCCGCCAAATCATTAAATTCAAAAGCACCGGGGTCAGCAAACCGGCAAGGGATTCGTATTCCGTGGTATCAATGGTTTCATCCAATTGATCAGAATGTTGTGCCAGGGCATGAATAAACTCTTTTTCTGAAAGCATCAACGCCTCAGACTGTTCGCTTTTTGAAATAATGGTTAAAAAGATGTCTCTAACGCGTTTTTTTAAATCATCAAATGCCTGCCGGAAGGCCAATGCATTTAAACTAATATTTTCTTTTTCCAACAGGGTTTTAAGCTTTGGCCCGGATTCTAATTCATTGTCCCCGAAAAGGCTTTTGAGCCTGGATTCCAGAACTCTGATTTCCTTTTCTTTTTGTTGAATCTGCTCCGCATACAGCGTCTCTTTCTTTCTCAAATTTCCAGCGATCTGAAACAACTGCTTATTCTGGCGTTGAATCGTCTTCTGGAGGCTTTTTATTTTTCTGCCGGCCAGATATTCATCATGCCGCAGTCTGACCTGAACAAGCAGGTCTTCGTCCGTAAAGGGCAAAGGCAGACACGCATGAATCCCGGCAAAATTTATCGCATTAACAAAAGAGGGCAGTGCGAAAGGCGCTCCGACCAAGAGTCGCTGGGTGTCCGGTGATATTTCTTTGGCCCTTGCAAGGATCGTTTTTTGTCCATTTTCTATTTCAACACATCCCTCAATAATCAGAAAATATGGGAATGCTGACTCCTGGGCCAAACGTGCCAGGCCGTCGGCGGGAGAGTTAAAACACTCCACCTCAAATCCTTTTTCCGATAACAGCCCGGTTTTCTTTTCAATTATACCCTGCGGGTCGATTATCAGGATTTTGTTTTCCTGTTGTTTAGTTTCGATGATAAAGGCCCCTTTGCTTCTGGAACGCAAAAAAAATACCCGTCTTTCTCAAATGCCTTAACTGCAAAATCAAATTACACTTTGTGGTCCGGTTCGGTTTCTGTGGGCATAAGAAACCCGTCACGCGCAGCAAGATCTTTAAATCTCAGGAAAAAATCTTTGATTACAGCCCAGTAGCATAACACAATTCTATCTTTTTCAAGCATCTGATTTTCGTCAAGCAATTTTTCTATCTGCTCAAAAAAATCTGCCTCATCAATGCCTTTCGCCAATCGTTTTTTCAGCTGAACGATCTGCTTCTCTTTTCGTACAATCACCCGTTTATGCACTGCCGCCTTTTGTTTGAGCTCCTGGCTCAAATTATAAAGGCGAATATTTTGTTTTTTAGCCAGCGCAAATAAATTCCGGTTCTCAACAACCAATTCGTAATATTGCAACCCAGATTTAATCATCTCCAATAAATCATCATTGTCCCAGGGCTTTGTAATAAACCGATGAACCGCGCCGCGATTTACCGCATCTGAAACCGAATCGATATCTGCATAGCCGGTAATCAGAAATCGAATGGTATCCGGGGTAATGGCCCTGGCCTTTTCCAAAAACTGGGTACCTTCCATCCCCGGCATCCTCTGGTCCGAAAGTATCATGGAGAGCGGTTCTTCTGATGTTTGGATGAAATCCAGAGCCTGGGAGCCCGAAGATGCGTAAAAAGAACGGGCACCGGTCTTTTTGATCAGACGTTCAAGTGCTTTTCCGATTTTTTCCTCATCATCAACGATCAGAATTGAATGATTAAAATCTTTGGTCATTTTGACACCTTGAACAATGGCATTAGAATCATTAATCCGGATAAATTTTCGTACGATTTATTACCTGCAGATCAGTTTAAGTCATTTTAATTTTTTTCTCAACAGGCTGTTACATAATATTAATTTTTGCCGCCCGGCAGCCCATCCCATGTTTTTCGGTCGAAAAAAAAGCGATCTTACCAAGATGAACCATTCATTTTTAACATTGCAAGATTTAAAGCCAAATGTTATGAATGCATTATTTGCTTTAAAAAATCGATTGACTCTATAACATATTCTTTTTATTCATTATGGCAAACATCATGTTTAAGCGAAAAGGGCATAAATGCCTGTTAAAGCGATGTCAATGGGGGCTCTTTTTCGTCCCTCTTTTTCTTTTTTCTTTTTCGCCGACGTCCCTTTTGGCATATACAGAACCACCGAAAAAATGAAGCAAAAAGAAAAATATATCGTCAGGTAATTGATCATATCACAACATCAAACAACAACCGAAGGAGATATCTGTGATGAATAATCCGGACATCGATCAAATTGATGGAGAGTTGGCAGTCGACATCCTCCAGCAGCTCCCTACCCCGATTATGGCGGTTAACCGTGAGATGAGGGTCATTTTCGTAAACAGGGCCGGACTTAACATGCTTGGAAAATCCTGGCAAGAGATCAAAATGATGCCATGCCGTGATGTCTTTCAATCGCGTCATTGCGGAACTGAAGAGTGCCGGATGAAACAGGTCATGGAAGGGGGACAGTCCTTTACCACCCGCAATGAAATGAAAGTGAACGACAGATTTATCCCCATTGAATACACCGCGGCTGCCATGAAAGATGAGGACGGAAACATTGTGGGCGGTCTGGAATATATTCTTGATATCACAGAGCGGGTCAGGCAGGAAAAAAAACTCAAAGAGCAGAGCCGGACCATCATGGAGATATCAACACCGGCCATCAAACTTTGGGACAGGGTCGTGATTCTTCCGGTGGTGGGGGTGGTGGACTCCCTGCGGGCCCAGCAAATGATGAATACCATGCTCTCCAAAATCATGGAAACCGCGGCAAAGGTGATCATCCTGGACATCCAGGGGGTGGCGGCCGTGGATACGGCTGTGGCCAATCATTTGATTAAAATCGCCAAAGCCACGAAATTGATGGGATGCCGCTGCATTATCTCCGGCATTTCCCCGGCGGTTGCCGAAACCCTTGTCCAGTTAGGTATCGAGCTTGGGGATATCGCCACCAATTCAACGCTTCAGGATGCACTTTCAGATGCGTTCAGGCTGATGGGGTTAAAGGTAAAACAAAAGGGTGCAAATGAATGAATGAAGCATCGAACGCATCCGGTTCAACAATTCATCAGGTCAACAATTGCCTGATTGCATCTTTAACCCGTTACTCGGATGAAAACAGCATTTTAAGGATAAGGGAAGCGCTCCTAAAACAGCTGACAAGAAAACGGGCAAAAGGTGTCATCATCGACCTATCTGACGTGACAATTCTGAATTCAAACGAATTTGCTCTCTTGAAAAATGCAGCCAGGGCCATTGCCATGATGGGTACGACCCCGGTTTTTTCAGGGTTTCGACCAGGCGTTGCCGCGTCGTTAGTGGATCTGGATACCGGCTTTGATGATATTATAACCGCAAGAAACATTGATGATGCCTTTAAGTGGTTAACCACCTTTGCGTTGGATTAAATATTGCCGGAAAGGGCCTGAACTTGATGATAAATACCATGAATTTTATAGATGAACGGGTGACCTTTGATTTATATGAGCCCTCGGACAACGCCCAGGTCGTGTACAGTGCCAGAAAAATTTTAGCTGAAATGCATTTTGGAGAAACAGCACAGTATTTGATTGCTTCAGCGGTTTCAGAATTATCCACCAATATTATCCGGTATGCGCGAAAGGGAAAAATTACCTTAAGCATCATTCACCGTGGTGACAAGATAGGGTTTAAGGTCAATGCCCAGGATCAGGGTCCAGGCATAAACAATATGAAAATGGCCATGAAAGAAAACTACAGTTCCGGAAACGGACTTGGACTCGGCCTGCCCAGTGTAAAGCGGATTATGGATGATTTTCAGATTCGATCGACACCCGGTGTGGGCACTCAGATAACAGCAATCAAATGGATGGATTAATTGATGAGACTAAACGGGCAGATCATTGATTTTCACATAGAAAAAAAAGCGTTGACCGGAGAGCCGGACGAGTGTGGGGATATCGGCTTTGTCAAAGCGTACGACAATTTTTGTTTCCTTGCCCTGGTGGATGTGCTCGGACATGGAAAACATGCGGCGCAAGTGGCACGGCTTTCAAAAGAGTACCTGGCCCAAAATTATTCAAAGCCGTTGACCGAAATTATCAACGGTCTGCATCAGTGTTTAAAGGGAACCCGGGGTGCCGTGGCGGCCGCCTGCAGACTCGATATAGACACGGGGATGCTTCAATATTCAGGAATGGGGAATATTCATCTGCGATTATTCGGAACAAGCCAGGTAACCCTTGTCACAAAAGACGGCATTGTGGGCTATATGATGCCCTCCCCTGCCCAGTCCGAAACCCGGATGATGCCCGGAGATATTCTGGTTATGACCTCTGACGGGATCAAAGAACACTTTGATCCCAATGCCTACCCAGGCATCACCACGGGCCGTGCCGAGGATATCTGCAACAATTTCATCACCAATCTTGGGAAAGGATCTGATGATCTATCATGCATTGTATTGAGGGTCGGCGTATGATCGAACTTGGAAAATTCTCATTGGGTACAAAATCAGGGTTGAAAGAAACCGGGTTAAAACTTTTCGAAATGTCAACCTGGTTTGGATTCGATGACATTCAGGCTGCTAAATTCGCAACGATTTTCACGGAGTTGATCTCGTGGGAAGATGAGCACAAAGATAAAAAAACACAGGCCGAAATCTTATTGGAACGTCAGGAATACGGGCATGCCATACACGTCAGAATCGAACCGTTTGATCACGTCAAAAAAACGTTGGCCGCAAGCTATTTCAGCCATAGCGATGTATCCGGGATCAATGGAGACCAGACATGCTTTACCGGCGAAAAAAAACTGCCGGATCCGGACTTTTCTCTGTCGCAATCCCTGATTGAAAAGACCCGGGAGATGCTGGGAGCGCCCCTAAAAGAAGAGCTGCTCCATGACTTGTTAAAAAAAAATCAGGAACTCAAAGAAGCCCAGCAAAAAACAAAAATGGCGACCCTGGAACTTAAAAATCAGGTGGCGGAGCTGGCCAGGGCCAAACGCGCCATGCTCAACATCATGGACGATCTTGATGAAGCCAAAAAACAGGCGGAATCCGCCACCCAGGCCAAAAGTGATTTTCTGGCCAACATGAGCCATGAAATCAGAACACCCATGAACGCCATCATCGGTATGACCCACCTGGCGCTTAAAACTGAATTGACCCCCAAACAGACCGATTATTTGAACAAAATCGACGGGGCCGCCAATGCCCTTTTGGGATTAATCAATGATATTCTGGATTTTTCCAAAATCGAAGCGGGTAAACTGGATATGGAGTCAGTGGATTTTTCAATTGATTCGGTCATGTCACAAGCCTCGGATCTGGCAGCGGTCAAAACATCGGAAAAGGGATTGGAACTGCTTGTACGAATTGCCCCGAATTTGCCCAAGATGTTGACAGGCGATCCCTTGCGCCTGAAACAGATTCTGGTGAATCTGGCCGGCAATGCCGCCAAATTCACGGAAAAAGGGGAAGTGCTCATGACATGTCGCATTGCCAAACGGTATGAACAGAGTGTCCTGCTCAAGTTCTCCGTTAAAGACACCGGCATCGGCATGACAAAAGAGCAGCAAAGCAATTTATTCCAGGCATTTTCCCAGGCGGACACATCCACCACCCGCAAGTATGGCGGAACAGGCCTGGGGCTGACCATTTCAAAACGCTTGGCTGAAATGATGGGAGGGAACATCGGCGTCTCTTCTGAATGCGGAAAAGGATCAACGTTCTTTTTTACGGCACGATTCGGCATTTCGGACAACAACATGACGTTCAAACAGGTTGAAACCGATGATCAACTGCACCAAATGCGGGTATTGGTGGTGGATGACAATGCCACAGCCCGGGAAATATTCGAATCATATCTGGGGGCCATGGGATTCAGGACGGTCAGCCTATCCACTGGCGCCGACGCCATTGATCTGATTCAACGCGATTCAAAGACAGATCCGTTTCAAATGATGCTCATTGACTGGCAGATGCCGGGCATGGACGGCGTGGAGACCACTCGGGCAATCATGGCATTACCCAATCTTGAACCAAAACCCAAAATCATTATGGCAACAGCCTATGACCGCACTGAAGCGGGAGAGCAGTCAAAGGGAGTGGGGTTAGACGGCATCATTGTCAAACCTGTTACTCAGTCTGAGCTGTTTGATGCCATCATGGTCGCCTTTGGCCGAAGGATTCAAATCAAATCACGCCGTGACCAGCAGCCCTATCACCGGAAAATTGAACAAATCCGTGGCGCGCGGATTCTTCTGGTGGAAGACAATGAGATCAACCAGGAGGTTGCGGTGGAAATTCTACAGGGGGCGGGCTTGATTGTGGACGTTGCCGACAATGGGAAAGAGGGGGTTCATGCAGCCCTTGAAAAAAATTATGACCTGGTTTTAATGGACATCCAAATGCCGGTGATGGGCGGCATGGAGGCGACAAAAAAGATCAGAGAGGTAAAAACGGCCCAAACCCTTCCCATTATTGCCATGACCGCCCATGCCATGTCCGGAGACCGGGAAAAAAGCCTTAAAGTCGGCATGCAGGAACATGTCACCAAACCCATCAATCCGCAGGAGTTGTTCAAGGCATTGGTCCAATGGATAAAGCCTGCAAAAAGAGACGTCCCCCTGCCTGTTCCGGCCCCAGAACAATCAGAAGCCCAATCCGAAGTCCAAAAGGATGAACAGACCTTTGATGGATTGCCGGAATCGCTGCCGGGCATTGATATGGTCCAGGGGTTAGACCGAATCAACAACAATAAAAAATTATACAAACACTTACTGCTGAAAGTTAAAAGAGATTATGCAGATGCGGCAGAACAGCTCGATTCATTGATAAAAGAAAATGCCTTTGAAGACGCCCGGCGCCTGGCGCACTCCATCAAGGGTGTTGCCGGAAATCTGGGGGCGAAAAAACTTCAGGCAGCAGCACAGGTTGTTGAGGCTAAACTGAAATCCAACCCAAACCAGGAACTGCCGGATAAAAAAGAGATGGCACGGTTTGCTCAGGAAATGGCCATCGTTCAGGAGGGGCTCGCCGTACTGAAGCAAGAGGAAACACCGTTGAGCATTCCATCCAAAATCGCGGATACCACGGAACTGATTCAATGCATTGAACGGCTGATCCCTTTTCTGAAAAAACGTCAGGCCAAACAGATAAAACTCAATGTAGCTAAAATCAATACGCTGGGATGGCCAAAAGCGTTTTTAAATGATCTTCAAAAAATCAACAAACTTGCCGGCCGCTATAAATTTAAAGAAATTTTGCCCATTGCCGAGGCTGTTCACGAAAAGCTTCAAACACATCAAGAAAAAAACACCTAAAAAGATACGAGAACCAGGAGAAACACAATGGAAGAAAACGAACAATCGACCATTTTAATTGTGGATGATACCGAGACCAATATCGATATATTGATGGAAACATTGGGGGACACCTACGACATCCAGGTGGCCCTGGACGGAGAATCCGCACTGGAAAACGTGGCAGAAGAAAAGCCCGATATTATTCTGCTTGACATCATGATGCCCGGCATGGACGGCTATGAGGTGTGCCGGCGTCTAAAAGATGACCCGTTGACCCACGATATCCCGGTCATCTTTTTAACGGCCATGGCAGACGAACAAAACGAAGCCAAAGGACTGGCACTCGGGGCAGTGGATTACGTGACCAAACCCTTTTCGCCCGAACTGGTCAAAGCCCGGGTATCAAACCAGTTGGAACTGAAAAAACACCAGGACCATCTCCAGGAACTGGTGGCGTTGAGAACAAAGGAACTGGCACTGACCCAGGAAGTCACCATATATAGCCTGGCCAGTCTGGCCGAGACCCGGGACCCTGAAACCGGGGGGCATATCCTGAGAACCCAGCGGTACGTTCGCGCTCTTGCCCGCCGGCTCAAAACAGTGCCGACGTTCGAACAAATATTGACCGACGAGGTGATTGACCTGCTCTACAAATCAGCGCCACTCCATGATATCGGCAAAGTCGGGGTGGCCGACAGCATCCTTCTCAAGCCCGGTAAACTTACCGATGAAGAGTTTGAAGAGATGAAAAACCATACCATATACGGCAGAGATGCCCTTAAAATTGCAGAAGAAAAACTGGGAAATAACTCATTTATGCAGTATGCCCGAAGAATCGCCTACACCCACCATGAAAAATGGGACGGTTCAGGTTACCCCAACGGCCTTAGGGGGGAAGATATTCCTGTTTCCGGACGACTGATGGCCATTGCGGATGTCTACGATGCCCTGATTTCCAAACGGGTCTATAAACCGCCCTTCAGCCATGCCAAAGCCATGGATATTATAACTAAAGAAAGTGGTACCCATTTTGACCCGGTAATGGTGGAAATGCTTTCAACGATTGAAGACGAATTTTTACAAATCGCCTCTTCACTGGCCGATTCCCAAGAGGAAAAACAGGCGCTTACCGGAGAAAAAACAACCGAAAATGAATAAATACCCCAGATCAACCCATAGTTAAAATTACACGCCAATGCCCTTAGGGAATCTGTAATGAGAAAGATAAAAAAACATATCGTCTGCTTAGTCATACTCATACTTTTTACACTCCCGTTGCAAAGCGTGGCAAAACCGTTGCAAAACCTTACGGGCAAAGAAGTAAAATGGCTTACGGCACATCCCCGAATCACAATCGGCGTCATGGATGCATGGCCGCCCATGGATTTCATCGACAGCACAGGCACCCCGGCCGGTATCGGTATTGACTATATCAAGGCAATGAATCACTCTTTGGGCGGTCGGCTGATGGTGGTGCCGGGGCCTTTTGCCGAAAATCTGCAGAAAGTCAGGAACGGGGAACTGGATGCCATCATGGACATCACCCCCAGGCCGGACAGAAAAAAATTCTTAAATTTCACAAGTCCTTATCTCAACATCCCTCATGTTATCGTCGGCCCCAAAAAAGGGACCTATTATGAATCGGAAAAAGACCTGGCCCAAAAAACCCTGGCCCTGGAAAAAGGTTTTTACAGCGTCTCCTATTTCAAGCAAAAATATCCAGATATAAAAATAAAGACTTACCCCGATACGGCTTTGGCTCTGGATGCAGTAGCCAGGGCGGAAGCGGATGCTTACGTAGGCAACCGGACGGTTGCAGCCTATATCATGGGAAAGGAGGTCATGGGGAGCCTGAAGTTCCATGGCAGACTGAACAGGCCAGGTTCCATACTCGCCATCGGTGCGCCCAAGGACCGGCCCGAACTTGCGAGCATCCTTGAAAAGGCATTAAACCTCATACCGGAAACCCAGAAACAATCAATCATAAATCATTACGTCAACTTATCCGATGAACCGGACCACTCGAACCGAACGCCTGTAACGATCACGCCGAAAACCATAGGCATACTAAGCGCTGTTTTTTCGGCCGTCATCCTTGTCATCCTCCTGATCCTTTCCAAAGGAATGGGCCAGGAGCGGGTAGCGGTTCTGTTCGGCACTCCCCGGTTTCGCCTGCTGGTTGTTGCAGGACTATGCCTTTTTGTGCTGACCATATCGAGTTTAGGATGGCTGATGATGGAAAAAACCCGGGATTCCACAATCAGGGACATGACCTCCCATCTGCGACTGATGCTGGAGTTAACCCAAGACAGAGCAGATATGTGGATCATGGATCGAAAGGCCTCCATAAACCATCTAGTTAAAAAGCCATCCCTTATCGGCATCACCCGCCGGCTGCTTTATGACTATTACACCGAAAAACAAACAACGGCATCCGCAGCCCAGGAAGATGCCAGAACTTTTTTTGCCACCCACGGCACCGACTTTTCCTATACCGATTTTTGCATTATTAGTCCGGATCATTTCGTGATCGGTGCCGCAGACAATTCAACTATCGGCATACGACATCCGGTATCACTGCAGTATCCGGGCCGCTTGAAAAGAGCATTTATGGGGGAAACACTTTTCATACCCCCAATGATTCCCCCTATTGGCAGCAGCAATTCAAAAATAAAATCCGACATGGTGGTGGTCAGTCCTGTTGCAGGACCCGACGACGAGATCATTGCGGTTATCGCACTTACGATCGCCCCCCTGAAAGATCTGACACAATTAACGAGATCTTTTGGGCGATGGGTAACCGATGATATTTATGCCTTTGACCAAACCGGCAGAATGGTCACCCCAAGCCGGTTCGACGCTCAGCTTAAAGAGATAGGCCTTTTAAAATCGTATGAATCAAGCGCGTTGACCCTTGACCTTAGAGATCCGGGCGGGAATTTGACCCAAGGGTTTCAGACAGAGACACCTCGATCGGAACAGCCCTTGACCCATTTGGCCAAACAGGCCCTTGCGCTCCGGCGTCGGCTGGCGGATAAACAGATTACGCACGGAGCCTCTTCAATGGAAGAAAATATGCAAGGCTACCGGGATTACAGAGGCGTTCCGGTCTTCGGGGTCTGGCTCTGGAATCCGGACCTTGACCTGGGCCTTGCAGCAGAGATAGACATTGAAGAGGCCATGGCAGGATTCCATCAAATCCGAACGGCCGTTTTTATCATTCTCGGCCTGACCCTGGTCCTCTCCGTGTTTTGCGTTCTTCTGGTCCTCAGCCTGGGCGACCGTACCCGAAAAACCCTTGAAGCGGCAAAAGCGGACCTTGAAGAAAAGGTGGCGGAGCGCACCCTGGAACTTAAAGAAAACCAGGAACTGTTTTCAGCACTGCTGGAATCGGCACCTGACGCAATGATGGCCTGTGATGAAGAAAGTGATATCATCCTGGTCAACTCCCAAACAGAACTGTTGTTTGGATATGAAAGAGCTGAACTTTTGGGTGCCACGGTGGATATACTGTTTCCGGAACAAGCACACGCCTGCATGAAGGAGGTCAAAGCCAAACTGCTTGATCAGACTGCGCCCCCAAAACCCGTTAGATTCAGTATGGAGCAAACCATTCGTGCCAAAACAGGCGCTCTGATTCCCGTGGAAATCAGCGTAAGCCCCATACAAAGCAGGTCCGGTATTTTGGTGGTGGCATCCATCAGGGACATCTCTGAACGAAAGGCCGCAGAAGAAGCCCTGAAAACATCAGAAAAAAACCTTCGCCTGATTCTGGATAACAGTCCGGTGGGCGTTGCCTCTTCAACTCACGGAGTGCTTGATTTCTGCAATCCCCAATTTGTGGAAATGTTTGGGGTGAGAAAAGGAGAACGCCCGGCAAATCTCTATGTAATCCCCCACAAGCGGGACGAATTAGTCAACAGGTTGAATAGAAATGAACCCGTTGTCAATGAAGAGCTTCAGATGTACAGCGCAACAGGGGAAATAATGGATGTCATGCTCAGTTTTGTGCGGCTCAACCATAACGGCGGGCAAAGGATTCTAGCCTGGCTTATGGATATCACGGAACGTAAGAAAGCGGAGCTGGAAGTCATAAATGCCAAGGAAAAGGCCGAAGAAGCTACACGGGCCAAGTCGGATTTCCTTGCCAACATGAGTCATGAAATCCGAACCCCCATGAATGCGATCCTTGGCATGACGCACCTGACATTAAAAACACAGTTAAATGCAAAACAACGCAATTACATTGAAAAAGTGCATCTTTCCGCCCAAAATCTTCTGGGTATCATCAATGATATTCTTGATTTTTCCAAAATTGAGGCAGGCAAACTGACGATTGAAAAAATTGATTTTAACCTGAACGCCGTGCTTGACAACCTGTCCGGGCTGATCGCGGGAAAAACCCGGGAAAAGGGGCTGGAATTGATATTCAACATGGATACAACCGTGCCGATTTTTCTCATAGGCGATCCCTTGCGACTGGGTCAAATCCTGCTGAATCTGGCCAACAATGCAATTAAATTCACTGAAAAAGGAGAAATTGAGGTATCCATCTCTGGGATAGACATCCTGCCCCATGAAGCCGTGCTTAAATTTGAGGTACGAGATACAGGCATCGGCCTGAGCCGGGAGCAGCAGGCTAAACTGTTTCAAGCCTTTCACCAGGCAGACACCACCACCACAAGGCGATACGGCGGTTCCGGTTTAGGCCTTTCCATCTGTAAAAGACTCTGTGAATTGATGGGCGGCACCATCGGGGTGACCAGTGAACCGGGCAAGGGCTCCACATTCCGGTTCACAGCCAAATTCGGCAGAACCGGACAGAAAAAAAAGAAGAAGCAATGCATCCCCCAGGGCTTAAATGGTTTAAAAACCCTGGTGGTGGACGATAATCAAACCTTTTGCCGGGTCATAACCAGTTATCTGGAGGCATTCTCTTTTGATGTGCAGGCCGCATTGTCAGGCCGCGCCGCCATAGAAAAACTGGAAAAAGCGGAACAGGACCAATCCGGCCAATATGATTTAATAATCCTGGACCGGCAGATGCCTGGTATAGACGGTATTGAGACAGCCGGACATATTGTTCAGGATATGGGGCTCAAAAAGAGTCCTTCGATTATCATGGTAACGAGCCATGATCGACAGGCGGTCATGGTGCAAGCCGCCACATTGGGCATTGATACGGTGCTTTCAAAGCCGATAACGCCTTCCATGCTATTGGATGCGGTAATGATGGCCTTTGGGCAACAGGAATCGGGCTCCGTGAGCCGCAGAAAAAAAACAGAGGAAGAGCGGCCTGAAAATTTTAACAACATCCTGGGTGCCAGGCTTTTGTTGGTTGAGGACAATGAAATAAATCAAGAGCTGGCGGTGGAACTGCTTGAACAAGAGGGTTTTTTTGTTGAGGTGGCTGATAACGGGCAGATCGGGGTGGACATGGTATCCGCCCAAACATTTGATGCCGTACTCATGGACCTGCAGATGCCGGTAATGGACGGCAGGATGGCCACCCGGCATATTCGCAGTCTTGACCTTGAGAGGGGACAGCCGCCCATCATTGCCATGACCGCCGACGCCATGAGCGGCGTAAAAGACGAGGTTCTCGCGATCGGAATGAACGACTATGTCACCAAGCCCATCAATCCGTCTGAACTTTTCAGGGTCCTGGTCAAATGGATAACACCCGGCAAACGCGTCATCAACGCAACCAATGCCGAAACAACACAAAACGATGAACCGAATCTGCCGCCCTTAAAAGGCATTGATATTGCCCAGGGACTGGCCAGGATGGGCCAAAACAAAAAACGCTACATCCATTTATTGGCAAAGTTTCATGCAGAGAACCAAGAGACTGCAGCAGCACTTGAAAAAGCGATTCTGGACCGGGACCAAGAGACAGCCGGCCGGTTGGTACATACGGTTAAAGGCCTGGCCGGAACCATTGGCGCAAAACCCCTTCAAACAACTGCAGCAAACTTGGAAAGCGGCCTGAGGTCGAACTCAGGCCCGGATCAAATCATACCCCTGCGCCAAAAGTTTAAAAAAGAACTTGAAACGATTTTAGAAACCCTGGCCCCCCTGACCCGGACAGCGGAACAAAACAGCCCATCCGAATCATTAGAAAAAGGCGAATCCCAACACTTATTAGAATTTCTTAAACCCCTTGTGCCTCATATCACAAAACACAAACCAAAACCGGTTAAAGAGGGTCTTGAAAAAATAAACGGCTATACCTGGCCGGATCAATACAGGGCCAGGCTTGAAGAATTAAATACCATGGTTGGTAAATACAAGTTCAAAGAGGCAGGCGCACTGCTAACCGCCCTAATATCCGAACTGGAGCAATTCAATGACTGAATTTTTAAACAAGCAAGAAAAGGATGTCATTCTGGTAGTGGATGATACAAAATTAAACATCGACCTCCTGATGGACATCTTAGGGGAATCCTACGATATCAGAGTCGCCACAGACGGAGAGTCTGCCTTGGAAATGACGGCTGAAGATCCGCCGGACCTGATCCTTTTAGATATCATGATGCCGGGTATAGACGGCTACCAGGTCTGTAAACAGCTAAAAGTGTTAAAGCGCACCCGTGAGATACCGGTCATTTTTCTTACTGCCCTTGGGGAGCTTTCACACAAAAGCAAAGGGCTGGCAATGGGGGCGGTGGACTATATAACCAAACCATTTAACCCGGAAATTGTAAAGCTGAGGGTGGAGAACACCCTTAAACTAATACGGACCAATGCCGCGTTGAAAAAGCACAACGATATTCTCCTGGAAAACGAACGTCTCCGAAACGAGGTGGAGGGCATTGCCAGACATGATTTAAAAACACCGTTAAATGCGTTGATCACTATCCCGGAGCTTTTGCTCCTGGAAGACAACATCGCCCCAAGCCACCGGGAGATGTTGAAAATGATCTCCATGGCCGGGTTCCGGGTAATGGATATTATAAATTCATCCATTGACCTGTACAAAATGGAAAAAAAGAAATATCGTCTGCGGCCGATTGCCGTTGATCTGGTTAAAATTTTTAGACAAATCAAAGGCGAAATTTTTCACCTTATGGGAGAAAAAAATATTGCACTTAAGATGACGATCGCCGGACTGCCGGCAGGAGAAGACGACACGTTCATGGTCTATGGTGAGCAGATGCTTTTTTATTCAATGTTCATAAGTTTAGTAAAAAATGCGGTCGAAGCCTCTCCTGTTGGAAACTGCGTCACTGTGGATATGAATACTAAAGGAGAAACACCGATTGTCATGATTAACAACCAGGGGGTAATCCCCGAAGCGATCCAAAAAACTTTTTTTGATAAATATGTGACCCACGGCAAATCTGACGGAACCGGATTAGGAACCTATTCTGCCAGACTGATCGCACAAACGTTGGGTGGACGATTATCCTTCTGCTCCGTTAAAGAAGATGGTACCACCCTGATGCTGGAACTTCGTGACAACTTAAAAAAAGAAAATGAGGAAGAGGCCTTTGATCTCTTTTTTGACGAAAGCCCCCTTCAAATAAAAAAACTGGCCCCTAAGCGGGGGATGCAAATCATGGTTCTGGATGATTATGCCATTATGCGGGGCACGATTATTGGTATTTTACGACAGATGGGATTCAAAAACTTCATTCGGGCAGAGGATGGCGTGGAAGGAATCAGACAATTGCAGACGAATTCCGTGGACCTGATCATCTCAGATCTGAACATGCCCGGCGTCAACGGGCTGGAATTACTAAAACATGTTAAACAATCCAAAACCCTCAAGCATATTCCATTTATCATGATTTCAGGAGGGGCAAAACCATCACAAGTGGCACAGGCTGTCGAATTGGGTGTTGACGGTTTTTTGATCAAACCGTTTTCAGCGGATACCCTGATGAAAAAACTGGCCGGCGTTATAGATTGATAAAGGCCGATCCTGTTAACAAAATCAATCTATCAGCAATTTTTAATTGTGCAATTGGCTTAGTTAAAATAAACTAATATATTATTACAGTTTCATTGGGGAACCAACCATGGCAAAAAGCGCTGATCAACCTACGATTTTAATTGTGGATGATGTCCCGGACAACATTACGGTCCTGACCAATATACTGGCCGACTACAACCTGAAAGCAGCAAACAGCGGAGCCAAAGCCCTGGAAATCGCATCGCGTTTCAGACCGGATATTATTCTGCTGGACATCATGATGCCGGATATGGACGGCTATGCAGTCTGCATGCGCCTCAAGCGTGATCTTCATACCAAAAATATCCCTGTCATATTTGTGACTGCAATGGATGAAGTCACGGATGAGGCCCGGGGATTTGAACTGGGCGCTGTTGATTATATCACAAAACCCGTCAACCCGCCGGTTGTCCTGGCAAGGGTAAAAACACACCTGAAATTGTACGACCAGAACAAGGCACTGGAATATCTGGTTCATGAACGGACAAAAGAGCTTAACAAAAGCAGGCTTGAAATTATTCGCCGATTAGGCCTTGCGGCAGAATACAAAGATAATGAAACGGGCATGCATGTCATTCGTATGAGTTATTACTGCAAGGTCATGGCAGCGGCCATGGGTATGAGTAACAAAGAAGTTGAGTTGATATTAAACGCATCTCCTATGCACGATATCGGCAAAATCGGCATTCCGGACAATATCCTGGGCAAGCCGGGAAAGCTGGATGCCCAGGAAAGAGCGATCATGGAGCAGCACACGGAAATCGGCGCCCGGATCATAGGCGAACATGATAATCCGCTTTTGGATATGGCACGGACAGTGGCGTTGACCCACCACGAAAAATGGGACGGAACGGGCTATCCCCGGGGCGTTAAGGGCGAGAAGATTCCCCTTGTAGGACGCATCGTCGCTGTCGCGGATGTATTTGATGCCCTTGTCAGCAAACGGCCCTATAAAAAAGCGTGGCCCTTTGAAAAGGCTGTGGCCGTGATTAAAGAAGAATCGGGGAAACATTTTGATCCCGAGGTCGTGGACGTGTTTATTACGCATTTAGATGAAATCATCGAACTTGCCAAGTTAAATGCCGATCCCGATTAAAAACGGGGAGGATCGTGAAGCTACGTAACTTTTCCATATTGTTTATTCTTATCATTATATCCTTTTTCATTCTTTTTCAATTGCTTGCCTCGGAGTTTATCGTCAAAAAAGGATTCCAAACATTTGAGGATGAGCATACACGATTGCAGGTGAATGCTGCCGGACGCGCACTGAATCTGAAACTTGCGAATCTGGACAAACTGTTGATCGACTGGTCCAACTGGGATGATTCGTATGATTTCGTACAAACGCCAACTCCGGAATATGTCCAATCCAACCTTCCCATTGATACATTCCGAGACCAATCCCTGATGTGTGTGGTGTTTCAAAACATTAAAAGGGATGTCATTTACCTGCAAGCCGTTAATCAAGAAGGGCAGTTTGACAAAACCCTTGCCGATAAAATTTTTCGGCAGATCTCAATGAAATACCCATCTGTGGCTAAAAGCCTGGACACACAGAAAGGCATGCTCACTTTTGAAACCGGTGAACTGGTAATGATCGCGAAAAGACCGGTCTTAACCAGCAACGCATCCGGGCCTCCCATGGGCACCATCATGTTTGTCCGTGTTGTATCCCAGGCAATATTAGACGAAATCGCCTCATTGCTGGGTTCAAAAATTTCCCTCCTACCTTTGTATGAAAAAAGGGATATATGGGCCAAGACCATAAAAGCCAAGGTGTATATTGCACATCAAGACGAACAAAATTGCGAAGGATTTGGGGCCATATTAGATATCAAAGGCACCCCTTCAATGCTGATGAATGTCGTTACAAATCCAATATTTGCCCAACAAGGTCAAAACATAACAAATCTCTTTTTTTCAATTTTTATCGCTGCAATTTTACTGTTCAGTCTTTTGGGCTATTTTGTACTCCACAAAAAAGTTTTAAAACGCCTGGAATTGCTCATGCAGCAAATTTCCCAACAGGAAGCCACCCCCAAAAAAGCGCCTCCCATCTTTATCAAAGGCAATGACGAGATTCATGACTTAAGTGTTTGTATCAACGGCATGGTTGAACGGATTAACCGATCAAAACAAGCAATTTTTGACAAATCCGAAGAGGTGAGAAGAAACGAAAAGTTTCTCAATCAGTTGTTCAACTCCATAGAGGCGGGAGCGATATTGATTGACCCGGACACCAAAATTATTGTTGACATCAATCAATATGCCCAAAAAATTACAGGGTATTCAAAAAATGAAGTCGTGGGCCATATGTGCCACAAACTGACCTGCCCGTCCGAGGTGAACAATTGTCCTCTATTGGATTTAAAACAATCCAAAGACATGTCAAAAAGAAAGCTCTTACTCAAAGACGGCTCAATTATCCCGGTTATGAAGTCTGCCGTTTTTATAACCAAAGGTACCCGAATGCTGCTGCTTGAAACATTTGTAGACATCTCCGAGGCTGAGCATGCCAGACAGGAACTTGAAAAAACCAAAAAAGAGCTGGAGGATAAAGTTGAAGCGCGCACAGCCTACCTGCGCGGAATTATTGACACGGCCTTTAACGGCATCATGGTTATTGACGGCCGGGGCTTCATCAATGAATTCAGCCCGGCGGCTCAAAAAATATTCGGGTATACCAAAGAAGAAATTTTGGGTAAAAGCATTAACATACTCATGCCCGAACCGTACAAAAGCCAGCATGATACGTATCTTCGTAACTACCTTGAAACAGGTATTGCCAAAATTATCGGCAAACAGACAGTGGTACCGGCACTGAGAAAGGATGGATCTCAATTTTCCATGGAAGTTGCCCTCGACACGGATGTTGTCAATGGCGAACCGATATTTGTCGCCGTAATGAGTGATGTAACCGAACGTATCAAAGTGGAGGAAGCTGTTGCCAAAGAGCAGAAGCGGCTCAAAAACATATTAACCACCAGCCCTGTTGGTGTGGTTATCACCGTTGATGGTATTGTGAAATTCAGCAACCCAAGCATAGCTCAAATGGGCTTTGAATTTGGTCAAACGGCCATGGACGTTTATGTTGATCGCCAAAGCAGAAGACATCTGATTGATATACTTAACAAAGAGGGCGTGGCATTAAATTTCGAAACGCAGTTCCGCAATAAGAAGGGACAAGTCATCGATGTCCTGATATTCGCACACCACTATGATGATGAAGGCAGTCAGGCCATTTTAGGATGGATCATTGATATCACACATCGCAAAGCCATGGAAAACGAAATCCGGGAAAGCCAGGCCAGATTCCAGCGCCTGGTAGAAGAACTCGGGGGCAGGTTTGTCGTCTTCAGTCACAAACCGGACGGTGAAATATTATTTATGAGTGAAGGGGCAAGTTCCGTATTCGGTTTAGGCAGGGAGCATGTCCAGGGGCAACGATGGCAGGATGTCATCAACTGGCTGCCCGGCGAAAGAAAAAAAGCAGAAGAGACCTTCAGAGCGTTCCTGCAAAATGACTCGACATCACACGAAATAGAGCTTTCTTACATACATACGGATGGCAGCAAGCGAATTTTATTTGTTTCCGAACATGCCGTTCTGGATGCCGAGGGTCGATTGGTCACCATTGACGGCATCATGGAAGACATCACCGCCCGTAAAGAAACGGAAAAAGTACTGGCGCAAGCCAAAGAGGCGGCGGAAGAGGCTACCCGGGCAAAGTCAGATTTTCTGGCCAATATGTCCCACGAAATCCGAACACCCATGAATGCGATTATCGGTCTGTCATACCTGGCCCTGCAAGGAGACCTTAACGAAAAACAACGCGGCTATATCGATAAGGTACACCACTCGGCAGACTACCTTTTAGGCATTCTCAATGATATTCTGGATTTTTCCAAAATTGAAGCCGGCAAACTGAATATGGAACATACCAACTTTTTCCTGGAAGATGTATTTGATCATATTGCCGACGTCGTGGGGTTAAAAGCCCAGGAAGCAGGACTTCAACTGATGTTTGATCTACCCTGCACCCTGCCCACAGCACTTGTGGGAGACCCGCTTCGGCTTGGCCAGGTTCTGGTCAACCTTGGGAATAACGCCGTAAAATTTACACCCAAGGGGGAAGTTGTTATCTGCGTCAGCGTTTCAAAAGAGAATGAAAAGAGTGTTACCTTCCGATTTGCCATACGCGATACCGGCATCGGCATGACTGAAAAGCAGCAGAAAAAACTTTTCCAGCATTTCAGCCAGGCAGATACGTCCATTACCCGGAAATACGGTGGTGCCGGACTGGGACTGGCCATTTCAAAAAAATTAACAGAAATGATGGGTGGCAGGATATGGGTGGAAAGTGAGCCTGAGACGGGCAGTACATTTTTCTTTACCGCCTGTTTTGAAAAACAGCCCCAAGCCGCTCAACGGTTCTGCCCTATAAAAAAAGCGGCGCCATTACATATCCTGGTGGCGGACGGCAACGCCACGGCGCGGTCGATTTTTTTTGAAATGCTGACAGGCTTTGGTTTCACCGCTGATTTGGCGGAGTCACCGGAAGCCACTTCCCAATTTTTAAAACAACAAAATAACAACCGGCCTTACGATATAGCGATTATCGACTACGGCTTTTCCACTACCAGCGGCATCGAAATCGCGCGCACCATGCAGGCGAATGCATCCAGTATACACGCACCCTTGGTTATATTGCTATCAGCCTACAACAATGTAAACCTCATGCATGAGGCCAAGGATGTGGATATTATAAAAACCGTTTTGAACAAACCCGTCATGCCCTCCACCATGTTCGACAGCATCATACAAATAAAAGAAGGGAAAGTTCGCAGGGAAAGCCGATTGATGCGCCGGCAACACGAGATCATTGAGACGACAGCCCGGCTGAAAACCGCCAGGGTACTGATCGTGGAGGACAATGATATCAATCAGGATGTGGCTGCAGATTTACTAACCAATCATGGCATCGATTTCAAAATTGCCGAAAACGGACAGATCGCGTTGGAAATGCTTGAAAAAGATCATTTTGACGGAATACTCATGGACTGCCAGATGCCGGTGATGGATGGTTACACCGCCACCAGAAAAATCCGGGAAGACAAACGCTTCAAAGATCTGCCCATCATTGCCATGACCGCCAATGTCATGGCAGGAGATCGGGAAAAAACGTTAGCTGCCGGTATGAATGATCACATCGGCAAGCCAATTCGGGTCCAGGAACTTTTCAAGGCGCTGGATAAATGGATCAAACCAGCCATGTCAATGCAGCCGACACCATCAAAGGCAACGGAAAAAAACTTAGGCAACATCCCGGGAATAGACATCGCGGCAGGCATGGAGACGGTGCAAGACAACCAGGAACTCTATGTGAACCTATTACGCAAATTTTATGATCGTTACCATGACTTTGAAAAACAGTTTAATGCCGCCCGGCAGGAAAAAGATGAAACGGCGCCCATGAGATGCGCGCACACACTTAAAGGTGTCGCGGCCAATATCGGAGCCCATGGGATAAAGAAAAAAGCTGAGACCCTTGAATCCGCCTGCAACACGCATCATCTCGAGCAAGAGATCGACCAATTGCTTCATGACATCGTACAAGCGCTTTCCCCGATTATGCATAAAATAGCTAAGTTTACAGCCCCCCCCATCGCTCAAACCTCTCCCACTATCGATGAAACGTCTACCGCTGATTCTCTCATCCCGGAAAAGACCGTTCATGCCATTGAGAAGTTGCAATCGATGATTGATGAATCCGATATCGGGGCATTACAATTAGTCGCGGATGTGCAAAAAATGCCGGGAATGGAACAATATGCAAAAAGAATGAGTGCCGTTGCCGGCGCATTGGAGAATTACGATTTTGATCGTGCAAAACTACATATAGATAACCTTAATGAATCCGTAAAAAATCCAAACGAGGCTAAATAAAATAGCTTTTTTTTACAACACCATCATTTCTTGTGATACAATCGGTCAACGGCCTCAATGATGAGCGCTATATCTTCATAGTTAGATTCTTGCCCTTTAATGAATCCGGTGGCCCCGGGCTTAAAAGCACTCAAAACAGAAGGGTCTTTGAGGTTTAGCAATGCGGTTTCAAGCAGGCGTTTCAAACGTGGATCAAAATCTTTGCGGACCACTACCACAAAATCATAAAACGGATCGCTTTTATGCAGAATTTTAAGATAATTTTGATATTGAAAATACACGCTCTCCTTAATGCCGCCGGCATCATACTTTCCCAAAATCACATGTTTAGCCACCCTGTCGTGTTTACCTAAAAAATTATAGTCTTCCAGTTCTGACAACACCTTGTGCGTATGAAGGATATAGGCAGGCACGTAAAAAGAGAGGGTCGAAGAAGGGGACCCGAAAGCAAATTTCTTTCCAGCTAAATCAAACAGATTCGCGATGTCGGTGTCTTTTCTGACAACGATTACGCTGTGAAAAAAGGGTATCCCCTGTGAAACCAAAGTCGCCACGATTTCCACATGGTCCTTGATTTTAACATACGGTGCAGGACCGATGAACCCGATATCAAGATCGCCTTTCACAAGCTTATTCATGGTCTCTTTGTAATCCCGGCCCAATTTAAGAGAAATCTGATCATCCAGATAATTTGAAAGATAAACCGTTATGGGCGCCATTCTTTGAGCAAGGACAGATGGATCGATAATAGAAAGTGTGCCAAAGTTAATCTGGGATATAGCATACGAGGTGAAAATCTGATATATTACGAAAGCTATAGTTAAGATTTTCAATAACTTCATAAAATACTCCAATATGGTATGTGGTATGCGAAAAACCCAATACCTTTTTTTAGCTATTATTATCCTCATGTCGGTATTGGCCGTGTATAATGCCAGAAAAAATGCGGCTGAATACTTTATTGACGATTATTCTAACAGAATCAATTTAAGTTATCAATTTGCCCTAAAAAAAACAGGTATTGTGGCGGACATATTGTATCGCCAGTACGAAGAGGCCATCGGCAAAATGTTTTATGAATATGGCAGGGCAATTTCTGATGAAAAATTCAGTATAAGAGAAAAAATGCTGGATACATTCATGCCTGTATATGAAAATTCCCAGGAACTGGGGCTCAGGCGCCTTCACTTTCATCTGGCCGATGGCATCAATCTGATTCGATTCCACAAACCGGGAATGTACGGGGACCCGCTGATGCCTTTTAGAAAAAGTATTCGGCTTGTAAATGAGACGCAAAAATTCGTTTCCGGATTTGAAGCCGGCCGGTTTTGGACGGGATTCAGGTTTATTTATCCTGTTTTTTTTAATGGACAATTTCTGGGCTCCGTGGAAATGGGATTTGATTTTGATGCAATTAAACGTGAAATGTCTACGTATACCCTCAGTAGCTCCATCATGACCTTAAAAAAAAATATAATTAAAAAAACACTCTTGAATAAAAAAGAAATCAAAAATTATCAAACTTGCAAAATCAATCATAATTTCATCGTTGAAAAAAATTATCGGCCGCTACTTAGTAAACACCTTGAACAGTGCAAATGGCTTTATGCCAATATCAGTGATGTAAGCCAAAGAATGGACACCCTAATGCCGTTTAACCAAGTAATTCGAAAGAATAACGCATTCAATTTGATCCATTTTTTATCGATAAAAGACATTGCGGGCAATAGAGTGGGTTATATTATTACCGTTATACAAGATATTGATGCCCCGCCGCTTTCTTACTTTTTTTATGCAAAAATCGTTATTGGGGCCGCAGGCCTGATATTATTGATGCTATACTGGAACAATCGAATCAATAAATTAAATAAAGCGTTAAAACAAAAATCGGAGAAACTCAAGACACTTTCCATTACAGACGCCCTGACAGGACAGTATAACAGATTCAAAACAGAAGAGGTCCTGCTCAATGAATTTGAGCGGTTCGAACGATACGGTGAAAAGATTTGTGTGCTTTTGCTGGATATTGATAAGTTTAAGGCAGTCAATGATACCTTTGGACACGATTTTGGCGATAAAGTACTAACCGAATTTTCTTCTCTGGTCAGCCAAAATTTAAGGCGCGTTGATGTACTTGGCCGGTGGGGAGGAGAGGAATTTATCGTAATCTGCCCAGGGACATCCCTGGAAAATGGCGGCAAGGTCGCTGAGAATCTAAGATCCATGGTTCAAGGACACTGTTTTGCGCCTGTGCCTGAAGTCACGGTCAGTATTGGTGTCAGTGCTTTCCATGAAAACGACCATGCATACACGGATGCTGTGAAGCGGGCTGACAATGCCCTGTATAGGTCAAAGCGCACCGGCAGAAACCGTGTATGCAGCATGACATGTGACTCACAAGCTGCCGAATGCCTCTAATTTACGACGACACCGTACCCCCAATAATCCGTGATTCCAAAAAATAAATCCCCCCACAGTCAAGCCCATACGGGGTCCTTAATCATCTTTGTACTTTTCACGGATTTTAAGTATTTCGTCCTTAATGGAAAAAAAAGCGTCCACAACTTCCGGATCGAACTGAAGCCCCCGGTTTTCTTCAATGATCCGGAAAGAATCATCCAGGGAAAAAGGTTTTTTATAAGGACGTTTCGTGGTCAGTGCGTCAAAAACATCAGCCACGGCGACGATTCTTCCCTCAAGTGGTATTTCCTTTTCTTTAAGTCCGCTTGGGTATCCCTTTCCATTCCACCATTCATGATGCGTCAGGGCGATCACCTCGCCTAACCTGATAAATTCCGTTTTCGAATTTTCCAAAATTTTTGCGCCGATCAAAGTATGCTGCTTCATGATATTAAACTCATCAGCCGTCAGCGCCTCGGGTTTGAGAAGGATACTGTCCGGAATACCAATTTTTCCCACATCATGCATGGGAGCGGCATAAAGGATGGATTCCACGATTTTTTCGGACAGCCCCATTTCCCCTGCAATGACTGCGGAGTAGTTACCTATGCGATAGATATGGGACCCCGTGTCCTCATCCCTGTATTCAGCGGCCTTTGAAAGAATGTGAATCGTCTCAAGAGAGCTCTCCTTGATTCGCAAAAAAGCATTTCTCAGTTGCTGTGTCCTTTGGCCCACTTTTTCTTCCAATATTCGATTCTGATCGTAAAGGGCCATGTGGGTTTTTATCCGCTGCCGGACGATGGGCGGACTGACCGGCTTGATGATGTAATCCACACACCCCAGGGCAAACCCTTTTTCCTCCTCCTTGACGCTGGAAAGCGCGGTAACAAAAATGACCGGAATTTGCCGTGTGACCGGATCTTCCTTCAATCGGCGACAAACTTCATAGCCGTCTATACCGGGCATCTGAATATCCAGAAGGATAAGATCCGGCGCATCCCCATTCGCCACAATACGTAGCGCCTTTTCACCACTGATGGCGATTTTAAGCCGGTAATCTTTGCGCAAAATACCTGCCAGGACATCGATATTTTCCAAACTGTCTTCGACGATCAAAATTGTCCGTTTACTGACCTGATCTTCCATGCGAGTCCCTTTCCATCACAGACAAAACCTCATAATAGGCTGAAAGTGCGCCTTCAAAATCGTATTGCTGCAACTGCTTTTCCACCTTGTCCAATGCCTCCATAATCGAAGTGCCTTTCAAAGCGGTTTTAATTTCATCCAACTTCTCCATTGCCTCAATATCGCTGTCCATCAAGTATGCCTCGAACGATTTTAACAGGGGCAACACGGTGTCGACATCAATGGGAGAAGTGACCACCTCTGCCGTATCGATAAAAACATCTTCCAATCGGTCGCCGATAGCCGACAAAACCTGCGACATCCCCAAGGACACCCTCTCCAGGTGGCTATCGAGTTGTTCAGCGCCATCTTTTAAGGCGTCCTCCAGGGCAACGAAGGCTGCACTGAGCCCCAAAGCGCCGATCATTCCCACAGATCCTTTCAGTTTGTGCACAATACGACCTGCCGCCTCCCTGTCTCCTTTGATCAGCGCCCCATTAAGCTTTTCCATATCCTTGTGATGATGATTGTGGAACGTTAACAACGCCTTTTCGAGAAGCGCTTGATCTCCACCCAACCTGTCCAATGCGGCCTGCAAGTCCAATCCTAGCGCAACGTCCGGCCCTTGTTTTTTTTCAACGGCACGATCCACTTCAAATGTCACGGAAAAGAAAAATTTGCTCCCTTTTCCGGGGGCGCTTTGCACAGCCAGTTTACCCTGCATCAGTTCAACAAGTCGCTTGGTAACGGCCAGCCCCAAACCTGTCCCCCCATAATTTCGGGTATTGGAAGTGTCTGCCTGTGTGAATGCATCAAACAGCGTATCCAACTGGTCGGCGGAGATGCCGATACCTGTGTCCCGCACCGAAAAATGAAGCATTACCCTCTGGGGAGTCTGTTTTTCCAGTGAGGCCGTGATGACAACTTGGCCGCTGTCCGTGAACTTTACGGCATTTCCGGCCAGATTGAGCAACACCTGTTTCAGCTTAGAGCTATCCCCCAAAAGCGCTTCTGGGATCTTCGGATCAAGATCGAACAGGACATTCAATTTTTTTTGCCCCAAAAATTGAGATAAAACCTGTTTTTTCACCTCGGACATGATTGTGCTGAATTGAAACGCCGCCTTTTTTACCGCCATTCTTCCGGTATCGATGCTGGAATAATCCAATACGGAATTGAGGATAATCATCAGGCCCTCAGCAGCCTGGCGGATCTTTATCAGGTAACTTTTTTGCTCAGAACTCAATTGCGTATCCAAGGCCAGATGGGACATACCGATAATGTGGTTCATGGGGGTTCTGAACTCATGGCTCATATTGGCCAGAAACCGGCTTTTAGCAAGGCTGGCCGCAGTGGCCTTTTCGGCAAGTTCATTGGCCAGCGCTGTCTGCTTTTTTAAATCCGTAATATCCACAAATGTCTCCAAAAAGCTTTCCCTGCCCTCATATTCCAATGGAATGACTGTTTTCAGGATATCGCGCTGGTAACCGTCAGCTGTCAGCAGAACACTCTCGGACCGATCAATGTCCTCGTCCTTATCCGTACCGGAACTCGCCTCCTTTTCATTGGGGCAGGCCAGGTGGAGACAGGACTCTCCAATCAGCTCCCCTACTGTTGTTCCAGCCATACCCGCGGCAAGCGTATTGGCAAATTCGATGGTACGCCGTTTTTTATCAATGATCAGAACACCCGCCTGTATATTCTCAAGTATTTTTGTTATCTTTGCTTCGCTTTTTTTCAGGTTCAACTCGGCGGCAATCCGTTTCCCTAAAATAAAAAGAAAAACGACGATCACCAAAACGATGATCAGCAAAAAGCTGCCAATAATGGCCGCCATTTTTGTTTTCACACCGGCGAGCCATTCATTTTCACCCACGGAAAGAACAACGCCCACTTGTTCGCCGAATATGCTGATGGGGTAGTAGGCGGAGAACACTTGAGTCTTTTCTCCGTTTAAAGAAATTGTATGAATCTGTTGACCAAGATAGTTGTCCGCAATATCGTTAACAATGGGTTTTATGCCTTCCACTCGCCGTTTTGATTCAGAGACGCTGCGCTGCTCCACCAAAAAAATGATGATTCGCCCGCCCTTGTCAACGCACCAGGGCCAGACCTCTCGACCAATATGACTTTTTCTCAATTCATTGTAAATGATCCGGGGAAAATTCATCCGAAATTCAATGGCCCCGACTTTTTTTCCGTCCTTTCGAATATCACTGAGAAAATAAAGCGTGTCCATTTCCAGACGGCAAACCGTTCCATCAACACTCACCCTTGGCGAGTCGTTTTCACGGATTTCGGTGAGGGAGAAATAATTGCTTTCACTGTTGTACAATTCACGGAAAACCGATGAGTTGTACACCTGAACAGAGTATAGGATGTTCTGATATTTCGAATAGAAACGCCGCACCTGGTTCATCAAATCATAATTGGGTTTCTCCCGGCTCAACAATTCATGAAATGGAATGGTGGTAAGGGCGTACTGAAAGTCCTCTTCAAATTCGTCGGCAAAGCCTTGAAGATTCCGGCCGCTGATCCCCACCTGGTGCGACAGCAGTTCAAAAATGTGCTTTTTTTGGACATCAACAATCACATGCACATTGTATCCGGCGACTAAAACCGAAATAAGCACAAACACAAGAGGAATGATCAGGTATTCTTTTTTCAAAACGTTTTTCAAGGTTATTTCAGTATATAATTCAATAGATAATTTTCAGCAATCTCCATTCCAGTTCAGGGATATTCACTGACTTGACATGGAAGGATTTACCTTCTTTTTTAAATGTGACGTTGGTTTGATTTTCTTGAAAAATACGTTGTGCCATCTTCCGCACTTCCCGGGAGCGGCTTTTCAAAAGATTGTAGTCTTCGGTTCTGTAGGTATCCGAACGAATGGTTTCCAGGTATTTGTGATTTTCCAGGGGCGGCAGGGACAGCAGCGCTGTCAAATGATCCTGAATGGATACGACAGTGGCCGAAGCGTCCAGCAGAACCAAATCCTCATTCGACTTGTCGATATAACGATCGGTGATGGTATTGATGGTCACATCCAGTCCCGGAACGCCTTCAAGTTCTCCGTTCACATAGACAGGTGCAATGGCGGAAACCATCCACCCTCTTCCCGCAGGGTCAACATAAGGTTCTTTAACCCAGACCGCTTTCTTTTCCGGATTATGCTTTTTGTCAGCAAGATAATAGAAGTTATACTTGGGAATATCCATTTTGGGCTCATACTGGGTGACCACGTCAAAAAAGGGATAGATACGGTTGTATGAATTTTTGTCGTTGTAATAAGCCTGGACAACTTCGGGATATCTTTGCACGATCTCCATCAGTTGAGTCTCCAGTGGTTCCGTGCCATAAACAATTTTTTTGATCTCCGCGCCGACAGGCACAACCCCCGACACAAAAACAGCACTTTTTCCATCGTCTACCGGCTTGTAAAAAACCCCGTTGTCATGGCGTTTGTATTTGGCCGGTTCAGCCTTGGACGCATTTTGTGCCATGGTCTCGGGTATGTACAGAAGGGACGTAAATTCCGCCAGTTTTAAAACCGCCTCCCGAATCTTATAAAAATCATCATTGATTTGATTTGCGATCTCGATAAGTCCATGGTCATCCGCCGACACGTTTTTATCACCAGACGGCCCGCAGGAAAAGATGAAAATAGGGAGCAGAAAACAAACAGCCACTACCATCACGCGTTTAATAAAATGCCAGTTCTCATCCCGCCTGGACGCGTCGAAAAAATTGACGAATGGATTCATATGATCTCCTTGTGGTTATATGTCCCGATGCAAAAAAACATCTATTTTTACAATTCCCAGGCAGCGGGTTGATCAGACATGTGCCGGCAGGTGTTTTGCCAGCCATGGCTCAAGCTCGCCCAGGGGCATGGGCCGGGCAAAAACATAGCCTTGAATGTCCATGTCGCCCAGCCGATTTAAAATCTCAAGCTGTTTTTCGTCTTCCACACCTTCAGCCACAATGCCCATATTCAGTTTATGGGCCATCAGGACAATGGTCTCAACCAGGGCCAGGGCATTGTCATCATGAACAATATCGTCGATAAAGGATTTGTCGATTTTTAAGGTGGTGATGGGCATTTGTTTAAGATAGGCCAAAGAAGAATACCCTGTACCAAAGTCATCAATGGCCGTTGAGATGCCTATCTGAGCCAAATTTTTAAGCCGGATCATGGTGGTGTTAATATCCCGCATTAACAATGATTCCGTGATCTCTATTTTCAGACGGTCTGCGGGGTATGCGGTATCTTTTATGATGCCTGCGGCCATTTTTTCAAATGAGGGCTCGTCCATCTGCCGGGCAGAAACATTAATGGACAGCATCAGATCCAGTTGGCTTTTTTTCCTGATACGGCAGGTTTGCTCAACCGCCTTTTTAAAAACTTGTCGGCCAATGGGAATGATCAGCCCGGACTCTTCTGCCAGGGGGATAAACCGGCCGGGGGAAACGACGGTTCCATCGAGCTTTACCCAACGAACCAGGGCTTCAAGCCCCACCGGTTTTAATGTCCTGATATTCACCTGGGGTTGAAAATATACCTGGAATTCATCGTTTTCAATGGCCGCGCGCATATTCATTTCCATCTCGATTCGTTGATTAATCTTTTTGGCCATTTCCCGCTCAAACAGATAATATTTGTTCCGGCCTTTGTCTTTGGCGTGATACATGGCAAGGTCAGCATGGCGCACAAGAGTATCGGCATCATCGCCATCTTCGGGAAAAACGGAAATACCTATACTGCAGGTTACATGAAAGGATTTACCGTCAATATGAAAAGGTTCTGAAAATGAGCCCTGAATACGTTCGACCATGTGGATAATTTCCATCATATTGTCCACGTCTGTGACCATGATGACAAATTCATCCCCGCCGAGCCGGGCAACTGTATCACTGGCCCGGGTGACGTTATCTAACCTTTCGGCGGCCTCTTTCAACAACTCGTCTCCCTGGGCATGCCCTAACGTGTCATTGACGTTTTTAAAATTATCAAGATCAATGAAAATCAACTGGAGCATCTTCCCATCTCGTCTGGCCCTGATTATGGCATGTTCAAGCCGATCTTTGAGCAGAGTCCGATTGGGAAGACCTGTAAGCGGATCATGGTAGGCCATATATTCAATCTGCTTTTCTTTGGTTTTCATTTCTGAAATATCATGAAAAACGGCCACGTAATTTTTCACATCTCCATTTTTATCCTGGATGTCGCTGATGCTTAAAAATTCCGGATATGCCTGCCCGGATTTTTTCCGATTCCAAATCTCCCCGGACCAATGGCCTTTCAGCTTCAGGGACTGCCACATGGATTCATAGAAGTCATCATCGTGCCGATCCGATTTTAAAATCCTGGGGTTTTGCCCAATGGCGTCTTCGGCACTGTAGCCGGTAATGTCGGTAAATGCCTGATTTACGGCCTGGATCTCTCCGTCAGAATCAGTTATGGTTATCCCCTCATTGGCATGTTCAAATACTTTTTCAAATAGTTGAAGCCTGATCTCCGTCTCTTTACGGATGATATTTTCTGTGATCAAATTTCTTTTATACGTTTCCAGCCGGCTGACAAACGCATTGAAACTGGATTCAAGATCTCCAATTTCGTCTTTTCGCAGGCTCTCCAGCGGCTGTAGCTCCCAATCCTGATTCATATTGACGTTTAAACGATCGATCAGACTGGTCAGCGGCCGGGTAATCGTGGTGCTGACCGCCAGCGAAACAAGCGCAATTACAAAAATGGACGCGGCCAGGATAACAAAAAAAATCCGGCGCATTTCCGAAAGCGGTGCAAAGGCTTTTTCAGTATATGTTGAAGAAGCAATAATCCAATCAAAATCCGGTATGTAATCAAACACCATCAATTTCTCTTTGATAACCGCATCTTCAGGATTCTTCCAGAAATAGCTTGCCATCCCCTTTTTCTGTGCAATAATTTTCGAAATCATTTTTTTATTTTCGGGTATTGCGTAATCCATTATGTTGCCGGTTAGTTTAGGATGAATGATGATATTGCCCTGGGTGTCCATGACAAAACTATAGCCGGTTCCCAATATATCCATTGCCAGCACGCTATCTTTAAAATCTTCCAGTGAGACAAGCTGAGAAAAGTCTGCTTTATACGATGATGCAGAGATAATCCAATCCCAGGGCGCAAAATAGGTCATGTGCAATGCTTTGGCGCGTTTTTCAGTGTCCTCCGGATTTTTCCACCAGTATTCAAGGTACCCGTTTTTCTCTACTATCTGTTTCTGGATAAACCCGAACTCAACAAAATTCTGCCCTTTGACATCTTGATTGGGGTGAATTTTCACCTCTCCTGCACTGTCGACGACATATATATATCCGGCCTGACCGATTTTTTGATTCAACAACAGAGCTGTGGCCTGTTTTTTGGCCTCTTTTTCGGATATACGATGATCCAAAAAATCCTTGTAGATGTGCTCAATGATCTCCAGATTTTTTTCGGCAATGGTGCGCAGGCGAATTTTGATGGAAACGGTTACGGCAGTTTCGATCAGGTCTGTGATCGCGTGGTTGGAAAGTACCAATGCGTTCTCTATCTGATGTTCAAGATGTCTTTTCACATGAATATAATAGATCGTAAAACTGCATAAAAAAACAGCTGTGGCCACCAGCGCATAGATGAAAAAAAGCTTGAATCGTATGGATAGACGTTTTGGCATATTGAAGCTTTAACTTTACTGGTTTTGATTTGTAACCGGGTAATATATTAAAAAGTGTATTTCAAAATGTCTGTGAAATCAAGGCGATGTTTTCTTGAAGTGGTGCTGAGAAAATAAAAAAAAGGGGGCTCGATCATATTTTGGGCAAACCAATTTCCGGTAGGTTGGGTTGAGGCACGAAACCCAACACCAAAAAGTAGAACCAAGTCAGATATTTTGACAGGTTGTTACCCTTGGGGCAGTCATGAGAATTTTATTTGTTATCAAATTTTGGCGGCTGTCTCTTACAGCTGTAAAATCCTCATGACTTTTGAAACGTCGGGTTTTTATTCTTTGACTTCCTGGTACATATGAACATCCTGCTGGGGAAAGGGGATGCTGATGCCATTGGCATCAAGGGCCAGTTTGATATTTTCAGTGAGGGCAAAATATACCGACCAGTAATCGCCTGTTTTGACCCAGGGCCTGACCACGAAATTAACGCTGGAATCGGCAAGCTCGGAGACGGCTATCAATGGTGCTGGCGTGGGAAGAATTCGCTTTTCTTCGGTCAGAACGCCCTGGATGACCTCTTTTGCCTTTTTTATATCATCATCATACCCGATACCGATGACAAGATCTACCCGGCGGGTGGGG
The DNA here is from genome assembly GCF_963677125.1 of uncultured Desulfobacter sp. NCBI lineage: Bacteria > Pseudomonadati > Thermodesulfobacteriota > Desulfobacteria > Desulfobacterales > Desulfobacteraceae > Desulfobacter > uncultured Desulfobacter sp. Next base: position 5,472,395 of record NZ_OY781882.1, on the reverse strand, counting down.
TTGGCCGTAACGTTGGTAATCACATTAGACGTAATGCCTGAATTGGGCACGATCACTTTTTGATTATCCGGGGTATTCAACTCGGTGGTGAATAAAGAGATACTCACAACGGTGCCGGTCGTTCCGCCGATATCAACAAAGTCATTGACCCTGTAAGGCCTGAACAGCACCAGCATTACGCCCGAAGCAAAATTGGACAAAGAATCCTTCAATGCAAGACCAATGGCCAAGCCGGCAGCACCCACAATGGTCAAAAAGGAGGTGGTGTTGATGCCCAACTGGCCTGCGGCAGCAATGACAATCACGACCATAAAGGTATAGTAAATGATACTGTCAAGGAACCGCACTAGTGTGAGATCCACCTTATTTTTTTCCATTAATTTTGTAATCAGATTGGTGATTCTTCTGGCTATCCATTTCCCTATCACCAGGATCAGCAGCGCGGCAAGGATCTTTACAGAGTAAGTGGTCACCCAGTAGGTCACCATCTCTATATACTTTTCAATGTCGATTTGTTTCAACCACTCCATTGTGTCTCCTCCTAAAATTTTCTTTGATTGTATAAAAGCATTCTCCGGTTTGGCCTTTTTTCCGGTAACGGCATTATCTATACATATGTAAAAATTTTGTCAAACAAAACAGCAGGACATCACCACCCTAATAACTTGCTCATCATAATGAATTGCATTTTGTAATTCAGCTGAAAATCAGATATAATTATGCGATGACAGCTTCATTGAAGCCCTGTGAGATTCCAATATAGAGGACAGGTATGTTTAACTATTTTATCCGACGTGGACGTATTGTCATATTTATGGGCATTATTATTTTCTTCCTGCCGTTTTGTGCCGGAAGTTCCCCTGTGCTCAGACTCGCCACAGATCCCTGGCCGCCCTATTCCTTGGGGCAAAAAGGAAGCGCGTTGGAAAGCGGGTATGCGTTCGAGATCGGCACAGAGGTGAGCAAGCGCCTCCATTGCACATTAAAGGCGGATCTTCTACCATGGAAGCGGGTGCTGGCCTGCATGAAAAACGGCACTTACGACATTACCTTTCCCATTCAAAGCAAGCCGTCAAGAGAAGCTTTCATAATTTTTACGCATGTCATTCTAGAAGACAGGGTTTTTGTATGGCATCTGAAAAATCGAAAGGACAGTCTATCCGGGTGGAAAACCATTGATGATCTCAAACCTTATACAATCGGTATTATTTCAGGCTATACCTACCGGGACAAGATGGACCAGGCCATTGAAAACGGCTTTTTAAAAACGGAAAAAGCCAACTCGGCTGAATGCAACTTCAAAAAACTTTTAGGAAAACGGTTTGATGGATTTCTGGAAAGCGAATCCGTTGTAATGAGCTTTTTCCAAAAGAATCCGGAATACAGAAACCAGATCATTCATGCCCCCCAAGTTGTATCCAAAGATATCTTCAGAATCGGAATTTCAAAAAACTCACCGTTTGCCCAGAGACTTTCGGAAATCAACAGGATAATTTACGAAATGAAAAAAGATGGGACCATTGACCGAATTCTGACAATGGGAGAATAGAGGGCCAAAGCCCTAAAAAGAAATAGAAGATACGAAATTGGGGCTTAAAGAATCGATGGTTTCAATTCGACACATCTACAGAAAAAACGCAAACAGAATCAATTCAGATTTGACCTGTATCTGACACAGTTCCTGCCACCCTCCTCCTTTGCCTCGTAAAGACTGACATCCGCCATTTCAACAAAATCTTTTTCAGTTAAATCCGGGTTTGGGATAACAACAGCAACCCCAAGGCTGATGGTCACGTGATCACAAATCTTTGAAGATTCATGGGGAATATAAAGCGCCTCCACCTGTGAACGGATGTTTTCTGCCATTTGCAAGGCGCCCTCAAGTCCGGTTTCCGGTAGAATGGCTGCAAATTCTTCACCGCCATACCGGGCCGCCATATCTCTGGGCCTTCGCATGCAACCTTCAATTGCCTGGGCAATTCGCTTAAGACAATCATCTCCTTGCCGATGCCCATACGTATCATTATAAAACTTAAAATGATCGACATCGCAAAGAATCAGGGAAAATTCTTTTTTTATCCGTTTATGGGCAAACCACTCCCGACTCAAGTAGTCATCAAACCTTCTGCGATTAGCAAGCCCTGTTAGCCCATCTTGATTGGAAATCAGGATCAATTTTTCGTTGGCCATCTCCAGGGCTTTTTGAATTTCCTGCCTCTTTTGAACCTCAAGGGTCAGCGCCTTATTTTTTCTCTGCAGTTCCTTTGTGCGCTCAGCAACTTTTAACGCAAGGGTTTTGGAATATTCATCAATTTTCTCATTGGCTTTTTGCAACTCTTCAATTCTCATCTCCAAAGCAAATTCTCTGCCCTCGATTTTTACCAGCATTAAACCGATACTCTCACTTAACTGGGCAATCAAGGGTGTTTTTCTTCCTTGGTCAATTCAAACAGGGCATCCACATCTGCTTTATCATAGTTTCCATAGGCAATAGCGCTGCACAACTCAATAAGTGTTTTGAGATTGGTCAGATCGTCATTACGTTTCATAAATATCCCTGTCAATCATTACAATCGGAAGTACGTTGAAAATCGAATATTATTCAATAAGATGGGCCCAAATTAGGACCTTTGTCAAGGATAAATAAAAATGAAATCATCCAGTGAACTACAAATGATATTCAATGAAGCCAAGGATATTTTTGTGAATATCATTGAATCCATGTAACCAATATTTTACCCATGACATCAACTATAAAAAGCCATAAGGATAAGTAGTGCCCGACCGAAAACCGTAAATTTTGCCGATTACCGCCTTGGGCTGAAATTTTAATCCTCGAAATACTCTATGTATTCCGAAGGTTTTAATTTCAGCCCGCCTTGTACTCAACAAAATTTCCAGTTTTTCGTTCAAACACTAAGTAAACAAGTGACTCCCGGCCTTTCAAGGCAGACACAATTTTTTATGGGGCGGCATCAATCTTTTTCACCGATACTTTTTACCAACTTCAATCGCATTTTGCGATACAGAAATTATGAATTTTTTTAAACAACGTCAATCAGACGAAATAGCTTTAAAATAGGGCGTTTCGATTAGTAATCAGGGAAACCCTTAAGAAACATATTTCTTAAAAACTGAACATATTTTTCTCACTAAAAAAACTCCCAAAAAAACTGTAAATATTGACAGTCAAGGCGATCAGAAAGTTTTTTTAATGGCACAAAATTTGCTTAAAAAATTAGGCAAATCATTTACTATATTGTGCATTAGCTAGGTAGGGTCATGATCAAAATAAAATTACCCACCTGCTTGTCGTTTAAGCCACCTTAAGCGTTATGCTAAGAAAATAGACATTTTCCTATATCTTTCTTAGTATGCCTTAGTAATGGCATTAAAATGCGGCCTATCTCTGGTCTATTTAATTCTGACCATAGGCCTAAGGCATGGCGGTAATGGGGAAAAACACGTTCAAAAATAGGGTTTCAATAACGGCCATGGGCCGACCTGACATATCATCTGCCAGGCTCAGCCCACAACAAAACAGGAAGGCAATTTAACAAATTATTTTAACTTTTATTTAAAAGCCTGCAGATCATAACCAGGCAAGGAGTTACTTGATGAAACAATCAAAAAAAATAGGATGGGTATCGGCTCTTTTCGTATTAATGGTTTCACTGCATCCAGGTATTGTGGGGGCATCGGATTCAACAACACTTTCCTTTCCGGGGGATGGTTATGTGGGCGTTTGCTTACATGCGGAAATACCGGAATTCCTGGCGCAGACGATTTTTGCCATCACGGATCAGTATGACATGACGCATTGCTGGGTCACGGCTACGGTGAATAGGGTTCAGGGCGTTATCCATTCAGACGGCTTAAGGGGCGTTCATTTTCTTAGTTGGCCCGAATTGTTAGCTCTTTGTGAAGACGGGTCCATCCGGTTATTTAGGCCAAATAAAACGGCCATCGGATTTGCGGAAATACATGAACTCGGTATAAACCTATACGGATTGCCTCCGATTTTCAGGCAGTGGATAGCGTTGCGCTTGGGAAATCTCATGATAAACAGCTGGATACAAGAAATGCTTGCCTATCGCGGGGTGTCATATGATTTAGGTTTCCAGCCCGAGGACAATGAGATTTACTGCTCTGAACTTATGGCCCATGGATGGAACAACACAGGAGCAGCCTTTGAGTTGTTTCCATCGCAAAAAGCCGACACTCTGGACGGATGGGGCACGCCTTTGACTGAATACTGGTTGGAGCTGTTAGGCCTTAGCCATATCATTACTGAAGAGACGGACGTTTACAATATAACATATATCTTGAGCGATGAAATCAGTCCCTATTTTACTGAAGTAAACGTTAATTAGGCAGATAAAAAATGTCGTTTTCCTTTTAAAACATTTAAATTTATGGTGAGATATGAAATATGTCGGTCCGTACGCAGACACAACATGTTGTGTCTGTGTCCGGACCAGTCTTTGGCAGGAACAAAACAAAGCATTTTACCCCATGATAAAATGCCGTCCGTTCGGCTCAATTGTATAGGTGGATCTTATGACAGATGGCGTAAGACAAAAGGTACTTGCAGAACTTTTAGGGCTACTCAGCCTGGAAAAAATTGAAGAAGACATTTTCCGGGGCCAAAGCCAGGATTTAGGATACGGCGCTGTATTCGGCGGCCAGGTTCTGGGCCAGGCGTTGTCTGCAGCATCCCGTACAGTACCGGATCCTCTTTGTGCCCACAGTCTGCACGGCTATTTTCTTAGAGCCGGGGATGCCGCCTGCCCCATTGTTTATATGGTGGAGCGCACCCGGGACGGCCACTCGTTCAGCACCCGGCGAGTCAAGGCGGTACAAAAGGGCAGGACCATCTTTTCCATGTCAGCCTCATTTCACAAACTTGAAGACGGATTTGAACACCAGGACCCCATGCCCGAGGTTAAAGGTCCTGAGGGCGTGGAAAGTGATTACGATAAAATATTACGCTATGCAGACAAGATCCCCAAAGATATTGCCAAAAAACTATTGTATCCCAATCCCATTGAACTGCGGGCCATAAATCCGGTGAACCCATTTCATCCCGTTCCCATGCCGCCGGACAAATATGTCTGGTTCAGGGCCACAGGGCCCTTACCTGACGACGCTGCAACCCACAGGTATATGCTGGCCTATGCATCGGATTTCCACCTGGTCCCCACAGCCCTTTATCCCCATGGCAAAACCTTCTGGTCCCCGGACATGCAGGTGGCAAGCCTGGATCATGCCATCTGGTTCCACAGGGATTTCAGGATGGACGACTGGCTGCTCCACGTCATCCACAGCCCCAGCGCAGCCCTAGGCCGGGGACTTAACCGCGGGGCCATCTACACCCGGGACGGCAAGCTTGTGGCCAGCGTAACCCAGGAAGGGCTGATCAGACGGCTGGACAAAAGCACATAACTGAAAAGAGATAGGGGTCAGCTATGCGCTGTCATCTCACCGCTTTCCTGCAATCAAACCGGCTCGAATCGTGCGTATCAAATTTGCAATCATTAGTAAAATCACGCCCCAGAACACCACCCAGGCAGCCGTATCAAATTGTGGTCCACCTGCAATGGCGGCATACACATAGGGCAACAGGGTATTAAACAAAACAACAAATCCCCAGAAAAGGACCTTGGGCCACGCCATGATTCTGCCGCTCAGGGAATTGACCAGCCGGGCGCACCCCATAATAAACCCGGGCACGGTGATCATGTCTAAAAACAGAAAAACCAAGGGATCGATCCCCCGGCTTTCCAGAAGGTCTTTGAAGACCAGATACTTTACAACATCGTAACCCAACAGAAAGCAGATACCGCCGAATTCATGGTGCCTTCTGATTTTCATGATTATTTATAAACAGCCTGAAGGCTCCCCATGTTTGGGCGAAACGTTGCCCAGATGCAAGGCGCAAACAAATCTGAAACCGGAGCGTACTATAGTACGTGAGGCTTTCGGATTGGTGCAGCAACGCCGCAGTTGGGTGACGTTTCGTTCAAACATCAGATATTATCTTTTACTACATGAAAGGAAATCTTAGATGCCGTAACAGTACTGCGGCCCGAATGAAGAAAGGAGACAATCCAGACAGCCTGGAAAAAAAGAATCATACCCGGATGCCACAGGGCTTTAAATCCTTTATCCAGGGAAACGGCCACAGCGGGATCAGGAAAAAAGGCCAACAGCGCAATGGTATAAACAATGGCGGCCAAGGCCATGATCTGGTACATGGAAAATTTGCGTTCTCCTCTGAAATCCGCCCGGAAAAATTCAGACACCACCCGCCAAATTTGTGTCACCACAAGGGTTTCCACAAGGGCCGTTCCGGCATAGCCATTGAGAAACAGCAAAGTACCGGCAAGCGCAGATACGGCATAAATCACGGCGGTGATGATCTGGATGGGAATCAATTTTTCACCATCCAGCCCCGACGCATAGACCACTTTTTTAGTTTCCCCGGTAAAAACCACATTAAAATGTTCAAACAAATTACGGATGTGGTCGCTGCACTGATTCAACGGCTTGCCATAGCAACAGCCGAAACTTAGGCAGGCAAGGCGTCCTAAAGATTCGCCAAAGGTGTATCCAATGCTTAACACCGCCATCATCACAGCTACGGGCACATGAAATTTAAAAATCGATCCCAAGGAGGCATTGACCAGCATAATGATCCAGGGTGCGGTCACTACACCGGCAAACACAGCTCCCCCAATGGTCAGGGTGGCTTTTTTCTTTTCAACAATCCGGGCAACAATTTTAGAGGCCGGGATCGTTACAGCCAGCAACAAAACAGTTAACAGAACCATAACAGAAATGGGTATCCCGGCTGATGCGGCCAGAATTACAACCATGATCACGCCAAAAGTGTATGCATTGGCCGACAAAAGTCCGTACCAGGTCAAATTCATCCCCCGCCACTGCCCATGGTCCGTTTTCTTCAAAGGGAATGCTGCCACCATCTGCCACTTTTCTTTGGGTAAGGTTGTAAATCCCCAACTGAGTACAAGACCAATCAACACACCCAACCCAACAACAAAAAGAACGGCTGCCATTATTTATCTCCTATTCTGCACAAGCGCATGCGTGACCGATACCTGAACGTACAGTCACTTCGGTTTCCACAAGGGCCCTGCCAAACCCTTCACTAAAACGGCTGCTCACGTCGGTGCGCATCTGATTTTCCAATAAATCGCTGGAAAAACATACGCGCTGTTTCTGAAATATAACAATGGTTGTAGAGGACCCCGGACGGTACAGACTTTTGGGGCACCCTTTTTCCATGAAAAGTCCCGGTACCACAGCCTGGGGATTCTCATACCCCTTTTTACTATAGCATTGAACAATTTTACCGATCATCATGGCCACCACTTCCACCATGCACACAAGGCCGCATCCGGTTCCCCCGGGCACATCCGTATCAATGATGGTGACCACCCGCCGATTTTTGGAGTAAGGCGTTACCTCCCGGACCACGGCCCCGGGATTGCAGGAATGAAAATGGCCGTCTATTTCATAAATATCAATTACGGTTCCTGCCACAGGCGTATGGTTATAGTGATATTTATCCGGGGTAAGCCGGGTCACAGCAAAACTGCCACGGTCAAAGGCCGCAAGCCATTGAGGTTTATCCGGGCTGATAAGCTCACAGAAATCAAAAAATTTGCCTTTAATAAACAAGGCTGATTTTTCTGAAAAAGCCCCCACAAGAAGACGGGAATCTGCCGGAGAGACTACAGCAGAAATGTCTTCCGGCATGGGGCGAAGCTGTTCATACCGGATCTTTCGCTCAAAAATCTTGCGCAGGGTATCTAATTTTCCAGGATCTCCTGCCACCTCACTTAAATCAATGCCGTGGTCAGCCAGAAAGCGTTGCACATCAGTCGGCGGGGTGAAAAAAGGCAGATCATAGGACACAGCCCCGATCAGACTGGACATCCGGGCTGAAATCATCAGACGAAATAGAAAGAAAGAATTTTCACGAATAGAAGAATAAATGGCGCTGATGACGGGATCTGCCTTGAGATTCTCTGTTTTCACCTGCCGGGTTTTACGGTCTATATATTGATGTTTCATAGTGCCGGCATTATGACCGCACTTTGTTTTAAACGTGTTAATTTACGACTAAAAAAATATGTGCAATATATGAGAAATTCTTAAGCATTATGCCACCTTTTCATATCCCGGCTGATGACCAGAACCATCAGATAAATAAACTTCTTAAGCGTTTCGGGTGCACAGGTATCATCCATAAAATCCTGACGCATGGATTTTAAAAACTTGAGAATGTCCCGGCTGCCCAGAATCTGACCCAGAGCCTGGCCGCTTGATGGATCCCGGTACCTTGCCCACAGATCTATCTGCTCAAAGGCTGTTCCGAGCAGGTCAAATCCCTGGCTCACATGGGACGTTCTCAGGGTCTGGCCGTAATATTGTTCTGCGTTTGCATTAAACAGCCGGCCCGGCATAGACATGGGCTTATGCTTTCCGGAGCCGTCCAGAATCCCCTGGGTGATCCGCCCCCATGCAGCATGGGTTTTGGGTGCATTGACCCGATTGTCAAGATCATCAAGAATGGATGCGCAGTTCAAGGCGGATATCAGGTCCGGCGCTTCGGTTTGAATCAAAGAAATCAAAGCCCGCTGGTATTCGTGGACCAGCACTCGAGTGTACCCCGGATACCTGTGACTATGACGGGTTTTCGCCGTATTTTTCAAAATTTTAGCCAGAAACTGATTCCGGGTCCGGGTCTTAACAAAAAATGTCGGCACACCAATGGCTGTACAGAAGAATATCTGGCGGCGCTCGCTTTCAACATCAGGGGTGTCGGGGATCATGGCATGATTCACCTGTCGGGAATAGATATACTTCTGAGCCAGCGCAGTGATCAGCACCTGCAGGTCGGCAGCCTTTCCCATATCCCTGACAACATCCTCAAACACGCTGAAGTAACGGTGTTCGAACCCGGAATACCCCATCTGCTGATATTTTCTCAAACGAACCAGTTGATACAACGCCATGCGCCCGTCAAACACACCCATTTCAGTCAAATCTTTTTTAAGATCAACTTCACTTTCTAGACTGCCGTTCAAGGCCGGGCTCTGAAAGGTACTCATCACCGAGGTAAAATAGTCAATGAGCCGGCCATCGGGCACGAAATCCCCTTTCAGCCAGAATATATTTGCAATCAGACGGTCCAACCACACCGGCCCAAAGGGGGTCAGGGATTTGCCCATAATTTTGAGATGGGCTTTTTTCTTCCATCGCCGCCAGATCATACGCAGATGGGTATGGGTCAGTTCATGGGGCATAAATCCTAAAACCCGTTCCGGGTGAAACGATTGGAAATCAAGCCTGTGGGGGGCCGCCGAATAGGTAGTGGCAAACAAAGGCAAAAAATGTTCCCAAATTTTTATGCCCAGATCTCCCGTATATTTTTCATCCAGGGCCGTAAATTCCGACCCCGGATCAGCCATAAACCGGGAGAGTTTAAGGCTGCCGAGACTGATATGGGTGCCGTTATTGGCCAGGCTGATATTAGAGGTATTGGGCAGCACCACAAGATTGGAGTTAATAATGCCGGCCTCTTTGAGTTGGGTTACGGCATTGATCTGGCTGCGGGACAACACCTTGTGGCAGACACTCATGTACTCTTTTTTATCTTCTCCCCGGTCCCATCCGGACAGACACGGACTCATAAATAATTCCCGGTAAAACGCATCTGAAATAAGATCATTAAGCCGTTTCTGGTCTCCGGGCGGGGTGGCGGAGAAAAACACCTTTACTTTCTGGCCGTTTTCATTGAGTTCAAATTTATGCCCGGCATAGGCCACCAGCGCCTGGGTCAAAAGAAATCGAATCAAAGTTTCGCCGGCAAGTTTTTCTCCCAGACGCCCTGAATCATTGGATTTGACCGGATAAAAAGAAAAAAGTTCAGGAGAACTGTTGTCATTGGAAAAATGGGCGAGCATTTTTTCGCCCCAGGCTTTTATCGGTTTAGGGACACAAAAATCATCGCCGATTACATCGGCCAAGGCCAGCTTGAGCAGATAGGAGACAGGCACCCGCACCTGATTTTCACCATTTTTTTCAAACACGAAACAAGCGGCATCCCTGCGATATTCGGATGCGGGGATGGATTTATCGGCCTTAAGATCCTCGTTAAACACCTGATTGGCAAACCGGTTAAGCACACGGCGGGGAAACCATACCCAGGAATTTTCCCAATCTTTGCCGTCCTTGTCCTTGAGCAGGCGTTCCAGGGCCACGACCCGTCGCTGGGGAGTTTCTCCGGTTCTGGCCTGTTCCACAAGATTCCGGTAATAATTGGATGTCTCAATCACCCGGGCCAGGTCGATATTTTCCCGTTTTCCCGCAACCGCTGCCTGAAATTCATTTTCAGCCCCTGCCGTGGCATCCTCAGCCATGAAAGGCAGACGCCTTATAAAACTGTCATCAGTCTGATCTCTCAGGCCAAAAGCATCGCTGATCCGATCCATACGCCGGGCCATATCAGACGATGTAAACACCTTATTTTCGTTACGTTTTATGGCTGCAATCATGTTGGGGAATCGTCCTATCTGGAATGTTTGTGACTATTCAACTTCAAGAAAGAAAATAGTATTTTATTATTATATTAATGTTACAGGACTACTAAGATTTTATGAAATGATTGTCGGGATGGAAGCTGATAAAATTTGAAATACTATATGTCTATCTTTTTTCTTAATGCCTTAATTTTGCCACGCCTGGTTTTTGAATCAAGGCGCCTGGTTTTCGATGCCCGGGTGGGCCGGGTGGGCTTTCTTTTTTTTACAGGCCGAACAGCACGTCTGATCAATTCGGCAAGACGTTCCAAGCCGTCCTCACGGTTTTTTGCCGCACTTCTGGAGGTCATGGCCTTGATCACAATAATCCCCTGCCGGGTAATACGCTTGTCGTTGAGAGACAACAGCTTGGCCTTAATTTCATCTGAAAGATCCGAGGCATGAATATCAAAACGGATATGAACGCCTGAAGAGACTTTGTTCACATTCTGCCCTCCGGGTCCCCGGGACCGGATGGGGTAAAATTCAATGCTGGTATCCGGTATGGATATATGATCGGATATGTTCAAGCCCAAGTTCACCCTCCTTTATATTACAAATGCTGACAACTTCTAATACGACCAGCCGGCAAACCTGTCAACAGGATTTACACATCGAAAAGAAAGCAGACGCAAATCATGGATGCTTAAATCCGCTATACGGATTAAAGATACCGAAGGCCTTTATTCACAGGCTATCTGCCTTTTCTTTATATAATTTCACCATGGCATTTATATTGCTCTGTTACGTTGGTGTAATTGAGAGTTCATTATGCTAACCCAATAAAAAAGAGGGGAAATTATGACACAAGAATCCAAAATAAAATATTCACCTGGTGATTATGGTAAGAAAAGACTGAGCGCGGCGGATTGGGCGGAAATGAATATCAAAAACTGGAGCCGGACATCTGAAAAAAGCGCTAAAAAACAGCCTAAAAACGGCATTTTCCCCTGCATCTGTTTTTCCCGGCAAATCGGGGTCGGTGCCCTTAAAATCGCTGATCTTCTGGCCGAACGGATGCCCCTTCGGGTGGTTGACCGGGAAATTATCGAATTCATGGCCAAAGAAAAAGACCTGACCCAAAAAGCCGTTGAATATTTTGATGAGCGCTACCCCGGCATCATGAGTGAATTGTTTACCATGCTCACCAGCGAAAAGACCTACTTAAAAAGTGATTATGCCCGACAGCTCGCAAAAACCGTAACCACCCTGGCAGGGATGGATTCCACAATCTTTGTGGGAAGGGGTGCACACCTGATCTTACCCAGAGAAAACGTTTTGGCCGTCAGATTCATTGCCGGCAAAGAATACCGGATATCAAGACTGGCAGGGTTGCTTGGGATATCCTGGGAACAGGCTGAAGGCCGCATAAAAACCATGGACAAGGAGCAAAAAGCTTTTTTTAAAAGTGTATACCAGAAAGACGAAGCCAGCCCCGATGAATTCGACCTGGTCATCAATTTAAGACACCTCAAGGATGCTTCCCAGGCTGTGGAAATTGTTGCCTGTGCCTTTGAACAGAAATTCGGCGCTATCGCGTAACGGATTTGGGCCGGGAACAGTCTTTGCCCGGCCCAAAGCACAGGATATTCTCCAATATTCTTGCGTACCATTCAAATTTGCCGCGCCGCATCCCTATCGCTATCGGGATCGCTATCGAAAATTATTTAAGTGCGCAGCACTGAAACTAAAGTCTTTTTCGATTCAAGTGTGTACACTTAAATCGAAATTCATTTCGAGAACGGCCGAAAGCGATAGCGATCCCGATAGCTATAGCGATATCGATAGCGATAGCGACTGGAACATTGGTACCGGCCCTGGTACATTCATACTATAGAATCCGCTTAAACCACAGTCAGGTTAAATTAATCTTCCCTGAATCACATCGAAAGCCCCCAAACCCACTTGATCCCTAACACCAGAGTAACCAGCAGTGCACAGCCGCCCCCAATGTTCAATACAACACCGTTTCGGTACCGCGTTGCCCAATTTTTGTCATTGAGCAACCATAAAAATATCCCCACAAAAAGCGGGGTTCCCAGAAATGACAGTGCCAGCATGATCAATAAAAGATTCACCGGTCTGCCGGTGAGAAAGGCACCGGGAAGCGCAATGAGGCATCCGACCAAAATCGTCAGCCGGTACCGGCCGCTTTTAGGCTGCATATCCCAATTCATTTTATCCCCAAGCACGTAGGCTGCAGCAATAAAGGTGGGCATAATCGTTGAAAACACCGCACACCATATGCCTATACAGAAAAACCCATGGGCATAGGGTCCTAAAAGCGGCGTAATGGCATCAGCCATTTCAAAAAGGGTATTCACATGGATATCTGCCGGATTAAGCACACAGGCACCGGTCAGGTAGATGGCCGTACAGTAAAGCCCGAATGCCCCAAGAAGAGAAAGGGCCGTATCAAAACGGGCTGTTCCCAGATCCGACAGGCCCCACCCTTTTTCATGCACGGTATAGGTCTGCATGGACAAAATGGTCACATGAATGGAACCGCCCATGATCGCCGTCATCATCAAAATTTCAGCTTTGCCGAAATGGGAAAAATCGGGCCAAAGACCTTTAACGGCCATGCCAAGATCAGGCTTTGCAATAAAAAGGGTGCCGATAAAACAGACCACAAGCAAAGAGACAATAAGCTTGCACACCATTTCAACAATCCTATAGCCGCCGTGGGCCACCAGGACATAGAATGCGACGGTGAACACAACGCCCCACCAGGGCACGGCAAGGCCGGTCACATATTCGGTCACGGCAACCAGCACTTTTAAAAGCACCACATTACAAAGCCAGATAACCACAAGGGCATCCAGGGTCACAAACCAGGCCGGCAGACTGCCCCATTTATCCTGCACAATGGAAACAATCCCTTGCCCTCCGATCAGCGCGGTCTTGGCCGCCATATACTGACAGACAAATGCCAGCACCACGCTGAGCACAATCACCCATAAAAAATCATAGCCATAGGTTCCCCCGGCCTTGGCAACACTCAAGGTGGTTCCAGGTCCCGCGGCAACGGCACTGATGATCCAGGCCGGTCCCAGGGTTGATACAATGCGTTTGAAAGCGTTGCCTTTCCCGGTTGAACTATTCTGATTTTCCTTTAAATCTGCCATAAAAGTCTCCTGTAATATGCTTCCCATCCGCAAATAAAATGTTTATCCAATGCGGGTTTAAAAAAGCGCTTTTGATGCAAACCCAATCAAGATGAATTCGTACAAATCCAAATCCAAATTCAATCGATGGCTAAGTAAAAATCTTCGCATACAAGGCATGGGGATTGGCCAGGCGCGAAGGCATACATACCGTATGTCGAGTGTCTGGTCAGGCGCCATAACGCAGTAGGCGGAGACTTTTTTACGACGCCATCACTCAAGGCAAAGAACTTCACCCCTTAGATGTTGATGAATATCTGCTTCAGTAAGTGCGTACAAACTGTCTATAAAATGGGGTAGAAAAAAGCCGGGACCAGACAGCCCGGCTGCGGCCAGTTCCCCGGCAATCCCCGTAACGACAACGCTTGCGACGGCTGCGTCAAACCCATTTTCAGCCACGGCAAAAAAAGCGGCACAGATGGCCGAAAGGATACAGCCGGTACCGGTGACCGCACCCATGAGTTGGGATCCATTGGAGATTTTAACCATTTTCCCCTGCCCCAGCACCATGTCGGTGTTCCCGCTGACGACAAGGGCCGATGCGGATTCAAGCAACCCGGTGGCACCGCTTGGCAAGTCATCTGCATTTCGGTCGGGCCGGCCGTGCCCGGTGAGAATAGCCCTGGCCTGTTCAGCAGAGATCCCGCTGTCCACCCCCTTGGTAGATAAATGGCCGGCAGCCAGGGCGCAGATTTCCGAAGGGTTGCCCCGGATAATTTTTGCCGGGGCAAACTCGCAAAGCTCCCGGGCAATATCCGTGCGGAAGGGCCCGGCACCGGCGCCCACAGGATCTAATACAACGGGTTTTCCAGATTCTCCGGCAAACGCCATCAAGGACTTCATGACCGAAATCCGATCCGACACCGGCGTGCCGGTGTTGATGCAAAGGGCATCCGATACACCGGACATATACTTTGCATCATCTTCTGCCCAGGACATCATGGGTGAGGCCCCAAGGGCCAAAAGCACATTGGCGGTCTGGTTCATTACCACAAAGTTGGTCACCACATGGACCAAAGGTCTTGTATCGCGCAGCGCGGCAAAAAGACTATACGTATTTTCGGCCAATTCATGGGCGTGCATAGGATCACCGTTCCTTTCGTTCAGGCACTGATTCTTGTTTCCCCAAGCAGGAAACGCTTAAACAAAGCAGGGGGTGAAACGATATGTGGATTGTACCGGCACACCACAAAAGTGATACAGGAAATCTTAAGGCGGGAATAAGTGGAAAACCTAAGTTTATATCCGCTTCCCTGCATCGGCATTATCCGCATCAGGTTCCAAGGGTCAGGAATATCTTCCTTCTCAGCCGGTTAAAGCACCCCCAGCAAACGTTATTTATAGAGCTGCACTATGGATGGCTATTGATGATTTGTCAATATATTTTAAATCACCCCGGCAGTCGGATAGACAACCGGGGTAATTTATTTTAGCCCATCTTGTTTGATCAGGGCAAGACCTTGGTCAACATCCTCACGCAGTTCCTTGAATTTAGTTTTTAGAAAAATCCCAACGGGTTGTCCATCTGCTCTCAAGCGTCCAAACGCATATTGATGGGGGTCTTTTCCCAACTTCTTAATCAGATAGATGGCAATTTCCTTGGGCATGCAGACAAAACCCACTCTGTCCGCCGCCAGCATTTTAATGTTTTGTTCCTGTTTTGTAATCTCTTCGTAGCGGATGCCGGCGGCCGTCAATTCGTTTACCCAAAATGTGCCGCGCATGATACCGCCTTTATACGGTTTTAGGTCAACGATGGCCCTGAACAGACCTGAATGCAAGAGAGGTGGGCAAGGCAAAGCCTTGCCCTTTTCTAATGAACTATACGGCAGAAAATTAATTGACCATACGGTCGTGACCGGCCCACTCTTTTTCCCGCAGCTTGAACTTTTGCAGTTTGCCTGTGGCGGTTTTGGGCAAGGGACCAAATTCAATGGATTTGGGTGCCTTGAACCGGGCCATATTTTCCTTACAGAACGCAATAATTTCAGCCGGATCCGGATTGGTCCCGGCCCGGGGTACGATAAACGCCTTGGGCACTTCACCCCATTTCTCGTCGGGCACCGAAATTACGGCAACTTCCAGGACATCTGGATGGGTGTACAGCACATTCTCGATTTCAACAGTGGAGATATTTTCCCCGCCTGAAATAATGATGTCCTTTTTACGGTCCATGATCTGTACATAGTTGTCCGGGTGCATCACCGCCAGATCTCCGGAATGGAACCAACCGCCCCTGAAGGCCTCGGTGCTGGCCTGAGCATCCTTATAATATCCGAGCATAACGTTGTTGCCCCGCATGACGATTTCACCCATGGTGGTGCCGTCTCTGGGCACCGGTTCCATGGTATCGGGGTCCACCACATCCATGTGCTCGGCAATAATATAGGGGACACCCTGGCGGGCCTTAATGCCGGCCTTGGCCATGGGGGAAAGGTCATCCCATTTATCCTGCCACTGGCATACGGAGTGCGGCCCAAAGACTTCGGTAAGACCATATGTCTGGGTGATGTTGGCCCCAATATTTTCCATGTTCTGAATCACCATAGGTGCAGGCGGGGCACCGGCGGTCATGATCTCCAGACTGTTGGAAAGTTTGACATCGTTTTCTGTGGCAAAGACAGACATGCCGATGAGAATAGTAGGCGCGGCACATAGATGGGTCACACCCACTTCGCCTATAATCTTATAAATTTCAGCAGGGTCTACCTTTCTTAAGCAAACATGGGTGGCCCCCATAGCCGTGATGCCCCAGGTAAAACACCACCCGTTGCAATGGAACATGGGCAGGGTCCACAGGTATTTGCTGTTTAAATCAATTTTAAACTCCAGCAATTCGCCCAATGCGTTGAGATATGCGCCCCGGTGGTGGTACATCACGCCCTTGGGCCGGCCTGTGGTGCCGGAGGTATAATTGATGGCAAGGATTTCGCGTTCATCTTCAATGGCCAATGCTACCGGATCAGTTGGGCTGTCCGACAGAAAGCTTTCATATTCAGGGCCGTCCAGGGGCATGGAATCATCAATGTCACAGATGTTGATAAAGCTGCTCACCCCGGTCAATTCAGGCACAACCCCGGCCAAAACGTTACCGAATTCATTGTCCGCCACCACGACTTTGGCATCGGAATGATTGATGATATAGGACATTTCGTTGGCAGAGAGCCGAATATTGA
The DNA here is from genome assembly GCF_963677125.1 of uncultured Desulfobacter sp. NCBI lineage: Bacteria > Pseudomonadati > Thermodesulfobacteriota > Desulfobacteria > Desulfobacterales > Desulfobacteraceae > Desulfobacter > uncultured Desulfobacter sp. The sequence goes on along the minus strand of NZ_OY781882.1, from coordinate 5,455,442 downwards.
TGGACACCAGGGCGGCACCCAGCAACGGTACGGCATAATGGGCTTCGAGCATGGGCGGCGTATTCGGACAAATAAAAGCAACTTTATCCCCCCGGCCAACCCCGCGGGCCTTCAGGCCATTGGCCAGTTGAAAAACCCGTTCCTGGAACCCTGCCCAAGTATAGGATTTGTCTCCATAAATGACTGCGGTTTTTTCCGGATAAACTTTTACGCTTCTTTCAAGAAAATTGGTGGGACTTAAAATTTCGTAATTAACGCTTCTTTCCGACATGGCAGGGCTCTCCTTAGTTTTATAAGAAAGTCTGTGTGACCTATACAGAGCTTTCAACTGTCGTTGTGGGCTGAGCCTTGGTGGTGATAAACCAAACCAGCCCATGGCTGTTAATAATTTGATAACTGCTTTCCATGCCTCATTAACAACGAATCTTTCAATCGTTCAATCGGTGACTGCCTCATATTTTTATGGCCGATAGCCTGAAGGCAAGTAGGTTTTAAACCTACACGCATCTTTCCCGCCATTCTGCAATAAACCGAACAGCACTGCAGGCAAAGGCTTTAACGCTATTTTTTCATTTCATAGACCCAGTGCACGGCAGCTTTGACAAGTTCCGTGTAATGTTTGAGCTGAAGCTTTTCCTTGATATTTTCCCGGTGGGTGCCCACGGTTTTCATGCTCAGTTTCAATCTTGCCGCGATCTCCTTTGAGTCCAACCCTTCGCCCATGAGACGGAACACCTCGAGTTCTCGATTGGTCAGGGTGTCCAGACTGAACCCCACAGCGGACGGCTTTCTTGAGATCATCCGGTTGAGCAATTTTTCCTTGATCTTATCACTGGCATAAATGTGCCCGGTCAACACCTGGCGCACCGCCTCCACTACCTGGTCAATGGCCCGCTGTTTCATCACATAGCCCCTGGCACCGGCCATCAAGGCCCGTTCGGCATACATGGAATCATCATACATGGACAACACCAGGATCGGCAGCTCCGGAAATTTGCCGCGCAGTTCCGCCACCAGGTCAATGCCGTTACTTTCGGCCAGGGAAACATCCACAATCATCAAATCCGGCATATCCTGTTCTATGATCTGCCGGGCCTTTTCCGCTGTATTTGGACATGCCACCACCGTCAAATCCGGTTCCCGGTTGATCAGCTCACTCATACCCAGGCAGAAAATGGGGTGGTCATCCACAATGACAATGTGGGCTTTTTGTCGGGTCTGAATCATGCCGGGACATTCTCCTTTTTATCAATAATTATCTTCAAGCAACCGAATCACCCAATAATCTTGATGGAGCTTTTTGATCACCTTGACGGCGTCATGAAGATCCATATCAATGTCCCGATTTTGAATGTCTGTGATCAAACGATACAGAGATTCAAACAGAACTCGATTGTCTCGATCCATACTCACCACTACACCGTTTCCACGGTTTTTGAGATGATTTATCTCCTGCACGGCCACTTTGGCTGTGATCTTTTCCTGACGCTCATCCCGGATCAGCTGAAAAAAGGTGTATGGATGGCTCTCGGCCAGCTCATTAAAGTTCTTTAAGCGACTGGTGAATGCATTGCCTTTGATATGCAAAAAGCCCGTTACCGTAGTTTTTCCACGGCCCGTTCGCACCATTACATTTTCCGGTACGGCTTTGCGCCCCTTTTTCATGGGGCCGATTTTGAGCTGTGTGCCCTTTCCTAAGGCCCGCAGCATCACTTGAAGTTTACCGGCGTCATCGGCATCGCTGATCAGCAGTATGTCCTCATACTCGTTTTCAGCCAATGTTGCATAGTTTTCTAAAAGCTTTGAAATTTTCTCGGTCTGCCCGGTCTCCTGAAACGCCGGAATAGAGAAATCCAAATGCTTTTTGAGCCATGAGATCTCCTCCTTGAGCTGGCGAATTTCAACAAGAATCCGATCCTTAAAAGAACTCAACGGTTGCGGCAAGGGGATGTTATCCTTTTTCAAGCGATAGTAATCCGATGCGTTGTTCAGCACCGTTCGGATGCTCTCTCCGTTAACGATCTTCGCCAACTCGTCGGGAGTAAAGAGCGTTGTGAGATCCAACGCAGCCTCTTTGGCACGGCATTCGAGAATTTCCCGCATTTCATTTCTAGAAGGGGTATTCAAAAACACGCTGTTTTGGGAAATCCGTTCCACCACGGATGGATCGAAAATGGCCGAGTATGCTTCCCATCTTTCGGGAAACAGATTGAAGATCATCAAGGTGTTGGGAATATGGGTGAAGAGCTCTTTTACCGCTTCGCCAAAATTGATCAGAAGCTCTTCATTGTATTTCAGCCCTTCCAGCTGATCAAACACCACGATTAAGGGTTCATCTTCAATGGAGAGTTTACCGAGCACCCGGATCGCCTCCACGGCAAATCCCTCCAGCCCCATGGTGTCGACCCGGTTTTCGAGCCCTGTACGCCGGAGCTCCGTTTCCGACAACTCGCTGCCGGTCAACCATTTCCGGATAATTTCCCGACGACCGATATCGGAATATGAGCAATACTTGATCAGGGCTTTGACGATTGCCGAGCCTTCTCCGCCGAATCCGTGGGTGTTCCCCCACCACTCCAGTGTTCTTTTTTCAATGAATCGCCAGTTTTTTCGGCGGGTCTCGGTATCGTCCCCCCCCAACCCCCGATAGATATTGAGATGACTTTGGGATAGCAGCACATCCATGGACTTCATGTTTTCACTAGGCTTTTTCAGCTTCCGAATCTCGTTAATGATGATGCTGGAGAAACTTTTGGCCAAGAGGCATTGAATCTGGGTGTAATCCGTTCCCGGTACCCTTTCCACAAGGGATTCCAACATCCTGGCATATACGTGGTAGAACACAGCATCGGGGTTGTTGGGCTGCCGGATGAAAAGAATGCGGTTGGCATTGATCATCTCCCCGGCAAAGCGCATGATGAGATGCGTTTTCCCGGATCCGGGATTTCCCGCTAACACCACACCTCTGGATTGATGATTAGGATCGGCGGCGATCTCCTGGACAAGTGCTTTCAGCCGCAGGAACTGCTCTGAAAAAAGGGATTTTAAATCCGCATGTTTTTGAAACGGACTATCTACTCTACTGGTGCCAAAGGGATTCACTGTATATTCCTCTTTTTTGACGGGTCTGAATCATACCGGGATATTCTCCTTTTTATCAATTTTCAGCCGGGCAGACGAACTGAAAATAACTATAATTTGCGTTCCCTTGGGCCCTGTCTCGATATTAAACTGCGCTTCAATAATTTTAGCCCGGTAGGCCATGATCTGCAAACCGATACCCCTGCCGGAATGGTCGGGATCAATGCCGGAACCATTATCCGTAACCGTCAAATGGATCAAACCGGCGGCCGCATCCTCGATCAAATCAATAAATATCTGATCGCAGTTCGAATGTTTAACCGCGTTGTTCACCGCTTCCCGCGCAATGTGATAAAGATGAATGGCGCAGGAATCGTCCAAAATATCCACGCCCTCATCCATGCGGCACTCAAATCGGATGCCCGGGTAATAGGCAAACTGATCGGCAATTTCTTCCAGGGCTGACTGAAATCCATGGCTGACCAAATGGACCGGGCAAAGGCCCCTGGCAAGCTGCCGGGTCTTTTCCACGGCGTCTTCCATTAGAAGCCCCATTTTCCCGGCAAGCTCTGCGGCGGGGTCCTGCCGGGATTTAAGATCCTCCCGGATCACGGCGGCCAGCCCTGAAATGCCGATGAGATGGGGACAAAGATCGTCGTGAAGCTCCTGGCCGATGTTCATCCGTTCCCGGTCCCCGGCCTGCATCACCTGTTTTTCAAGATTTTTGGACCGGGTAATGTCCCTTAAAATAATAATACTGCCGGTCAGTTTTCCCCGGGCGTCAAGGGCCGATGCCCCGGATATGCTGACATCCACCACCCGGCCGTCTTTTGTCAGTCTGCGGGTTTCAACATTAAAGATGCCTTGGCCCACCCGAACCTGATGGATCATCACTTTTGTTTCAGGCCAGCAGGCATCTGGGACAAAATGGTCCATTTTTCGGCCTCTGCACTCTTCCAAAGACCAACCGAAAACCCGGGCAAAGGCGGGATTAATATAAATCACCCGGCCTTTCATATCATAATTGACAATGGGGTCGGGTGCTGCTTCCATGAGCAGATAGTAGCGCACCCGGCTTTCGTTTCTAGCCTGTTCGGCCATTCTGCGCACCCGGATTTCATCCTTTAACTCCTGGTGGGTGGTTTCAAGCTGATCCATGAACCGGTTAAAATAGCCGGCAAGCTGTCCCACCTCGTCCTTTGAACGACTCTCCATCCGGGTGGAGTAATCGCCTGCCGTGGCCGTGCTGAACCGGGCCATGAGCTGACGAAGCGGTGTGGTAATGGTGCGGCTGAGGCCAAAAGTGACGGCCAGCATGATGCAGAAAAACAGCAGGGAGATGCCTAAAAACACATTGCGGATGGTTTTTAAAGGCAGGTAAAGCTCATCCAGGTAAGATGACGACGCCACAATCCACTGGTATTCAGGAATGTAATTGAACATCACAAGTTTTTTGCGGGGCCGGGTCTCTCCGGGGTTTTTCCAGAAGTAAACCGCCCGGCCCTTTTTGCGCTGCATCATGTCCTGGAGATATTGATTGGGCAATTCTGGGGTCTGAAAAATATTCACATCCTGCAGCACAGGATGGATAATGGCCCGGCCGTTTTTGTCAAACACAAAGGCATAACCGCTTTGCCCAAATTTTAAGGAAAGAATGCTCTGCCTGAAATCCTGAACATTGACAAGTCTGATGAATTCTGACCGATAGGCCGAGGCGGCGATGATCCAGTCCCAGGGTTCAAAATGGGCCATATAAAGGGCTTTGGCCCGACGTTCTTTTTCCTCGGGATTCTTCCATTCATACTCCAGGTAGCCTTGTTTTTTTGTCATCATCTGCCGGACAAAATCGTGTTCCGCCACATTGATGCCGATCAATCCGCCTCTCGGGTGTACGGTAACATCCCCCTGGCTGTCCAGGCAGTAAAGATAGCCCGATGTCCCGATGGTCTGGCTTAAAATCACTTCAACCGCTCTTTTGCGTGCATCCTCCGGGGAGATGTCACCGGCCAGAGATCTTTGGTACAAGGCGTTGAGTATATCCAGATTTTTTTCCGCCACGGCCCGCAGATGATTTTTAATGGCCACATTCACGGACGTATTGACCATATCATAAATCATAGCCGTGGTATTGGTCAGCTCACTTTCGATGCGGTCTTCAATATTGTTGCGTACATAAACATAGATAAACAAATTGCACAGAAACATGGACAGAAAAAATATCAACGCAAAACTGATAAGAAACTTATACCGGATCTGAAGAGAGCTTAAAAAAAGCCGGATACCGGAACGTTTGCCCCGTTTAGTCACTTTTGCTGCATCTGTTGTTTCAAACTCAGTCACGCCACCGTCCCGCAATTTTTTTAGTACATGCTGATCATTGTTAGCGTTAGGACATGCAGGTATGGATTGTCAACGATAATGTTGATATAACAGCCATGGGTTGATCTGATATATAGAGAGCCGGATTTAACCATCGACGAAAGTTGTAAGATCTTAGCGACTTACCCTGACTTTCTTCTAATAAAACAAAAAAGGCCGACAATGCCATGAAATTCAAAAAAGTTATTGCCCGATTCGACGCAGACAATATCGAACTTGCCGAAGAAGTAATCTGCCATATTTTCTTTTCATTCAACCTGAAAGGCGTCATCTGTGAAGTCCCCATCCCTGAACCGGATGAGGGATTCGGCACCCAAACCCTGAAACAACCTGAGCATAACAGCATCATCGGCTATCTGCCGGATACGGATGATTCGGATATCATGATTTCCAAAATCAAGGAGCGCCTGGCAGGATTGTCTGATATGGCTGTCCGAGTGGATGTTTTATCAGAACGGGTAGATGAAAAAGACTGGGCCCATGCCTGGAAGGATTATTTCAACGTCACCCGGATTACGGACACCATTGTGGTGAAACCGGAATGGAAGGACTATACCCCGGTACCCGGAGAAATTATCATCCACATTGATCCGGGCATGGCATTCGGCACGGGTACCCACCCCACCACGTCCATGTGCCTGGCGCTTTTAGAAGAATATGTCCAGCCGGGCAAGACCCTGCTGGATGTGGGCTGCGGGTCGGGCATATTGATGATTTGCGCAGCAAAACTTGGGGCAGGCGCTATGACCGGCATTGATGTGGACCCTGCGGCCGTGGATATCACCCGGCAGAATTTAGAAAAAAACGGAATTGCCCTTAATAGCGTCACCCTTGGGGCGAAAACTTTGGATCAAACGCCAGAGGCCCAATATGACCTGATTTGCGCCAACATCATTGCCCAGGTGATCGCACCGATCATGCCGGATATTGCCGCGTGCCTGGCACCGGACGCAAATGCCATCCTTTCGGGCATCATCGAGGAGAGACTGCCGGACATTTATGCCGCCATGGCGGCCCAAAACCTTGAGTGCATCAAAAAAATCACCCACGAGGAGTGGGTGGCCCTGGTGGTGGGTCATAAAAAATGATGTTTATTCCCTCACCATCACCCGTATCCTTTGAAAACACTGCGGCATGGATTTTTCTCTTTGACCGCACCGGACTGGTCATTGACCCTGAAACAGGGCAAGTGCCCCTCCTTGAAGCGAACCAGATCGAGGCCCTGGCCCGCAATGGCCTCCATCCGTTTGGATCCATAGACGGCACTCCCTGCTGCTGCGGTACCCTGATGAAGCCTCTACCGGAATCCGGGCTTTCAATATCCGATCTCAGAGAATTCTACCGCAGTACCGACGAGCCCTTCCGCCTAGCCGTTGCCTGTGGTCGGTTTATAGCGGACCTGCACACCAATTCCCGTTTTTGCGGCCGGTGCGGCACCTTGACTCAAATAATGGAAAAGGATCACAGCAGGACCTGTCCGGCCTGCGGCTTTCATGCTTACCCCAGAATATCCCCTGCTGTGATCATGAGCGTGACCCGGGGTGATGAAATTCTTTTGGCCCGGGGAACTCGATTTCCTAAAAGACAAACCTTTTCCGTTCTGGCAGGATTTACCGCCCCCGGGGAAACCCTGGAGGAGAGTGTGGCCCGGGAGGTTTATGAAGAAACCCGGATTCGAGTTAAAAATGTCCGGTATGTCAAAAGCCAACCCTGGCCTTTTCCGGATAGCTTAATGATCGGGTTCTCAGCGGATTATGAGAGTGGTAAGATAAAAATTGATCCCGAGGAAATTATAGAGGCGGCATGGTTTAAAGTGGACAAACTACCCTTGATCCCAGACAGTTCTACCCTGTCAGGAAAGCTGATCAGGAATTTTAAAGCGAAATTAAACAAATAAAGAAAATCGGCCAACGCATTCATTGATACGTATTTGGGTTGTATATTACGTACATAGCCAATACAATAAAGGCCATATTTATTCACAAAATATAGGATTTACAAACAATGTTCGAATATTCTTTGAGTCATTGGGCAACATTTTTCACAGCTGCTGTTCTGTTAAACATATCGCCAGGTCCTGACATGGCTTTCATCCTTGGTCAAACTGCAAAAAGAGGGGTACACTCAGGCTTTTCAGCAATGTTTGGTATTTGGACCGGTGCCTTTATCCATGTTATTTTTGCGGCGCTTGGTCTGTCTGCTGTTTTGGCCTCCTCAGCGGTGGCATTTTCAACCATCAAATGGATTGGCGCGGCGTATCTGATTTGGCTTGGCATACAGTCTTTACGGTCTAAAGGAACCCGTATGTCTGTTAACGACCAGGTTTCACCAAAAGGTTTGATGCCAATATTTAGACAAGGGGTGCTGGTGTCCGTATTAAATCCTAAAGTCGCTGTTTTCTTCCTGGCGTTTCTTCCGCAATTCGTTGAAGCCGGGGCAGGCCCTGTTAGTGCACAATTTTTTCTCCATGGTTCTCTTATTATTTTCGTAGCAGCTTTCGTTGAGCCGCCTTTAATTCTTGTTGGCGGCAAATTAACCGGCTATCTGAACAACAACACAAAAATTTCGCGATGGATGGATCGGGGCCTTGGCGCATTATTTGTTGGATTAGGCATTAAATTAGCGTCCAGTGACCGTTTCTAAGGCCCATGTTCAAAACAAAACCTCATAGCCATAACAACTTTTTCAATTATGAGTGCCTAACCCGCTATCCAATATTTATACCAATAAAAAAGGAAATAGGCCATGTGCCGCTCATGCTTAGTTGTCGATGATTCAAAACCGATGCGAACCGCAATCAAACGAACAATTCTTAGAGCGGGGTTTAATGATTTAAAAATTCTTGAGGCCAAGGACGGTAAAGAAGCGCTGAGTTTACTTAAAAGCACTCCCATCGATTTGATTATCACTGACTATAATATGCCTGAAATGGACGGCTTGGAATTCATAACAATTTTGAAAGGTAAAACAGGCTACAAAGATATACCGGTGCTACTCATGACTGGTGAAATTAATGAAGCCAGACTGGATAAATTTAAAAATATAGATGTCGCTGTTCATATCCCAAAAGATATCACACCGAAAGAACTCAAACCCATATTGTCGTCCACGTTGAACGAATCCGTATAACGGCCACGGGCCGTCCTTGGTCTTTCTGCACCCAGACTTTCTTATAAAGGCCATGGGCTGGTCTAAATGCCCATGGCCGATATTTTGGTTTACATCAAAGCCCTGTTGAGTAGCAGGTGGCATATAATACTTAAAGCATAACCCAGAGCGATCACCGGGGTCCATTTCAGGTGCCCGCCAAACGTATAGGTCCCCCGTGCAGCACCCATGAGCGCTACGCCGGCCGCAGAGCCGATGGCCAGCATACTGCCGCCGGTACCAGCCGTCAGGGTAACCAGAAGCCATTGGCCGTGTGACATGGTCGGATCCATGGTGAGAACGGCAAACATCACGGGAATATTATCCAAAATGGCAGACAGAACACCCACAAGGGTATTGGCCCAGGTGGCCCCGAGATCCAGATACATAAATTGGGAAATCAGCGCAAGGTATCCGAACTGGGCCAGTCCTCCCACACAAAGGATAATGCCATAGAAGAACAATAAGGTATCCCATTCGGCCCTGGATATCTTTTTCATGATGTCAAAAGATGTTAAGTCAGACGAAGGGGTGCAGTCGATCTCACGTGCCCCAAGAATTGGATCGTATTTGTTCGTTCGATTTTCATAGCGTTTGATATGAAAAGAAAACATCCCAAGATATCCAAGGCCCAGCATCATACCGGCTGCCGGGGGCAGATGCAGCATATTGTGGAAACAAACAGCCGTCACAATCGTTGCCCCAAACAGCCCCATAATGACCCAGGCGCCGTACTTCATCGTAACGGATTCGTCCAGGGCCTCGGGAACATCCTTATCCACAAACAGGCTCATGATCACAGCCGGCACCAGCCAGTTGACCAGTGAAGGGATAAAGATGGCAAAAAATTGGGAAAAAGCGATCTTGCCCTTTTGCCAGACCATCAGGGTGGTAATATCCCCAAACGGCGAAAACGCACCACCGGCATTGGCCGCCACCACAATATTGATGCAGGCAAGACTGATGAAGCCTTTATTATTTCCACCAACTGCCATAGCCACCGCCCCCATGAGCAATGCCGTGGTCAGATTATCCGCCACCGGGGAGATAAAAAAAGCAAGGATCCCGGTAATCCAGAAAATTTTCCTCAAAGAAAGGCCCCGGGAAACCAGAATCGCCCGCAGGCGTTGGAACACATTGCGTTCCTCCATGGCATTAATGTAGGTCATGGCCGCCAGCAAAAACAAAAACAGTTCAGCATATTCAATCAGGCTGTGCTTGATGGCATCATGGGCTGTGTGTGTGTCCCCGATACCGATATAGGCCAGCGACACCAGAACCCATATTACGCCGGCTGCCAGCAGCACGGGTTTGCTCTTTCTTAAATGAATATTATTCTCCAGTGGAACCAGGGCATAGGCACCAATAAAAAAAATCACCGCAATATATCCGTATACGGTACCTGCCAATCCGGAACCCGCGGCATGGGCAGCCTCAGCCTGGGCAAAAGCCATGACCGGAAACATCAGCAATCCGATCGTAATAATTATCAATTTAATTGTATCTTTCATACGCATCACCACCTATATTTCATTGAATTGACCTAATTGGTTACAAACCACATGATCTTCACGTCAAAACCATGGACCCACGTGCCGGCTTCATGATAGGGTGTCCACATATTTAAATTTCAACAGCAAAGAAAAAAATAAAATCATAAAGAGCATAGTTAATTCGGTCAAATAGATAATATAGTGGCTACTATTCGAAAAAAACGAACGATACATGGAATGGCTTAATTATCATCATCTTTACTATTTCTGGATAGTTATGAACGAAGGGAGCATTACGGCAGCCAGCAACAGACTCAGGCTTGCCCAGTCAACCATCAGTGCGCAGTTGACCAAACTGGAGGAATCTTTCGGTGGAAAACTGTTCAACCGACAGGGACGAAAACTGGAAGCCACGGATTTAGGTCAGCTGGTGTTTCAATATGCCGACAAGATTTTTCTTTTGGGACGCGAACTCATGGATCAAATTCACAACCGTCCGGTGGTCGGACCGCTTTCACTGAATGTGGGTATCGTGGATGTCGTGCCCAAGCTCATGGCCAGAAAGCTGATTGAACCGGCCCTGTGTATGGAAAAAACCGTTCGCCTGGCCTGCCACGAAGGCAAGGAAAAAGACCTGCTGGCCGATCTTGCGTTGCACAATCTGGATCTGGTGATTTCCGACGGATTACCCAAGCCCGGTCTCAGCGTGAAAACCTACAATCATTTTTTAGGCGAATGCGGGATCACTTTCTTTGCCGAAAAAAAACTTGCGCAACGCCTGCCTGGAAAATTTCCTGACTGCCTGGATAACGCCCCCATGGTAATGCCCATGACCATGTCATGGCTCCGGGGTGCCCTTGATCAGTGGTTTGACCGTTTGTCCATTCGACCGGTGATGGTCGCTGAATTTGAAGACAATGCGCTGCTGACTGTTTTCGGGCAGGCCGGAGACGGCGTATTCATGGGGCCCACGATAATTGAATCTGAGGTTAAAGCCCAGTATCAAGTGGAGATCATCGGTAGATGCAGCAATATCAAGGAACGATTTTATGCGATCTCTGTTGAACGAATTCTTAAGCATCCAGCGGTTGTGGCCATCACCGACACCGCACGCCATTCAGTGTTTTTCAGCAAGTAATGCCTGGGGTTGCTGAATCATTGTTTTTTTTATCATGAACAATCCAATCGAGAAATGACCCAACCTTTTCAAATCGACATCAAGCGGCAGTCTGGTTACCTGCAATTGTTCAGTGGGCCGTTTGATAACTTCTTGATTCACCGATATAAGTGTGATTTAATCTTTAGGTTTTTAGACATGGTGTTCCCAAGGGACATAAAAATAATTGGGCTTACAAGGGGATATTTTGCCGGAACTGAACATTGAAACCGTAGGCCGGACAACGGTCATGCTTTTTTCAGGACGGCTGGATGCCCCGGGTGTGGCCCGGTTATGGGATACCGCTGCTAAAATCGTTAAAAAGCCGGGCCAGGGGACAATCCAGATAGATCTTGAATCCGTTGATTATATGGACATGGCCGGAGCCACATTTATCTCTTATTTAAGTCGGGTTTCAGCTATCACACCAGCAGAACAATCCGACCTTTTGACCGGCGTCAAAAAAGAGTTCGTCCCCCTTCTGGAGCTGGCTGACAAGTCTAAAAACGAGGCATCCCCCCCGCCACCAAAAATTTCCTACGTTGAAAAAACCGGTAGAGACCTGACCGCATCCATTGAAGATGCCAAGGAGTTCATTACCATGGTGGGAGAAATCACAGCGGCGTTGCTTTCCTGCATTAAAAATCCGGGCCGCATCCGCTGGGCCGACACATGGATGGTGGCCGAACGCTCAGGGGTCAACGCACTGCCCATTGTGGCGCTGATCTCATTTATCGTGGGACTGGTCATGGCATTCCAGGCCGCCATTCCCATGCGCATGTTTGGCGCCGAAATATATGTGGCCAACCTCATCGGTATTGCCATGATCCGGGAGCTTGGTCCTTTGATGACCGCCATTGTTCTGGCAGGCCGATCGGCATCGGCTTTTGCCGCGGAAATCGGCACCATGAAAATCAACGAGGAAATTGACGCGCTCACGGTCATGGGCATGGAGCCGGTCAAATTCCTCATCGTCCCCAGGGTCATTGCCGCCACCCTGATCACACCGTTGCTCACGGTTTTTTCCAATCTTGTAGGGATTCTCGGCGGCATGGTTGTCATTCTTTCCTTTGGCTACCCGCCCATTGCCTATTATAATCAGGTGGTGAACTTTGTTTCCTGGGAGGATCTTGCCGGCGGCCTGGTCAAATGCTTTGTATTCGGGCTTCTCATTGCCGCCACCGGATGCATCCGTGGATATCAGACATTGAGGGGGCCCTCTGCCGTAGGCGATGCCACCACTCGGGCGGTGGTATCCTCAATTATTTTAATTGCCGTGTTTGACGGTATTTTCAGCATAATCTATTTTTATCTGGGCATATGAACGAAACAATCATCAATGTCCGGCACCTTTTTGCCGGGTACAACAACAACGCCATTATGGAAGATCTCAACTTTGATATCCAAAGTGGTGAGGTATTTGTTATTCTCGGCGGTTCCGGCTGCGGTAAAAGCACAGTGCTCAAACACATGATAGGCCTGGTACCGCCGGTCTCCGGCCAGGTCCTCATCCATGGCGAAGATATTGTAACTGCCCGGGGAAAGGCACGTAACCAGCTGCTTGGCACCATTGGTGTGGCATTCCAGAATGGTGCGCTGTTTGGCTCCATGACCGTGCTGGAAAATGTCATGCTGCCCCTGATAGAGTTCACGGATCTTCCCCGGCAAGCCATTGAAGCCATTGCCCGGGTCAAGCTGGATCTGGTTGACATGGGTCATGCCTTGTATCTTCTGCCCGACGAGTTGAGCGGTGGTATGAAAAAAAGAGCCGCCATTGCCCGGGCCATGGCCCTTGATCCTGCCATTCTGTTTCTGGATGAGCCCTCAGCCGGGCTGGACCCCTTAACCTCGTCCGAACTGGACCGCCTGATCCTGGAACTGGCAAGCGCCCTGAACATCACATTTGTTATTGTCACCCATGAGCTTGAAAGTATTCTGACCATTTCCGATCGGGTGATCATGCTGGGTAAAAAGGAAAAAGGTATCATTGCCCAAGGCGATCCCAAAAAGCTTAAAGGGGATCCATCGAACCCATATGTATTTAGCTTTTTTAACCGGAACCCATAATATTTTTTTTGGAACCGAACCCATGACCCAGAAAACCAATTATTTTAAACTCGGACTTTTTGTCATCCTGGCCTTTGCACTGACTGCGGCCATGCTGATTGCCTTTGGTGCAGGCCAATTTTTCAAAATCGAAACCCTTGCCGAAACGTATTTTAACGAATCGGTCCAAGGTTTGAACATCGGATCGGAAGTGAAATACAAAGGGGTAAAAATCGGGGCCGTAAAATCCATTACCACCCCCACAAAGGTATACGACATTGCCTCAAATTATGTATTGGTCACCTTTTCTCTGTCCGAAGACTGTTACGTGGGCCAGACCGGAAAAAACCCCAAGGATCGTATGAAAAAAGCGGTAGACGACGGACTCTCGGTATTTTTATCCTTTAACGGCCTGACCGGATCAGCATATCTGGAGACCGATTATAAAGACAACGGTCCCGATGATCTTGAAATCTCCTGGACCCCGGAAAATCTTTATGTGCCGTCCCGGGCCAGCAATATCAAACAAGTATCGGATGCCATCACCCGGGCCATGGAAACCCTGGGTTCCATGGATTTCAAAGAGATGAAAAAAGATTTTTCAGCCCTGCTCAAGAGCCTGAATATCACAAAGGTATCAGCCCAGGCAGAAAGCCTGATCAAAGAGCTTCGCCAGACCAACAAAGACCTGGCCAAAATAGTGACATCCGGCCAGGTCAAGCAGATGCTGGCAGATGCGGGTTCATCTATGGCAGATTTAAAGCAGATCATTCATACGGCAAAAAAACCCATCGAACAGACCCTGGCAGATATCAATACGGCATCTGCCAGCTTCAACCGCATGGCCACCGGCCTGGAAAACGGCTATGACGGCAAATTAACTGAAATGTCTAATAAAATGGATACGGTTCTGGCCAGCCTTGAAAAGACATCCCGGTTAATGGAAAACATGATCTGGACCAATGCCGACGTCATTGAAAAAACGATCAGCAACCTGGAGAATACCACTGAAAACCTCAACCAGTTCACCCGGGAACTGCGGGAATTTCCAGGCAGCATTCTCATGAACGCCCCACCGAAATCATCAACACCAGGAAAGGAAAACTAGTTTATTATGAACAGCCTTCGTCCTATAAGGCCCATGGTCCTGGCACGCTTGACGCTTTTCGTTATGATAACCGGTATATTCACTGCAGCCGCCGTTTTGGGCGGATGTGGGATTAAAAATGATTACACGAAAAAACAGATGTTCAGGCTTTATGCTGACCGCAACGATCCTGTCGACCAAAGCAACCGCTCAACCGGCGCCCCGCTGGTGGTTAAACGCCTGGATATATCACCGGAATTCGATGGCGCAGGATTTGTCTACCGGCTGGGTCAAAGCAGGTTTACCCAAGATTTTTATAACAATTACATGACATCACCGGCCCGGATGATCAGTGATGTGATGCTCGAAGCCCTGGTCGACTCGCCTCAATTTGCTCCGGCCCCTAAAAACAGGATTCCGGACGATATCTTCCAATTGTGGGGTAAGATCACAGCACTCTATTATGATCGGCGCAATACATCTGCAGTATCGGCTGTGGTGACCATGGCGCTGAACCTTGATCGGTTGAACAAAGACGGCTTCACACCAATTCTGTCAAAAACATATTCCCGGCAAATTCCTTTAGGCTCTGACACAGGCCCCACGGGCTATATTCAGGCCCTTAATCGTGGATTAGCCGGAATTGTCAAAGATATTTTGTCCGATTATCAAGTAACATACCTACCTCGGCAGACTGTCAAGGATAACCAATAGTTTTTTAGGAAGTATTTATATGAAATTTCGCCCCTGTATTGATCTTCGAAACGGCAAAGTAGTCCAGATTGTGGGCGGCACCCTGTCCGACGAAACCCAGGACAGCCTAGTCACCAATTTTGAAAGCGCCCGAACCCCGGAACAATTTGCACGGATGTACCAGGCTGACCAACTTTTCGGTGGCCACGTCATTGCCCTTGGCCCGGGAAATACCGAATCAGCTCTTGAAGCGCTGCACGCATTCCCGGGCGGTCTTCAGATGGGTGGCGGCATTCACCCTGAAAATGCACACACCTTTTTGGACGCCGGCGCATCCCATGTCATTGTCACCTCATATGTTTTTTCCAAAGGCCGCATGGACATGGACAAACTCAAAACCCTGGTGAATGCTGTGGGCAAAAACCGCCTGGTTCTGGATCTAAGCTGTCGGAAAAGGGACGGACAATTCTGGATTGTGACGGACCGCTGGCAAAATTTCACCGAAATGGCCGTAACCCCTGCTGCGCTTGAACAAATGTCAGCATTCTGTGATGAATTTTTAATCCACGGCGTGGATGTGGAAGGCAAAATGCAAGGCATCCAAGCGGAACTTGTAACGCTGCTGGGAAAACACAGCCCCATCCCTGCCACCTATGCCGGAGGGGCCAGCCGTTTTTCGGATCTGGACCTTGTAAAAGACCTTGGCAATGGCCGTGTGGACCTGACTATCGGTTCAGCCCTGGACATCTTTGGCGGCACAATACCCTACCAACAGGTTGTGGCGTGGCATGAGAGTCAAAATTAGCAATTCAAAACGATCATTTTTGAGCCTCAATAAAAAGGAAGTCCTACTTTTGCCATTTCCCACCTTTCTGAAATCGTTGGCCGTACGCTTTTATACTGTCATTGAGGACTTTGGCATTTCCTGTTTTTCCCATCCGAATCAATGATTTTAAAACATAGATTGAGGTGACGTTCTTGAACTGGGATGATCCAGCTCAAGGATACATAAAATATATTTGTAAACAATCCCGAGTGGTGGTGTGAATTTTTGGCAGATATTCTAAAAAATGTTCTGACTTGGATATTTTAATTTTCGTATATTCGATTGAATGAAGGGAGAAACTTTTCTTGATAAAAAGCGTCTCCCCATTTATTAATCTTTCATCAATGCTTGGGAAATTAATCACATCTTCGACGATACCAGGCCATACCGGCAAGGCCAAGAAACATGAGAGAGAAACACCCTGGCTCAGGAACGGTGGAATTAATATTCGGACTCACAAAACCAACCGAAGGGTCACTCACCGCCAAAACCGATCAGATCAAGGGTATTGAACTCCATCAGAATCTCAACTTTCTGTTTCAGTCACAGACCCAGAGTTACTATAGAATAGTCGATACTGAAAAAGCATTTTAGTAGCTGATTTTACTGGAAAAAATTGCTAAAGTTTGCTATTGTATTTGCAAGAAATTGATTCTAACCTTAATGTTTTCTTGCAAATTTTATCATGAAACCGACAAAACCACCTATAGAGGATAACCAAGGAGATCTTTTCCTGCCCCAACTCGAAAATATCATCTCCCTTGGCCACAGCCTGGTAAAATTATCCCGAGCAGTAGATTGGGACGCATTAGATAAAAAATTCGGTGTAACTTTTTGTGAAGACAACGGAAGGCCTGGGATTTCCACCAGACTGATGACGGCTTTGCATTACTTGAAGTTTACCTACAATCTAAGCGATGAAGCGGTAGTGAAAGGCTGGGTAGAAAATCCGTATTGGCAGTACTTCAGTGGAATGAAATACTTTGAGCATGAGCTGCCTTGTGACCCATCCAGCATGACGCGCTGGAGGAAGAGGATAGGCGAAGCCGGCGCAGAGGAGCTTTTGAAAAAGACGATTGAGGCTGGGTTGGTGCTAAAGGCTGTCAAAAAATTCCAGCTTCACAACATCAATGTGGATACGACGGTTCAAGAGAAAGATGTTCGGTTCCCGACGGATGCACGGCTTTATGATCGAGCCAGAGACCGGTTGGTAAAAGCGGCTAAAGATCGAGAAATCAATCTGCGGCAGAATTACAATCGGTTATCCAAGCAAACGCTACTCAAGCAAAGCCGTTATGCGCATGCGAAACAAATGAAAAGAGCAAAGAAAGCAACCAAAAAACTCAAGACTTACTTAGGGCGTGTGATAAGGGACATTCAAAGGAAGTATCCTACCCCAGATAAAGAGATGGGCGAACTCTTAAATGTGGCGACCCGTATTTGGAGCCAGAAAAGGAAGGACAAGAACAAAGTTTATAGCGTCCATGAGCCTCATGTTGAATGTATCAGTAAAGGTAAGGCACATAAACGCTACGAGTTTGGTTGCAAAGTCAGTGTTGCAACAACAAGTCGTGGTTGTTGGTTTGTTGGGGCAATGGCCGTTCATGGCAATCCATATGACGGGCATACGCTATCCGAAACCCTGGCCCAGGTAGAACGAATTACACAGAAGCCCCAAAGATCCTTTGTCGATAGAGGGTACCGAGGTCATGGCTATACCGGAGACATTGAGGTTCATGTTGATAAAGTCCGAAGAGGTCGCACTTCAAAAAGTTTATGGCGTTGGATGAAAAGACGAGCAGCAATTGAGCCGAGTATCGGACATTTAAAACAAGAGCATCGGATGGATCGCAACCGGTTAAAAGGTAAAGACGGGGATAAGATCAATGCGATCCTGAGCGCCGCAGGTATGAATATCAGCAAGCTGCTACGGTGGCTGGTTGATTATTTTTTACTTTTGTTGGGATTAAGGCCGACCGCCCATGCGTAGTGGGCGGTGCCGACCAGTTTTGGTATATAGGTTTTTCAGAATCGACTAGAATAAGGTGCCCCCGACAAAGGTTTCCCCTTTAACCTGGTCAATGAAGTTTCTTCCAGTGAATTCAAGTGCGTTTCCGGACGGAAACAATTCTACTTCTAACCGACCGAACTCTTCATCTGTGAGGTGCGAATTCATAACATCAAATAGAATATAAACGTATCGTCCGGCTTTATGAGCAAGGTGCATACTCCATCATCATCGGACGATACGTTCAAAAAAAATGGTTTCAGTGATTGTATGGCGGTCTCGGTATGTTGGAATTAAACTTTGTTGAAATGTTTTTTCCTTTTCAACCCTGCGAGACTGAGCAGGCCGGTCCCCAAAAGCATAAAAGTCCCTGGCACTGGGACCGCAGATACTATGGCCTCCATCACGACTATTCCATTATACTGCATTTGCATAATCTCGTCGAATGTGCCCTCTATTTGCAATTCCGTTGTCGTGTTAACATCGTAAGCGTAAAGTGGATTGAGTTCATATTGGTCAGGTGTCCAATATGTTTCGTCGGTTATGTTAACGAAATAATCTTTATAATCCGGATTTTGTACTATCAACTGATGCAACTGATTCGGTGTATTGAAATCCTCATTAGATGAATATGGTAAATGCCAATTGTTTACATAATATGTGACATTATAACCGTCGAAAAAATTGAGCATCATGGGTAAACTATTCACATTCATTAACATGGTGGTTATGTCGGATTTTTCGAACGTGTAATCAAACCATATATATGATTGGCCACTGTCTTCATCTTGTTGCCATATCATATTATAATCACCGTAAACACTTACAGCCGTGCCGATAGTTGTTAGAGATGCATGGGCCATGCCGGACATCATCAATACAAATAAACAGCTCAAAAATAAACGTAAAAAAGATCGGAACCAAAACATTAAAAACTCCCCTTCTTCTTTTGTGGCAATAGATTAAAAAAATACCCACCATTTGCGCCAAAACCATTGGTTTGGTATGATTTGCAAAATATACGCCATGTTTGATTTTATAAGTAGACATCAAAGAAAAAATGATTAAGGAAAAGTGTTTTTTGTATGTTTTTTTAATTGGTATCATTATGGTTACGAAAATGTTTTAAAAAAAATAGATTGGCCATCCGGGCTCTACGTATTGGAATGATGTGAAAAATATTTCATACACTTATTTACAAATTTTCCTCATTTGCGAATGACATTGCACACGCATAACCAAGAGAAAAGGAGACAATCAGGCTTATCCCAGGTTCTGCCGGCAAAAGTACCCCCAATCCATCTTTTTATGCCAGCTTCCATTTTTTTAAGATTTAACGCAGCTCTAAGAACATGGAAGATTGGTCCTGTTCCAAAATGATTACAAGGCGACCGCCAAGTGAGATAGCTTATTCTCCACCATATCACTGTAAATACAATCCTATAGAAAGAATTTGGGGGGAGATTGGATACAACTTAGGGCAACGAAGTGGATAGCCCCTTTATCGAATATTGACTTGGACAACCAATTCACTCAATATTTCTACAGGCAGTCCATCCTGCCGAATTCTGTAATGAAAGCCTCTATTTCTCTGCCATCGACATTTCCGTCAGCATTGAAATCACCTGGGCAGTTGACACCGCTACAGCCGGTTCTGCCAAAATCAGCTGCAAAAACGACAAGATCGGTATTGTTGCATTTACCGTCCTTGTCGAAATCCCCCCCCACACTCACGCTGGGCGATGATATCCTTGAAATTCGAAAATTTGCCTTCCGCCGGAAAACGGGTTGGTTCCCATCATCCGTGACTGAATCTGATAGGCATATTCATTGACTGTCGGTATTTCAAACTGATTCACCAACGCAGCAATATCCTGATCGTTAACCGACGTGGGATAGTAAAGTATCGTCCTTTCACCCTGTGCTTCTATAAAATCGGGAATGGCATATTCCTCAGGTAAAACCCGTACAACGCAGGTGTTGGATACAATCGGCCCGCTTTCCAGGGCCGTTACAAAGCCTGACGAGTCAATTGACACAAGATCTTGAGGGTCGCTCGTTGTTGTGAACGTCGGAGGCCCAATCACAGGGTTGCCATTTTGGTCAACAATTTGCAATGGAACTGAGCTTGTCTTCCCAACGGTCAGGTGCATATTGTAGGGAACAAGGTGATAAAAAGTTGTGGAGCCGGTTGGCGGGCAAATAGCCTCTTCTGAATTGGTAACCTGCACGGTCGTTGTTTCGATCAGGGTGTTACATGCCGCCGTGGTTACAGTTACCGAGAAGCTGCCGTTGGTCGCATACTGAAGGGTGACCCTATAGAGACCTTCCTGATATTTTGAAAAAGATCAGTTTCCGGATCTGGTCCAGGACCTGATCGGAAATTCGCTTTTACTTGGGTGAACCAGCCTGATATCTGGGAGACAGATAATACCATGAGATAGACGAACTGAACTGATTGAGTTTGAAATTAAATAATCACCGTCTTCAAGCCGGTTATTGTTTAGTAAGCGCTTACATTGTTACCGTTAAAATTGAATGCAAGAAGTTCATTAGGGGCGTTAAAAAGTCTTTGGTTACATCTTGTAATTCAGCCCCAATAGATATCTCGCCCTGTTCTCTTCTTACATTTCGGACACAAGCCATGGCACCAATTTCTTCGGCTACACCAGGAAAATGACAGTAGATTCTGAAACGATCTCCTTTTTTTAATGGAATGATATTACTTTGATCGTGAAAATACTTAAAGTTACAACCCTTTTCACTGAAATCGTTTATTACAACATTAAAGTCTGTTTTTTTTGCTACCACTCTGCCTGGAATGACAACAGCACTTCGATTAGCTACTCTTAATTCTCTTTGTTGGACAACTTTAGGGTACTCAATGGTAAGTGTTCTGACAGGGGTTGTGGTCAATTCTATCACACTGCTTTGAAATGCATATGTTAACCCTTTGAATAGATATTTAATAATAATTTTATTGGAAGGCAATAGCTTGTGTCTAATACTGTTATATCTTTTGGGAAGAGTTATGACCATGAATTCATCTCTAAGCATACCTATAAAAATGCTTGAAACTGAAAAATCAATACCTTCGATTTCAAGGTAAACTTTGGTGCCAATATCAATGTAAACACCTTCTCGTTCATCTAATTTCAAAATTCCATCTAATGCTTCCATCAGATGTTCCTTTCCATCTGTTTGTGAAATATTTACAAATTAGCAGCAATTCTCAGTTAAAGGATGCTGTTATTGATGATGTCAGATTCAAATCTTATTAACGTATAAAGTGAGCCCGAATTGAGTATTCCGAGCCGCTATACCTAATGGATAAATCAAGCAGAATGGTTCACACATTATATAGAGCCTGAACCGAGACCCGTAATTGGACGAAAAGTTGCCCAGATGCAACGCAGCAGGTGGGTAACTTTTCGTTCAGTCATTATATAAATGATTTTATCCGGGCCTCCAGAGCCTCCTTGGGCAAAGCGCCTGTAACCTGGTCGACCAGATTGCCGTTTTTCACAAAAAGCATGGTAGGGATGCTTTGGATGCGGTATTTTGAGCCGGTTCCCGGATTTTCGTCAATATTGACCTTAGCAATTTTGAGCCGCCCCTTGTAAGTTTTTGCAAGGGCGTCCATTATGGGGCCTACCGCCCGGCAGGGACCGCACCATGGAGCCCAGCAGTCCACCAGCACCGGCAAAGATGACTGCATGACCTCCTGGTCAAAATTAGCATCCGTAACGTTCACGGGGGTATCAAAAATTTCAAGCGGCAAAAGGGTTCCGCACTTGCCGCATTTGGGGCTTTCCGAAATCCTGCTCTCAGGTACACGGTTTTTTGCCCCGCACTTGGTACACCGAATAATCAGTTGATTTTCACCCATGTTTCTTATCCCTCTTTTTTAATGGTTTTATTCCCATTTCATAAAATTAAGATAATTTTTGATTTTGATTCATCAAGAGCATGGAGGAGATGAAAATTAATTTTCCGGCACATATTCTTCATGTTCTTGATGGTGAGATAAAATATCCGATAGGCCCGTAAACATTCGGCTGGCCCACACAGCTCTCCTTAGTGACCGCAATGGCAATAGCTCGAAAGCCCCAAAATTTTGGCCGGAGCACTGATGGTCACCCCGAAAAATACGGCAGGCTTACCGGCGTTTAAAAACGTGGTAATGGTACCGTTTACAATAGTGGACCCTGTGGCAAAGATCATGTCGCACCAGTCAAGTGCTTGCGCAAAATCTTCCCCGGATTCTATTTGAACGCCAAACTTTTCAGTCCCCACATTGTCCGGGTCAAGATCTAGTACCCGCATCGTGTTCTGTTTGGCAAGATATTCCAAAAATCTAGGCTGAAGTCCGACCAGAAGAATCTTTTTCCCCGAGAATTGCGGCTGCTCAATCAAATTTTCGGCACAATCCACCGGCTCTTTATCTTTGCAATGTATTGTTTTTTCACAAAGTCCCAAAGATCTGTAAACCGCATTAAGCCCTGCAATAAAAATTGCCCGGTCACTGGTTTTCTTGTGGTCCAATTCAAGCAGGCCATTTACGGACAAAGAGATGTCGGTATACTCATCTGTGAACGACTGGCCAACAGCCCCGTTAAATGTTGCCGCCATCATCACCTCTTTACCTTTGACAATGGGGTAGTCATCATGCTCAGGGGTGCCGATGGCCTCCTCTACGGATAATGGTTTGCACTTGATGTCAATTCTTTTGTCGGCGAGGTCGTGACGGACGATTTCCGATTTCAGTGCGTCTTTTAGTTGAATGTAAATCTCATTGATGTTCATTTTAGTTCCTTCTATGCGTTCAGGCCGAAGAGTAAATTATATTTATACGCTTGGTTTATCATTATAATGTTTTCCAGGCCTGTCAAAAAATCTAACTGCTCACTATACTGCTTTAAACCCGTATTGGAAACAAGCAAATGTCAAGACCACTCGGTATGTTTCCCCCAATAAGCAGATGGACATTACTTCTTATACTGATTCCAGGTCTTAACCAATTTTTCGGTTTCATGTCCCGGTTCATCTGCCTCAGATATGGCAGAGACAACAAAAAAACCTGCAACACCTGTCCGGGCAAGCTCCGGTATATCGGCAAGTTTGACGCCGCCGCCAACCACAACGGGAATGGAACTGAGTTGGGCCAGTGTTGTAATATCGTCAATGCTCCTTGTAATTCGTTTTCCATCTATATCCAGACCGCTGTCCGGTTTGGTTTTTGTTTCATGCAGGGGGCCTGCGCCAAAATAGTCAATCAGGCTGACATCGGCATTTTTTATGTACTCGAACAGTTCATGGGTCCTGGCGGATAATCCCACAACGGAATCAGGTCCTAAATATTCCCGGCAGACATCCACAGGAATATCCGTTTGGCCCACATGGATGCCGTCAACATGTATGCCTTGTTTTCTTGCTGCCAGAATCACGTCAAGGCGGTCATTGACCAACAGGGTCACAATGTCTGATTTGCCGGCTTGGGCGATCACTTCGGCTGCCTGGCCGGTTAATTCGATCAATTCCCGGGCAGAGGCCGTTTTGGACCGAACCTGCACACATGTAATACCTGCCTTCACCGCATCCAGGATAATGGGGGCCACAGGGCGGCCTTTGGTATTCTCCGGCCCCACCACAAAATATGCTGAAATATCCAGTTTACTTCTCATATGTTAAACCTCCCCAATATCAAAAGGGTTGTCTGCAATTTCTTTAGGGTTTGCTTTATACAATTCGTCAAGAAAATGAACCTGAAAACTTGCCGGGGCATCTGTTTTTTCAGCAGCACGGCGACCGGCCAGATTATAGACCGCCGTGCCTGTCAAAGCAGCGATAAACGCAGAGGCCGCAGTTGCATAGACAGCCATGACACCGCCTAAAGAGCATCCGGACCCGGTGATTTTCTCCATAAAATGGGAGCCGCCATGGCAAAGGGCTGTAGCAGTCCCATTGGTAACCAAATCCTGTTTGCCCGAAACGGCCACAGCCCCGCCTGTCCATTGTGCCAGGGCCACTGCCGCATCCTTGGCTGCAATTACCGTATCCTGGGAATCCACCCCCCGGACATTGGATGTTTCGGTGCCGCCGGCCAATCCCCATAACCCGGCCAGGGCAATAATTTCAGAAGCATTTCCACGGATGACACTGGGTTTACAGGGTTTAAAATCCTGCAACAGCCGGGTGCGCAGCTCACCGATACCGATGGCCACGGGATCTAAAACCCATGGTTTTCCGCTGTGATGCAGCGTTTTTGCCATCTCGGGCAAGGTCTTTTCATAAACAGGCTCAAGGGTGCCCACGTTTATGTAGGCGGCACCCCCCGCCTGGGCCAAAAATTGCGCTTCATCAGGCATATAAACCATGGCTGCCGCACCGCCCACGGCAAGTTGGGCATTGGCGACAAAATTAATGGTCACCGTATTGGTAACTGATCCTGCCATGGGATTGGTCTGCTTTACGGTTTCAACAGCATGAATTATTCCGGCTTGAAGATCCTTTTTAAGACTCACTTATCATTACTCCTTTGGCTGGTATTATCCGGATCAAGTTCAATAGCCTAACCATGTATCCAAAAAATTGGCAAAGATCAATTCTTGTCTTGAAAGGCAAGCATAAATGGAACTAAAATGGCGCCATTTTATATTTTTACGTACCCCAAAATTATGGATTCAAATGGAAAAAAGCAGAGAACAAAAGATAAATGACTATATTCAACGAGACCCCTTTGCCCAACTATTGGGGGCAAAAGTTGAGATATTGAAACCGGGACATAGTCGGGTGACATTACTGATCAACGATGACATGGTAAATTTTCATGGGATAACCCACGGCGGTGTAATTTTTTCATTAGGCGATATGGCCTTTGCTGCAGCCAGCAATTCCCATGGACAGACATCCGTGGCCCTGAATGTTGGAATTAATTTTCTCAAAGCGACAAAATCGGGAGACCGGCTTGTCGCTGAGGCCATTGAACAGTCCGCATCCGGCCCCATGGCGCTATATGACATTACCATCAAAGATGATAGAACAGGCGAGATGGTCGCCAAAAGCCAGGATTTAGTGTATCGAAAAAAAGAGTGGTTTATTCCAGATGAGGATTCTGCCGAATAAACCCGCCACCCGTTAGTTTCATCCTTTGATTATCGTTGATACGAGAGCAGAAAAACACCACAAAAGATTAACGCAACGCCAATTAAACCGGACAAGGTTATTTTTTGATCTTTAAACAATAAAAAAGCCATCACGGTTATGACAATAATTTGTCCCGATTTGATTGCAGATGCATAGCCGGCATTCGGTGCCAAACGAAGCGCTTCGACATCGCATAAATTGCCAATAAATGCGAACCCAGATGCCAATAACAAAAAAAGTAAGGCAGAGCCATTTATATTTAAAGCCGTCCCGGTTTTAATATTGTAAATCAGATAAGCTGGGGTGGTAAATGCAAATAAATATAAGAGGATAACTGAAGTTGGCAAATCATAAGTTAATTTCTTGAGGCTCAGCGCCATACAAGCGAAGCTTAGCATGCCAGTCAACGCAAATATGAACCAGTTTTGTTTTTCAAACATTAGTTTTCACCTATATGACCTCACGGAATCCGAACATAGAATCCTATATTTAATAAAATTTTAAAAAAACACCCGGGTTTTCGATATTCACCGGGCAGAAGGTTCGATTCCTGCCGGAATAAAACTTCTAATGCAGTGATCCCTGCCCGGCAGTTCTGCAAGGCCTTTACCTGAAAGGTTCAGAGCCTGAACATGGGTGATAAACGCCCGGGCATAATCCAGATAGGTGTTGACCGTTGTTCCGGGCACCTGCGATGCCGCACCAAACCCCTGATACCCATCCTTGCCCGAGGCAATAAAATCATTGACCACCACCACATAACTGCGCTTGTCCTCAAGTGGAACATATCTGCCGGACGCGCGCTCCCGGACCTCCAACCCGAAAATCCGGCTACCAAAGGGCTTGCGCGCATCAATATCGTACCGCAAGCCGTAGGCATAGGGAAACGCACCTTTTGCATCGTTTTTCAGCACATATTCCAGGGCCTGCTCAAGGACTTGCCGGATACTTTGACCGGACATTTCGATTTCAATCAGGGTATTTGAAAACGGCAGCATCCCGTAGACCGTGCTGTATCGGATCGGCCCCTTTTGAATACCGGTGCGAACCCCACCGGCATTCTGTATACACATGTCGGCATGGGGAACCTGCTCATAAAATGCCTGTGCCACCAAAGGTGCCAGACGGCTTCCCAAAGGCATTGGTTCGGTGCCATGAACCTGGCCCGGCATCCGCACATGCACCAGGTCTTTGGGAGCGGTTCCGATAACGGTTTGCCCTTTTTCCGCCACCTGCCGGGTAAACTGATCCAGAACACCTGCCACTGCGGCATTTTCAGGGATAATATCCAGACCGGCTTCCCTCCGGCATTGATCCCCCAGCACCAGATGGGGATGCCCGGACCATGCGACCAGACGATCGCCTTTGAATGTCACATCAAGCTCCCCCAGTATACGACCTTGGGACCATGCCTGAACGATACAGACCGGATCACCATCTTTATTTTTAGCAATCACCGGATAGGGACCTTCGCAGGCCAGCCCGTAAGAGTCCAGGTCACCCAGAAGCGTATGGCTGTGCCCATCCACGATCACATCTACATCGCTGACCTGCCCGGCCAGAGACAGCGTATTCTCATATCCATAGTGACTCAGCAAAACAATCCGGCCAATCCCCTTGGCTGAAAGCGCATCAACCGCAGCCTGAACGTATCGCACCTCATCGCCGAACACTACCCCGGGACCGGGTCGGGAGGAGCGGCGGGTCACCTCTGAAATGGTCATACCGATGATTCCAACCGGCCGGCCGCCAATTTCTTTCACCACATAAGGGGCAAAGAGATGTTCCAGCACATGCCCGGGGGCAACCCGGACATTGGCGCTGACCACCGGTACCTTCAAAGAGCGGATAAAACCGGCCAGCCACAAAGCCCCGTTGTCAAATTCATGATTGCCCAGCGCCATGGCATCAAAGGGCATGGCATTCATCACCCCGGCATCAGCCCGGCCATCAAACAGTGTAAAGTACAAAGTTCCCTGAACCGCGTCTCCGGCATGCAGCAGCAGCGTCTGTGTGGGGTTGACCGCCAGCGCATCCACAAGCCCGGCAACTTTTGCCATACCGCCGACCTCACAGGTGGTGGACTGTCCCTGAAAAATCAGTTCTACGGTCTGGGGAGCCAAAAAGGAATGCACATCGTTAAGATGCAGGATTTTGAGCGTGCTTTCCGAAGAAAAAGAACTGCATCCCAAAGCACTGAACATCACGGCTCCAGCCAGCAGCAAAAAAAACCGAACCACGATGGGTGTTTTTATTTCTTTTCTCGTTGTCGTTGGGGCCATTTGATAAGCCTCAATTTTCTTCTTTAACGTCTTTTGAAATATAGCGTTCCATGACGACTATTTTGACATTCATTCCGAAATAGTCGAGACTATTTCGACTTTTAGTCCGAAAAAGTCGTATTCGTAATGAATGTGTCAATCACGATTTTCCTTAAATAACCGCGCCGCTCTGCCCTATTTTTTTTTCTTTGGTTTTTCCAGATAATCGACGCCTTCCTCATGGAGTTCTTTGAGCTTGGCCTCAATTGTTTTACACAATGTCTTGAGTACTTTGATACGGGCAAAGTATTTATTATTGGCCTCTATCAGGGTCCATGGCGCATAATGTGTGCTGGTCCGATCTACCATATCTGTGACCGCCTGCTCATACTGGTCCCATTTTTTGCGATTACGCCAGTCCTCTTCTGTGATTTTGAACCGTTTGAACCCGGTTTGCTCTCTGGCATGAAATCGTTCCAACTGTTCTTCTTTGGTGATCGTCAACCAGAACTTGACCACCACCATGCGATGGCGGACAATCTGCAATTCAAATTCGTTAATTTCACTATAGGCCCGCATCCAGTCGGCCTCGGAACAAAATTGCTCCACCCGCTCCACCAGTACGCGGCCATACCAGGATCTGTCAAACATCGTTACACGGCCCTTACGGGGTAAATGCCGCCAGAATCGCCAGAGGTAGGGCTGCTCGCGTTCCTCTTCGGTTGGTGCGGCAATGGGTATAACCTGATACCCGCGTGCATCAAGCGCCCCTGTGATACGACGTATGGCCCCGCCCTTGCCTGCCGCATCATTGCCCTCGAACACGGCGATGACGGACGTGTATTTAAATTTTGGATCCCGGATCAGCAGGTTCAGCTTTCTCTGGTACTTTTTCAACTTTTTACGGTACTCATCCTTCTCCAGGGACTGCGTCATATCCAGCGTCTTCAACACGTTGACATTATCAATAGACGGCATAAGCGGCGGCGCAAGGAGCTCTGGAGAAGGCTGAGCATCTATGCTCAATCGTTCTCGAATCGCATTTAGGATCAATTTTCCAACGGTTAAGTTCCGGTAACGGGAATCCGCGCCTTCAATAATCAGCCAAGGCGCTTCAGCCGTTGAGGTCTGGCGAATAACCTTCTCATGAACTTCACGAAATTTGTCGTACGCTTTGAAGTGTTCCCAATCACGCTCGGTGACCTTCCAACGGGTCAATGGATCTTTCTCAAGGGATTCCAGTCGTTTTTTCTGCTCTTCCTTGGAAAGATGAAACCAGAATTTGATGACCAGGGCCCCCTCATTTACCAACATGGTTTCTAACTTAACAGCCCGGCCCATGCTCTGCTCGAGATCCGCATCCTTTGTTTTGCCATAGACCCGGTTCAGCATCGGCCACGTATACCACGACCCTAGGAAAACGCCAATTTTACCTTTCGGCGGCAAGGCCCGCCAGAACCGCCACATCATCGGGCGATCCAGCTCCTCGTCCGAGGGTTCGCCCATGCCGTGGGTTTGAATAAAGCGGGGATCCATCCATTCATTTAACAAATTCACTGTGGCGCCGCGCCCTGCACCGTCCAATCCGCCGACCAGGATAATCACTTGGAAAGCGGAGGATTCATTTAAGTCCAACTGTGTATGGAGAAGTTCTTCACGCAGGCCAGGCACTTGCTTTTTATAATCGGATTTGGATATCTTATGCCCCAACTCGGCAGATTCAAACATGCCGTTTCTCCTTTACCTTCGGTTAAATCACATTTACCTCATGCGCCCTTAACAAAAAAGCTAACCAGCCATATTTAACAATGTCAAGCCTTAAATGCACGAATAGCCACCGGCAACGGCTTCCTAATCCACCATCACGCGGGTCACGGCAACACCTATATTGCTTCCTCTTTTTACCCTTCACGCTGGACAAATAAAAACCAACTGGTTATTTTAAACGAATGGTTAATTTTTTCCAAAAACTGATACAAAAAAATTGCAGGCAAAAAGGAGTCAGCAATGGCGGAGGCCGGAATCAGAGAACATAAAAAAGACCAGTCCGTGCGCAAAATTTTAAAAGCGGCGCTACTGGTTTTCAGCACCCAGGGATTCAATGGTGCCCGGGTTGATGTTATTGCCCGAAAAGCCGGGGTAAACAAGGCCATGATCTATTACCGGATCGGAAATAAACAGGCATTGTACCAGGCGGTCATCCAGGACATCTACCAGGACCGGGCTGTGCAGCTTCGCCGGGAAATCCAGTCCAGCATCACGCCGGAAGAAAAATTAAACACCTACATTGCCAGCGTCGCCGCTATCATGGACGCCCACCCCCATTTTACCCGAATCATGATTCGGGAGATGGTTTCCGGATGGACGAACTTCGGCCCGGCCATTTTTGAAGAGGTGAGTGTCACCGTTAAGATTGTCCAGGCAATACTCGATGAAGGCGTGGAAAAAGGTGTTTTTGCAAAAACAGATCCACTGGCAGTTCATACCATGGTGCTTGGGGCGCTGATTCTGAATCACCTTACCCAGCCGGTCAAACCCCAAATCATGGCGGCCCTGAACATATCAGAAGCCCCATCTGATATCAGCAGTTTTAACACGCTTGTTCCCCAGGTCCAGCGCCTGGTGGTTGCAGCCTTGCGCCCCGAAGCATATCCCCATGAGCTGTAAGATGTGAGCTAAAAAATAAGAGATCAATGATGAATAAGACAATACAAACAACCTTGTCATTTTTTTTATTGTTATCCGCCGTGCGGCTTCTGGTATCACCGCCGCAAACATGCAGAGCCCAGGAACATCTGACCGTGGACCAGGCAGTACGGATTGCCATTGAAAACAGCCTGCAACGTCGTATGGCGGCAAAGGATGTAGAGATTGCCGATGAGCGCCTTGCCCGGGCCCGGGCAGAGTTCGGACCGACCGTAAACCTTCAAGGCGGCCTTTACCGATATAATGCCACCCCCACTATTGTGCAGACAAACCAGGGCCTGGCAAAGCTGAATAATGCGTTGTCCGAAATAACCTACGGCCAGGTGCCCGAAGTCAGCCTGCCCAGTGACAGCCGCACCTATTACGGTGCAGGGCTCAAGGTGACCCAGCCGTTGTACACGGGCAATAAACTAACCGCAACCCGCCGCCTGGCCCAGGCCAACCTGGAACATGCCCGGAAAAACCTAAATGCCTCGGACAATGACCTGGCATTGTCTGCCCGAAAAGCCTTTTACACCGTAATCTTGAGCCGGCAGATGGCCGGGGCCATGGACGAGGCGGTACAGAGCATGACTGAACACGTTAAAGAGGCAACGGCCTACCACAGCCAAAAAATTGTTCCCAAACTGGATCTTTTACGGGCCGAGGAGAAACTTGCCGATTTAAGGCAACAGCAGTTGTACACCCATAATAATGTGAAACTTGCCCAGACCGCATTGAACTATGTGCTGGGCGTGGACATGGACACCCGCTACACCTACGATGATCCTTCTGAGACCCTGCCCATGCCCCAAGATCTTGGGACCTGTATCCAAACCGGTTTGGAAAACAGACCGGAGATCGGCGCCATGGATGCACAAATCCAGATGGCAAAACAACAGATCGCCATTGCCCAAAGCGATTACCTGCCCACCCTGGCCCTGGTGGGGGAAGCCCACCGGTATGAACCCGAAAATGAAGATCCTTCGGCCCAGATCGGCATTGTGGCCAGCATAGAGCTGTTTGACAGCGGCCGCACCAGCCATAAAAAGGCCCAGGCCGGCCGGCAGCTTGAAAAGGCGCTGACTGCAAAAAAACAGCTATCCAGGGGTATTCGACTGGAGGTGGAAAAAGCATACCACGATGCCCAGGCCGCCCTCAAATCCATTGATGTGGCCCAAAAATCGCTGGAAACGGCCAAAGAAGCCCTGGATGCCGCCCGGACCCGTTACCGGGTGGGGCTAAGCACATCTTTGGAACGACTGGATGCAGAAGTATCTCTGACCCGGGCAAAAACAAATCATATTCACGCCTTAAGTATGTATAACATTGCGGTCGCGGAACTGGAACGCGCCATGGGAAAGGAGTAAGCCCAGATGAAACAAGGCAGAACAATTTTTTTTTTAACGGCGTTGGCCTTTTGCGTTTTCACCATCGTTACCACGGCCGGATGTAACAACTCGACAGATCAAAAAGAAAAACAAAACGCACCGGCACCTGCGCCTCTTGTTACCAGTATGACCATTTCCGCCCAAAACAGTGGGTCTGGCCATCTGTTTTCAGGCGAGGTCCGGGGACGTTACGAGACCGCATTAGGATTCCGGGTTCCGGGCAAGATCATTGCCCGCCATGTGGAAACCGGCACCCGGGTCAAGGCAGGGGATCTACTCATGCAGGTGGACCCCAAAGATACCCAAGAGGTGGTGACGGCGGCCAAAGCCCAGGTCACTGCAGCCCAAAGCCAATATAAGCTGGCCGCGGACCTGCTCAAGCGCTTTAACGCTCTTTATGAGCAGGATTACATGAGCAAGGCCGAAATTGACCGCTATCAAAACAAGGCCGACTCAGCCAGGGCCGTATTGAAACAGGCCCAAGCCCAGTTCATCCAGGCAACCAACCAATTGAATTACTGCAATCTTAAAGCCGATGATGACGGCATTGTGCTTGACGTCCGGGCAGAAACCGGCCAGGTGGTGGCAGCCGGCATGCCGGTGATCATTATGGCCAAGGGAGAAGAGCGGGAAATTGAAATCTTTGTGCCTGAAAACCAGGTAGCACAATTGAACCCAGGCGCGTTATTTCACGTCAATTTCTGGGCCCTGCCCGACCTGGATATCAAAGGCCGGCTCCGGTACCTGTCACCTGTGGCAGATCCCATTACCCGGACTTACAAGACCCGCATCACCCTTATCGATCCCCCGGACACAGTTCGCCTTGGCATGACGGCATCTGCAGTCAATGTCGACCATAAGGCAGCCGGCAGCATTTTTATCCCATTATCCGCGGTCTATCAGACAGACGATTCGCCCATGGTTTGGATCATTCAAAATAATAAGACCAAGTTGCAAAAAATCCGGTTGGGAAAGGCCGGTAACGGAGAACAAGTCCAAGTCATTGAGGGTCTGGCAGCAGGCGATGAAATCGTCACCACCGGTGTACACAAACTGTCTCAAAGCCAACAGGTCCGGACCCAGTCTTCAGGCAAAGATTCATAAAATGAAACACTTCAATCTAACCCAATGGTCCTTGAATCACCGGCAGCTTATCTGGTTCGGTATTGTTTTATCGGCTGTGGCTGGCATCTATGCCTACCAGGGCATGGGGCGTATGGAAGACCCCAGCTTTACCATACGCCGGATGATCGTTGCTGTAGGCTGGCCCGGTGCGTCGGCAACCGAGGTGGAACAGCAGGTGACCGATAAAATTGAAAAAGAGTTGCAGGATATCCCCGGCCTGGACTTTCTTAAAAGCTACTCCAGGCCCCAGCAGGCAGTTATCTATGTCAACATCAAGGACACCGTGAATGCAGACGATATCCGGCCCACCTGGCTTGAGGTGCGCAACATGGTCAACAACATGGTGGATGATCTGCCCCAGGGTATTTTAGGGCCTTATTTCAACGACCGGTTTGATGACGTTTACGGTAATATTTATGCCCTGACATCGGACGGATTTTCCTATGAACAGATGCGGGAAAAGGCTGAAGATATCCGCCAGGACCTTTTAATGATTAAAAGCGTTAAAAAAGTAATGTTGATAGGGGTTCAGCCTGAAAAAATATATATTGAAATGGACAGCAAAAAACTGGCCCGCATGGGCATTGATCCCTTGCTTGTTGCGGCTGTCATAAAAAAACAGAACACGGTGACCCCGTCGGGTATGCTGGAGACCTCAACAGACAATGTGTTTATCCGGGTTACGGGGCTTTTTGACGATGTGGCCGCCCTGCGGGAACTTCCCATCCGGGTACTGGAGCGCACATTCAGACTTGGTGATATTGCAACCATCCGGCGGGCCTATGCAGACCCTGGAGACCCCAAAATGTATTTGAACGGGGCGCCTGCCGTCGGTATTGCCGTCTCCATGGAAGATGGCGATAATATTCTCAAGCTGGGACAGGACCTTGCATCGGCTTTTACACGCATCAAGCAGGAGATGCCTTTAGGGTTTGACATTCACCAGGTGGCCAACCAGCCCATGGTGGTCAAGGATGCCATTGATGAATTTATCAAAACCCTGGGCGAGGCCATTGCCATTATTCTTGTGGTCAGCTTTCTAAGCCTTGGCCTGCGTTCGGGTATGGTGGTGGCCCTGTGCATCCCCCTGGTCATTGCCGCCACATTTTTGGCGATGAAAATGGCCGGCATTGACCTGCACCGGGTGTCGTTAGGTGCGCTGATTATCTCATTGGGTCTTCTGGTGGACGATGCCATGATCTCCGTGGAGATGATGGCTGTAAAGCTGGAGCAGGGGTGGGATAAGGTGAAAGCTGCTTGCTTCGCATATACCGCCACAGCCTTTCCCATGCTCACCGGCACCCTGATCACCTGTGCAGGGTTCATTCCCATTGGTTTTGCAGACGGCGATTCCTCGGAATTTTGCAGAACCATCTTCCCGGTCATCGGACTGTCCCTGATCATATCATGGGTGGTATCGGTGATGGTGACCCCGCTGTTTGGCACCTATCTGATCAAGGCCGATCCCACCTCCGACGACGAAAAGGACAGAGATATTTATGATAAAACCTTTTACCGGATATTCAGGCGGATTCTGGTCTGGTGCCTGCGGTTCAAGTATGTGGTGCTGATTCTCACGGCTGCAGGTTTTGTGCTGTCTCTGCACAGCTTTAAATATGTTAGAGAAGAGTTCTTCCCCGGCTCTGTACGCCCGGAACTGGTGGTGGATCTCACCTTGCCCGAAGGCGCCTCCATGCAGGCCACGGATACCCAGGCCAAAGCTTTTATCAACGCCATCTCGGACAACCCGAACATTGACCATTTTGCCTGTTATGTGGGCTCCGGCGGGCCGCGATTTATACTTACCTTTGAACCGGTGATGCCCCAGTCCAATTTTGCCCAGTTTATCATTGTCGCCAAGGGGCTTGAGGAACGAAAACAGCTTGAAACCCAAATAAAAACCCTTTTGGAGAATAACTTCCCCAATGTCCGGGGACATATGCAAACGCTTCAGATGGGTCCGCCGGAGCCCTACCCTGTCATGCTGCGGGTATCCGGAAAAGACTATGCCAAGGTCCGGCAGATTGCAGGCCGGGTTAAAGATGTCATGGCCGCAGACCCGGATTTGCGACAAATCAATTTTAACTGGTATGAAAAGACCAAAAAACTTCAATTGAACGTGGACCAGGACAAGGCCCGGATGCTTGGGGTGACAAGTTCCGATCTGGCCCTGGCCATCCAGTCCCAGATCTCGGGTATCCCGGTCAGTGAGTTCAGGCAAAAGGATAAAACCGTTGATATCGTATTGCGCCTGGCAGCAGACGACCGGCAGAATCTGGATGATATCCGGACACTGCCCATCCACGTGGGCCAGGGCAGAACCATTCCTCTTGAACAGATTGCCGATATCCGTTTCGGCATGGAAGAGGGCCAAATCTGGCGCCGGGACCTTTTGCCCACCATCACGGTGCAGGCGGACACAGTGGCCGGTGTCACGGGCAACGATGCCAGTCAAAACGTGTATGAATCTCTGAAATCCGTCCGGGAAAGTCTGCCGGCCGGATATGCCATTGAGATCGGCGGCCTTTCGGAACAAAGCAAAAAATCCACGGACCACATCCTGGAGATGGTGCCGGCCATGTTCATGATCATTGTGATCCTGTTAATGATCCAGTTGCAGAACATATCCAATATGATCCTCACCCTTTTAACGGCACCTTTAGGGTTGATGGGGGTGATTGCCTCGCTTCTGATTTTTGACATGCCCATGGGCTTTTTGGCCCAGTTGGGCATTCTGGCCCTGTCCGGCATCATTATCCGCAACTCGGTGATTCTCATGGACCAGATCGACCGCCAGGTAGCTGCCGGAGAGAACCGTTACCATGCCATTATCAGGGCCACGGTATTTCGGTTCAGGCCCATTATGCTCACAGCGGCTGCCGCTATCCTGGGGATGTTGCCTTTGGCTGTGGACAAATTCTGGGCACCCATGGCCATCAGCATCGGCGGCGGACTTTTGGGGGCCACCATACTCACGCTGTTTGTGCTGCCTTGTATGGTAGCGGCCTGGTATCGGGTAAAAGAAGAATAGAAAAACCGGACATGGTCATACTTTAGGGCATACGAATTTCCGGTAGGTTGGGTTGAGGAACGAAACCCAACACCGATAAATTGTTGGGTTTCACTTCGTTCAACCCAACCTACGTTGTGGCCGAGGTTATGGCCAAACCCTAAACAGCAAAAGGTTCCTGGAAAAAATTGCTGGGAATGTCCCGGGGCATTTGGAAGACTTCCCCTTTTTCCTGGATGCCGGCCTGGTCCAAAAGCCGCAGATTCCCCTTTTCCATAACAAGTATACGGTCTCCAAGTTCCCGGGCTTCGTGCAGGTCGTGGGTGACAAATAAGGTGGTCAGGCCGAACTGCTGCTGAACCCGTTTGAATTGCTTGCGCAGATACCGGGCTGTCCGGTAATCCAAATGGGACAAGGGCTCGTCCAGCAACAGCAGATCCGGTTTGCCGGCCATGGCCCTGGCCATGGCCACCCGCTGTTTTTCCCCACCGCTGATCTGGCCTGGATAACTTTTGGACAGGTCTGTTATCCGGAACAGCTCAAGAAAGGTGTTAATTTCTTCCAAAAGCTGCTTTTTCTTAAGTCGCCGGGGTTTCATGGCAATTTTCAAATTCTGAAATACGGTCATGTGGGGGAAAAGATAGAGATCCTGGAACAAATACCCGATTTTGCGGCGGTGGGACGGCAGGGTATGGACCGCCTTGCCGCCCAGGAGAACCTGTCCGGTGTGGGGCATAAATCCTGCCAGGACATTTAAAAGGGAGGATTTACCGGCACCGGACGGCCCGATAAGCACCATCAACTCACCTTTTTTAATCTCAAGATGGTCAACAGAGACAAACCGGGACACAAGATTTTCTACAACCAGATGATTCATACCATATCTCCTTTTTTCGGCAACCTTAGTAATGCAAGGCTTTTTGACGCACACCCAACCATTTAAGGGCCATGAACAACACAACCCCAAGGCAGATCAAAAGCCAGGCACAGGTCACGGCCAGTTCAATCTCTCCGCTGGTCAGATTCAGATAAACTGCAATGGGCAGGGTCTCGGTTCTCATCCTGGAGGCGCCTGCCACCATCAGGGTGGCGCCGAACTCTCCCAAAGTCCTGGCCCAGGCCAGAACCGCCCCGGCAAGGATGCCGTTTCGGGCCATGGGCAGGACAATGAAACAAAAAACCCGGACATCGGACAGGCCCAGCATGGCACCGGCCTGTTCATATTTTTCATCAATGCCTTCAAAGGTGGCGCGCACGCTTCTAATAATCAGGGGCGTGGCAATGAAGGTCTGGGCGAGCACTGCCCCTGCCGGGGTAAACAGAAAATCAATGCCGGTCTTTTGCAGCCACTGCCCTGCAATATTGGGCCCCAGCAGAAAAAGCAGGCCCATGCCGGTCACCAGCGGTGTCATGACCATGGGAATATCCAACAGTGAATCCACAATAAATTTACCGGGAAACGATCTTCTGGCCATGAGATAGGCCACGGGAAGACCAAGCACCATGGCGATCCCCACCGACGATACCGAGGTTGTCACACTTAAGTTAAGTGCAAACCGGGCCTCTTTGGTTAAAAGGATCTCAAAAATATCAAAAAGCCCCACCTGGACCGCCAGGGCGTATAAAACGCCCAGGACCCCGAGGCAGCAGATGATAAGAATGCCATAGAACAGCCGAATCATCTGGGCAGCGCCATAAAACCGGACTGTGTGAAAAAAGCCGTTCCCTCAGGACTTGAGACAAATGCTTTGAACTGTTCTGCCAGGGCGGTATCTTTAGCGGTCTTCAATACCGCGATGCCGATGGTCTCCGGGGTGTAATATGTTGTGGGGATCTCGTATATATCCAGGGAATCCTGATGCATGAATGCATTGGCCCGGGCCACAATGGCGGCATCCACAGCACCCTGCACCACATAAAGGGTGAGTTGATTGACCGTGGCGCCATAGACGGCCACATTATCCAGGAATTGTTTTTCAAGGCCCGCATTTTTGATAATTTCCATGCTGGTGCGGCCCAGGGCCATGGCTTTGGGGTCGCCCATGGCCAGCTTGATACCCGGTGCTGCCATATCGTCCAGGGTTTTAACGGCATGGTTCCCTCTCTTGTTCACGGCAATCACCGGGGTGTGCAGGACCACTTGACTGTCCGAAAGCACCATCCCCTTTTCCTTGAGCTTATCGATATAGAAATAGGAACCCGGCATAAACAAGTCTCCCCGCAGAACAGTCTGGTACTTGACCATCTGCTTGCCTGATCCGCCATAATCCACAATGACCTTATGACCGGTCTTTTGTTCAAATTGTGCAATGATTTTATCCGTGGGTTTTCTCAATCCGGCACCGGCATAGAGGAAAAGCTCATCGGCTCCTGCTTCAAGTATAAACAACAAAGAAATGCCAATGATCACCAGCCCCGGCAACAATTTTCTCATCTTAAAATCTCCTGCACTTAAATTAACAAACCTAGGCTAATGTGTATCAATGACAAGTACACGCGTCAATACATTTTTAATCATTACATAAATCACAATTTTGTTTACGTATAATTACATATCTGTCAATCAGGAATTAACCCTGAAATATTTGACATCAAAAGAAATAAATTTTAATCGGTTTGGGAGATAAAAGGAAACTGGATGGTAAACAAGGCCCCATTCATCCGGCCCTTGTCAACGGTGATGGTTCCGCCGTAATCTTTGATAATGCCGTAGCCGATTGACAAGCCAAGACCGGTACCTTTGCCCGGCTCTTTGGTGGTAAAAAAGGGTTCAAATATTTTATCTGCAACAGCGGGGGGGATACCGGTACCCGTATCTTCAATTTCAATAATTACACATTTGTCGAAAGTCCGTGTGGTTAAAAATATTTTTTTGGCGCGCTCACCTGCCTGGTCTTCTTGCTCAAACCGTTCTTCAATGGCGTCCCGGGCATTGATTAACAGGTTGATGAACACCTGTTCCAGGCGGTTCTCATCGGCCAGTATCAAAGGCAACTCATTATATAAATTCTGAACCACCTCAATCTGCCGCAATTTAAGCTGTTCTTTGAACATATCAAAGGCCTTGACAATGGCCCTGTTCACATTGGCTTTTTTCTTTCCGGCATCAGACTTTCTGCCGAATTCGCGCAGATGATTGATAATTTTTTCGGCCCGGTTCACCTGGCCGTCAATCTCCTCGGTCATGGTGGTCATGATCTCATCCGGAATCGATTCATTGGCCTTGACCTTGCGCATGATATAATTAGAAGCACTTTTGATCACAGACAAAGGCTGATTCAATTCATGGGCAACACCGGTGGCCATTTCTCCCAAGGTCGCCATTTTACCTGCCTGAATCAGTTGCTGCTCGACTATAATCTGTTCGGTGATATCCACAGCGATCTCCATCACCGCCTTGACCCTGCCGTCAGCCCCGGTGATGGGCGCGGTTCTCAATGTCCAATAGCAGACTTGTCCGTTTTTTGTGACACCGCTTTGTTGGCTGGTATGGGGTTTGCCGTCCTTGAAGGTCTCTAAGACAGGACAGTTGGCGCAGGGTTTGGACCTGTTTTTATATGCGTGATAGCATAAATCCCCGATCCTGGGATTGAAGTGTTCCTCAAACGCCCTGTTGAACTGAATCAGTTCAAGGGCTTCATTTTGAACCGTGATCAGACAGGGCACCGACTCAAACAACTGCCGGTATTCCCTGCGCTGTTCATCAAGCACCTGTTCTTTGGCCTCAATCTCCTGGGCAAGGGTACCTGTCTGGCAGTCAGAAAG
Source organism: uncultured Desulfobacter sp. (assembly GCF_963677125.1). NCBI lineage: Bacteria > Pseudomonadati > Thermodesulfobacteriota > Desulfobacteria > Desulfobacterales > Desulfobacteraceae > Desulfobacter > uncultured Desulfobacter sp. Next base: position 5,416,143 of record NZ_OY781882.1, on the reverse strand, counting down.
GCCTAACACCCGGAGCAACCCGCAGGCAAGACCTTTTTTCAATTGCCTAAACAAGCTTGTTAAACTCAAGGACAAAGCAGGTGCCCTTTTCCGAGGTGTCCGCCACCCGGATATCACCACCGTGACTGCGCATGATGCCGTATACGGTGGAAAGACCCAAACCCACCCCATGCCCTTCATCTTTGGTGGTGAAAAAAGGTTCAAATATATGAGGCAGATCCTTTTGGCTGATGCCTTTGCCCGAATCTTTCACTTGGATAAAGACCTGTTGTTTGCCCGGATCAAACCCTGCAAAAAGCCACACCTGCCCCGGGCCGTCCATTGCATCCATGGCATTGAACATAAGGTTAATCAGGCTCTGCTGAATCTGGTTAACATCCGCCAAAATGTCTGGAATACGATCTTCAATATCCACATACAGTTCGATATTCTGGAGTTCGAATTTGTGGCCGCTTATCTTTACACACCGCTCCACCAGGTCTTTGACCTGGACCGGGCCATAAGAAATAGGAGATTTTCTTGAAAAGGTCAAAAGATTGGAAAGAATGTCTGAACACCGGCTGATTTCAGAGATGGCAATATCCAAAAAACTTGAGAATTTATCCTGTTTTTCAACGATCTGACCTTTGTCAAGCAGCTTGGCCATGAGCCTCAAATAATTAAGAATCCCGGACAAAGGGTTATTGATTTCATGCACGACGCTGGCAGCAAGTTTCCCCAAAGACATAATTTTGTCCTGGTGCAATGTTTTTTCCTGATCCGCCATCTCCCGCTCCATACGGCGTATCTTGCGCAGATCCCTGACGCAGAACAGCAATCCGTTGTCATCACCGGCATCAAACATGACACTGGCCGACACCCGGACCGGAATCTGCTGCCCCATGCTGGACTGCATCACGGCCTCCAGCATATTGATCCGGTCCTTGCCCCCGTACTGCTCACTTTTTAAGGCAGTCAAAATGCGTTCATGTTCACCTGCCGGCATCAAATCTTTCAACGTTTTTTTACCCAGCACCTGTTCTGCGGTGACCCCAAACATCTCCTGGGCTGCAGGGTTAATAATCCTGATAAAATCATCCATGCCGCAGGCAATAATACCGTTCATGGAGCGGTTAATAATCTGCTCCTGGAATCGATATTTTTTCATCAGGGTTTCAGTGGCGCTGGACCATCCGGTTTCAAGCCGGCGGGTATATTCCCGGATCTTTTTTGCCGATGTGTACCGTTTTTTTGCCCGCTCCAGGGCCAAGCCCAAGGCCTGATCGTTCACAGGCTTTGTAATAAAATCCGAGGCATCCAGTTGCAGGGCACGGATGGCCGTGTCAACATCGCCAAATGCGGTCATGACGATCACAACCATGTCCGGATAATCGTTGCCGATGGTTTCAAGCACACAAAGCCCGTCCATGCCAGGCATCTTGATATCCGTGATCACGATATGGGGCAAAAAGGCGGCACAGGCCTTTAAACCGGCTTCACCGTTTTCCGCGGTTACAACCTGATATCCCCAGTCTTCCAGGATAATGGCTGTGACCTTGCGAATACCCGGCTCATCGTCGATGAGCACTATTTTCCATTCCGTCTGGGGCGCCATGCAAATATATACTAAACGACCGGTTTGGGGACAAAATCACGGTTAATACTTAACACAGGACAAAACGCCCCCCCAGCGACTTTCAGGGTCGTGGAACCCAGCACCGCTTTTTCAGGGTCCTTTTCCTTGGAATGGTGGGCCATAACAATCAAATCTGCATGACAAATTCTGGCAAACTTAAGGATCTCCACATGCGGGGCACCTTCCCAGGCATCTATGCTATAGCCCACCACCCCGGCAAGCTTTGTTCCAAACAGGGTCTTCATTTTTTTAATGGCCTCTTGAATTTGGGATTCAATCTTCTCTGCAGATGGATATTCATCATTTTCCAGCAGGGGCATGGCATAGAAGATATGAAGGGAGGCATTATAAAATTTTGCGATTTCAAATGCATAGTTAAATGCGCAAAGGGCAGGCTCGGAAAAATCCATGGCCAGGACAATGTTTTGAAAGGCTACTTTAAGCCTGCCCTGGATCATTTCATAATCCTGGTGGATTTTCATCACCGCAGGGATAAGCAAATCCGGATCAAAGGGTTTGACCAGATAATCCAAAGCACCGGTTTTCATAGCCTTCAACGCCGTATCAATGGTGGCATAGGCTGTCATCATAACCACGGCCATGGCCGGATATTTTTGTTTTGCCCGGGTCAAAAGGGTCACCCCGTCCATCTCCGGCATCTTAATATCCGTAAGCATAAGCTGATATTGTTTTTTCTCCAGCATTTCAAGGGCTACAGCACCGGATTCCGCCATGTCAGCATAAAAGCCTTCATCCTCCAACCATTCCCTCAAAGAATCGCGCATGGACAGCTCATCATCAACAATGAGGATTGAAAAATTTTTCCGGTCCTGTTTTGACAACACCACGTCATCCACAGGAAAAATCTGCGGCATATCCGGAGGCACGATCATCACGGGACACCTGGCTTTTAAACTCACCTTTTGCAGGGTGGAACCAGTCAACCCCCAGATCCTGGGCTGATTTTCCGCCACCTTGTGGGGCCCCATGACAATGAGATCTACATTTTTTTTCCGAGCAAACCGTAAAATTTCGTCCTGGGGAATACCCGGTACCACCTGGACTTCGTAATTTTCAATTTTCGACAGTTGGGACGAAAAATAGTCTTCCAGCTCTTTTTTCACCTCTTCCACCTTGCCGCTGGGTAACAAATACCGAATGGCGCTCCACCCCTCCTCGGGCAGACCATAGGCGTGAAAAACAAATAGCTTGGACCGACGGGGCCTTGCCAGAGCAAAAGATAAATTAGACGCCCCCTTGCTTTCATCTGCCGGTGTTGTTGCCAGTAAAATTTTACTAAACATAACTATTCTCCTTTTACAAAATCCTCTAGACAGGCTGCCGAATCCAAATGATAGCAGGTCAAGCGATGCGGAAACCACCCACCGGGCAACGGTATAGCCGGATAAAAATTTCAGTTCGAAAACGAAATGCCCGTAACCAATAGGAACAGCACGGTTTTCGCTCAGGCACTATGCTATTCAGGAACTTAAATCGACGATTCATCTTTATCCTCCGCGGATTGGTTGGATTAAGAACTCGCCTAATTAAAGGTGGATTTGATCTTTATTTCACTATATCGAGTTGAAAAGATATGTGCAAGGGGATTTCCCGGGCATCAGGCCCTTTAACAGAACATGCAACCAGCAGCCAGTTGTTTCAGCATATCTGAAAACAAAACCAAACAAACTTCATATCATCACCATCTTTTCTTGAAGCAATGCACATTTAAGTTTTTTTCAACAAATGTCGATTACAATAAATTAAAAAGGGTTAAAACAATATTTTTTACATTGAATTTACATGTATCCTGCTGTATTATTTAGATATTATCATGTAGATAATGCAACACGTAAAAACGGGGAGGTCCCATGACAATTTCCTTCAACAACAACCCCTCGGCATTAATCGCCGCAACAATGCTTGAAAAAACCAACACCGGGTTGACGAACTCTTTGGAACGTATCGCAACGGGCCGGAAAATCAACTCAGCAGCAGACGATGCAGCAGGATTGACCATTGCCAACAGCCTGAGAAGTCAATCTTTGGCGACCGGCCAACAAATGCAGAATCTTAGCGACAACGTATCCATTGCCCAAACGGCTGACGGCGCGTTAGGCCAAATCACCGATATTCTTCAGGATATCCGAACCCAGGCCGAGAATGCTGCCGGAGGAATTCACTCCCAGGAGAGCTTGAACGCCATCCAGTCTGACATTCAAGGCTCTTTGGACGCCATTAATGATATTGTAGACTCGACATCCTATAACGGCCAAAATCTTTTGGACGGCACTTACAACAGAAACGGCCTTTCAATCTCATCTGCGTATACATCAACCCTTGGTTCCCAGGAAACAGGCTTTTTGTCAGACATTGACATCACCACCCCGGAAGGTGCCCAAAAAGCCCTGGAAACCTTAGACCTTGCCATGGATCAGGTCGGTGAAAACCGGTCTTCGGTGGGGGCCACCCAGAATCAGTACACCTCGGATATCGACAATCTATCCACCATGCAGCTTAATCAAATGGCATCGGAATCTGAAATCAGGGATGTGGACATCGCAGAAGAAAGCATCATTCTAAATCAAATGAAGCTGCTTAGAGATGCAAACATTTACGCCTTGAATCAATCCAACGAGGCCCAGAATAAATATGCGGACCTGCTGGGATAGCTTAGGACCGCAATTTCGTCTACTTTATTTCATCTGCAGCCCTTAACTCAAGGGCTGCTGTATCACATCCACCGCCACCTGAAGACGGTGGTTCCCGCCGCCAAGCACTGTACCCCGAACCGGGGTAATGTCTCCATAATCGCGCCCCCATGCCAGGGTGATATGCTGATCATTGGGCACAACATCGTTGGTGGGGTCCATATCTACCCATCCAAGCCCCGGAATATAAATAGAGAACCAGGCATGGGAGGCATCAGCACCCACCAGCTTTGACTTTCCAGGCGGCGGCTGGGTATTCAGATAGCCACTGACATAACGGGCCGCAAGCCCCATGGCCCGAAGACAGGCAATACCCACATGGGCAAAATCCTGGCACACACCGCGCTTTATCTCAAAGGCCTTGGTAAGGGGGGTAAAGGTATTGGTGGCATTTGGATCATAGGCAAACTCTGTAAAAATCCGATGGGACAGATCAAGAGCGGCCCGGAGTATCGGGGTACCCGGTGCAAATATCTCAGCGGCCCATCGTGCAATCTCTTTATTGGGCTGGACCATGGGAGAGGGAAATATAAATTCAAAGGCTTCCAGATCCCTGGGTGTTTCATACACCATCATCTTTTCTTTAACCTGTTCCCAAGACGGCGTCTGATCCGGCATCAGCTGGGCTGCCGGATGAAGGGTTACCTCGGCCTCAGCCAGAATATCAAGCTCAGAATGAGGGCTTTCCAGACATATATTAATAACGGTGTTGCCGAAATAATCCTGGCGCATGGACCGGGCGGACGGTTTGGGTTTCAGACAAACCCGGCTATGGTTACAGGTCTGAAATTCTGAATTTCTAGGTATCAGCACCAGTTCACTATGGGACAATGAGGCCGGCGTGTCATATTGATAATGGGTCCGGTGGCTGATTTTATATTTCATTGTTCACCATTTCCGCCACGGGGTAACCTTTCCCCTCAAACTGGCCATTTAGCTGTTTTTCCGTCTCAATCCGACTTAAATAGTGCTGGGTGATGCTGTCGGCAAGGCGTTCCAAATCTTTGTTCAATTTTCCCAGCAATGCCTCCAGGTTAGGCAGCACATGCTTTTCCCCAGGTGTCATCAACTCCTGTGTATCTGCCAGCCGTAGCCGGGTGGTCAAATCCAGGATAATTTTTTCTTCTTTGGTCCTGAAAGAAAAGGGCTGAGAATTAGGCAGGCTTTCCAGATGTGAATAGAGTGCAGCCAACTGAAACCCCACAGATCTTGGGTTAATCTCATCCAGCAGGAGCAGGTCCACCAGGGGTTCCATGTGAATGGTTGTCCGGTACCGGGTATGGTAGGTAATACGGCTGTCCGCCACCTCAAGCACAGCCTCAAGATCGTTGGCGTCCGGAATTAAGTCCCCCTGGATCAGACTGCGCATAACCGTTGTCATGTGAAGGGCCCGCTCAATGCGCCGGCCCATGTCCATGAACCGCCATCCCATGCCCCGGGTCATGCTCTCCAGGGCAAGGCCTGCAAATGCTGACATATTCAGGATAATATCGCTGAGCATTTCCAGGATTTGCGCACTCTGATTTTTAGGGTCAATTCGAACCAGCCCTTTTTCAATACGCCCGAGAATCTGCCAGGAATCATCAGAGAGGCGGTCCCTCACCCGATCCGCCACCTGGATGGCGTTATTCAAACAGTTGAGAATACTGCTTTGTATCTGAACCCCGTAAATGGACCGGTATAACTCTTTTTCAATAAGGCTTACGGAAAATGAAGCATCCGGCCGGCCAAGGTCTGCAGAAATAATTTTCAAACTGGCCATGGCCCGGAGAAAAAACGGCATTTCACGGACCTTGTCCAGTTGGGTTTCACTGTGCACACGCATCAAAACGCTTCGGATCACCCGCAGCATTCCTTCGGTACGCTCCATGTACCGCCCCAGCCACAGCATGTTATCCGCCACCCGGCTGGGCAAATCACTTCCCCTGTGAATTTCAAAAGGCGTGGTAAAGCGATGAAGCATGCTTTTAAACCCTGTGGGTCGCTCGGACAGACACCAGGCATCTTTGGCCCCCTGCCCTTTTCCCTGGGTACCTGACAAAACGAGGGTTTCCGAGTCATCAGCCACCCGGGCCAACCCACCTGACATGACCGCGGCTTCCACTTGATCCGTAATTTTTGCGGGCGCGGTACCGGCATTCTCCATGATGGCGGTGGAGAACATGCGCATAGCCGTATACCTGTTTTTTACGCCTTGTTCAGACCAGACCGGCGCAGTACAAGGTTCAACCGGATAATGACCGGCCCAGGCATAGGGTGTGGTCTGAATGGCGTTAATCAATTCCTGTATTTTAGGTCCGACCAGGGTTTGAGTATTCACCACCCGGGTATGGGCGGGGCTGAATGCACTGTAAAGGGTCATTGGCCGGGTATTATTTTTTATCTCTTCCACCACCCGCTGCAGAACGTCCGGGGTGCCTAACCAGAATGTATCTACATTCTCAAGGAGCAGGGGCTCGCCTAGAATGTCCCGGCACAACTTCGGCAGCAAAGCAAACAGGCCTGGGGATTGAAGCACACCGGAACCAAGCGCATTGCTAATGGCCACATTGCCGGCCCTAACCGCCTGAAGCAGGCCGGGGATACCCGGAAATGTCCGGCTTGAACCGAGCAGGGGGTCACAGGCATAATCCGGAATCCGGCGCAAAATAACATCCACCCGCTGAAGTCCCCCCAGGGTTTTAAGAAAAACCCAATCGCCCCTAGTGGTTAGATCATTGGCCTCCACCAGGGTATAGCCCAGATATCTGGCCAGAAAGACCTGTTCGAAATAATGGGCCCCAAAAGGGCCTTCACAAAGCATAACAATATGCGGTTCCTGCTGTTTCTGACCGGAAATTTCCATCAGTGACAGATTCAGGTACTTAAAAAACGGGGCCAGGCGCTGGACCTTTTTGGAGTGAAACATCCTGGGCAAAATCCGGGTAAGGATAACCCGATTTTCCAGGGCATACCCGATACCTGCCGGATCCTGGGTGCCATGGGACGTCACCTGCCACCTGCCATCGGCCAGACAGATGAGATCCGAAGAAAACAGATGGTGATCCGGGGTAACGCGATCACCACTAAACCGGCACTGGCGAAGAAATCCAGGGTTGCCGAATATCAGCTCTGCAGGAATTACCCGCTTGTTAATAAACTCCTGACGACCGTAGATATCCTTAAAAATCAAAGCCAACAGCTTTGTGCGCTGCTGAATGCCGTACTCAAGGTTCTGCCAGGTACGGCTTGAAATGGGTAAAGGAATGGGATCAAGTGTCCAAGGGCGTTCTGTGGCGGTTTTCGGATTAAAAACATTGTAGGCAGAGCCATGCTCATGAATAATCTGCCGTGCTTTTTTCCAGCGCTGGGACAACTCGGCGGTCCCCAGGCTGTTAAGATATTTAGCCAGTCCGTCCCAAGGGGGTTGCATCTTACCGTTACTTAAATCAACGGCTGTGCTCTGGTTTAGTATCTCCGTGGTAAATACCGGGGTAACAGATTTGGTCCCGGACGGTCCCGGGTCATTCCCGGGGATGGATTCATTGGTCGGACGCATTCAATTGTGTCTATATCTAAGCTGTTTTTAAAGTATTCCCGCCAAAGCGGAATCTGCTATAGTTATTATTCTAAAAGGGACCCACTATAATTGATCCACCTGAAAGACGCAAGGTCAAAACGGTCTTGGCGGGTCAATCGATATATAAAAAACAACTCAACCAATGATGACGGGGAAATTCATTCAATCCGTACTTTAACACGCTCAAAGCGTCTATAATGCTTGACTTCTCTTGTTTTTCTCATATAATTTTACATAAACGGTTATGGGATGAACCAGGCGATCCAACGCAACACTCTACATACAACAGAATATTTAAATAATTCAAAATTTTATCTGGTCTTCCTCATAGCGCTCTTGGGCTGCCCTGATTTTGCACCACGATTCAGCCCAGGACAAAAGCAACAAGATCTATTCGGTTAAACATACTTTTTTGCAGGAACAACCACAATGAAGTCTACCAATAATCTTTTGACACAATGAAGTCTACCAATAATCTTTTGAGGAGATTGTCATGAAAGAAATTCAAATAAAAACGGTTATGACCCCCTTACTCGACTATGTGACCCTCAAGGAAACAGATACTGTTTATGATGTATTCCAGATTTTAGAAAAAAACAAATCAGATAATCGCCAAGCCCACAGGGATGTGATCGTCGTTGACAACAACGGCAAGTTCAAGGGAAAAGTGACCATGCTTGATCTTTTCAGATCTCTTGAACCTAATTATAAAAAACTATTCAAAAACTATAAAGACGGTACACTGACCAAAGATTATGTGATTAATGCGGTTCGGGATTTTAACCTCTGGATGGAACCTATTCAAAACCTTTGCGAACGTGGCGCAAACATCAAAATCTCAGAAATCATGCACATTCCCAGCGAAGTTGAATACCTCCAGGAAAACGACTCTTTAGAAAAAGCGCTACATGAATATGTTATGGGCGTCCACCAGCCTTTGATTGTAAAAAACGGCGACACAGTCACCGGCGTCCTTAGATTCTGTGATTTGTTTGAGGTGATCAGAGACCGGATGCTGTCCTGTCCTGCTCCCGAATAACGGCCACGGGCCGACCTGGTCTACCAGCAACCAGGCGTGCCCCCCAACAAAATATGCACATCCCCCTCTATGAAGACCGGGTGAGCCTCTGATTCCCTGTTTGATGTGCCGGGGAGGCGAAAACGCATGAGGGTCACCCCCCTAAGAGCGTTAAAAAAATACCTGCTGCTATCACAGTGCCGATAACACCTGCCACATTGGGTCCCATGGCGTACATGAGCAAATAATTTTTCTTATCCGCTTCCATCCCCACCTTATGAACCACCCTGGCCGCCATGGGTACGGCAGAGACACCTGCCGCACCCAGCAGCGGATTGATTTTATTTTTGGAAAAAAGGTTCATGAGTTTGGCCAAAAGCACCCCTGTCATGGTGGAAATCACAAAGGCAAAAAGCCCCAGGCAAAAAACAAAAATCACCTGGGGCCTCAAAAAATTCTCCGCATTCATGGTGGCGCCCACGGGCACCCCAAGAAAGATGGTAACAATATTCATCAGTTCGTTCTGAGCGGCGTTATGAAGACGATCTACCACGCCGGATTCCCTGAATAGATTGCCCAGCATAAACATAGAGATCAACGGTGCGGATGCCGGAACCAGCAAGATGATGATGAAGGTGGAAACAATGGGAAACAAAGTCTTTTCAAGCTTGCCCACCTTTCTGCCCTTGGCCATGCGGATTTTTCTTTCGTCTGCGGTGGTCAAAAGCTTCATCACCGGGGGCTGAATAATGGGCACGAGGGCCATGTAGGAATAGGCAGCCACAGCACAGACACCCAAAAGAGAGGGGGCCAGTTTGGATGCCAGGAATATGGTTGTGGGGCCGTCCGCCCCGCCGATGATACCAATGGCCGCTGCCGCCTTCAGGTCAAACCCAAAGGCCTGGGCCGCAAAAAAGGTGATGTACACCCCGGCCTGGGCACCGGCACCCAAAAAAATCAACCTGGGATTGGCAATAAGCGGCCCAAAATCGGTGAGCGCCCCTAATCCTAAAAATATGACCGGTGGAATGATTTCCCAGTGGATACCATACTCGTAAAATTTCCAGAGTAGTCCTTCATGGGGGGTCATAAGCCCTGCCAGGGGCAGGTTAACCAGGATAATTCCAAATCCGATGGGCAGCAGCAGCAAGGGTTCATAGGACTTTCCAATGGCAAGATAGATCAGGGTCAATCCAATAATCCACATGACCACAATGCCTGGGGTAACATAAAACAGCCCCGTGGTCTGGAAAAGGGAATACAACGCGTTCATTTATCCCCTCCCTGCCCGGTGGTTTCCTTAAGCGTCTTTCCGGACTCCAAAGCAGAGACGACCCTTCCGGTAAGCTTAATGGAAAGGTAAAGAAAAGCCATGCCTGTGAATACGCCCAAACAACCTGTGAGAAACACCCCTACCCCATCACCCATGATTTATTCCTTTTCTTTTGCTGTTGCGTGATCCCGGATAATTCTGGGCAAAATCATCTGATGCTGGGGACAGATGGATTTGGGGTTCTGATAGGCCGCGCCTGCAAAGGCCTGCATATAGTGCCGCAGATCGGCAAGCCTTACCACCTCATCCACCATGCCGTGTTTTGCGCAATATAATGGGGTTGACGTATCCTTGTATTGCTGGGCAAGGGCGTTCATCTTCTCCACCACGGGTTCAAGATCCCGGCCGGCTTCCTTTTCCTTGACAAGGCGTCTGGCATAGTTGGCCACCGCAGCTGTCTCTCCGTGCATCACGCAAATTTCCGTGGCACAGGTTCCCAGGGTAAAGGCATTGTTCCGGTTGGCCTGGGGGCCGCCCATGACATAATGGGCAGCGGCTGTTCCCTTGCGCAAAATGGCAAGCATCATGGGAAGCCCAGACTGCTGGATGGAGTAAACCAGGGACTGGCCCAAGCCTAAAAGCTCTGCTTTTTCGGCAATATCCCCCACATCAATGCCCGATGTATCCTGGAACCAGATCACAGGAATCCTGTCCCTGCCGCAAAAGGTCACAAACTCGCTCATCTTCAGCAGACCCTGGCGATACAATTTGGCGCCCATGCCCGGATAATCGGCATATTCGGGATATCCCTTGCCAAGGTATCCCTGGCGATTTCCGATACACGCTACAAGCAATCCATCCACCTTGCAGAGTCCTGTGTAGATCTCAGGACCATAGTCGGGACGATATTCCATATGTTCGGAACCGTCCACAAGCCTTGCTAAAATATCGTCAAAATCATATACGGTCTTGGAGGCGATGGGCAGCAGACGCATGACATCTTCGGCCTCGAACGCCGGAGGCTTGGGCGTGGTCACTCTAAAGAATTCAGGATCATAGGCAGGCAACTTTTTCATATAATCTCTGACACCATCCAATACCTCTTTTTCCTCCTTGTACACAAAGCGAAAAAAACCGGTGTGATCATAATGGGTGCCCACAGATCCAGGCGGCTTTTCCCGGTGCTCTTTGGCTTTCTGGATCAGAGCTTCGGCCATGTCCACGGTAAATCCGCCCTGGGGGGCCATTCCACTGACAATGCCCGCGCCCCCCACGGCCATATTGCATTTTTCATGGGCGAAAAGTACCGTGGGACTGATGGACTGGTAGCCGCCGCCGGCAGGGTTGGTGCCGTAAATGGCCGCCAGCACGGGGATACCTTCCTGCTCAAGCTCTGCATGCCTGAAAAACGGAGTACCGGATCCCCTTCGGTTGGCATAAAATTTTTCCTGCTCAGTAAGCTTTGCCCCGCTGCAATTCACCAACCAGACCAACGGAATATTAAGTCGCTCTGCAAGATCTGTAACTCGCAAGATGTTTTCGGATTGACCGGCCAGCCAGGCACCGGCCATGACTTTATTGTCAAAACCAATCACGACTGCCCATTTGCCGGCAATTTTACCAAGGCCGTCAATGACATTGGTGGTACCCTCAATATTATCTGCAGGGTTATAAAGCGTATGAAGCGGGGTCCAGGTGCCCGGGTCCACAATATACGCCAGGCGCTGCCATACGGTCATCTGACCGCGCTGGTTGATCTTTTCTTCGGGAAGACCGAGATGTTTAACTTCGTCAACGGCGGCTACAATCTTTTTTTCCGCCTCAAGCACCTGTTCGTAATTGTTCTGGGTACGTTTTATGGTTCCTTTCTTAAGTGCTTTGCCAAAGGGCGTCATGTTTTCAAAATAGGATTTCATTTGTTTTTCCTTTGGTGCCTAATCAATAACAGCCAAAAGGTCGTCCTCGTCTACCGCATCCCCCTCCTTGACGACAATCTTTGATACTGTGCCGGAGCAAGGCGCAAAAATGGGAGTTTCCATTTTCATGGCTTCGATCACCAGAATTTCGTCATCCTCTTCTATTTCTTCACCCGGCTCAACGCTTAAGCTGACAATTTTCCCTGACAGGGGGGCGAGTACATCTTCAGACATGTGGATCTCCTTTTTTTAAAACTATCTGTTTGCTTTTCTGATACCCAACTGATCCAGGGCAATAATCCACTTGCATATATTGGCGGAGCCCTCCACCATGGCATAGGTGGGCGCATCCCGGTAGTATCGGGCCACGGGGTATTCAGTGGAATAGCCGTAGGCACCCAGAATCCTCATGGCGTAGTTGGCGCATTTATACGCCACTTCGCCGGCCATGTATTTGGCCATAGCCACATCCATGCCGTTGTTCAGCCGGCCCTGATCTTTGGCCCAGGCCGCTTTGTAGACAAGCAGTCGAGCGGCTTCGATCTCCGTGGCCATCTGGGCGATCATGTCCTGGTTCATTTGAAATTCACCGATCTTTTTGCCGAACTGTTTTCTCTGATTGCAGTATTTTACGGCTTCGTCCAGACAGGCCTGGGCCAATCCCACGCCGCCGGCAGCTGCAGACAAACGGGTCTGATTCAAAGATGAAAATACAATTTTAGCACCATCACCGGGTTTGCCAAGGATATTTTCCTTGGGCACCTTAACATTATCTAAAAACAATTCCCCTGTGGGAGACGAGTGAGAGCCCAGCTTATCTAAAGAAGAGGTTGTGACACCGTCAAAATTCTTAGGTTCTATCACAAAAGCGGACAGCCCCTTGGAGCCGGCAGTTTTATCCGTATAGGCGTAATAAAGCATACAGTCTGCCACATCGGCATTGGAGATCCAAGTTTTACTTCCATTCAGCAGCCAGTGATCACCCTTGTCTTCGGCGGTGGAGGCAATGTTCATGACATCGGAACCTGCATCCGGTTCAGTGATGCCGAAGCCGCCGATGTATTCGGCATTGCACAATTTTTCCACATATTTTTTGCGGACCGCTTCATTGCCGTATTTATAAATGGTGTATGCACACCCCAGCACCTGCATATTCACCTGGACCCGCAGGGATGAGGAAGCCTTGGCCAGCTCCTCGGTCACAATCATGGCGGCCAGAAAACCTAAATCTTCTCCACCATATTCTTCGGGAATCACGGTACCGAAATAACCCATTTCGCCCAGAGGCTGCATCACCTCTTTGATAGGTAGATAATGTTCCTCATCCCACTGGTCTGCAAAGGGAACGATCTCTTTTTTTGCAAATTTTCGCAGCTCTTTCTGGAGCATTTGCAACTCTTTGCTTAATTCAAAATCCATTTTATTCTCCCCGGCATATATTAAGGCGTATTAATCTTAATGATCCATGCAAATAGCACTAACTTAAAATAAAAAACTGGTCAAGAAAAATCTGATTAAATATTTGATTAAAAATACATCATACATCCCCCCAATTTTATTATATCTATCTTAAATTTTAAAAGTTTTGATTCATATTAAATCATGAAAAGCATTCGCTTATTGAGATTATTATCATTGTTGTTATAATACCAATGACATTAAAAATAGGATAGTTAAAGCCCATGAAAAAAATCAACCCGGAAATTCGTAACACGGCCAAGGCCGTCTGTTATAATGACAACAATGATATTCTGATACTAAAAAAAGTCTATGAAGACCGCTCTTTTGTGTACACCTTACCGGGTGGCAGCCAGGAGCCTGGAGAAAGCATTATCTCGGCGCTTATCAGGGAATGCGAAGAAGAGATTGCCGCCACTGTTGTACCGGGCCGGCTGCACTATATCTGTGAATACATCAAAACGTCCCGCACACCCTGTAAACCGCTCCGGCATAAGGTGGAGTTCGGGTTCAAGTGTACGCTTCCTGCCGGCTACACCCCACAGATGGGGCTAAAGCCCGACTCCCACCAGGCTGAGGTCCTGTGGTTATCTCCGGAACAGCTCAAGACGGCTGCGTGCACACCTGACAGGCTGGCACAATGCATAGCTTCACACGCACGTATCCCATTTATCCACTCGGATGCTACAATAACCAATCCATGATTGTCCGGGTCGCCTGATCAAAATCGGCACCCCCGGAAAGAACCAAAACCCGACAAGGCTCAAGCAGATCAAGATACTGATCTTCAGACGGATTCTGGGGCAGCCCCTTAGCAGGCAGATAAAACAATCCGGTATCTTTCATAATGGCCTGCAGCAGCGGCCTGTGATCGGCAAGGGATATCTCTTCAAATTTCATGGGGCCTGCCCCAAGCCGCCAGTTGAGCAGCACCAACCTATCCAATGGCGCATTCAGCCGGAACCGGTCCGGGCCATAGCACTGGTCAATCATCACATCATATTTATGTTCCAGACGCCATAATGCTTCCTGGGGCAGCTGTTTGAAATCCGCTTGCTCTTGAGCGGTCAACACCCCGCAAAGAGAAGGATTGTTCAGTGCGGTGCCCGGATTAATGCGGGGCCATTTGGCTACACCGGACATCACGAGCTGCCCCCCGGTGTTTTCCATCACCAACCGGTCATTGGATACAAAATCAGCCCCGACATTCATTAAATGCAGGGCCAGTGTGGATTTTCCCATACCTGAAAATCCGGCCACGGCAATACCCAGGCCGTGGCTGAAAACCGCTGCAGCATGCCCAAGCAGCCCCCCTTTATTAAGTTTATACTCAATGAACCGATTATTGATAAAATTGATCACCTGGTTGGGGTAGGAAACACAGGGCCCAGCCACCATATTTTTATCCCCGCCAAACACCATGATGATACCTGAGTTCACTTTTCGCACCACACGCCCGGTATCCAGCAAGGCCCACTCTTCTTTAATTTTTGTCTTTCCCGGACCGGGTTTTTGGGGAGTTAATGGGCAGTTCAGGGAGGGGTTTGGCCCGTCAATGGCCTGGATTTGAATTTTCACTTGACCATGGGGGGTATCCAGTAGTGGCAAAAAATATCGGGTAAGTTCTTGTTTAAATGCTTCACTGCTGCAATTTATTTCAATGGTACAGTCATCCAGGGTCAACAGCAGCGGCTCTGTATACCTGACATCTCTTGACAGCGATTTAACCAGATCAGCCAGATTACAGGCAGGCTCATTTTGAGAGGGTGTTGATGACATACGCGGTATACTCCTTTGCAGCGTCAATGGACCTAGCTTCTGACAGCCCCCTGAACCCGCCAAAGGCCGATACTTCAAAAACCATGGGACCCTGGGGGGTGAGAGCCACATCCACGCAGGTGAAATCAAGACCAAACAATGCCTGGGCCCTGCGGGCAAGTTCAATAATTTGTGGTTCTGGATCAAATGCCCTATACCGTCCGCCCGAAGCAATGGTCGTATTCCACGTGCCTTCCCCACGGCACCGGGCATAGGTGGACAGATATTTCCCGCCAAGAAAAACAATGCCAAGATCCTGCTCCCCCAGGTCAATTTTTTGTTGAATGTACATCAAGGGGTTTGCCTGTTGAAACTTAAGAACGTCATCCCGGCAGACGTCACCTTTTTCAATCACACACATGCCTTTGGCTTTTGTAGAGAACAAGGGTTTAAATACAGCCTGTCCGTAGGTATCCACGGCATTTACCGCCATGTCCGCATCCTCGGTGACGCTGGTCAAGGGCATGGGAATCTTGCCTGCCTGAAGTGTAACCGTACACGAAATTCTATTAAGAACGCCTAAAATCTTAGCCGGGCTGGAAAATACAGGCAGTCCATTTTCTTCTAAAAGCCTTAAGATTTCCAGCCGGTCCAGCAGTTGAGGAGAATAGGTCGTACCGATTTTTTTTATGATCAACGCATCCAATGTACTTAAATCAGTATCTTCATACCACGCCTTCCCCGAAGGCATATCCAGACGGACGTGCGCCATATCGATGAGTAATCCGAAGCCCGTGGCCTGGGCCACCGCATCTGCCAGCGCTTTGGATGACCACCCGTCCTTTACGCCCACAACACCAATTTTCATTTCAACTCCTCAAGTAAAAACTGTTCCAACTGTTCTATCATCTGTCCAAGTTCCGGTTGTTTCACTATGGCGGCGGCTTTTCCGGGCGACATCCATTGCCGTCCCCTGTGACGTTCCTGCCATTGGGATTCCGGCAAAACTTCAGTCACTTTTTGTACATACACACAGACCGTGCATTCCGCGCCCCACTTGGAATAGGCGTAACTGCCAATGGCTTTTTCAGATACCGGGCCCATGATCCCGGCCTCCTCCAAGGACTCTTTGGCTGCCGATTCCTGGGCGGAAAGTCCCGGCTCGTGAATCCCTTTAGGCACCACGAAATGTTTTCGTTTGCTTGAGCCGATAACCAGGACCTGAAGCCCATGGTCCGTCTGTTCAAAGGGGATCACGGCTGACTGGGTATAATAATAAGCAGGCCGCGGCCGCAGTTGCGTACCATCGGGAAAAGGAAAGGGGAATCGTTCCGGCAGATCTTCACAGGAAATTAAAAATTGAGGTGACCACTGGTTCAAAGCAGCAGGCGATTGCATATTACCCAGAACGACAACCGTATCTGTCTGCAACACCGGTAAACCTTCAATAACATCACTGACGGTCCAGTCATTCAAAATATCACGTGATCCAATCACCAGAACACTGCTCTTTGATTCTCCGGCTTTTGAGATTGCCTCAATGGCCTGGTTAAAATCATGCCAATGCCCCATATCCACACCTTTTGTCAAATACGTTCCCTTGCCCATGGCTTTTATCAGTTTATGAGCAAGTTGTTCATACACATCAACATTCTGATAAAGCACCATGTCAACAGGGATCTTTTTTCGGGCAAGATAGGCCCCCACCCGTTGGCCGGCCCGTTTCTGCGGATCCGACAGTGCTTCATCCGGCAGTTCACAGGCATACAGATAAAGTTCGGATATCATAGATACAGCACCTCCTCAGGGAAAAGAAACGCCTGCCAACTCTCTTGTCCCTCATGAAAAACAATCACCTTTTCAAGCAGAAAATTGGCGCGCATCACCATCTCTTTTACAAATTCAGAATTAAGCTGAAACCGGGTGGAGGTATAAAAGGAACGTGCCAGGGCAATGGCCAGGCGTACATCAAAGGTGTTGTCATGATGTTCCTGGGCAAATTTTTTAGCAAACCCATAAAAATTACGAATGGCCATATTAATCTGGTCGCGCACCGGCGGCTCAAATACAGGCAGACGAAAATTGGAAATCAGATATACGGCAACATCTTGAATATAGTCAGCGCTCGTAGACCGGTGTACATCAATGAAATGAATTGTATCTTTTTTTTCATCATAGATAATATTGTTGGCATTGAAGTCACCGTGGATGAATACACTAAAAGAGGCAGGCAGCAGTCGTTCAATACGCATGCACTTTTCCACCAGGGTGGCTGTGGAATCGACCTCAAGATCCCCTAAAGTCTGCTGCCTGCGCATATAACTATGCACTTGAAGAATGGAGTCAAGGCGCTTTAGCACCTGATCCATATACGAAGTTTCCTTGGCGCCTATTTTTTTTGTCACCGGCCAGATCTTTTCGCCCAGCAGTCTGTGTAATGCCTTTAAGGCGTTGTCTGCCAGATTGCTGTTGTCACCCAGTACGATCTCCTGAAGATTATTACCTGAAATAAATTCCACCAGTAACGCGCCTGTATTTTCATCCTCCTGGTGAAACGTCAGGACCCTGGGCGCAAGTCCCGGCGCAATATCCTGCCATCTATCAAGGTTTTCTTTCTCCTGCTCAATTTTTTTCAAGCTGCCGGTTTTAAATATAGCCTGTTTGGCAGGACCTGTTGCCACGCTGGAGGGTTCATTGGCAACTTTGCTGATATTGCATCCGGATCTTGTCCCCCAATAGGAATGCAGACTAAGGCGATCCAGGGAAATATCCATATCGGATTTGGCAAGGGTCTGTTGCAGGGCTTCAAACTGCCGGATGCGAATCTTTTCGCCAAGGATGGCAAACAAAATGGCTTCCCCGATCTTGAGCAAAGCATCCCCAATTCGTTCCATGTACCGAAAAATAAAAAGAATGGTGATATATGATTCTATGGATACCCCATCACGAAGCTCTGCCATGATGCGTTGAAAATTTTTTAAATAAAGGCGGTCTATTTCATACTCGCAATGGCAAATACTTAATGCAAGGCCAATGTCCTTGTCATCCAGAGCGGGCAGTACCTGTTCCAGGCAATTTCTAATCGTATCAAACATGGATTTGGCATCAAAGGTCAGCCACAGGGAACGGTCAAACAGATATTCCACCTGGCGTACGATATTAACGCTGAAACTTGAAATTTGTTGAAGGTTGGTACTGATAACATGAACGGCCCTGGCCCGGTTCACCTCATTTTGTCCGCGGTCCGGTTGGGTGAGAATCAATGAAAAATAGCTGTTTTCAACTGTGACCTTCAGGTTGTCAATATAGCCTTCCCGTTCCAGAACCCGCAATCCATGAACCTGGTCAAAGCTATTGAGATAAAGCTCCGTGGTGGCCACCTGGCCCATCACTTCAATAAGAAGAAAATGGATATCCTGATTTGTCTTGGGCTCAATGGCCATGATAGGTCCTATTCATCAGGAAGAAATTTTCACAGACTTGGTATCATCTCCCAGGGGGAACTCTTTTTTATCCGTCCATCGCATTTCCAGGGTCAGCCTGTTTTTATTCCCTTTTTTGCGTGCTTCAATTGAAAAATGAAGCAGGTTCCGGACTTTAAGATCAATGCAGTCATCCTCTGAGGTCAAAGTGATTTTGCCTTCATCAATAGAGCGAATTATCGATTTCAAATACCTTCGTACTGAGGCAACATCCTGAATCGAGTCATATGAAAATTTTTGTTTTGCCATATATGTACTTTTCCATGTCTATTTTTGTTTAACAGGTGTTGTGATGGTTCACCCCTCCAAGGCGCGCCGCATATTCCTTGATGACCCAGGATCTATCCATACCGGCCTTTAGCAATTGCTTTTGAATCTGCATATCTTCCCATGCCGGTTGAAAACCTATTTCTCTGGCGGCTTTTTCACGATCCCGGGTTTCAGGGTCTCTGACTTTTTCACTGAAATGGGTGTCATCTCCCATAAACACCAGCAACGGCCTTGAATTATTAACTTGCTTGTTGCGCCGGTTTAAAACCGTCACCAAAAATTCAGTATACTCCCGTGACTGTGGATTCCACACTTCATATCCGTCCACATCATAGTCTGCTAAAAGAATGGGCCAGAACTGTTCCGGATGGGGAATGACAATGCCCGCATCCAACGATCTTGCCTCTTCAATCACTTCACTTGTACGGTAAAAATAGCTTAACGGGAACCCTTCTTTCACCTTATACTTCACAGCCCGCAAAAATGTTTGGGCACGATCAATCAAATCACCGTCATGATCAGTTCGTAAAAGATCCACATAATCGCGAATGAGCTTATTCTTAATAAACGCAGGCGGAACAGTGTCATAGTTTTCGTCCAGCAGTGTTTCCAGTTGCTGAGCCTGATGTCTGACCAGTTTAATGACCTCCGGCGTGGCACCGGTTTCCCTGGCTGCCCACTGCAGAATCCGGTCATCGGGCCGGGTCAAAGCCTTCAAGTAATTAAAAAGCTGGGAAGATCTGTATGTAAAGGTGTGTTTAAGGATATTTTTAAATACTGATGCCTGTGCGAGCTTGTCTTTGCGCAAATGAATCAACAATTGAACCTTGCTGTGAAACCCGCTGGAATAACAGTCAACCTCTACGCCGGCATGCGCGTCATATTCCAAGATCTGGTTGTGCTGGGTGGGAATGATCAACTCATCCCGTCTGTTGGGGTAAAGATGATTCAACCGTTCCCGGATGATCTCGATGGGAATAAATTCCGGATGCCAGTGAACCGCCAGAACAGCTTCCTGCCGAGGGTAGATAGTTTCAGGACGGATAATCCACTCTTTTTGCCTGGCATTTAACTCAGTGGTAATACAAACATTAAACCGTTGCCGATCTTCTTCGTGTATGTCCGGGGGAGTTGATTTCAAAAAGCACCTTGTTGCACAATGTTATTCATATGGATCTAAATGACCTGCATGGCCAATGGGCTAAATCCATTTTTTTGCGTTCACGTGTACCATATTTTATACTAAAGGGAAACTTCGACAGGCCCGGATCCACCATGAAAATGGCTCTAATAGACACCTCTAATGCAATCCTAACACAGTGTCCACCCGAACACCGTAAATTTTGCCGACTACTTCGTTGGCCGAAAATTTAACTCCTCGAAATACTTCATGTATTCCTCCGGTTAAAATTTGCCTCCGCCTTGTACTCGACAAAATTTCCAGGTTTTCGTTCAGACACTAACATCCACCCTATAAAAAAGACCTATGCCGCTTGGGATGCGTCCTCAACCGGCACCACCAGAGGGTAGCCCTTATGCCGGATAATTTCAACCGGCAGTCCGTATA